>NZ_CP177286.1:1986071-2628928 GCF_046837775.1 Hoeflea sp. Naph1 | reverse complement strand
CAGGGCTTGCAGGAATCGAGAACCAGCGCTGCCGCCTCGAATTCGACCTGCCGCTTGGCTCGGCGCGCGGCGGCCTCGTGGTCCTCACCCCAATGGGCCACGTTGAAATCCTCATCGACATGCGCAGCGTCCCATATTTCAGAAGGGGTCGCCTGGCCCTCGGCCAGCGCCAGCGCCAGCAGCAGCGAGCCGGTCAGAGAGGTGACCGCGTGCAGCGCCGTCATTTGCAGATCAGAGGAATGGCGCCGCAACAAGACCGCCAGAGCCCGAATGGCTTCGGCGGGCTGTTCGACATGGACGATGCCTTCGGCCAGCACCAGCCGCGCTCCCTGATTTGACGCCCAGTCGAGATAGGGATCCCAGATTTCAGCTTCGCGGGTCGCCAGCGCTTCCGGAGTTCCTGCGCGGTAACACAACAGATCGGACCCGCCGTAGCTCAGGATCTCCTCGAACACGGCTTCCCGCGCCATGGAGACGCCATCGAGTGCGGTATTGACCATGCGGGTGAGCGGCATCGTCGCCGGATCGATGGTTTCTGCCTGAGCCGCCCATTCGGCAGCAATCGCCTCGGCAAGGGTTTGATCCGGCACGCCGAGTTCATGGCGCGAGGGGGTGCGAACGCTCTTGCCGTCAAGCGCTACCACAAACCCGCCCTCGGCGCCTGGCACCGCGGCGGCTTGGGTGTAGAACCGCTTGGGCAATTTCTTGCGCAGTCCCACCTGTGCCTGCTGGACCGGATCGGACATCTTGCCGTCACCAAGATCAAGATCGCTGAGAATATCGCGCATGGGAGCGTCTCCTGTCGTCAGATAAGGGCGGCGATCTCGTCGGCGTGGTTGACCACGTGCCGTGCACCGGCGGCGTGCAGCGCGTCGACAGGCGCATAGCCCCAGGCGACACCGATGCCGCGCGCGCCGGCGTTGACCGCCATTTGCATGTCGTAGATCGCGTCGCCGATCACCACTGTGCTTTCAGGCTCAATGCCGGCATGCGCGCAGCATTCAAGCACCATCGCCGGGTGTGGCTTGGAGGGGCAATCATCGGCGGTACGGGTGACAAAGAAGGACTTGGTCATGTCGTGATTGGCCAATATCGCATCGAGGCCGCGGCGCGACTTGCCGGTGACCACGCCAAGAATGACATCGTCACGCCCCGCCAGGGCATCTATCAGCGGCAGAATTCCGTCATAGGCGGGCTCCGGCGCTCCACCCGACTCAAGGTGGAGCGTGAAATGCTCCTTGTAACGTGCGGTCATCGCCGTAATTTCTTCGTCGACCGGCCGGGCCAGCATTTGCGCGATCGCGAGATCAAGCGTCAACCCGATGATCGACTTGGTAAGATCGAGTGTCGGCCGGGCTGCGCCAAAATCAACAAATGTGCGCTCCATGCAAGCATGGATTACAGCGGCGCTGTCAACCAGCGTGCCGTCGCAGTCAAACAGCGCCAGCTTCATTCATCCTTCTCCCCGGCTGTGGATTCCTCAAAACCAAGCAGGTTCCAGGATTGAACCATGTGCGGTGGCAAGGGGGCGGTCACCGACAGCCGCCCGCCATCGGGATGCGGCACCGAAATATGCCTCGCCAGCAAATGCAGCCGTTTCTGCATGCCGCTGGGGAATTCCCAGTTGTAGTCGGTATCGGAATACTTTGGATCACCGATGATCGGGTGGCCCAGATGCAGCGCATGGACACGCAGCTGGTGGGTGCGGCCGGTATAGGGCTCGAATTCGAGCCAGGCGAGGTTCTGGGCGGCCTTGTCGATGATCCGGTAATAGGACACCGCATGGTCGGCGCCCTGCTCTCCATGCCTGGCTACGCGCATCCGGTCGCCATCCTCGGTGGCTTCCTTGATCAGCCAGGTGGAGATCTTGCCTTCCCTGTCGCGCGGCACGCCCTTGACCAGTGCCCAGTAGGTTTTCTTGGTGGTGCGCTCGCGGAAGGCCGCAGTCAGCGCCTGCGCCGCACCGCGGGTGCGGGCAACCACCAGAACCCCGGAGGTGTCGCGGTCAAGCCGATGCACAAGTCGCGGCTTTTCGCCTTTCTTGTTGCGCCAGGCTTCCAGCATTTCATCCACATTGCGGGTGACGCCGGAGCCGCCCTGAACCGCAAGCCCGGCGGGCTTGTTGAACACCAGTACCTTGGAATCCTCGTGCAGCAGCATCTGACTGAGCACATCGTGGTCATTGCTGTTGCGAATGGTCTTGGCAGTCAGCGGGCCGGTGGATTTCTCGTCGACATCCATCGGCGGAACCCGGATGGTCTGACCGGGCTGCACCCGCGCGTCGGATTTGACCCGACCACCATCAACGCGGACTTGCCCGGATCTGAGCAGCTTTTGCAGCGGCCCGAAGCCGAGGCCTGGAAAATGCACCTTGAACCAGCGATCGAGCCGCATGCCGGCTTCGTCTGGTTCGACCTGTATGAGCTGTACGCCCGCCATGATGGGTCTCTTGGATTTGTTCTCAGAGCTGGCGCGCAAGCCAGAGGCCGCCAAACAGCGCGAGAATGGACAATGTCACGCTGGCAATCACATAGGCAGCCGCCGCCGTCAACGCGCCACGCTCGTAAAGCGTCACTGCATCAAGCGAAAATGCGGAAAAGGTGGTAAATCCGCCGAGAAAGCCGGTTGCCAGCAACAATCGCAGATGCGCGTCACCCGCCGAGCGCCGCGCCAGCCAGGCGATCAGCAGGCCCATGGCCAGCGATCCGACAATGTTGACGACCATTGTTCCCCAAGGAAATCCGGGGCCTGACCAGCGGATTACCGCCGATGCCGAGAGATGGCGCGCCACGGCGCCGAACCCGCCGCCGATAAAGACAAGAAGAAGTGCGTTCATCCACGCTGCTTAACCGAATTTGACGCGCTGATAAAGACACCAGTTCCGGGCAGTAACCCGGATTTCCGGTGCAACACCGCTCAGCCCTTGCCCGCCAGCGCGATGTCGTCGGCAAATTCCTGCACAAAGGCATCAAGCGCTGCCCAGTCGGTAAATTCATGGTCCTTGCCGGTGTCGAGCGGCCCATCCTCGCTGGCGGAGATCTGGCGCATCAGCATGCGTTTGAAAAAGTCATATTCGAGAAATTTCAGCGCGCCGGCAGCGTGATGGATGCGGCGTGGACGAAAGCCGGTCTTGCGCTCCAGCTTGGCCGGAAACCCCTCGGCCTCGGCGCGTTCCTCGGCGTTTTCGCTGTGAATGCCGAGCGTAACCGAGATCAGCGCCGTGGGGACCGCTTCCAGCGCATCCTTCCAGTCGTGCAGGAACCGGACCATCGCGTCGGGATAGCGCCCCATATGGATCGGCGCACACAGGAGCACACCGTCAAACCTGCCCGGAATGGCAAAGCCAGGCTCGCGAACGTCGCCGACGATGACGCTGTGGCCGAGTTCTTCAAGCTGGTTGGCAGCATGTTCGGCAATCTTGCGACTGTGACCTTCGACCGTGGCGTATAGAACCAGAATGGGCATGGTGCACTCTCCTTGATCTGTTCGGGCAGAGAATGCCCCACGGGCGAAGATCCGGCATTGACGCAGGTCAACCGCTTACGCGACGCGCCTTCGCCAATAGCACCGAGCCCGGCAATTCCGGCGAGGTTCCGGCGGCAAAGGCCGCATCCACCAGATCGCAAATCAGCGCATTGACCGGCGCGGTGCGGCCATGGGATTCGGCCAGACGGCAGACTGCACCGTTGAGAAACCTGGTTTCGGCAGACTTGCCGGCCATGAGGTCGTCCCAGGATGACGACCGCGCGGTGTCATCCATCTTGAGTTGTTGGCGCGCAACAACCTGAAACACAGGGGTTGGCAGCCGCAACACACGGGGGATCAGCCTCGGATTGGTGCGGGTGGCGCCGACCGGTTTGATACCGGCCGCGTCGAGCGCTGCCAGAAGTTCACCCATCGCCATCGCCAGCACCTGCCGGTAACCCGGATCGCGGAATTGCTGAAACAACGGAACGCCGCTCAAGATGTTGAGGCCGTTATTGAGATTGAGCAGAAGCTTGCCCCATTGCACTGCCTCAATATCGGCGCGGGCAGCCATCTTCAGACGCCCGCCCCGGGCTATTGCCACAAGCAGCTCGGTGGCGGCTGAGCTGCCCAGCAGCACGGTTCCCTCCATCGCACAGTGAACCGCGTTGGGCGACAGCCGCACCACATTGAAGGGCACCGATCCGGCAATTATCTGATGGCCAGACAGACACGCTTTCAGCACGTCGACATTGCCAACACCGTTTTGCAGACTGATCACTGTGGCGGTGGGGCCAATCACACCCGCCAACTCGGCGGCAGCTGTTTCGGTGTCTCCGGATTTGGTGCAAAACAGGATGATGTCGCACCTGGCAAGCAGTTCCACCCCGCCGGCGCGGTACCGCTCAGGCTTGAGCGTGGTGTGGAAACCATCATAGCGCGTTAGCGTCAGCCCGCGTGACAGCGATGCAAGCGTTACCCCGCGGGCGACAAACGCGACCTGGGCGCCCGAGGCGGCCAGCATGCCGCCGACATAGAGCCCAATGGCACCTGCGCCCATGATGCCTATTGTCGGCCGCCGGGAAGGGTTTGAGGACGGATCAGGCTGCGGCGTGTCAGCACGCATGCTCCCTACCCCTTGTCTGCGCGTTCCTGCCGCAGCCGCGACCAGAACTCCAGCCGCTTGCGGATATCGCGCTCAAAGCCACGCTCGGGCGGATCGTAGAATTGCTTGCGGCCAAGCTTTTCGGGAAAATAGTCTTGTCCGGAAAAGGCATCGGGCTCGTCGTGGTCGTAGCGGTAGCCTTCGTTATAGCCCTCGGCCTTCATCAGCTTGGTCGGCGCATTGAGGATGTGCTTGGGCGGCAGCAGCGAGCCTCCCTCCTTGGCGACCCGCCTTGCGGCTTTATAGGCGGTGTAGACGGCGTTGGATTTGGGTGCCGTGGCGAGATAGACGCAAGCTTGGGCCAGGGCCAGTTCACCCTCCGGCGAGCCCAGAAAATCATAGGCATCCTTGGCGGCATTGGCGACCACGAGCGCCTGCGGATCGGCCATGCCGATTTCCTCCGAGGCCATGCGCACCAGCCGTCGAGCCAGAAACAGCGGATCCTCGCCAGCATCAAACATCCGGCAGAGATAATAGAGCGCGGCATCGGGATCCGAACCGCGCACCGATTTGTGCAGAGCTGAAATGAGATTGTAATGGCCGTCCTGGCCCTTGTCGTAGACCGGCGCGCGGCGCTGGACGATCCCCACCAGCGCCTCGGTGTCGAACATCTCGTCGTCACGGGCGGCACGCCAGACTTCCTCGGCCAGCGTCAACACGGCACGACCATCGCCATCGGCCATCCTGAGCAGGCTCGTCCGCGCGTCGGGCTCGAGCGGCAACGGCTTGCCCGTGTCGGTTTCAGCGCGCACCAGCAGGCTTTCGAGGCTTTCCTCGTCATGCGACTTGAAGGTTAGTACCCGGGCGCGTGAGAGCAGCGCAGCATTGAGTTCAAACGAAGGATTTTCGGTGGTGGCGCCGACCAGCACGATGGTGCCATCTTCCATCACCGGCAGGAAGCTGTCCTGCTGGGCGCGGTTGAAGCGATGGATTTCGTCGACGAACAGCAGTGTCTGACGCCCTGACATGCGCCGGGCACGTGCCGTCTCGAACACTTTCTTGAGATCGGCAACGCCGGAAAAGATTGCCGAGATCTGGTCAAATGCCAGATCGGTCTCGCCGGCCAGCAGCCGCGCCACCGTGGTCTTGCCGGTGCCTGGCGGGCCCCAGAAGATCATCGAGCCTAGACTGCCCGAGGCGATCATCCGGGTGATGGCACCATCGGCGCCGGTCAGATGCGGCTGGCCGGTGACTTCAGCCAGACTCGCCGGCCGCAAGCGATCGGCAAGTGGACGCTTGGCGTTGTCCATGGCTGCAGGATCGGCGAAAAGGTCACTCATCTTGTCACCGAATGATCTGGCGGATGCGCCGACCGTCGCGAATGATCTCGAAACGCCAGAAATTGGCGCCTCTTTTCAGCACTTCGGCGAGACCATCGACCGTGGTGATGGTGGCGCCGTTGACATCGGAGATGATGTCACCCGGCCGGAACCCGTAGCGCGACGCCAACGACTGGCGTGGCACCTCGATGATGATCACACCGCGCAACGATGGCGACAGCCGCAATTGATCGGCAATCCGCGGGGTGATGTTGGAGACCACAGCGCCGGCAAACGGGTTCTCTCCCTCCAGCGTCCGTCGATCACGCGGATCGTCGGCGGGCGCCGCCTGCAAGGTGATCTTGACGGTCTTGCGCCCCTTGCGGCCCAGGACATCGAGTTCGGCGGTGGCGCCGACGCCGGTGGTGGCGAGACGGTAGCCCAGCGCATCGGGATGTTCCACCGGCTGGCCATTGAAGCCCAGGATGATGTCGCCGGCGCGCAGGCCCGCCTTGGCGGCCGGTCCATCGGCGGCCACATCGGAGATCAGCGCGCCGGTGGCGTGATCGAGGCCGAGCGCTTCGGCGATGTCGGATGTCACGGTTTCAAACGTGGCACCGATATAAGGCCGCTCGAAAATATCGGAACCCGATTCCGCGGTTTCGACCACAGCCCGCACCAGATTGGCGGGGGTGGCAAAGCCGATGCCGTTGGAGCCGCCGGAACGGGTAAAGATCGCCGTGTTGATACCTATCAGGTGGCCATTCATGTCAATCAACGCGCCACCGGAATTACCCGGATTGATGGCTGCATCGGTCTGGATAAAAAAACCGAAATCGGAGACGCCGACGCGGTTGCGCGCCAGAGCCGAGACAATGCCGCTGGTCACGGTCTGGCCGACACCGAACGGATTGCCGATGGCGAGCACGATATCGCCGACCTCGATGGAATCGGTGTCACCAAACTCGATCACCGGGAACGGCCCATCGCCTTCGATCTGGAGCACTGCGAGATCAAAGCGCTCGTCCTTGAGTAGGATGCGGCTGTTGAATTCGCGCCCGTCGGCCAGAGCGATGCGGATGTCGTCAGCATCCTTGATCACATGGTTGTTGGTGACCACCAGCCCGCTGCTCTGGATGATGACGCCGGAGCCAAGCGAGGATTGGCGTTCGGTGCGGTTGGGCAGACGCTGGCCGAAAAACTGTTCAAAAAACGGATCGCCCGCAAAGGGTGAAGACCGGCGCTGGACCAGACGGTCGGCATAGACATTGACCACAGCCGGCGCGGTGGCTTTCACCAGCGGCGAGAACGACTGCATTACCTGGGCGCGCGATGCAGGCAATTGGCGCTGCGGCTCTGTGGTTGCCGGAGGTGTGAGCGAATCGACGCCCGGCTCGGTGGTGCCGCGCAGCACGTCCTTGAACAGCTTGCCGATTGCGTCGCCGACCGAGTCACTGGCCGCGTTGCCGACCGCATCCTGAGCCACCACAGGCAACGGCGTCGCCGCAACAAGCGCAAAGACAGCGAGCAAGGCAAATGAAATGACGCGGAGGCGCGAGCGATCTGGAATCATGGCGGGAATCCTCAATGTTTTGCAATAGTATGGCCTGACTGGTGCAGCAAAGTCATCACCAGTTTGGCGGCTTCAAGGCAGCGCGCCAATCGCGCCTGCGGCAATTCTGTCGCCCAACTCACACACTTCTCCATCCGGCGACCGTGCGCAACAGGTGCAACTCACACCGACTACACGAAAAAGTGGCCAGAACGGCCCTTGTCAGGCCACCCTAACCGCTATCTTGATGGGGCAACACGCGCATGAACCACACCTTGTCGACCTTACGGGAGTCCTCACCGCCATGCCACGCTACCACCCTCGCCCGATCGCCAGCTCGCAGATCACACCAGAAGACAGTTATCTCAACCGCCGCGACATGCTGCGCATGACCGCCGCCGGTGGGATCGCGCTATCAATGCCCTCGCTTGCGCAGGCAGCCATTGCACAACAAGCGCTCGCATCAAAGCCTGGCGGGTATGATCCGAAAGAAGAGTGGACACCCGAGAAGGATGTCACCAGCTACAACAATTTCTACGAATTCGGCACCGGCAAGGACGATCCGGCCGCCAATTCGGGCGACTTCAACCCGCTTCCCTGGACGCTCAAGGTCGATGGTCTGGTCAACAAGCCGATGAATTTCGACCAGGACGATCTGCTGGGATTTGAACTCGAAGAGCGGGTCTACCGGATGCGGTGCGTGGAAGCCTGGTCGATGGTGATCCCCTGGATCGGCTTTCCACTTGCTGCCCTGCTTGACCGGGTCGAACCACTCGGCAGCGCCCGCTATGTTGCCTTTGAAACCGTGGTTCGCCCGGAGGAAATGCCGGGGCAGCGCGGCGTGTTCCAGCCGCTGAACTGGCCCTATGTCGAAGGCCTCAGGCTTGACGAGGCGCGCCATCCGCTGACGATCCTGGCGACAGGCCTCTATGGCAAGACGCTGCCCAACACGAATGGCGCCCCGGTGCGGCTGGTCACGCCATGGAAATATGGCTTCAAGGGCGTCAAGTCGATCGTTAAGATTACACTCACCGAAGAGCAGCCAGTAACCACATGGAACCGACTGGCCCCTTACGAGTACGGCTTTTACGCCAACGTCAATCCGGCGGTCGACCACCCGCGCTGGAGCCAGGCTACCGAGAACCGGATCGGCGGTGGCGGTTTCTTCGGCTCCAACAAGCGCGAAACCTTGCCGTTCAACGGCTATGCCGACGAGGTCGCCAGCCTGTATGACGGCATGGATCTGAAAGCAAATTTCTGACCATGATGCGACTGCCCTCGATGCCAAAGCGGCTTCACGGCCTCTCGATCTGGGCGCTCTATGCGGCTGGCCTGATTCCGGCTGTCTGGACATTCTATCTCGGCGCGACGGGCCAACTTATTGGCAACCCAGTCAAGATCTTTGAGCATCTGCTGGGCGAATGGGCCTTGCGGTTTCTGATCCTGACGCTGGCAATCTCGCCACTCAGAGATTTGGCGGGTATCAACTGGCTGCGCTATCGTCGGGCACTCGGCCTGTTGGCATTCTATTACGTGGCGATGCATTTCCTCGCCTACATGGTGCTCGACAAGCGGTTGGCTTTCGGCGTGATCATTGATGATGTCGTCAAGCGCTGGTTCATCACCATCGGCATGGCGGCACTGGTAATGCTGATCCCGCTGGCGCTGACATCCAACCGATGGTCAATCCGCAAGCTTGGGCCGGGCTGGGCCAAGTTGCACCGGCTGATTTACCCGGTTGCCGCAGCCGGAGCCCTGCACTTTTACCTGTCGGTCAAGGTGATCGGCGCCCGGGAGTTGATCTATGCGGGGTTGATAGTGGTTCTGATCGGATGGCGCCTGGTTCGCAGGCGTTTCATGGCCTGGAAACGGGCGACGGGGGCACGTTCTTCGCCCATTGCCGGGTCTGCCTGATCACCCGGAAAACAGCCCTCGTTCACGCAGGTACGCGCAAAAAACGGGATCGATGCATAAACACCGATCCTGCGCCCCAGAGGCCGGGTCCAACGAAAAAGGCCGGATGCGCGAAGCACCCGGCCTTTCAATTTTCTGCTTTGCCAGAAGGAAGCGCTTACGCGGCTTCTTCTGCGGCAGCCTCGGCAGCCACGCGAGCGCGGTCCTGGGCGCCCTTGGCATCGGGATCGCGATCGACGAATTCGACAACGGCCATCGGCGCGTTGTCGCCGGTGCGGAAGCCGGCCTTCATGATCCGGATGTAACCGCCGTGGCGGGTGGCGTAGCGGGTCGCAATCGCGTCAAACAGCTTGCGAACGGCATCGTTGTCGCGGATCTGCGAGATCGCCTGACGGCGGGCATGCAGGTCGCCGCGCTTGCCGAGCGTAACGAGTTTTTCAACGATCGGACGGATTTCCTTGGCCTTTGGCAAGGTGGTCACGATCTGCTCATGCACAATGAGCGAAGCCGCCATGTTGGCGAACATCGCCTTGCGGTGGCTAGAGGTGCGGTTCAGCTTGCGGCCGGAATTTCCATGGCGCATGGCTCGTCTCCTTCACATGCAGGCCTATGCCCGCCTTAAGGGTTTAATACTGGTCTTCGTAACGCTTGGCGAGATCTTCGATATTCTCCGGCGGCCAGGACGGAACTTCCATACCCAGATGCAGGCCCATGGAAGCCAAAACTTCCTTGATCTCGTTGAGTGACTTGCGGCCAAAGTTCGGAGTCCGGAGCATTTCGGCTTCCGTCTTCTGAATAAGGTCGCCGATGTAGACGATGTTGTCGTTCTTGAGGCAGTTGGCCGAACGGACAGACAGTTCCAGTTCGTCAACCTTCTTGAGAAGCGACGGGTTGAAAGCGAGTTCCGCGACGGTTTCCTCGTGAACTTCCTTCTGCGGCTCGTCGAAGTTGACGAACACACCGAGCTGATCCTGAAGAATGCGGGCTGCGTATGCAACAGCGTCTTCACCGCTCACCGAGCCATCTGTTTCCAGCGTCAGGGTCAGCTTGTCGTAATCGAGAACCTGTCCTTCACGGGTGTTTTCCACCTTGTAGGAACACTTCTTGACCGGCGAATACAGGCTGTCGACCGGAATCAGGCCAATCGGCGCGTCTTCAGCGCGATTGCGATCTGCCGGCACATAGCCCTTGCCGTTATTGACGGTGAATTCCATGCGGATTTCAGCGCCCTCATCCAGCGTGCACAACACGTGCTCGGGATTGAGGATTTCGATATCGCCCACGGTCTGGATGTCGCCTGCCTTGACAACGCCCGGACCCTGCTTGCGCACGACCATGCGTTTGGCTTCATCGCCTTCCATGCGGATGGCGATTTCCTTGATGTTGAGAATGATGTCGGTGACATCTTCGCGAACACCCGGGATCGACGAAAACTCATGCAGAACGCCGTCGATCTGCACTGCCGTGACGGCAGCGCCGCGCAGCGAGGACAAAAGCACCCGACGCAGGGCATTGCCCAAGGTCAGGCCAAAGCCGCGCTCAAGCGGTTCGGCAACCACAGAAGCCTTGGTGCGGCTCGTGGTCGAGAACTCGACCTTGCTTGGCTTGATCAATTCCTGCCAGTTTTTCTGAATCATGTCTGATACCTTCCTGTTGCCGCACCATCCAATCGTGACGGCCAAGTGAGAAGAGAATTAAACGGGCGAAGGTAAAACCCGGCCCGACGATAAATCTGAAACAAACTCAGACGCGACGCTTCTTGCGCGGACGGCAGCCATTGTGCGGGATCGGGGTCACATCACGGATCGAGGTGATGGTGAAACCGGCAGCCTGCAGCGCGCGGAGTGCCGATTCACGACCTGAACCAGGACCGCAAACTTCGACTTCGAGCGTCTTCATGCCGTGGTCCTGCGCCTTCTTGGCGGCGTCTTCAGCAGCCATCTGGGCAGCAAACGGGGTCGACTTACGCGAACCCTTGAAACCCTTGGCACCGGCTGACGACCAGGAAATGGTGTTTCCCTGTGCATCAGTGATGGTGATCATCGTGTTGTTGAATGTCGAACTGACGTGGGCTACGCCCGACGAGATGTTCTTGCGTTCGCGACGCTTGACGCGTCCGGCTTCCTTGGCCATGAATTTTCCTTTCGAGATATCTGCACCGCCGTAACGCCAGCGGCTCCACCGGGAGACGCCTGATTGGAGGCGAAAACGTTAGCGCGGAGATCAACAGATCCACCGCGCCAAAATTGTCGCCGCCAGCCAGGCGGGCCCAAATTACTTCTTTTTACCAGCGATCGCCTTTGCCGGACCCTTGCGGGTGCGGGCATTGGTGTGCGTACGCTGACCACGCACCGGCAGGCCGCGACGATGGCGCAGACCGCGGTAGCAACCAAGGTCCATCAGACGCTTGATGTTCATCGAGTTCTCGCGGCGCAGGTCGCCTTCAACCTGATAGTCGCGGTCGATGGTTTCACGAATCTGCAGCACTTCGGAATCCGACAGCTGATTGACGCGGCGGTCCAACGGAATACCGACCTTTTCCACGATCTGCTGGGCAAACTTGTTACCGATACCGTGAATGTAGGTCAGTGCGATTACGACGCGCTTGTTGGTCGGAATATTGACGCCTGCTATGCGGGCCATGTGCTTCTCCATGTGGGCCGGTCAAGCCGGCGGGTTATAGTTGCCCGCGTCCGGTGGAGGCCGGCCCTTGCGGGTAGTCTGAAACAATGAACCAGCCGTGCCCTTGCAGACGAGATCAGCCTCATTGCGCATTCTGATTCCCGGCACACTTAAAGCGACCAGAGCCGTATCTCCGTCTTACTGGGAAAAACCGCACCAATCGCCTGCATGTCGCGAGTTGGGCGGGTCTTAGCGGAACAACAAGGCTTTCGTCAAGCTCTTGAGCCGCAGAAACTTCGCCCGGAACCTTGCGGCAGGCCGACTTTGCACGCGCAAAAACCGGCCTGCCGATATCTCTTGTCCGATCAGAGCGTGGCCAAAACCTGTTCGATCTGCTCGGTGACCTCATCGATGGTTCCCATCCCGTCAACGGTGCGCAAAGCACCCTTGGCGTAATAGTAACCGGTCAGCGGCGCGGTCTTCTTGTAATATTCGCGCAGGCGCTCTTCGAACACCTCGGGATTGTCGTCCTTGCGAACCGGCTGGCCGGCGGCGGCAGCTTCTTCCGCCCGCTTGACGATACGGCCGACAAGCGCCCGGTCATCGACAACAAGTTCGATGACCGAATCAAGCTTCATGCCCTTGCTCGCCAACATGGCTTCCACCGCATCGGCCTGAACCAGCGTCCGCGGATAACCGTCAAGGATGAAGCCGCGTGCGCAATCGGGTTGATCAACCCGCTCGGAAACAATGGCGTTGACGATATCGTCGGATACGAGTTCGCCGGCATCCATCACCGCCTTGGCGCGCTGGCCGATTTCCGTTTCCGCTGCGACTGCTGCGCGCAGCATGTCACCGGTCGACAATTGCGGAATGCCGTGTTTTTCGACCAGGCGTTGGGCTTGTGTGCCCTTGCCTGCGCCGGGTGGCCCCAAAAGAATAAGTCTCATCGTCCCCTCTTCCCTCCCCGAAGTTTGGACTTCTTGATCAACCCCTCATATTGCTGGGCGATAAGGTGTCCCTGAATCTGCGCAACCGTATCGAGTGTCACCGACACGACGATCAGAAGCGATGTTCCACCCAAATAGAACGGAACGCCGGTTTGCGCGATTAGAAATTCGGGTAAGAGACAGACAAAAACGAGATAGATCGCACCGACGACCGTCACCCGGGTCAGCACATAATCGATATATTCGGCGGTACGCTCGCCGGGCCGGATGCCCGGAATGAAGCCACCGTGACGTTTGAGATTGTCCGCAGTGTCCTTCGGATTGAAAACGATCGCGGTGTAGAAAAAGGCGAAAAACGCAATCAAACCGCCGTAAAGCAGCATATAAGCCGGCTGACCATGGCCGACAGACGCCAACAGCGTGGTTGCCCAGGCAGGCATATTTCCGGTGGCAGCAAAGCCTGCAACCGTCGCCGGCAGCAGCAAAAGCGACGAAGCAAAGATCGGCGGAATCACGCCCGAAGTGTTGAGCTTGAGCGGCAGGTGCGACGTATCGCCCTGGAACATCCGCGAGCCGACCTGGCGCTTTGGATACTGGATCAGCAATTGCCGCTGCGCCCGCTCGACGAACACGATCAGTGCGATGACGGCAATGGCCACAACAATGACCGCGATGATCAGACCGGTCGACAGGGCGCCGGTGCGGCCCAGTTCGAGCGTACCTGCAACAGCACTTGGCATTGCGGCGACGATGCCGGCGAAAATGATCAGTGAAATACCGTTGCCGATGCCGCGTGCAGTGATCTGCTCGCCCAGCCACATCAGGAACATGGTGCCGCCAACCAGGGTAATGACCGTGGCAATACGGAAGAACCAGCCCGGATCGGTCACGATGCCGTTGCCCGACTCAAGCCCGACGGCGATGCCGTAGGCCTGCACAGTACCCAAAAGAACCGTGCCGTAGCGGGTGTACTGGTTGATGATCTTGCGGCCCTGTTCGCCCTCTTTCTTGAGTTGCTCAAGCGTAGGGACAACGGATGTCATCAGCTGAATGATGATCGAGGCCGAGATATAGGGCATGATGCCGAGGGCGAAAATCGCCATGCGCTCGACAGCGCCACCTGCAAACATGTTGAACAGGCCAAGAATGCCGCCCGACTGGCCCTGGAAGGCCTGTGCAAAGGCGCCTGGGTTGATTCCAGGCAGCGGGATGTAAGTTCCCAGGCGATACACCAGAAGTGCGCCAAGAGTGAACCAGATCCGCTTCTTGAGATCTTCCGCCTTGGCGAAAGCCGAGAAATTGAGATTGGAAGCGAGTTGTTCGGCTGCAGATGCCATTGCATTCTCCGCGCGGCCCATCCGGCGCCCGATGAACCCGATCATCTCCGGAGGGCCTGAGTTGGTTTCACCGGACGTTTCGGCTTGACCGGACTACCGGTCGCCTGCGCCTGCCCCGGCCGCCGCATTGAGTCGCGCCGACTTGTCCCATATGGGACGAAAGTCGCCCGGTGTGAACCACCGGGCGACTAAATAATTACTTCTCTTCGGTCGCCGGTGCGGCTGCGACAGGCGCAGCTGCCAGTACCTTGATGGTTCCGCCGGCCTTTTCCACCTTTTCGATGGCAGTGGCAGAGGCGCCGCCGACTTCGAGGGTGACCTTGGCCTTCAGTTCGCCATCAGCCAGAACCCGTACACCATCCTTGATGCGACGGATGACGCCAGCAGCCTTGAGAGCGGCTGCATCGATCGTGCCCTTGCCGTCGAGCTTGCCTGCATCGATGGCCGTCTGAATGCGGCCAACGGAGACGATGTTGAAGTCGGTTGAGAAGATGTTCTTGAAGCCGCGCTTAGGCAGACGCCGATAAATAGGCATCTGGCCGCCTTCAAAACCGTTGATGGCAACGCCGCCGCGGGACTTCTGTCCCTTGACACCGCGGCCGCCAGTCTTGCCGGTACCCGAACCAATGCCGCGACCTACGCGCTTGCGGTTCTTAGTAGCACCTTCGTTGTCGGTGATCTCATTGAGTTTCATGATAGTTCACTCCCACTCACTGCTCGTCGACGACGCGAACGAGGTGGCTGACCGAACGGATCATGCCACGTACGGACGGCGTGTCCTCGAGGGTCCGGCGGCGGTGCATTTTGTTGAGGCCCAAGCCGATCAGCGTCTGGCGCTGGACGTTCGGGCGGCGAATCGGGCTGCCGATCTGTTCGACGGTGACCGTCTTGCCCTTTTTATTGTCAGCCATGGTCTTGGCTCCCTAATACGAATAAGGCAGACGCCCGATTACTCTTCACCGCCAGCGGAAGGTCCGCGGCGAGCCTGGAGCGTGGAATACTTAATGTTACGCTGAGCCGCGATGTCCTTGGGGTGCATCTGGTTCTTGAGCGCATCAAAAGTGGCGCGGACCATGTTGTACGGGTTTGAAGACCCGGTCGACTTGGCCACAACGTCCTGCATACCCAGCGTTTCAAACACGGCACGCATCGGACCACCAGCGATGATCCCGGTACCGGCCTTGGCAGCGCGCAGCAGAACCTTGCCGGCGCCGTGGCGGCCATGCACATCGTGGTGCAGGGTCCGGCCCGAACGCAGCGGAACAAAGATCAGTTCGCGCTTGGCAGCTTCGGTTGCCTTGCGGATCGCTTCCGGCACTTCACGTGCCTTACCGTGACCGAAGCCAACGCGACCCTTTTGGTCACCAACAATCACGAGGGCTGCGAAACCGAAACGGCGACCGCCCTTGACGACCTTGGCAACGCGGTTGATGTGAACAAGCTTGTCGACGAATTCGCTGTCGCGTTCGTCGTCCCTGCCGCGATTATCGCGGCGACCTTCCTTGGCCATTGTCCTTTTCCTTATTCTTTTCCGGAATCAATCGGCTGGTTTTAATTAGAAAGTCAGACCGGCTTCGCGGGCTGCTTCGGCGAGGGCCTTGATACGGCCATGATAGATAAAGGCGCCGCGGTCAAAGACCACATCCTTGACGCCTGCTTCTGTCGCACGCTCGGCAATCAACTTGCCAACCGCAGACGCCGCAGAGACATCGGCGCCAGTCTTGAGATCACCACGAAGGCCGGTGTCCAAGGTCGATGCCGAAGCAAGCGTACGGCCTGCGGCGTCATCGATGATCTGTGCGTAGATGTTCTTCGACGAGCGATGAACCGACAGGCGCGGACGGCCATTGGCCACCGCTTTAAGCTGGCGGCGGACACGGTCGGCCCGACGCGTAAGGGATTGTTTCCTGCTAGCCATTTCGCGTCTTCCTTACTTCTTCTTGCCTTCTTTGCGGACAATCCGCTCTTCAGCATATTTAACGCCCTTGCCCTTGTAGGGTTCGGGTTTGCGATAGGCCCGGATTTCTGCCGCCACCTGGCCAAGCACCTGCTTGTTGATCCCGGTGATGACGATCTCCGTCGGCTTCGGGCAAGCGATGTTGACGCCTTCCGGCGGCTGATAAACGACATCGTGGCTAAAGCCAAGGGCCAGCTGCAGATTACGTCCCTGCATGGTGGCGCGATAACCCACACCATTGATTTCGAGCTTGCGTTCGTACCCATCCTTCACACCAGTGAAGAGATTGGCAATCATGGTACGCGACATGCCCCATTTGGAGCGAGCGCCCTTTGAATCATCCACGGGTGTGACGACAACCGAGTTGTCCTCAAGCTTGAGCGCGACTTCATCATTGGCGACGAAGATCAACTCACCCTTGGGACCCTTGGCGACCACTTTCTGGCCATCAATCGTCGCAGTGACACCGGCGGGGACCGGAACGGGCTTTTTACCGATACGAGACATTGTTCAACCTGTCTGTTCGAGTTGGAGGTTCTGCACGATCAGAAGATCGAGCAGAGAACCTCACCACCAACATTCTGCTCGCGCGCAATGTGATCGGCCAAAACGCCCTTCGGAGTCGAAAGGATCGTGATGCCGAGACCATTAGCGACCTGCGGAATGGATTTGACGGAGACGTATACACGCCGGCCGGGCTTGGAAACGCGGGCGATCTCACGGATCACCGGTGCACCTTCATGGTACTTGAGCTCGATGCTCAATTCAGCCTTGCCGTTGTCGAACGCCACTTCGGTATAGCCGCGAATATAACCTTCGGCTTCCAGAACGTCGAGCACCCGAGCGCGCAGCTTCGATGCAGGCGTCGATACCGACGCCTTGCGACGGGCGATACCATTGCGGATACGTGTGAGCATATCGCCCAGAGGATCAGTCATTGCCATCTCACGCGCTCCTTACCAGCTCGACTTGACGAGGCCGGGCACCTTGCCCAGGGACCCCAGATCACGCAAAGCGATACGCGACATGCCCAGCTTGCGGTAATACGCACGCGGACGGCCGGTCACTTCGCAGCGATTGCGAACGCGGATCTTGGCCCCGTTGCGCGGCATTTCGGCCAGCTTCAAGGTTGCACGGAAACGTTCCTCGATAGGAAGCTCCTGATTGTGCGTGATCGCATTGAGTGCGGCACGCTTGGAGGCGTCGCGCTCGACCAGCTTGCGGCGGCGCTTGTTCTTTTGAATTGCGCTGACTTTCGCCATATTCAGATATCCTTTTTCATGAATGCCGTTACGACTACTGGGGGAAAGGGAAGTTGAACTCTTTGAGAAGAGCCCGTGCTTCGTCGTCCGTTTTAGCCGTCGTACAAACGATGACGTCCATGCCCCAGATCTGGTCAACCTTGTCGTAGTTGACCTCCGGAAACACGATGTGTTCCTTGATGCCCATGGCGAAGTTGCCACGGCCGTCAAAGCTCTTCGGGTTCAGGCCGCGAAAGTCACGAACGCGCGGAAGCGCGATGGTGACAAGACGGTCCATGAACTCAAACATACGAGCGCCGCGAAGCGTAACCTTGGCGCCGATCGGCATATCTTCGCGCAGCTTGAAGCCGGCGATCGAATTGCGTGCGCGGGTAATAACAGGCTTCTGACCAGCGATTGCCGCCAGGTCTTCAGCCGCAATCGCGGGCTTCTTGGAATCGGCGGTGGATTCACCAACGCCCATATTGATTACGATCTTGTCCATACGCGGGATCTGCATTTCGTTCGCGTAGGCGAACTTTTCCTGCATAGCCTTGCGAATGCGCTGAACATATTCGGTCTTGAGCCGCGGCTCATACTTTGCTTCAGCCATCGATCACTTCTCCAGAACGCTTTGCCACGCGCACCTTCTTCTCGCCCTCGACGCGGAAACCGACACGGGTCGGCTTGCCGTCCTTGGGGTCTGCAACCGCGAGGTTGGAGAGATGAAGCGAGGCTTCCTTATTGATGATGCCGGCTTCCTGGGTCTGGGACTGGCGCTGGTGGCGCTTGACCATGTTCAAACCCCGGACCACGGCCCGGTCTTCTTTCGGCATCACGACGAGGACTTCGCCAGTGCGGCCCTTGTCCTTGCCTGCCAGAACGACGACCTTGTCGCCTTTGCGGATCTTTTGCATCGGTTCGTTCCTTACAGCACTTCAGGAGCCAGGGAGATGATCTTCATGTGGCTCTTGGCGCGCAATTCGCGCGGAACCGGTCCGAAGATACGGGTGCCGATCGGCTCTTTCTTGTTGTCGATCAGGACAGCTGCGTTTCCGTCAAAACGGATCACGCTGCCATCGGCGCGACGGATGTCCTTGGCCGTGCGAACGACAACCGCCTTCATCACATCACCCTTCTTGACGCGGCCGCGCGGAATGGCTTCCTTGATCGAGACGACAATGATGTCGCCGATGGAAGCATATTTCCGTTTTGAACCGCCCAGAACCTTGATGCACATGACACGACGAGCGCCGGAATTATCCGCGACGTCGAGGTTTGTTTGCATCTGAATCATATCAGGCCGCCTTCTTGTTGTTACCGACACGGTTGGGCACAAAGGCCACCTATGCCAGCTTATGAGTCAATTCTTTTGTGCGCGGGAAGGATATTGCCAAGGTGGTTTCCGCGAGCGGACCTTCCATGCGCTGAAAGCAGAAGAACGCCCGATTCCCGGGCGTTCTGCGCCAATGGCCTGCTTCATACAGGATTCTCGGCAAGGTGCAATAGCCTCGCCTCAAAACCGTTCATTCAAGCCTGGGCTATCTCGACGACAGTCCAGCGTTTGTCCTTGGAAATCGGTGCGCATTCCTGAATGGAAACAGCATCGCCAACCTTGTGCTGGTTGTTTTCGTCATGCGCCTTGTAGTTCTTCGAGCGGCGCACGATTTTCCGCATGACCGGATGCGCGAAACGGCGTTCCACGCGGACAACCACGGTCTTCTCGTTCTTGTCACTGACAACAGTGCCCTGCAGAATGCGTTTTGGCATGTTCTTCGGTCCTTAGGCCTTGGATTCGGCCGCCTTCTGGCGGGCAATGGTTTTGATGCGAGCGACGTCGCGGCGGACTTCCCTGACTCGCGAAGTCTTTTCCAGCTGCCCGGTGGCGCCCTGAAAGCGCAGGTTGAACTGCTCTTTCTTCAGCTTGGCGAGCTCGTCATTGAGTTGGTCAACGCTCATGGCGCGAACATCTGCGGCTTTCATGATCCGTCTCCTTACTCTGCGATGCGCTGTACGAAGCGGGTCTTGACCGAAAGCTTGGCTGCGCCGAGACGCAGGGCTTCACGGGCAAGCTCTTCGCTGACGCCGTCGATTTCGAACATGATCCGTCCGGGCTTGACCTTGGCCGCCCAGTAATCAACCGAACCCTTGCCCTTACCCATGCGGACTTCCGTCGGCTTGGATGTGACAGGAACGTCCGGGAAGATGCGGATCCAAACACGGCCGGCACGCTTCATGTGACGGGTGATGGCGCGACGAGCCGCTTCGATCTGACGTGCATTAACGCGATCGGGCTCTTGTGCCTTCAAGCCGTAAGCTCCGAAATTCAAGTCCGAGCCGCCCTTGGCCACGCCCTTGATGCGGCCCTTGAACTGCTTGCGGTACTTAGTACGCTTTGGCTGCAACATTGTCTAATTCTCCGAATTGTCTGCCTGGCGCAAAATCAGGCGTGTTCGCGCCGACGGTTGCCGCCCGATGCGTCGCCTTCCGTGGCGCGACGTTCAGACGCCATAGGATCATGCTCAAGAATTTCGCCCTTGAAGATCCAGACCTTGACGCCACAAATTCCGTAAGCGGTCTTGGCTTCAGCCGTGCCGTAATCGATATCGGCGCGCAGCGTGTGAAGCGGAACCCGGCCCTCACGGTACCATTCGGTCCGCGCGATTTCCGCGCCGCCGAGACGACCACCACAAGTGATCTTGATGCCTTCGGCGCCAAGACGCATGGCCGACTGAACCGAGCGCTTCATGGCGCGACGGAAAGCAATACGGCGCTCGAGCTGCTGGGCAATCGACTGCGCAACCAGGGTGGCGTCGACTTCCGGCTTGCGCACTTCAACGATGTTGAGGTGCGTTTCCGACTGAGTCATTTCGCCAAGCTTGCGGCGCAGCTTCTCGATGTCCGCACCCTTCTTGCCGATGATCAGGCCAGGGCGGGCAGCGTGAATGGTAACGCGGCACTTCTTGTGCGGACGTTCGATGACGATCTTGGAAACGCCGGCCTGCTTGAGTTCGTTCTGCAGGTACTTGCGTATCTTCAGGTCTTCATGAAGCAGCTTGCCGTATTCGGCATTGTCGGCGAACCAACGGCTGTCCCAGGTACGGTTGATGCCAAGGCGAAAACCGATTGGATTGATTTTCTGACCCATTACGCGGCCTCCTCTTTGGCTTCCATCTCACGCACGACGATGGTCAAATGCGCGAATGGCTTTTCGACCCGCGAGGCGCGGCCGCGGCCACGAGCATGGAAACGCTTCATGACAATCGACTTACCGACATAAGCTTCGGCAACGATCAGCGAATCAACATCAAGGTCGTGGTTGTTCTCGGCGTTTGCGATCGCCGATTCAAGCGTCTTCCTGACGGTCGAAGCGATGCGCTTGCGCGAAAACTCAAGCTCGGCCAGTGCCTTGTCAACCTTCTTGCCGCGGATAAGGGCGGCGACCAGGTTAAGCTTCTGCGGGCTGACACGAATGGTGCGGGCAACTGCCTGCGCCTCGTTATCCTTGAGCCGGCGTTCGGTTTTAGCCTTGCCCATCGTTACTTCCTCTTCGCTTTCTTGTCGGCGCCATGGCCGTAATACGTCCGCGTCGGAGAGTATTCGCCAAACTTCTGGCCGACCATGTCCTCGGACACGTTGACCGGAATGTGCTTGCTTCCGTTGTACACGCCGAATGTCAAGCCGACGAACTGCGGCATGATGGTGGAGCGGCGGCTCCACATTTTGATCACTTCGTTGCGGCCGCCTTCGCGAACCTTCTCAGCTTTCTTGAGAAGATAGCCGTCAACAAACGGACCTTTCCATATTGAACGAGCCATTGGAGACTTCCTCTCTTATTTCTTACGCTGATGGCGCGAACGCATGATGAACTTGTCTGTCGACTTGTTCGAACGTGTGCGCTTGCCCTTGGTCGGCTTGCCCCAGGGGGTCACCGGGTGACGACCACCGGAGGTACGGCCTTCGCCACCGCCGTGCGGGTGATCGACCGGGTTCATGGCAACACCGCGAACATGCGGGCGCTTGCCCCTCCAGCGCGACCGACCGGCCTTGCCATCGTTGGTATTGGAATGATCCGGATTGGACACCGCACCGACAGTGGCGAGGCAGGCGCCCTGAACCAGACGCTGTTCGCCCGAGTTCAAGCGCATGATTGCCATGCCCTGGTCACGACCAACCAACTGAGCGTAGCCGCCTGCGGAGCGGGCAACCTGACCGCCCTTGGCCGGCTTCATCTCGATGTTGTGCACGATCGTGCCGACCGGCATGAACTGAAGCGGCATGCAATTGCCCGGCTTCACGTCCACGGCCTTGTCGGACGAAATCACCTTGTCACCGGCAGTCAGACGCTGCGGTGCGAGAATATAGGACTTCTCGCCGTCGGCATAGGTGATCAGCGCGATGAAAGCCGACCGGTTGGGGTCGTATTCCATACGCTCGACAGTGGCCTCAACGTCGAACTTGCGACGCTTGAAATCGACCATGCGGTAGGTGCGCTTGTGACCACCACCAATCGACTGGGCTGTGACCCGGCCGTGGTTGTTACGGCCACCCTTGCTGTGGAGGCCCTGTGTCAAAGACTTGACCGGCTTTCCGCGATGAAGACCCGAACGATCAACGATGACCAGCTGACGCTGGCTCGGGGTCGTCGGATTGTAACTTTTCAGTGCCATTTTCCTGTTCCCTTTTGAGGGCTTATTCCCGCGCAGTCCTTACAGACCGGTGGAGACGTCGATCGACTGCCCTTCGGCAAGCGTCACATACGCCTTTTTCACATCTGACTGGCGGCCCGCGATACCCCGGAAGCGCTTGGTCTTACCCTTGCGCAGCAGCGTATTGACCGCAGTAACCTTGACACCGAACAGTGCCTCAACCGCAGCCTTGATTTGAGGCTTGGTAGCACGCCGGGCGACGTTGAAGACAACCTGGTTCTGCTCAGAGACGAATGTTGATTTTTCAGTGATCGACGGAGAGACGATCACATCATAATGGCGAATGTCCGTCATTTGAAGCGCTCCTCCAGAGCCGCGATAGCGTCTTTCGACAAGACCAGCTTGCCGCGGCGCAAGATGTCATAAACATTGATACCCTGGATCGGCAACACATCGACATTCGGAATGTTGGCCGCTGCGAGGCTGAAGTTCTTGTCAACCTCGGCGCCACCGATGAACAGGGCGTTGACGAGGCCGAGCTTGTTCAGCGAACCAGCCAGCGCCTTGGTCTTCGGATCGGAAGCCGAAAGACTGTCGATCACGACGATCTCGGACGCTGCAAACTTGGCCGAAAGCGCATGCCTCAGGCCCAGTGCCCTCACCTTCTTGGGAAGGTCATGGGCGTGGCTGCGAAGAACCGGACCGTGAGCCCGGCCGCCGCCACGAAACTGCGGTGCACTTGCAGCGTGGTGACGGGCGCGGCCCGTACCCTTCTGCTTGAACATCTTGGCGCCGGTGCGGGCAATTTCCGAGCGGCTGAGGGTCTTGTGACCGCCCTGCTGCTTCTTTGCAAGCTGCCAGCGCACGATGCGCTGGATCAGATCCTGGCGCGGCTCGAGACCGAAGATCGCGTCGGAAAGCGAAATCTTTCCTGCGTCCTTGCCCTCGAGGGTGGTGACGGTAAGATCCATTATTCGGCTCCCTCATTCGATACGTTGGCTGCCGCGCGAAGCGCCGCAGGAAGGGGCGCATCAGCCGGGATACCGGACTTGACGGCGTCGCGAACAACGATCCAGGCACCCTTGGAGCCCGGAACCGCACCCTTGATAAGGATCAGGCCGCGATCGACATCGGTCGAGACAATTTCGAGGTTCTGCGTGGTCACGCGGGTACTACCCATGTGGCCTGCCATCTTCTTGCCCTTCCAGACCTTGCCCGGATCCTGATTGGAACCGGTCGAGCCGTGCGAACGGTGCGAGACCGAAACGCCGTGGGTGGCGCGAAGACCGCCGAAACCGTGGCGCTTCATGGCGCCGGCAAAGCCTTTACCCTGAGTAACACCGGAAACATCGACCAGCTGGCCGGCGACGAAATGACTCGCCGCAATTTCAGAACCGACATCGATCAAGTTGTCCGAGCTCACACGGAACTCGACCAGCTTGGCCTTGGGTTCGACATTGGCAATGGCGAAGTTTCCGCGCATGGCCTTGGACGTATTCTTGACCTTGGCGACGCCAGCGCCGAGCTGAACAGCGGTATAGCCGTTCTTCTCTTCCGTACGTTGGGCTACCACCTGGCAGTTTTCCATCCGCAGGACGGTCACGGGGATATGGTCTCCGGCGTCGTTGTAGACCCGGGTCATTCCCACTTTTTGTGCAATCACACCTGAACGCATCGGTTCATTCCTCTTGAGATGAGCCTGTCGGGGCCCTGCCCCTACCTGCCTCGTTCCCTGTCCTTAAGGCCCTGGGCCTTAAAGCTTGATTTCCACATCAACACCCGCGGCGAGATCCAGCTTCATAAGCGCATCAACGGTCTGCGGGGTCGGATCAACTATATCGAGAAGGCGCTTGTGGGTGCGCATCTCAAACTGCTCGCGGCTCTTCTTGTCGATATGCGGCGAGCGGTTGACCGTAAATTTTTCGATCCGGGTCGGCAGCGGGACCGGGCCACGGACGCTCGCGCCGGTCCGCTTTGCCGTCGACACGATTTCACGCGTGGAGGCATCAAGGATCCGGTGATCAAACGCCTTGAGGCGGATGCGGATGTTCTGACCGTTCATTCGAATTGTCCTTGCTTGTGTGAGGACCGCGCGATCCGGTTGAACCGAACCGCGCGACCTGACCCAGTTTGTTACTCGATGATCGAAGCGACGATGCCGGCACCAACGGTGCGGCCGCCTTCGCGGATGGCGAAGCGGAGCTTCTCTTCCATCGCGATCGGCACGATCAGCGTCACGTCAGCCGAAATGTTGTCGCCCGGCATCACCATTTCGGTACCTTCCGGCAGTGTCACCACACCCGTCACGTCGGTCGTGCGGAAGTAGAACTGCGGACGGTAGTTGGTAAAGAACGGCGTATGACGGCCACCCTCTTCCTTGGTCAGAATGTAGGCTTCTGCCTTGAACTTGGTGTGCGGCTTGACCGAACCCGGCTTGCACAGGATCTGGCCACGCTCGACGTCCTCACGGCCAATGCCGCGAAGCAGGGCGCCGATGTTGTCGCCAGCCTGGCCCTGATCGAGCAGCTTGCGGAACATTTCAACGCCGGTGCAGACCGTCTTCTGGGTGTCGCGGATACCGACGATCTCGATTTCCTCGCCAACCTTGACAACGCCACGCTCGACGCGGCCGGTGACAACCGTGCCACGACCGGAGATCGAGAACACGTCTTCGATCGGCATCAGGAACGGCATGTTGATCGGACGCTCAGGCGTCGGGATGTATTCGTCAACGGCAGCCATCAGCGCGCGGATCGAGTCTTCGCCCTGGGCCTTGTCGCCATCGTTGAGCGCGACAAGCGCCGAACCCTTGATGATCGGAATATCGTCGCCCGGGAAGTCGTAGGACGACAGCAGTTCGCGAACTTCCATCTCGACGAGTTCGAGAAGTTCTTCGTCGTCAACCTGGTCGACCTTGTTGAGGAAGACAACCAGCGACGGAACGCCAACCTGACGGGCAAGCAGGATGTGCTCGCGGGTCTGGGGCATCGGGCCGTCGGCAGCCGAGACAACCAGGATCGCGCCGTCCATCTGCGCGGCGCCGGTGATCATGTTCTTCACATAGTCGGCGTGACCGGGGCAATCGACGTGGGCGTAGTGCCGCGCTTCGGTTTCATATTCGACGTGCGAGGTCGAAATGGTGATGCCGCGGGCCTTCTCTTCAGGTGCAGCGTCAATCTGCTCATAGGCCTTGTAATCACCAAAATACTTGGTGATCGCAGCCGTCAAGGACGTCTTGCCGTGGTCAACGTGACCAATCGTGCCGATGTTAACATGCGGCTTATTGCGCTCGAACTTACCCTTTGCCATCGTCGGCTCTCCATTCTCATTCAGCCCGTTGCGGGGCAATTTACTGTTTCGGTCTCCGGTCCGGGCCGGCGTCGTGAGACGCGGGCCCGGCAATCCGGCAAATTATGCGTATTTCGCCTGGATCTCCTGGGAGACATTCGACGGAACCGGTGCGTAGTGATCAAACGTCATCGTGTACTGGGCGCGGCCTTGCGACATCGAGCGCAGCGTATCAACGTATTTGAACATATTGGCCAGCGGCACATGAGCGTCGATGACCACGGCGATGCCGCGCATTTCCTGCCCCTGGATCTGACCACGGCGGGAGTTCAGGTCGCCAATCACGTCACCGACGTAATCTTCCGGGGTGACAACTTCAACAGCCATGATCGGCTCAAGAAGCTGCGGGCCCATGAACTTCGAGTTCTCGCGGAAGCAAGCGCGACCGGCGATTTCGAAGGCGAGGACGCTGGAGTCCACATCGTGGTAGGCGCCATCGATCAACGTTGCCTTGATACCCAGCATCGGGAAGCCCGCAAGCGGTCCGGAATTCATCACGCTGTTGATGCCCTTCTGGACGCCAGGGATGTATTCCTTGGGAACCGAACCACCGACGACCTTGGATTCGAAGATGAAATCTTCGGTCTCGTCATTCGGCTCGAAGCGGATCTTGACGCGTGCAAACTGACCCGAACCACCCGACTGCTTCTTGTGGGTGTAATCGGCTTCATAAGCCTTGGTAATCGATTCACGGTAGGCAACCTGCGGCGCACCGACGTTGGCTTCGACCTTGAACTCGCGACGCATACGGTCAACGAGAATGTCGAGGTGCAATTCGCCCATGCCGGCAATGATCGTCTGCCCGGATTCTTCGTCGGTCTTGACGCGGAACGAAGGATCCTCAGCTGCCAGGCGGTTGAGCGCGAGGCCCATCTTTTCCTGGTCGCCCTTGGTCTTCGGCTCGATCGCAATCTGAATCACCGGCTCAGGGAATTCCATGCGCTCAAGGATCACCTGCTTGAGCGGATCACACAGCGTGTCACCCGTAGTGGTTTCCTTCAGACCGGCAAGTGCGACGATATCGCCAGCAAAAGCTTCCTCGACATCTTCACGAGAATTCGAGTGCATCTGCAGCATGCGACCGACGCGTTCGCGCTTGTCCTTGACCGTATTCATTACCGACGAGCCCTTTTCGAGCTTGCCGGAGTAGATCCGGGCAAAGGTGAGCGAACCGACGAACGGATCGTTCATTACCTTGAATGCCAGCAATGCCATCGGCGCATCATCGGAAGCGGGACGGGTTGTCGGCTCTTCGGTCTTGACGTCAATGCCTTCAATCGGCGGCACGTCGATCGGGCTCGGCAGATAGTCGACCACTGCATCGAGAAGCGGCTGAACGCCCTTGTTCTTGAAGGCCGAACCACAAAACATCGGGAAGAACTGAACGGCGATGGTACCCTTGCGGACCAATGCACGCAGTTCGTCATTGTCCGGCATCGTACCTTCGAGGTAACGCTCCATGGCGGCCTCATCGGCTTCCACGGCAGTCTCGATGAGCAGTTCGCGGTATTCCGCGGCCCTCTCCTTGAGATCGTCGGGAATTTCCACAATGTCCCACTGAGCGCCGAGCGATTCATCACGCCAAACCAGCGCATTCATCTCGACCAGATCGACAACGCCCTTGAATTCGGTTTCAGCGCCAATCGGCAGCTGCATGACAACCGGGATCGCACCGAGACGCGACTTGACCATCGATACCGAGCGATAGAAGTCGGCGCCGGTCTTGTCCATCTTGTTGCAGAAGATCATCCGCGGGACATTGTACTTGTCAGCCTGGCGCCAGACGGTTTCAGTCTGAGGCTCGACACCGGCATTGGCGTCAAGCAGCGCAATGGCGCCGTCGAGCACACGCAGCGAACGCTCGACTTCAATGGTGAAGTCAACGTGGCCTGGGGTGTCGATGATGTTGAAGTGACAAACCTTGCCGGTGCGGCCTTTCCAGAACGTGGTGGTCGCAGCAGAGGTGATGGTAATACCACGCTCCTGCTCCTGCTCCATCCAGTCCATGGTGGCTGCGCCGTCATGAACTTCACCGATCTTGTGGGACTTGCCGGTATAAAACAGCACCCGCTCGGTGGTCGTGGTCTTGCCAGCGTCGATATGCGCCATAATGCCGAAATTTCGGTAGTCTTCGATTGCGTATTCGCGCGCCATCTTGAATGCCTTTCGAGTGCGGGTCGTTATTACCAGCGGTAATGCGAGAATGCGCGGTTTGCATCGGCCATCTTGTGGGTATCTTCCCGCTTCTTGACCGCGCTGCCGCGATTGTTTGCAGCATCCATGAGTTCGCCCGACAGGCGCTCAACCATGGTGGTCTCGTTACGCTTGCGCGCTGCGGCAATCAGCCAACGGATGGCCAAAGCCTGACGACGCTCGGGGCGCACATCAACCGGCACCTGATAGGTGGCACCGCCAACACGGCGTGAGCGAACTTCCACATGCGGCGCAACATTTTCGAGCGCTGTATGGAACTGTGTGACCGGCTCCGACTTGGAGCGCGTCTCTACCTGATCAAGCGCACCATAGACGATCTGCTCGGCAACTGATTTCTTGCCGTGCATCATGATGGCGTTCATGAATTTGGTGATGACCAGATCGCCGAACTTCGGGTCCGGGTTGATCTCACGCTTCTCTGCACTGTGACGTCGTGACATACTTTTCGTCTTTCAACTGATGGGTCGAAACAGCCAGCCGCATGGAATGACGCGACTGGCCGACACATATTACTTCGGACGCTTGGCGCCGTACTTCGAGCGGCGCTGCTTGCGGTTCTTGACGCCCTGAGTATCGAGGACACCACGGATGATGTGGTAACGCACGCCGGGCAAATCCTTGACGCGGCCGCCGCGGATCATCACAACCGAGTGTTCCTGAAGGTTATGACCTTCACCCGGAATGTAGCCGATCACTTCGTAGCCATTGGTCAGGCGGATCTTGGCAACCTTACGAAGCGCCGAGTTCGGCTTCTTCGGGGTCGTGGTATACACACGGGTGCAAACGCCGCGCTTCTGCGGATTTCGCTCCAGCGCGGGAACCTTGTTGTGCTTTACCGGCGCCTGGCGCGGCTTGCGGATCAGCTGGTTTACAGTTGGCATGTAACCATCCCTTTAGAATTCATGTTTCGCCCTTTCGGACCACCTCGGCTGCAAACAGTATGCGCAAAACAAGGGCCGATCCGGTTTTACCGGAGGACCCCAAAAAGCAGAGGACGCGAAAGTCAGCGTCGTGCGTGCAGCATTGTCAGTTCGCAGTGCAGTTTGGAACCTTGTTTGAGACAACTTCCAGAACGTGTCGTCCCGGAGAAAAGCGCCTCACATCGATCTCAGTGGCCGGTAACTACTGGCTTCCCCCCATTCCGTCAAGGCCATGACGAAGAAAAACATCTTTTGCGGCCCTCACATGACCGTCTCTGGGCCGCTGCGACAGATTATTAGGACTTCCAGCCTCTGAGTCCGGCTTTTTTTGCGTCGCGACACCAAGCCGGCCATGCCGACTCGCCTGCAACAGCCAGTCAGGCCCGGCATCACGGGCCTGACTGCGAATCGGCTTGTCGAATCCGATTCTGTGTCAGCTCAGGCGCGTTTGACGAGCCCGATGATGAATAACAGGATCACCGCACCGATGGTGGCGTGAATGATCGAGCCAAGTATGCCGCCGCCAATGACAATACCGACCCTCGGCAGGACCAGACCGGCGATGAAAGCGCCGACAATCCCGACCACGATGTTGCCAATCAGACCAAAGCCAAATCCCTTCATGATGATGCCGGCAAGCCAACCGGCGACTGCGCCGATCAGCAGAAAAACCACAAGACTTCCGATATCCATGTTTGTCCCTCATATGCCCGATACGCCAAGACGCCTGGTAGCTGGGCACATACCCACCAGAGCGCCCTTCCCTCGGCGTCAGCTTCGCAACCGACGTCCCCGGGGCTTCACATTACCAGAGAAGCACACGAAGTCGATCCGGGCGCAAACACCACCGCAACCCGACTGGAAACCAGCGGAGTAGGCACCGGCGCGCGCCCGACGATCGCGTTGCCTTCGCGGCTGCAACATGACAAACAGGCGCCTACCCCGATGCAGAAAGGATGGTGCCATGAAGTTTGACAACGACAATCAGGACGATGACAGCAGCACGGCAACCGTTTTCATCGTCATCGGCCAGGTAAGCCGGCAAAAGGGCGGCGACAAACGACCGTTTCATGTGCTCCTCGTCGCGCCCGATGAAGATACCGCCGTGCGGCATTGCCTCGACGCGCTGTCGGCCAAGGGCTTTGCCGAAGCCGATCTCGACCAGATTGGCCTGATGGGCGGGATGCCGGACGAAGAACCGCATGCGTCGGCCTATCAGGGCGCACTCGAAGGTGAAGTTGCGGTCATCGCCTTCGACTGAACTCCCCTGCTCTACCGCGGTGACGCGGCTGCCTTCCAAGGCGCGCCGGCGCCTCGGGTCACCAACCTTCCTCCCCACCCCGCAAACCGGCAATCACCATATCGTGCACGCAAAGCTGCAAAGGTGATTTAGCCCCGGCTCGGCGATGTGTTTGTCTGCGATGTCAGCGCGTTGCGGCGCAATCTGCTACAGCCTGCCCAGCGGCATAGACCGTTCGGTCGAATTGCCGGGAACCAGTGGATGCTTCCAGCCGTTGACAGCAATATTTGTAACAGTCGAGGGAGACGGTAGATCATGACATTCTCGAGAAAACTAAAATTCGCAGCCGCCGCAGCAACGCTGGTCATGGCAACTGCCGGATCGGCAGCCGCGGATGATGGCTGGATCGTCAAGAACAGTGACGCATCGGTGGAACAGACCGCCGACAAATTGGTGGCAGCAGTGGAAAAGGCCGGCGCCAAGGTGTTTGCCCGCGTGGATCACGCAGCCGGCGCCAAGAGCATTGATGCGGAGCTTGCCGACATGACGTTGGTCATGTTCGGCAATCCCAAAATCGGAACTCCGATCCTGCAGGCTTCACCGCGTGCCGGGATCGACCTGCCCAACCGCGTGCTTATCTGGGATGAGCAGGGCCAGACCCGTATCGGTTATCTCGATCCTGCGGCTCTGAAGACACGCCACAAGGTCAAGGGGGCTGACGAGGCTTTCAAGGTGATGGCAGGGGCACTGGGCAAATTGACCGATGCCGCTTCAAAGTAGTTCATAATCCGATCTTCAGAAACGAAAAGATCCGATCTTCAGAAACGAAAAGGCCGCCCCGAAAGGCGGCCTTTTTTATTGGATCGGAGGTTTGGTCCTATTCGGCGGGCGATGGCTCTTCGCTGGCCATGTCGGTCAGCATCGGCGCTGCCGTTTCCGCACCGGATGTCTTGCGTCGCTCGTCGATGATCAGATCGTCGCGCGATGTGGCGATGCGACGGATCTGGGTCATGGTGCCGCCGGTACCTGCTGGCACCAGACGTCCGACGATGACGTTCTCCTTCAAGCCCTGCAACGTATCGACCTTGCCGGCGACCGCAGCCTCGGTAAGCACCTTGGTGGTCTCCTGGAACGAAGCCGCCGAGATGAAGGACGGGGTCTGCAGCGAGGCCTTGGTGATACCAAGCAGAACCGGAACGCCGTGTGCCGGCTTCTTGCCCTGCTCGATCAGACGGTCATTGGCATTGTCGAGCTCGATCTGGTCGACATTGTCGCCGACGATGTAGACGGAATCGCCCGCATCGGTGACTTCGACCTTCTGCAGCATCTGCCGGACAATCACTTCGATGTGCTTGTCGTTGATGAGAACGCCCTGCAGACGATAGACTTCCTGGATCTCGTTGACGAGATACGAGGCAAGTGCCTCCACGCCCTTGATCGCCAGAATGTCATGCGGTGCCGGGTTGCCATCAAGGATGTAATCGCCCTTTTCGATGTAATCGCCATCCTGCAGGTGGAAGGGCTTGCCCTTCGGGATGAGATACTCGACGGACTCGATACTATCGTCAGCCGACTCGATCTGGATGCGACGCTTGTTCTTGTAGTCGCGGCCGAAGCGGATCGTACCATCGATCTCGGCGATGATGGCGTGATCCTTCGGACGGCGGGCTTCGAACAGTTCCGCAACACGCGGCAGACCACCGGTGATGTCCTTGGTCTTGGCGCTTTCGAGCGGCACACGGGCGAGAACATCGCCCTGGCTGACCTTGGCACCGGGTTCGACCGACAGGATCGCATCCACCGACAATTGGAAGCGGGCTTCGCCGCCACGTGCCAGCTTGGCGATCTCGCCGTCCTTGCCCTTGATGACAATCGACGGCTTGAGATCGACACCGCGCGGGGTCGAACGCCAATCAATGACCTGACGCTTGGTGATGCCGGTTGCCTCATCGGTGGCTTCGAGAACCGAGATGCCGTCGACGACATCTTCGAATTCCACGGTACCCTCGACTTCGGTCATCATCGGACGTGTGTACGGATCCCACTCGGCCAGACGCTGACCGCGCTTGACCGCGTCGCCGTCGTCCACATAGATCTTCGAACCATAAGCAACACGCTGCGATGACCGCTCCGTGCCGCCCTCATCGAGGATCTGGATCGCCATGCTGCGGCCCATGGCAATCAGGTTGCCATCGGAGTTACGCAGCATGTTGCGGTTCTTGATGCGAACCGTACCCTCGTAAGAGGCTTCCAGGAACGAGGTATCAACCACGGTGGCTGTGCCGCCAAGGTGGAAGGTACGCATGGTCAGCTGGGTACCAGGCTCACCGATCGACTGCGCAGCGATAACGCCGACAGCTTCACCGATGTTGACCGGCGTACCGCGAGCCAGGTCGCGACCGTAGCAGGCCGCACAGATGCCGGTCTGGATTTCGCACGTCAGCGGCGAACGGATGTGCACCGACTGAATACCCGCAGCCTCGACTTCGAGCACCTGGGCTTCATCAACCATGGTACCGGCCTTGACGATGGTTTCGCCAGTGATCGGGTGATTGATGTCGTCCAGCGCGGTCCGTCCAAGAATACGCTGACCGATCGACGCAACCACCTGGCCGGCATCGACGATGGCAGTCATCGTCAGGCCTTCCTTGGTGCCGCAATCAATCTGATTGACGATGCAATCCTGCGCCACGTCAACGAGACGACGGGTCAGGTAACCGGAGTTGGCGGTCTTCAGCGCGGTGTCGGCAAGTCCCTTACGGGCACCGTGTGTCGAGTTGAAGTACTCGTTCACGGTCAGGCCTTCCTTGAAGTTCGAGATGATCGGCGTCTCGATGATTTCACCCGACGGCTTGGCCATCAGGCCACGCATGCCGCCCAGCTGACGCATCTGGCTCGGCGAACCACGGGCGCCGGAATGGCTCATCATGTAGATCGAATTCATCTGCTTCTGACGGCCATTTTCATGGAACTCGACAGACTTGATGCGCGCCATCATTTCGTCGGCGACCTTTTCGGTAGCCTTGCCCCAGGCATCGACAACCTTGTTGTACTTCTCGCCCTGAGTGATCAGGCCGTCATTGTACTGCTGCTCGTATTCCTTCACCATCGTGTCGGTTTCGCCGACAATCCGGGCCTTGGAATCGGGGATCACCATGTCGTCCTTGCCGAACGAAATGCCGGCGCGGCAGGCATGACCGAAGCCGAGTTGCATGATGCGGTCGCAGAAGATCACCGTGTCCTTCTGACCGCAGTGGCGGTAGACGGTGTCGATCATCCGGGAAATGTTCTTCTTGGTCATTTCCTGGTTGCAGGTGTCGAACGGCACATTGACGTTCTTGGGCAGAAGCTCGCCGATGATCATGCGACCAGGCGTGGTTTCAAAGATCTTGGAAACCGGGTTGCCTTCGGCGTCAACGGACTTGAAACGGCCCTTGATCTTGGTGTGCAGGGTAACAATCTTGTTTTCCAGCGCGTGATGCAGTTCGCCCATATCGGAGAACACCATGCCCTGACCCGGCTCGTTCTCAGCCTGGATCGAGAGATAATAGAGACCCAGCACCATGTCCTGCGACGGCACGATGATCGGTGCGCCGTTGGCCGGGTGCAGAATGTTGTTGGTCGACATCATCAACACACGGGCTTCAAGCTGTGCTTCCAGCGACAGCGGTACGTGGACCGCCATCTGGTCGCCATCGAAGTCGGCGTTAAACGCGGTACAGACCAGCGGGTGAAGCTGAATGGCCTTGCCTTCGACCAGCACCGGCTCGAATGCCTGAATGCCAAGACGGTGAAGCGTCGGCGCGCGGTTCAAGAGCACCGGATGCTCGCGGATGACCTCGTCGAGGATATCCCAAACTTCCGGCTTTTCCTTCTCAACCAGCTTCTTGGCCTGCTTGACCGTGGACGAATAGCCCTTGGCGTCAAGGCGCGCATAGATAAACGGCTTGAACAGCTCGAGCGCCATCTTCTTGGGCAAGCCACACTGATGCAGCTTGAGCTCTGGACCGGTAACGATGACCGAACGGCCGGAATAGTCGACGCGCTTGCCGAGCAGGTTCTGACGGAATCGGCCCTGCTTGCCCTTGAGCATGTCGCTCAAAGACTTCAGCGGACGCTTGTTGGCGCCAGTGATGGTGCGACCGCGACGGCCGTTGTCGAACAGCGCATCAACGGCTTCCTGCAGCATCCGCTTTTCGTTGCGGATGATGATGCCAGGCGCACGCAGTTCGATCAGCCGCTTGAGACGGTTATTCCGGTTGATCACGCGGCGATAGAGATCGTTCAGGTCGGAGGTCGCAAAGCGGCCGCCATCGAGCGGCACCAGCGGACGCAGGTCCGGCGGGATCACCGGGACGACCTTCATGATCATCCATTCGGGACGGTTGCCTGAATCGATGAAGCTCTCAACGATCTTGAGACGCTTCATGAACTTCTTCTGCTTCAGTTCAGAAGTCGTCGAGGCAAGCTCTGTGCGCAATTCACCAGCGATGCGCTCGAGGTCCATCGAGGCCAGCAGTTCAAAGATCGCTTCAGCGCCGATCATGGCGGTGAACGAATCTTCGCCGAACTCGTCGACGGCGACCATGTAGTCTTCCTCAGAGAGAAGCGAGTTCTCCTTGAGCGACGTCAGGCCCGGCTCGGTGACAATGTAGTTCTCAAAGTAGAGAACCCGCTCGATATCCTTGAGCGTCATGTCGAGCAGCGTGCCGATGCGCGACGGCAGCGACTTCAGGAACCAGATGTGGGCAACCGGTGCGGCGAGTTCGATATGGCCCATGCGCTCACGGCGAACGCGGCTGAGCGTAACTTCGACGCCGCATTTTTCACAGATGACGCCCTTGTACTTCATCCGCTTGTACTTGCCGCAGAGGCATTCGTAATCCTTGATAGGACCGAAAATGCGGGCACAGAACAGGCCATCGCGCTCGGGCTTGAAAGTACGGTAGTTGATCGTCTCCGGCTTTTTGATTTCGCCGAAGGACCAGGAAAGAATCTTCTCGGGGCTGGCGATCGAGATCCGGATGGAATCGAACGTCTGCGCCGGAACATTGTTGTTGAAAAGATTCATGACCTCATGGTTCATGCCTGTCTCCTTTTAGGGCTGTTCGCCCTTGGCTTGCGACGGCGCCGGCAGACCCCCGGCAACAGGCCATCGCCTGAAATTCGTGTGTGCCCGCGATAGAAGCGAGCGTCATCTCCCGCCCGCACTGAAAGCGGGAAGGATATGGCGCGAGGGACGATCTGCCCCTCGCGCCTTCCAGGCTTTATTCAGCCGCGTCCGGCAGTTCATCCGGCTCGGCGATACCGTCGATCTTGTTCGATTCCAGCTCGACATTGAGGCCAAGCGACCGCATTTCCTTGACGAGAACGTTAAAGCTCTCCGGAATACCGGCCTCGAAGGTGTCATCGCCTCGGACGATCGCCTCATAGACCTTGGTGCGGCCGGCCACGTCATCGGACTTGACGGTCAGCATTTCCTGCAGGGTGTAGGCGGCACCATAGGCTTCCAGCGCCCAGACTTCCATTTCCCCGAAGCGCTGACCACCGAACTGGGCCTTGCCGCCCAGCGGCTGCTGGGTAACGAGCGAGTACGGACCGATCGAACGAGCATGGATCTTGTCGTCGACCAAGTGGTTGAGCTTGAGCATGTAGATGTAGCCCACGGTCACCGGACGGTCGAAGGTTTCGCCTGTACGCCCATCATAGACCGTCGACTGACCTGAAACATCGAGACCTGCCTGAGCAAGCATGATGTTGATGTCAGCCTCAACCGCACCGTCGAACACCGGCGTTGCGATCGACACGCCGCGGCGTGTCTGTTCAGCCAGACGGACAATTGACGGATCATCGTACTGCTTGATCGGCTCGCCCTTCGGACCAGTACCGATGACGCTGTCGATGGTGTCACGCAGCGGCTGGATATCACCGCCTTCGTTATACGCATCGAGCATGGCACCGATCTTCTTGCCCATACCGGCGCAAGCCCACCCAAGGTGGGTTTCAAGGATCTGTCCGACGTTCATCCGCGATGGCACGCCCAACGGGTTGAGCACGATGTCGACGTGAGTTCCGTCTTCGAGGAACGGCATGTCTTCGCAAGGCAGAATGCGGGAAACCACACCCTTGTTGCCGTGACGGCCAGCCATCTTGTCGCCTGGCTGAAGCTTGCGCTTCACGGCAACAAAAACCTTGACCATCTTCATGACGCCTGGCGGCAGTTCGTCGCCACGCTGGACCTTTTCGACCTTGTCCATGAAGCGAGCTTCGAGCAGCTTCTTGGAATCGTCGTACTGGGCCCGCAGCGCTTCGATTTCGCCCTGCAGCGCTTCGTCTTCAACGGCAAACGTCCACCATTGCGAACGCGGATAGTCGGAGATGGTCTCCTGGTTGACTTCCGCACCCTTCTTGAAGCCCTTCGGCCCGGCGATTGCCACCTTGCCATTGAGCATGTCCGACAGACGGCCATAGACGTTACGGTCAAGAATGGCCTGTTCGTCGTCGCGGTCCTTGGCCAGACGCTCGATTTCCTCGCGCTCGATGGCCATCGCACGCTCGTCCTTTTCAACGCCGTGGCGATTGAAAACGCGAACTTCGACGATGGTGCCGTAGGTTCCCGGCGGCATCCGCATCGAGGTGTCCCGGACGTCGGAGGCCTTCTCACCGAAGATGGCGCGCAGAAGCTTCTCTTCCGGCGTCATCGGGCTTTCGCCCTTCGGTGTGATCTTGCCGACCAGAATGTCGCCCGGTGCCACTTCGGCGCCGATATAGACAATGCCCGCCTCATCGAGGTTCCTCAGCGCTTCTTCCGAAACGTTGGGGATATCACGGGTGATTTCTTCCGGCCCAAGCTTGGTGTCACGCGCCATCACCTCGAACTCGTCGATGTGGATGGAGGTAAACACATCATCAGAGACGATGCGCTCGGAGAGAAGGATCGAGTCCTCGTAGTTATAGCCATTCCAGGGCATGAACGCGACGAGCACGTTGCGGCCAAGCGCCAGATCACCAAGATCGGTCGACGGACCGTCGGCGATGATATCGCCCTTGTTGATCAGGTCACCCACAGTCACCAGCGGACGCTGGTTGATGCAGGTGTTCTGGTTGGAACGCTGGAACTTCTGCAGCCGGTAGATGTCGACACCCGACCGCGAGGCTTCCATTTCCTCGGTGGCGCGGATAACGATACGGGTCGCATCGACCTGGTCAACAACACCGCCGCGACGTGCGGCAATGGCGGCGCCGGAGTCACGGGCCACGATCGGCTCCATGCCGGTGCCCACGAACGGAGCCTCGGCGCGGACCAACGGAACCGCCTGACGCTGCATGTTCGAGCCCATCAAGGCGCGGTTGGCGTCATCGTTTTCCAGGAACGGGATCAGGGCAGCAGCCACCGACACCAGCTGGCGTGGTGACACGTCCATCAGGTCGATGTTGTCGCGCGGGGTCATCATCACGTCGCCGGAATGGCGGCAGACGATGAACTCGTTGACAAGCGAGCCGTCTTCAGCGAGTTCGGCATTGGCCTGAGCGACGAAGTACTTCGCCTCTTCCATGGCCGAAAGATAGATCACTTCCGTGGTGACCTTGCCGTCCTTGATCTTGCGGTACGGGCTTTCGATGAAGCCGTACTTGTTGACCCGGGCGAAGGTTGCCAGCGAGTTGATCAGACCGATGTTCGGGCCTTCCGGCGTTTCAATCGGGCAGATTCGGCCGTAATGCGTCGGGTGCACGTCGCGCACTTCGAAGCCGGCGCGTTCGCGTGTCAGACCGCCAGGTCCAAGCGCCGAAAGGCGGCGCTTGTGGGTGATCTCGGAGAGCGGGTTGACCTGGTCCATGAACTGCGACAGCTGCGAGGAGCCGAAGAATTCACGCACGGCAGCAGCTGCCGGCTTGGCGTTGATCAGGTCCTGCGGCATCACGGTGTCAATTTCGATCGACGACATGCGCTCCTTGATGGCGCGCTCCATGCGCAGCAGGCCGAGACGGTACTGATTTTCCATCAGTTCGCCGACCGAACGCACCCGGCGGTTGCCGAGGTTGTCGATGTCGTCGATTTCGCCCTTGCCGTCACGCAGTGCAACGAGTGTCTTGACCACAGCTAGAATGTCGTCCTTGCGCAACACGCGCACGGTGTCCTCGGCGTCGAGATCAAGACGCATGTTCATCTTGACGCGACCAACAGCCGACAGATCGTAGCGTTCCGAATCAAAGAACAGCGAATTGAACATCGCTTCCGCCGAATCGATGGTTGGTGGCTCACCCGGACGCATCACGCGGTAGATGTCGAACAGCGCGTCCTGGCGGCCTTCATTCTTGTCGGCAGCAAGAGTGTTGCGGATATAGGCGCCGACATTGATGTGATCGATGTCGAGTACCGGGATTTCGGTGACACCGGCTTCGGCCAGAACCGGAAGAGTCTTTTCGTCGATCTCGTCGCCAGCTTCGAGGAACACCTCACCGGTCTGGGGATTGACGATGTCTTCGGCCAGGTAGGAGCCATACAGATCCTCGTCGGACGCCTTGATGAAATTGACGCCCTTCTCGGTGAGCTGGCGCAACAGGCGCGGGGTCATCTTCTTGCCGGATTCGACAACGACTTCGCCGCTGTCGGCATCGATCAGGTCGGCCTGCGCCTTGGTGCCCTTCAGGGTCTCCGGATGGAACGGAATCCGCCAGCCTTCACCATCCTTCGCATAGACGGAATGGGTGTAGAAGGTCGACAGGATTTCTTCGGCGTCCATGCCGAGCGCCATCAGCAGCGATGTTGCCGGAATCTTGCGGCGACGGTCGATACGGGCGTGGACGATGTCCTTGGCGTCAAATTCGATATCGAGCCAGGAGCCGCGGTAGGGAATGACACGCGCAGCGAACAAGAGCTTGCCCGAGGAGTGGCTCTTGCCCTTGTCGTGGTCGAAGAACACGCCCGGCGACCGGTGCATCTGGGAGACGATGACACGTTCGGTACCATTGACGACAAAGGTGCCGTTGTCCGTCATGAGCGGCATGTCGCCCATGTAGACATTCTGTTCCTTGATGTCCTTGATCGACTTGGCGCCGGTATCTTCGTCGATATCAAACACGATAAGCCGCAGCGTCACCTTGAGCGGCGCTGCGTAGGTCAGATCGCGCTGACGGCATTCCTCAACGTCGAATTTCGGCGATTCGAACTCGTAGGAGACGAATTCCAGCATCGCACTGCCGGAAAAGTCGGAAATCGGAAACACCGATTTGAATACTGCCTGCAGTCCTTCGTCCAGACGACCGCCTTGCGGCTCGTCCACCATCAGGAACTGGTCGTAAGATGCCTTCTGAACCTCGATGAGGTTCGGCATTTCCGCCACTTCCGGGATTTTTCCGAAGAACTTGCGTACGCGCCTGCGACCATTGAAGGAAAGGGTCTGAGCCATCGTCGCTCCTTGTCAATTTGCATCCGGGCCTGCAACAGACGATCGCCGCTGGCCAAGCGACTCCGTCATATAAATGAATTCGTTCAATCTCGTCTCATTCCCAGAGCGGCGCGGCCGGAGTGCCTTGCAGTCTGGGTCGAGACTATCCTTTTGAAGAACCCATTACCCAAAAGCCGTTTTCAGGCTTTTGGGTAATCCGTTCAGCGACAAATTGCGTCCGGGGAAGAGGCAGCCCCGCCCCCGGACGCGATATTGAATTACTTGATTTCGACCTTAGCGCCGGCGTCTTCAAGCTTCTTCTTGATGTCTTCAGCTTCACCCTTGGAGATGGCTTCCTTGACAGCCTTCGGAGCTGCCTCGACCAGATCCTTGGCTTCCTTGAGGCCGAGACCGGTGATAGCGCGGACTTCCTTGATGACGTTGATCTTGTTGGCGCCGATATCGGCCAGGACCACGTCAAATTCAGTCTTCTCTTCAGCGGCTTCAGCAGGAGCGCCAGCGCCGCCAGCTGCAGCAACAGCCACAGGAGCAGCGGCAGAAACGCCCCACTTTTCTTCAAGCATCTTGGACAGCTCAGCGGCTTCCAGGACGGTCAGGTTGGAAAGGTCTTCCACGATTTTGGCGAGATCAGCCATTTTCTTACTTCCTTGTATTCGGTTCGAACCGGTGTTGATCTAAGTTCACAGCGAAGTTCCGCCTTACGCGGCTTCGTCCTTCCGGGCATAAGCGCCAATGACGCGCGCCACAGCACCTGCGGGTGCGTTGACGATCTGGGCGATGCGCGTTGCCGGCGTCTGAATCATGCCGACCAGTTTCGCGCGCAACTCGTCCAGTGATGGCATCGTGGCTAGCGCCTTGACTCCATCAGCATCGAGAGTTGTCGCCCCCATCGCGCCACCAAGAATAACCAGCTTATCGCTGACCTTGGTGAACTCGACGGCGATTTTCGGAGCGGTCACCGGATCATCGCTGTAGGCGATGAGCGTCTGGCCGATGAAAAGGTCACTGACCCCTTCTGACTCCGTGCCCTGAAGAGCGATCTTGGCAAGGCGGTTCTTCGCGACCTTGACGGTGCCTCCGGCTGTGCGCATGCGCGACCGAAGGTCGTTCATTTGCGCAACCGTAAGACCGGCGTAGTGGGCCACGACAACCGAACCGGCGTTGGTGAAAACACCGTTCAGTTCCGCGACGAATTCGCGTTTTTCCGCTCTATCCACTGCGTTTCTCCAGTTGACAGATGATGCAAGCACCACCTGCCGGGTTTGCCTTTGCCGCCAGGGATTCATAACGAACCCACAAGCGACGCTTGAGGATCCTGTCCCCTTACGCCGATACCGAACAGCGGCAGCGGCACAAGGCAAGCGAGGTTCGAACCGTAAGGAGCATTCGCTCCCGAAAACGGAACTTACCCGTCTCATGCAGGTTACTAAATTAAGGTAGGCCGGTTAGGGCATACCACCTGCAATCTCGGACAGGGAGCCCGGGGAGATCCCCGGACCTTTCCGGCCCGAAGGCCGGAAACTGAAGAAAACCGGAGGACCTCTCCGGTTTTCAGAATTCCAACAATCAGTCGGCGCTAAGCGACGACGGATCGACCTTGACACCCGGGCCCATGGTCGATGAAACGGCCATGCGCTTGAGGTAGTTGCCCTTGGCGCCAGCCGGTTTTGCCTTGATGACGGCATCGGCGAAAGCGCGGATGTTTTCTTCGATCTGCTCAACGCCAAACGAGGCCTTGCCGACGCCGGCATGGATGATGCCTGCCTTTTCGACGCGAAACTCGACGGCGCCGCCCTTGGACGCCTTGACGGCGCCGGCGACATCGGCGGTAACCGTGCCAACCTTGGGGTTCGGCATCATGCCACGCGGGCCGAGAACCTTGCCGAGACGACCGACCAGCGGCATCATGTCCGGTGTGGCAATGCAGCGATCGAAATCGATGGTGCCGCCCTGGACGATCTCGACCAGTTCTTCGGCGCCGACGATATCAGCACCGGCAGCCTTGGCTTCATCGGCCTTTTCGCCGCGGGCAAAAACAGCGACGCGAACGTCACGGCCGGTGCCGTTGGGCAGGTTGACGACGCCGCGGACCATCTGGTCGGCGTGACGCGGATCAACACCCAGGTTCATCGAGATTTCAATGGTCTCGTCAAACTTTGCGACGGCGCGTTCCTTGATCATCGAAACAGCTTCGCCGAGGGCGTAATATTTGTTGCGGTCAACACCTTCGTTGACCTTCTGCATACGCTTAGCAATCTTGGCCATGGTCTTATCCCGTCACTTCCAGGCCCATGGAGCGGGCGGAGCCCTCGACCATAGCCATCGCGCCTTCGATGTCGGCGGCGTTAAGATCCTTCATCTTTGCTTCGGCGATCGTGCGGACCTGGGCACGCGTGATCGAACCAGCACTCTCCTTGCCCGGCAATTTGGAACCGGACTTGAGCTTGGCTTCCTTCTTGATGAAGTAGGTAACCGGAGGCTGCTTCATCACGAAGGTGAAGGACTTGTCCTGGTAGTAGGTAATGACGACCGGAATCGGCATGCCCTTTTCCATCTCCTGCGTGGCGGCATTGAACGCCTTACAGAATTCCATGATGTTGATGCCACGCTGACCAAGTGCCGGGCCAATCGGAGGCGACGGTGTCGCCGATCCGGCCGGAACCTGCAGCTTGAGCTGGCCTGCAACTTTCTTAGCCATATTCTCTCTGCCTTTCGTTGCGGCGATGCTTGCGCATAGCCTTGATGCCGGAGTTTTCCGGCGGCTGCGGTTGCGTGGTGCGGATCGCCGGACCGGCTAAAGTCCACTCACCTCCCACGCGGATGCATCACCAACCAAGCTGGCAATGCAAAACCCGGCCCGCGCAATCCTTGCAGATCGCGCGGGCCAGGAAAATGCTGGTCAGACCTTCTCGACCTGACTGTATTCGAGCTCGACCGGGGTAGCCCGACCGAAAATGGAAACCTCGACCTTGAGACGCGAACGCTCCTCGTCGACTTCCTGAACCGTGCCATTGAACGAAGCAAAGGGACCATCGGACACCCTCACCTGCTCGCCAATCTCGAACGCAATCGACGGCTTGGGCCGCTCGACGCCTTCCTGAACCTGCATCAGGATGCGGTCGGCTTCCGAATCCGGAATCGGCACCGGCTTGGAATCACTACCCAGGAACCCGGTCACCTTCGGGGTGTTCTTGATCAGGTGAAACGCCTCGTCGGTCAGATCGGCGCGCACCAGCACATAGCCCGGGAAAAACTTCCGTTCGGCATCGACCTTGCGGCCGCGGCGCACTTCAACAACCTTCTCGACGGGCACCAGAATTTTCTCGAACAGATGGCTCAAGCCCTTCTGGCGCGCCTGCTCTTCAATCGAATCCGCGACCTTCTTTTCAAAATTTGAATAGGCGTGGACAATATACCAGCGTGCAGTCATCGTGTTCCTCGCCTCAGGCGCCGATATTCAGGATAAGCGAAATCGCCCAGCCCATAGCCTGATCGGCTGCAAAAAAGAAAATCGAGGCGAGCAACACCATTACGAGAACCATGATCGTCGAGATCGAGGTCTCGCGGCGCGACGGCCACTTCACTTTCGCCGCCTCAGCCCGAACCTGCTGAATGAATGTAAACGGATTTGTCTTGGATGCCATTATCTATCCACGCTTATACGGCGCGTAAAGCCGGTATGCCAGCTCCACGCACCGCGTGTCTGTTAACGTCCTACATAAAGCCCGGCTCCCCAAATCACAAGGGGGTCGCGGTCTTTTTTAACTGCGAGCCATTCAACTGGCCCATTCTTTGCTCCCGGACGTGCTGCCGGGTTGTGTTCCGCTAACGCGGTAGTCGACGCCACCGGACTGGCAGGGGCAGCAGGACTCGAACCTGCGACCTACGGTTTTGGAGACCGTCGCTCTACCAACTGAGCTATACCCCTAGGCCGGTGGCGGCTCTGATAGCGTCAAACGCACGGGGAATGCAAGGAAGAAGTGACGGCTAAGAGAGCTGCGCAGTGTTTTTCTGCACAAAGCCCGGCGACCGTTGCGGCTGTGATGCCGCAGCCGGCCGCCACCCGGGAGCACAACGGCGGCTCTGGAGCCGGGTATGCAGGGGGATACGACGCCCCTGCCCGCCGTCTCCCGGCTTTTGTCTACTGAATGAAGACCGGGCGACAAAGCCAGACCGCGTACTCCACCACATCTATATCGGCGCCAGTGATGGCGTCGACATGGCGGCCGATTCGCGACATGTCCCAGTCCCACCAGGCGAGGCCAAGCAGGCGACGGACGTTCTCAGGGACGAAGCGAGTACGGGTCAGCCGAACGGGGGGTGCCGCCAACGATGGGGTAATCGGTGACAGCGGCGGCGACCACGATGCGGACGGCGATGATGGCGCCATTGCCGATTCGCACACCCGGCATCACCATCGATTCGAAAACGAGCCAGACATCATTGCCGATGATGGTGTCGCGCTTTTTCCCGATCGGCGCCGCATAGGAGCGGATCATCTCCGGGTTAAAGACCTCGAAGAGGAATGCCGAAAATCCGCTGATGGGGTGGCTGACAGAACTGGCGATGATCCGCACCCCATGGGTGATCTGACAGAATTTTCCGGAGATTAGCCGCTCCGTCGAGGCGGAATGGAGATAGGGCGCAAGGTCTGCGGCATAGTCGGGAGACGCTTCAAAGCCCGAATAACGGCAGGAACCACGGCCGCCTGACGCAAACCGCGGCACCGCGTACCCAACCATGCAGGCACTTGTCCAGATCAGACTGCGGGTTGGACCTTTGCAGCCGCACCGACTGCCAAGTGGCCCCTACCCCTTTGCAGTCAACAGATGTTCTTGCGGCCTTCAGAGACACACGTCCACCACCGCTAAAACGCAAAACGCGGGCCGAAGCCCGCGTTTTGTCGGATTGAATTATCGCCTGAAGACCAGCGATTACTCGATGATCGAAGCGACGATGCCGGCACCAACGGTGCGGCCGCCTTCGCGGATGGCGAAGCGGAGCTTCTCTTCCATCGCGATCGGCACGATCAGCGTCACGTCAGCCGAGATATTGTCGCCCGGCATCACCATTTCGGTACCTTCCGGCAGTGTCACCACACCCGTCACGTCGGTCGTGCGGAAGTAGAACTGCGGACGGTAGTTGGTAAAGAACGGCGTATGACGGCCACCCTCTTCCTTGGTCAGAATGTAGGCTTCTGCCTTGAACTTGGTGTGCGGCTTGACCGAACCCGGCTTGCACAGGATCTGGCCACGCTCGACGTCCTCACGGCCAATGCCGCGAAGCAGTGCGCCGATGTTGTCGCCGGCCTGGCCCTGATCGAGCAGCTTGCGGAACATTTCAACGCCGGTGCAGACCGTCTTCTGGGTGTCGCGGATACCGACGATCTCGATTTCCTCGCCAACCTTGACAACGCCACGCTCGACGCGGCCGGTGACAACCGTGCCACGACCGGAGATCGAGAACACATCCTCGATCGGCATCAGGAACGGCTGGTCGATCGGACGCTCTGGCGTCGGGATGTATTCGTCAACGGCAGCCATCAGCGCGCGGATCGCATCTTCGCCCTGGGCCTTGTCGCCATCGTTGAGTGCGACAAGCGCCGAACCCTTGATGATCGGAATATCGTCGCCCGGGAAGTCATAGGACGACAGCAGTTCGCGAACTTCCATTTCGACGAGTTCGAGAAGTTCTTCGTCGTCAACCTGGTCGACCTTGTTGAGGAAGACAACCAGCGACGGAACGCCAACCTGACGGGCAAGCAGGATGTGCTCGCGGGTCTGGGGCATCGGGCCGTCGGCAGCCGAGACAACCAGGATCGCGCCGTCCATCTGCGCGGCGCCGGTGATCATGTTCTTCACATAGTCGGCGTGACCGGGGCAATCGACGTGGGCGTAGTGGCGGGCTTCGGTTTCATATTCGACGTGCGAGGTCGAAATGGTGATGCCGCGGGCCTTCTCTTCAGGCGCAGCGTCAATCTGCTCATAGGCCTTGTAATCACCAAAATACTTGGTGATCGCAGCCGTCAAGGACGTCTTGCCGTGGTCAACGTGACCAATCGTGCCGATGTTAACATGCGGCTTATTGCGCTCGAACTTACCCTTTGCCATCGTCCTGTATCCTGTAATTCTGTTGGCAGACTGTGGATCCGGCAGTTTTGAACCGGGCCCCGCGAGAAGTTAACGCGACATAAGGGTTTCGTTCTGGTTTCGCAAGCCCAAATCGCGACGACTGGAACGCGGGAAACCCGCGCAAATGGCTGTAAAAAGGCTCATTCAGCAAACCAGACCGAGGCCGAAAAACCTGGTAGCCGGAAGAAGCGGCCGCGATTCGCCCTGCGTGTATCATGCCCAAATCGGCATGATCCGGGTTCCGGAGCAACCGTCTCCACCGTCGCAATTGCTTATTTGTCCCGGCTGATCCACCTTGCGAGAAATTCGGACAGGTGCCCGTTGCATTCGGCGGCCCGCGTCAAAGCGAAACAGTTTTAAGCAGCATTTTGAGCGCTGTAAGCGGCTTGCAATCATATTTTGCACCAGACACAAGGAACTAACCTTTGGAAGAGACACCGATCTGGCTTACCGCCTTGATATTCGCTCTGTTTGTCGTGTTTCCAATCGGTATTTTGTTTCTGGGGCTAAGACAGATCATGAATGTCCACCAATTCCGGAAGAATGCGGTCCGCGTGACGGGCACGGTGGTCGATATCAAAGAGACGACCACCCAGAACGAGAACACCATCACAACCTCCTATCAGCCAACCTTCGAATTTACCGGGCCCAACGGCACATTGCACCACGGCGACACATTGCTTGCGACTGCGAATTACAATTTCGAGCGCGACAGTCAGCACGCCATTTTAGCGAATTTGAGCGAGCCCGGCACAGTCCACATGCCCGGCAACTGGCCCTATATCATTGGGACGGCAATGGTGGTGATTGGCGGAATAATGGCATATTTTGGCAGTGGAGCCTTGTCCGTATCCGGGTAAACAGGGCTGCAAGCCCCCCCCCCCGGAATGGGGCAACACCGCTTGCTGACACGCGTTCATCGCCAAACACTGCAAAGGCAAGGTTGACGGGTCGGTGCCCAGCCGTGTCAGTCAGCCGGCTTCGCATGCTTCCAGACATTGGCTGAGAACTGCCTGCCCCTGAGAACCTGGGCAAATATCGTCATAGGCATCCTCTTCCGTAATATAGACCCCGGGTGCCTTCTCCTGACGTCGTTTTCCAGACGCCTCCGGCGCACCCGACCCCTGCGGATCCAGCGCTTGCCACTGCTTCTCCTCGTCGGCGCGGCACGACAAGATTGCGGCGTCATTCGCATCAAGACATTTCTGTTCGCACAGCCACTGCTGCGTCTGGTCTTGCGCACTTGTTGCAGAAACGACAAGGACGGTAGACACAAAATATGCCAGCAGGCGCAGGGCAAAGCCGCATTCAACAATTGATTTGATCATGTGGCGGCCAGACTTTCTGATTGTCCGAATGTGGACGGGCAGCCGTTGCGCAACGACTGCTGGGCTTTGCTCCCCAAAACAGGCGGGGCGACATAGATCAGGAAATGACTGGGCCGCTCATTCCGCGATCAATTCACCCGTGAACCTTAGCTCGTCTATGCGAGGCCATTGAAATGATTTGCAAATTCACGAAATATCTGGAGCGGGTAGAGGGAATCGAACCCTCGTATTCAGCTTGGAAGGCTGCTGCTCTACCATTGAGCTATACCCGCATTCACGACCCCGCGACGGTGGTGGAGGAAGTTGGATTTGAACCAACGTAGGCGAAGCCAACGGATTTACAGTCCGTCCCCTTTAACCACTCGGGCATTCCTCCGGTCCAACCGTCAGGGTCATGCATCCAAGATGGACACCCGAAACGTTCGGGCTTCGCGGGCCAAGTGACTGGTTAGAAACACCTGCTCCGCGGTCGGCGTTATGACGGCGCGCGGTTGCCGTGTCAACACGGATGGTGACAAAAACCGACAGTTCTTCACGGGCCGCTCGCACCACATCCGTGCCACCTGCAAAACAGCGTTGCGAAAACCGCCGCAATGCCGCCGGTTAGACTGATGGCTGGGCTGATGGTGGGGCCGCTGAGTGGCTCACCGGTTGGTCGCCAATTGCGCCCCGCTTCAATTGGGGTATAAGCGCACCATGAGCAAAGATGACGATGCCGGCGCGGACGGTTCCAACCGCGATACCCATTATGCCAAGCTGCGCCGCGCCCACCGCGACGCCAAGCGCGATCAACAGGGATTGCCACCGGCGCAACCGCGCAGCAAGCGCGACCTGCCCGCGCGCAAGGGCTCGCTTTATGCGGATCGTGTCGCCCCCGACACCATCTACCTGTATGGTCTGCACACAGTGCGCGCTGCGCTCGACAATCCCTCGCGGCGTATCACCAGCCTCAAGGCCACCCGCAATGCGCTGATACGGCTGGAGATCGCCGAGGATGCGGCCCTGCCCTACCCACTCGAACTTGTCACACCGCAGGACATTGATCTTCTGCTTGGCGATGACGCGGTGCATCAGGGCGTGCTGTTGGAAACGGCGCCGCTCAAGCCGCGCGCCCTGTCGGCGCTCAGCGATACAAATTTGCTGGTGATTCTCGACCAGGTTACCGATCCGCACAATGTCGGCGCGATCATGCGTTCGGCGGTAGCGTTTGGCGCAGGGGCGCTTGTCACCACCCAACGCCATAGCCCGCAGGAATCGGGTGTGCTGGCCAAATCGGCTTCCGGCGCACTGGAAATGATCGACCATATCGAGGTTCGCAACCTGGCGGCAGCGATCGAAGAGATCAAGGCACAGGGTTTTGTGACCGTCGGACTTGATTCGGAAGGCCCCTCGCCGATCGAGACTGGCCTTTCGGGCACCAAGATCGCACTGGTGCTGGGCGCAGAGGGCAAGGGCCTGCGGCAAAAGACCCACGAAACAGTCGACACGCTGGTGCGGCTGGAAATGCCCGGCGCCATCAAGTCGCTCAACGTCTCCAACGCCACCGCGATCGCGCTTTATGCCGCACAGCAATTCCTGACGGGAAAACCGCGCGGCTGATCACTGCCGAGGCGATATCCGGGTAGCGCCCTGTGGGCGTCGGACGATCATGCCACCGGGGCCATGATGTCTGACCCGGGCCCAGAGCCATCACCTATGCGGTCAGGTCACTCCCATATCCGACTCTAGGGAGTGCTATTGCAGTAACTGGCGATGAGGCGGGCGCAACCGTTTTCAACGCTGCATCGGGTTGTTTCTGGCCGTCGCTACCCGCCGTAACGGCGGATCATTCACCAATCACATTGTTTTTGCTTTACAGATGCGCCCAATATGCTATCGGCATCGGCGCTGCCCTTGTAGCTCAGTTGGTAGAGCACCTGATTTGTAATCAGGGGGTCGCGGGTTCGAATCCTGCCGGGGGCACCATTCATTATCTAGCTAATACAACAGCTTACACGGAAACCCGCCCTAATCCGGCGGGTTTTTTGTGCGCCACAAGCTTAACCAGAGTTACCATGTTTTCCGGGCTTTCTTGAGGTTAGCCGGGATTCCGTGGCGCATGGATGGCGCATAAAGCCCTCATTTCTATCTATTCAAAGAATCAATCCCCCAGGCCGGCAGGTGTTCCACGGGTTGCGCATGGCGATCGGCCGGCCTGGGGTATCCGCCGGGCACCCTATCCACCCGGCGGAATTTCTCCCCTCCCGCCGCAACAAAGCGGCGGGAGGCATTGGTAGTCTCCTCGTGGTGCCCGGCAACGATTGGTGGTCGGTGCCAGGATCTACCCCCTAGCGTCCGCCAGGGGAGAGCGCGCCCCGCTTTTTTGCGATCGGCGCGCTGGCGGCGGTGGGTGGGGTTGGTGAAGCCCCGCAAGGCTGGTTCCCTGTTGTGGTGCCACCGCCGTCGCGTTCTTAATTTGCTAGTGGCGGCCCCGCGTAATATTCAAATCCATAATCGCGCCGATCAATCCCTGCGGTCCGCTCCAAAAAGTCAACTAGCGATTCCGCTAGTTTTTCCATGCGGCCATGCGGGCCGTCCCGATCAATTTCCCCCGAAAGCATAGCGGCCAGCATCAGCGCATCTGCCGGCGTTACGGGCCGCATGGCTGCAGCTTCGTCGGCGATGGCTTCCAGGTCGGCATAGTCGCTCGGCTTGGTTGCCGAATGAACTGCCTGGATGGCTGCGCTCGTTCTCTCAACTAGATTTTGCATTTCCGGTTACCCCGTTGTTTGTGAGGTAATGAAAACAGCAATTCGAAATGGAGTCAACAACAAAAACAAGGAAAAGCAATTTTGTACGATGTTTTTGCAAAGCTATACAGTTTACAAATTTGTCAAAGCAATAACGTATTCAAGAAGTATTATAGCGTTTACAAATTTGTCAAAGCAATAACCTTAGCAATTGCTGGCGGCGCGTGAGTTGCGGGCCGCTATTACCGTTTCCGCCACTGTTCAAGCGTTGGCAGATGGCCGTCACCGCCTGTCACAGCTTGGCTTATGCTGATCGAACCGACCGCGCCGCACTTGGCGCAACGGAACCGACGGCCAACGAAAACCTGATCCTGCGGATATCGTGAAAGATCAAGGTCGCGGTGCGTGCCGCACGGCGCACAGTGCGCGGTTATCCTAAAGCCGTGCCGAAGCGCGCCGCCGAACGTGGATAGGTTTATTGATTGATTTTCGGGCACGGTTCAAACTCCAAATAGAGTAGGTGCTGTCTTGCCGAACCGCCGGTTATCCCCAGGATCCCGGTTCGACGCGAACGCCCCGGGCCGGTTTTTCTTGCAGGTTGGGGGTATAATCTGCCAGATTCATGTTGTTGTTTGAAAAAACAATGAGGTCCGGTTTGGTTGCAGCCCAACCGGACCTCTATGGCAAGGCCAACGTCCTTCCCTGTCGGGTAGCGTCGGAATTGCAGAAAGTCGGACCGTTAAGTCCTCCTGTACACGGTAACACTACCGGTCTCGGCTTTCTCCTTCAACCACAAAGACAGGGAGGAAGGCTGATATCCAAAATGGAAATCAGAATTACTATTGAACCGAACCGGCGGTCGCCGAAGGTTTCGGCAGATATGGCTGGGCGGATACGCGCCCTCTATCGGCTGGGCTACACTCAACATGATATTGCCGCCATGCTGGGTATTAACCAAGGCCGTGTCTCAGAGGTCGTACGGTTTAAGGTTCATCCGACTGTACCGCCCACGCAGGGCGAACTTTTCCAATAACACTGTCCCCGGCTCGCTTCGGCGGGCCGGGTTAGCTCTCATCAGTTCGCCCCATCCGAATATGCGCCATTTGAAAGCGAGTTAAGCTGCGCCGAGATTGCGTCGGTTGTCTGCCGTGCGATCTGCGCCGGGTCGGCGTTGGTCGTCGCGTTCACTGTGACGTTGATCACAGGCGCCGGCGTTGGGTTTGTCACCCGCACATCCTGCGTGCCACTTGGCTGCGTCGTCACCGGGTTTGGAATCGATACGTCCGGCGTGCCGGATATGCTCACCTCGTCAGGGCCGCCCGCAATGCCGTCCGTGTTGACGCGCATTGACGGAAACTTGTCGACTATCCAGTTGTCCAGCCGCTTGAACAGGCCGACCGAGCTTTCGCCAAGCGCCGGTTGATTGCGATCGCCCATATCGGCGTCAAGGCTGCCGTCGTTCTGCGCGCGCCGGTATGCCAGCATCGATGCGTCTTCAGCCCCGCGTGGTGTTGCCAGGCGGCGCGCCTCTGCAGCGTTGTCCTTGGATAACTCGCTTGCAACATACCCCGTACCGATCACAGCGCCTGCGCCAAGCACAGCAGCCGTTCCAAGCCCAATACCAGCGGCCGTACCGGCGCCCGCAGCAGCCGTACCAGCACCACCGGCAACAGCCGCGACGCCGCCGGCGCCTTTTATGAACCGAAGCGCCGTGCCAATCCTGCTGATCGGCCCGGCGACCATCCACAGGCCTGCCGCGATCGCCGTCCATTGGATGGCTGATAGATCGGTCAAGTTTGATGCGAACTCGCCAAGGCTATTCGCCCCTTGCGCCGCATCAATCAAAGCGCCCATCGCCGTCACGGCAATCATGATCTTGCCGATAGGCGACAGCGCCAGTGCAGCAAACCCGCGCGACAAACCAAGCAAGGCCCAACCGGCGCCGCCAATCAGCAAGATACCACCAGCCGACAGATTGCCGCCAAGGCCAGACATCGCGTCTTTGATATTCGTGACAGCCGCGCCGAAGTTGCCGCCCGACACATTGTCGGAAAACGACTTCAAATCCCGCCCGATACCACGAAAGCGGTTGGACAATTTCGCCAGGCCCATCACCCGGTCGTCGGCCTCGCCAAGCGTGCCGCCAAACGCCTTGCCGAATATCAAATCGCCAAGGTCGTTCATCAGCGCCCGCGGACCGTCACCGCCACCGTACCCGATGCCAGTCATCAATCCGCTGAATGCAGTCTTGACCTGATCCAGAACGCCAACGCGCTTGCCGAGCGTGTCGAGAACGTCACCGATACCGAGCCCTAGTTCCTTGATCGTAGGTAGCCAGCCGTCGCCAATTTCAATGCCGACCGCAGCAAACTTGTTGCCAATGACTTTAAGGGCGTTCGCGGTTGTTTCTGCGCGCGTCAGGTATTCCTTGAACGATGACCCGGCGAAGTTCGACTCGCTACCAACGAGCCCCAACTGCCTGCGAAGTTCCCGCGTATCGTCAAGCACCGGCATAAGTGCCCGCGCCTCGTCGCCGAACATGGCGCCGGCAATACTGATCCGCTCCCATTCGGGAAGCGCCGCGATCTTGTCCAGAACATCAAGCGTGGTGCCGAGCGCGTTCTTTTGCATCGACTTGGCGGTCTTGATGCTATCGAGCCCAAGCCGCTTAAATGCCGTGTTCTGCTTTTTGGTGGCGCGTTCACCAATCGTCAGCGCCCGCCCCATGTTGCGGAAAGACGTTGCCGCAACTTCAGTCTGTGCACCGGACGCAACCATCGCGCCGCCGAACGCGAGTGTTTCCGTAGTCGAGAAGCCAAACATTTTGCCGTTAGCGGCAACACGCTTGGAAAAGTCGACAAGATCCGGCGAGGCGGCCGCCGTGTTGTTCCCGAGGTGGTTGATGGCATCGGCGTAAAGGCCGATTTCGCTAACATTCAAGCCAAGCTGGTTTTTGATCTTTGCCAGCGATTCTGATGTGTCACCCTCGGACGTTTCCCACGCGACCGAAACTTTCGCCACCATTTCCGAGAACTTTTGGAGTTCGTTCATCGGAATGTTCGACTGCCCGGCCGCGGCATAGATCGACGCGAACCCCTCCGCCGTTACCGGCAGGACTTTCGACATGCCGACAATTTCGGACCGGATGCGCGCAAGGTCGCCGGGCGTGCCGTTGACTACCTTGCGGACGTCAGCGAAAGCTTCCTCGAATTTCATGGCGGCACCGACCGTACCGCCAATGCCCTTTGTTACGCCGACATAGCCCGCGCCCATGGCAAGCAGGTTACGCACGCCGCCGCCCAACCCGCCGCCAAGCATGGCACCGTTCGCGCGTCGTGCGCGGTTGTTCAATCTATCTAGGGAAGCGCCGATGCCACGCGACGGGCCTGTGACGCGGTCGACCAAAGATAGAATTAGTTTAGATGTTAATGTGGCCACGTCAGTGCCTTTCCGGCGTTAGCAATTCTGTGATCGCATCACGCCAGCGAATTGCCTCCGCTGGCGTCATGTTTTCGATCTCGGAAAGTGGTGTGTGTAGTTCCCGGCAAAGCCAGGCGGTCAGTCGCCGCCACCCTGTTCGGCGACCGTCAGAAAAGGGCGCATTTCACGATCGCACGCCGCATAATCAGCCAGGCCAAAATCGGCGATTTCAGGCTGCGTAGCGCCAGACAATTGCGCCATCATAATCGCGGTCATCGCATGCTGGCCGCCGCTTTTTGCGACGTTTTCAACCACAATCAAATCGGCAACCTTGGGCTCGCGGAAAGCGATTGTGTCGGTTGCCTTGCCGGCTAGCGTGTAGCTTTTGGAAAGCTTTACCTGGATTGTCTTTTTATCAGTCATTGTGGATTTCCCTCAAGAAATTTTGGATGTGGCGATCAACCTCGCCGGGTGTTGTGGTTGCTGCCATGACGGTGGCAACGGTTTGCTGGCCGGCACGAATGGCGGCCAGCGGTGCGGCTAATGCCGCTGAATTATTGGTGATGCTTGTCATAGGCCGGCCAGGGCGAGCGCGTCCTCGACCGCATCTTCCACTTGCCGCGTTTTTGCTCGCGGTTCGTTGCAGCGCAACAGCGACGCGTAGGCGGCCAAGGCGAGTTGGTTGAATGTTTCGAAATCGTCGTGATCGCGGAATTTCACAACCTTTCCGCCATACCTCGAGCGGGGGATGAGCGCGCCTATTGATCCGTCTTCATTTTTGACAATGGCACATGACGAAATACGGATCGGACCCAAATTTACAGTGAAGCTAGCCAGGACGGCATTCCTGCTGCCTGGGGGGTGCACCACCAATTCCATCGCTGCGATTTTTAGATCGAGCATTGTTTTACTCCTTTGAGACGCCGAACACTGCCGGCACCTGTTGTCAGATTAAATTTCTTTTCGCCGCGCCTGAATCTGTTACCTGTTCGCTTCAATCGCAGTTCAGGTAACAGACTGGCAGCGTTTCTTGCGGTCCGCTTCGATCCCGCGTTTACAAGGTTGCGCGTAATATTATTGCGCCAAACGGCGGTATTGGGTAACATTGTGTTACCCTCTTTTTTCACGACGCAAAGTCTGCGATCCCGGGCCTCCGCCGCCGCATGGCTGCCGGGGGGCGTTACAAGATACTTGACCCACCGGGGTGCTACCCGTCCCGCCGACGCGCGTTCGCCGCCTCGATCACCCGCGCCCAAGCCGCTGCGGCTGCCGTTGGCGCTGGCGCGTCATCGCTGGCCGCTGGTTTGCCGCTTGCCCCTGCCTTGCGGTTCACCTTGTCGATGACGCCTTGCCAGGTTGCTGCGGCTGGCGCTGCCGGAGCCGGCGCGGCTGGTGCGGCAGGTGCTGGTGGCGCGGCTGGTGCGGTAGCCTTAATCGCTGATGCCGGCGCGGCAGCGATCTGCGCGTCGGTGGGCAAAAATGTCAGCGCGTTTTCGATGTCGACCGGCCGGCCTTGGCGTGCCATCGCCGTGGCGACATTGCGGCGTGCGATGGCGTAGGCTCCGGCTTCCGCCATACGCTGTTTGTCTTCGGTCATACTTATTCAATCTCCAAAATTGCGCGAGGATCAGCATCGCGGCGCCTGCCAATGACCTGGCCGACTTCGGCGGCGGCGATGATATGAGCTTCCTCAAGTCTCTCGAGCGCCAACTTGTCGGCAGCGAGGGCGGACAACTCTGCCGCCCGTTCGAAGTCTGACACCCCGCCACCAGGATGTGCTGCCCTGATTTTCTTGGCGGCTTCGGCTTTCAGGATGTCGGAAAGCGCCCATGCCTCAAAGGCCAATCGATGCACGTCCGACGACGCATGATCGGTCGCTTCGCCGACATTGACCGGCGAGCCAAAGCGTTTGCTGAAGTACATCGCAGGTTCGTTACGGGCCGCATTCGCATCGATCGCGGCATTCATCCGGCCAATCAGATCGTCGACAGGTGCTGGCGCGCTTTCCATGGCCGCGGACCGGGCTTCGATATCGTCAATCCGGGCGCGCAGCTCGTGAATGGCGTCCTGATGGTGCTGCCCCTTTGTCAGCGTTGCGGCTGGCGGCTTCACGGGTTTGAATTTCGTGCCGCGGTTGTCTGCAAGCCATTGCGAAAGTTCGGACAGGAAGGTCCATTTTTCGGTTTCGGCCGATGCCCGCTCGGCGGCTGCTTTGCGATGCTGCCAAATTTCCCATCGGTCCAAAACGAGCCTAGCGGCGTGCGCGATGCGGGTGGTTTCCGCCACATCCCGTCCGCGATCTTCGACAGGGGTGTAAGCTGGTCGGCCATCCGTGCCCGTAGATTTTTCAACCGAAAAACGGCGGAAAAGTTGTCGTTCGCCTTCCGAAAAAAGCCGGAAGTCTTCGCGGGCGGCATCTGAAGATGCCGATCGTGCGTCCATGGCGGCAGTCGATTCCATGATGGCGGCGCTGATTTTAGATCGTGCCGATGGTACGACCCCGCCCACCATTTTCAGCAGCTTTTCAGATTGTTCGATGTTCATTGTGGTTGTTCCTTGATGGTTGCGAGGGCGGCTGCCAAGTCGATCGTGACGGAGGCGGCGCCATTGCTGCGGATTGTGACGGATCCAGATCGCTGGCCGCTGAAAGCGATAGGAATTATTTCCGCGAGGACTTCGGGCGACACCGGAACGCCGAGACGGAGCAGCGACACCGCCATTGCGATTGCGAGCGTGTCGTCGGTGTCGAAAACCCGCTTACCGCCGACACGGCGCGAAATTGGGCGAATGCTTTTTGAGATTTGGACCCAGGTCCGGACCGTCGACTCGTCGACAGCCAGCGACCGGGCCAGCGTGGCGACGGTGAAGTGCATTGAATGATTCCGGTTATGTTGATTAAAAAATAGAAACAGCCGCTCCCAAATTAGGAACGGCTGTCATTCAAACTGTGTCGGCGAGCGACGCGAGGCACTCGGCCGACTGACCGGCAATTCGAGGAATTTCGAACGGCCGATTCCGTGAACTTCGCCGGGAGTGACGCCAGACACTCAACCGGCTGACCGGGGGGGGGGCGAAGACCCACGAACCCACCGATTCCTTGAATAAAAATACCGCCCCGTAAGGAGCGGCTGAGTTTTGGCAAGTCAGCCCCTATATAAACCGCCAAAAAATGGATGCGGCGGCGATCTTTCGCGAGATCACCGCCGATGCACGCCAGCGGACCTGCAAGAAACGCCAGCGGGCCGGGCGTCTGTTGAACGCCGCCTCCTATTGTAAACCGCGCAACTTGCGAAAAGGGGACGCTCTAGGCCGCCAATGCCGCGTCGAGCGCCGCACAAGCATCTAAAACCGCCTGCTGGCCGTGGCGCTCGGCTGATTTGCCGATATAACCGAGACGCCGGCCCACGTCACCAAAACCTGAAGACGAAACGGCAATATCAAGAATGCTGGCCGTTTGCGCTCCTACGACCTCGCGCAAGTGCGCGGCGTACTCCGCATCCTCAACCGGATCGGCAAAATCGAAAGCCGCCGGGCTTGCAGTCTGGCTTGTTCCCACTGTTTCCGGCGTGTTGTCGTTTGCCGCAGCGCCTTTCGGCGCGCCGTACCGCTCTATCGGACGGTATTCACCTAACCGCACTATACCGCCAAGCGGCACGCGGACTGCGCCCATGCGGACGCCTTTGTCAGTGCGGACGGTTGCCGGTTCCTCGGCTTCGCCATTGGAAAATATATAATCGCCCATGCGCACCAGGCACCGGGATTTTGATTTGAATCGCTTGCCGATCGGGCCGTATTCGATACGTCCACCGACAGGCACGAGGTCAACTTCACCGCCGCCACCACGCTTGGCGTGCCGCAGCTCTGCGAACACAACGCCATCAAGCGCGGGCTCCATTTCGCTGGTACGCGGTCGCATTTCCATCTTGCGGTCAAGCGTCACCGGTGCGCGCCTGCCTTCCGGTTCCATTTCGTCAGGCTCGTTGTCGTTGTCAGCGGCCAGTGTCCAACTCGACTCCGCGCGCTGCGCTATCTCTCGCCAGGCCAGTAAACTGCGCACACTACATGCTAAGGCCGCGTGCCGCGGTGTGGTTGTTTTAGCTTTCCGGGGCGTAATTTTTGAATCGGTGGTCGGTGCGGCGGCGCGCCATGCGTCGAGCGCAGCGCGGTATGTGGACGGAGTCCACCTTTCGTCTGTTTTAAATGCCATGTTGTTTGCAGGTCCGAAGTAGGTGCAGGTTTTTGCCGGACGGTACCGGCGGCGTGTCGGGCTGGTTGCAATTATCAAATTAGTTGAATCTTACAAATTTGTCAATACGGTCTATTGCAATTAGATTTATTATGTGCATAATATCTGCCCCGCCGTCACAGCGGCCCGCTGGTGGGCGTTTGTGCGCGGCATGGGTGATTGTGCCACGGCGGGCTGGCAATCGTGCTGTCGGGCGGCTGTGTGGATTTGTGGCCAGCCGCACGGCCTGGACCTGTTGATGCTTGGACATGCCTGCGTCACGTGCCGCGTCCTCGCGATACAACGGGGTATAGTCGCCCTCACCCCGTTTGCCATCTCTTGCCCCGTGCCCTGGCTCGATCTGCTTAAGCAATTCCCCTGCCCGCCGGATAGCGCGGCAACACCGGCAACACCGGCAACACCATCAAAATGCCGGTTTCCCGCCGTGCGGACGGTGTTGCCGAGCTGAAAAATTCTGTCGGTAGGCCATTACCGGGAGTTTTGACCCGCATGGCCTGCCGGGGGTGTTATGGGGCTCCGATGGCCGGGGGGGGTGGCCGCAATGCGCGATTGTGTTAAGCGCCTGGTGTGAATCCTTGTCGTTCAAAAAACTCCCTTTGCCGCGCCTTGAAGGCCAGCACCTGCTCAGGCGTTGCGCGCGCGTATCCGGTGCGGCCGCGGGCGAGCATTAATTTTGTGAAACTATATCTATGACCAATCCCCCAGACATGCAGGATCAGGCCGCGCTTGTATAACCGCGATACCGCCCGCGACACCGCGACTCGGTTTGATTCGGTTTCGGCAAGGCCCAGCGCCATGACAAGTTCAACCCGCGTTGGCGCCTCCTGGCAGTCCATCCCTTCCGTCAGTGCCGGCAGGGCTTCCAGAATATCGGTTTGCAGCTTACTCAATCCGCGTCCCATGTTGCCCCCCTATCGGTTACAGAAGCCCAACTTGGTTTTTCGTAACCGTTACGCACAATCAGGTGCCGGTTGGATTTCGCACTGAGCATCAAAAACAACCCACAAGCCGTGAAGATCCTCGCTGCCTTGGATACCCTCATCCATCAAACTGGTCAGGCGCGCTAAAGCCTTCTGACCGTCAGCCTGCCTAGATGGATCGTTCGACTCAAGACAGATACCTGCCTCATCTAAGTCGCCGGCATTGTTCTTCAGCTTCAGATTCAGCCACTTTTCACCTGCTTCGCCATCAACGCTGCTGTCTATAATTTTCCATTCAACGGGGGGCTCACCCCGCGTTGTCGTAAGACATAAAGCGGGGGGGGAAGCCCCACCAACGTAGGGAACCGTAGGTTCTACGTAGGTTTGGGGGGTACCTGGCACCCCCACTAATTCACGAAGTGGGGCTGTAGAGGCCCCCACTAAAGCGCTTTGTGGGGGTGTGGAGGCCCCCACAAAGTTTTCCTTCTTAGTGGGGGTGGGGCGGCCCCCACTACGTTTACGTGATCGCCTGATTTTTTTGCGGTGGTCAACCTCTTTGCGGACCGCATCTGCCGCCGCGATGGACCATGCAAAATTCGGAATGTACGCGGTGCCGGTGGCCCCCTGGAAGTTCGCACCCACCTGTAGATAGTGATGTTGAAGCAACCGCTTGCGGGAAGCCTTGATTGCCTTTGAATTGCGGCCCGTTTCGCGAACGAGGTGCGTAACGCCCGTTGCCCGCGTGACTCCATCGTCCTTGATGAATCTGTCAGTAATCTCGGCCAGCACCGCCAGATCGCAAGCCGTGAGGCGCGTATCCTTGGAAGCAAATAAGCAGAGTTGAAACTGATCAAGTGAATTGATCTTTTTGGGTTGCCCGCCCGTATGCTCGCCACTCACCGGACAGCCCCCAGCGCATCGACAGCAAGCGCGGTAAGCCGTTCAGACATCTCCCTCGAAAAAGTCGCCGTCCGTCGCGTTCCGGCCTGGGGCGCTGCTATATAATGTGATCCGTCCGCTTTTCGGAAAACCCGGATGCCGCAAAGCCTGATATGCTCGTTCAACTCCACATCGATAAATGCGACACAATTTTTCCGCCCTGGATCGGCAATCCGGTGGCAGTATAGAAGTTTCATTTGAATTTCCTTTCGGCGCAACAATGCGCGCCGCCGGCACCATGCCGGCGGTTGGTGGTTGTGGTGGTGTGGTTGGTTAGGCGGTTAGCCTCTTTAAGTCGGCTCGTAATCGCCGATCGTTTCGATAGGCCGCCAGGTCAACAACCTGCCCGTCATCGAAAATTCGCATGCGTTTGTCGCGCTCCTCCTGTTGGGCGCGAACACATTCCAAAAGTTCGGACGGCACCCAATAAACGTCGGCGGTCGGGTCAAATGGAAATGGGAGCTTGCTCATGCCGCGGCTTCCTGCTCCGCCAGCCACTTCGCCAACGTTGAACGGCGGGCCGAGACACTGCCCCCCAATTTGAAGTGCGGCACCAGCCCGTCATAGGTCAGCCGATAAACCTGGCGCTGTGTGACGCCGAGAAACTTGGCTATTGCCGGCGCGCCGACGAGCAGATCACCGACGATGATGGCGTTGTCGTTTGCTGCTTTCATTTTTTTCTTCTCCTGGGGTTGACATGTTTTTCGAAAAGTGCGATTGTCCTTGGTGGGTTACTATGCCTACACTTGTAAATCCATCTTACAAATATGTCAAGGTCGCCTTGCGCGAGTCCGTGCGCCATGATTTCATGATCCATGAAATCAGGAGGTCACACCGTGGCGACAATTACCAAACGAAGATGGACAACCGGCAAAGGCGAGAAACGCGAGGCTTGGGTTCTCGCCTACACCGACGCCGCCGGCGCCAGGCGCAAACAGCAATTCGAAAAGAAACGGGATGCCGACGCGCGCCGGGTTGAAGTCGAAGGGCAGATCGTCGGCGGCACGTACCGCCACGAGGCGGCGACCAAATCCGTGGAGGATGCCGTTACTGACTACCTTAATGATCTTGTCGCGAGGCGCGATCGCGGGGAGCATGTAACTGAGCACTACTACAAAACGACGAAGGCCCAGTTGCTCAATTATGTAGCGCCACAGCCGGGTCGCGCGATTTCATTTGATGGCGGCATCGGCGCCGTAAAGCTCTCCCAGTGCACGGCACGCACGATCAGCGATTTGCGCGATCGCCTTCGAGATGCTGGCGTTGGTGTCGTCACAACGCGCCGCATCCTCGGTAGCCTTTCACGCGCCCTCACCTACGCTGTTTCGAAAGATATGATGGCTGCCAATCCGGCCGCAACTGTCCGCGTGACTGGCAAGCGTGGCGAAGGCTCCAAAAAGGTTGTGCCGCCCACCAAGAATGCGCTGGCCGCCGTTATCAAGGCGGCGGATGTGAATTTTGCACTCAAAATCAAATTTGCCGCAGCATCCGGATTGCGGGCATCTGAAATGCACGCTTTGACGTGGAACAAGATTGATTTTGATGCCCGCGAAGTCACCGTTGACTCCCGCGTCGATGTCTACGGGAACATGGACACAACGAAGTCGGAAGCTGGCATTCGCAAGATACCGCTCGCCGCAACCATCGCAACGGAATTGAAGGCGTGGCGGATCCGGTCGAAGTTCGCACGCGATGGCGATTTAGTGTTTCCAGACACCAAGGGCGGCTACGTGCAACATGGCAACATGCTAAAACGCAATTTCCGCCCGTTGCTGGAGTCCGTCGCCGAGACGCAAGGCAGAAAGTTTAAACCATTCGGATGGCATGCGCTTCGGCACTTTGCGATATCAACATGGATTGAAGCGGGGCTGCAGCCGAAGACGATTCAAACCTTCGCGGGGCATTCGTCTCTGGCTGTAACAATGAGCCGATACGGACATATGTTTCCGAGCGAAAGCCACACCGCAGCGATGGACAAGATTGCCGCCTCAGTCTTCGGAAATGGCGCATAAATGGCGCATGCCTCCTATTTATCTTTGTTTTTCAACACTACTATACCTGATTTGTAATCAGGGGGTCACGGGTTCGAATCCTGTCGGGGGCACCACTGATTCATTAAAAAGCGCTGCATTCTCCGATAACGGAGAGTGTGGCGTTTTTGATTCAGAGTAACCATCGGGTCACCGGATGTTTTCTCGAAGTAGCGAGCACTCCGGTGAAACAACTGAGCGGTTTCGTGCGCACCCCACCGCCTGGCTATTTCTCGGATTGGGCCCTGGCACGGAAGGCGCGGGGAGATTGACCTGTCTTGGCTTCAAACATGCGAGAGAATGCGCTGCGGCTGGAAAATCCGACCATCTCGGCCACCCGTTTCACCGGGTAATCGGTTTTCGATAAAAGCGTCCCGGCCATCCGGGCCCGCAAATCGCGCAACAACTCCATCGGGCCACTGCCATAGGCGTCAGAAAACCGCTTCGCAAATGCCGACCTGCTCATCCCGACCGCATCGGCTAGCGAATCGACCGTGTGTGCCTGCCCGGGCTGATCGAGCATCAAACGCAGGGCTGTCCAAACGCTGGGATCTTTCAGCGCGCTCATCCATGCCAGCGCGCTGTCTTGTGCCGCAAGCCGCAGACGCAGCATGTCGATCATGCATTCGAGAAGAATGGCGCGGATCATGGCGCGGCTGCCAAGGCGGGGATTGGACACTTCCCCCAACAGTCGGCTCAAGGGGTGCTCCAAACGACTGCCCGTCAAGACATATTCGACCATTGGTTCGCGGATGAGATCGACAACATCTCTGACCCCGCGCAAACCGATGGTCGCATGGGCACAAAGCGACGTCAGTTGTCCATTGCCTGCGCCGTCGACAGTTTCCAGATGTCGCGCCAGGTTCAGCTCCGCAGGACGACAGGCAGGGATTGGGTCGTTGCTCTGGCCAAAGCTGCGCAGCGCGTGGGTTTGCATCGCCGGAATCAGCACCAGCGAACCGCGCGCGACCGGCACGGGGCTACGCCCGTGGAGGATGATCTCGCCCTTGCCGGAGAGAACGTAATGCAGGGTCGTGGCCGACGCGCGCCCGAGACCAAGGTTGCATTCTCCGCGCAGTTCACACAGCGCAAAGGGTTCGGTGAGCAGTTCCATCTCATTGAATATGTGCTCAAAGGACATTCTTCAGGTGATGCCTCAATTTGGGATGAATGGATACATATATCTTCTTCAGGAGACAATTTCCGGACGCAAAGGCACATCGTAACGGGCATATCAGGGGTCAACGCAACCCCACCAAGGAGAACACGATGTGTACTTGCAATGACCCGAATCACAGCCACATTTCCCGCCGCGACGCATTGCGCGCCGGCGTGGCGCTGACGGCAGCAGTCGCGGCGACGCCTTTTGTTGCCGGATCAGCTGCAGCGCAAACTGCAGACCGTTACGCGGACCCGGCCGAGCCTGCATTGCCCCCCTCGGACATGAAGCTTGACCTTTCGCGCGCCGCACTGGTTGTCACCGACCCGCAAATCGATTTCCTCAGCCCCGACGGGGTTACCTGGGGCGTGGTGGGCCAGTCCGTGACCGAACACGACACGGTGGCCAATATCGAGAGACTGTTCAAGGCTGCGAAAGCAGCCGATATCACCGTCGCGGTCTCGCCACATTATTACTACCCGACCGATCACGGCTGGAAATTCGAAGGCGCACTGGAAAAGCTGATGCACAAGATTGGCATGTTCGACCGTCCTGGCGCGCTCAATCTGGATGGATTTGAGAATTCCGGCGCTGACTGGATGCCGCAATACAAGCAGTACATCAATGACGGTAAAACCATCATCACCTCGCCGCACAAGGTTTACGGCAACGATACCAATGACTTGAGCCTGCAACTGCGCAAACGCGGCGTCAATCAGGTGATCCTGTCAGGGATGTCGGCCAATCTTTGCACCGAATCGCACATGCGCGAACTGATTGAGAAAGGCTTTGAGGTTGCCGTGGTCAAGGACGCCACCGCTGCAGCGATCCTGCCGGAGGGCGACGGCTATCTCGCCGCCCTGACCAACTTCCGCTACATCGCCAACGCGGTGTGGACGACACAGGAAGCCGTCCAATTGATCGGTTCGGCGTCCTGACGCCAAAGCAAGTGGGCGTCGCCATTGGCGGCGCCCACTTGCGGGGGGCTGGGGCGAACCGCAACGTGAGTTTTTAAGTGCCCCATTTCTCTTCCGCCTTCGGATCAATCAGCGGCGAGCGAAGGCCGTCGGTTTTGCGGCCAATGATTGCGACGCTGGTCTTGATCAGCACAACCGCGTAACTTGGCTATCTGTCGCGCAATTTCGCAAAGGGATAAAAGTAGGTGTCCGGAATGTTCTGTATGACCGCGCGATCATCGACGCGCAGCGCGGTGCAGAACTTCAACGCCACTTCCGGGACGAAGATGAAAGCGGCCGATGGATAGTTCGACATGCCGGCCCCGTAATAGGCTTCGGTAAACAATTCATGGGTCGGCATGCCGCCAACATAGGCAAGCCTGCTGGTGAATTCCAAACACCGACAGGTATGCGCAAACAATACGCGTTTAAGCCTTCAACACTACCCCGCTGCTGAGTAGCTCCACGAGCAGGCCATAATCCCCTGCACTTCTCTGCAAAACTTCGCTTCCGTGCCCGGACATTGGACCACCGAAGCGCCAACGTCCCGCTTTGAGCGCCGTCTTGTCGCGAAGCCGACGAGACTTCCGTGCACGGTCAGAACCTTAGCTTGCCGTGGCCATGTGGGCAGCCCTTGCATCCTGACCCGGCTATCGGCATTGTCGGTCGGTGACCGGGAGCAAGTTCATCATATGACACGCAAATTCAGTTTCATTGCCTCCGGCGCCCCGGACGCACAGGCGGCGGCCAAGCATCTGGCAGCGCTCTATGGCAATGCCCGCCAGGAAGACGCCGATGTGATCGTGGCGCTGGGCGGCGACGGCTTCATGCTGCAGACACTGCACGAGCAGATGAACTCCGGGCGGGTGGTTTACGGCATGAACCGCGGCTCTGTCGGCTTTTTGATGAACACCTATTCCGATGCTGACCTGCCTGGACGCGTCGACGCGGCAGTGGAAAACATCATCCGGCCGCTGAAAATGGAAGCGACGGACGCAGATGGCGTCATCCACCGGGCGCTGGCGATCAACGAGGTATCGCTGCTCAGACAGAGCTACCAGGCCGCCAAGCTGCGGCTGACAATCGACGGCCAGGTGCGGATGGAAGAACTGATCTGCGATGGCATCATGGTGGCGACACCGGCCGGGTCAACCGCCTACAATTTGTCGGCACACGGGCCGATATTGCCGCTGGACGCGCAACTGCTGGCGCTGACCCCGGTGAGCCCGTTCCGGCCCCGGCGTTGGCGCGGGGCGTTACTGCCCAACAAGGTCATGGTTAGCATGGATGTGCTGGAACACGAGAAACGGCCGGTCAACGCAGTGGCCGATCACCAGGAGGTCAAATCGGTGGTTCGGGTGCAGGTTTCTGAATCGCAGGACCAGACGGCGCGGATCCTCACCGATTCAAGCCATTCCTGGAATGATCGCATTCTGGCCGAACAGTTCCTGTACTGATTTGCCGCCAATCACGAAACGCTCCGGGCGCAACTACCAACTCTGAAGAGGGCATGCCGATGTCGCTTTGCACACCGAAGACCCTGTTGTTTCTGGCCGGACTGATTCCGGCACTCGCCAACCCGAGCCTTGCACAGGACATTGAAGGCGTTGCCGAAAGCCTGTCCGAACGGGTCTTGTTCGTCACCAGTGGCGGCGCCTGGGAAGAAGCAGTCAACCCCGGCCCCGACGAGACCGGAGAGACCAGCGACGGCAAGGCAGCCGAACCGCAGATAAAGGATGAAGGTCAGGCACCAGACAACGCCAATCCAGACGTGGCGGAAGCAACACCACCCACCGCGCCGCAACGCGGTTACTACCGGCTGGTGGCGCTGCGCGGGCCCGATAACAGGTCGTTGCTGCATCTGCAGCAAATAGCGCTGACGGGGGATGGGCCGGAACTGGTGCTGTCGATCGAGGTCGAGGAAATCAACGCACTCGGCGCCTATGTCACCGATATCCGCCCCGAGGATTCGACCGGAGCAGCCAGTCAGCCGGGCTTCGCCGCCTATATCTATCTGAAAACCGATCCGACCATGGTCGAACCCGAGACCTGGGCATTGTATGTTGATGAGTTCGGCGACATCGTGGTGGAAAAAACTTCCAACTGACGCGGCCCACACTCAAGCAATTTTGGTTTGAGCTCCGAGCTGGAAGCGATAGTACCGCCAGCCTCTTGCGGCCCTTGCTCCACGGAGCGAATGGGGCCGGTATCGGCGCCTGTCAAACCAGAACCCGGTGGCGGCACCGGCAAACGGCTTTGCTGCTCATTGGCACGAAAACGGAGGCCAGGGCCTCCGTTCCCGCATTGTGCAGGCGATGCTGGAAACTAGATGGGGTAACGGGCTGCCAAGCCGGCCGACGGAGGCAGGGTTGGTGAGAAGGTGGTCGTCCCTCACACTGATGGTGTGAACGGAGTCGGGACGGATCCCGCTCCAAGCATCGAGGAGAGACGACCATGGAGCATTATGCAGGGATTGACGTTTCATTGGAATCTTCGAGCGTGTGCGTTGTCGACGCCAGTGGCAAGATCGTTCGCGAGAGTAAGGTGGCAAGCGAACCGGCAGCGCTGATCGGCTGGTTTGCGTCGCTCGGCTTTGAGCTGGTGCGCATCGGACTGGAAGCTGGCCCCCTATCGCAATGGCTTTATGCGGCCATGCGGCAAGACGGCCTTGCAGTCGAGCTTCTGGAGACGCGGCATGTGCGTGACGCCTTCAAGGCGATGCCGGTGAAGACGGACCGGAATGATGCGCGTGGGATCGCGCAGTTGATGCGGTTGGGTTGGTTCCGGCCGGTGCATTGCAAATCTTTGGCAGCGCAGGAGGTTCGGGCAGTGCTGACGGCGCGCAAGCTGGTTCAATCGAAGTTGCGGGATATGGAGAACAGTGTGCGTGGCATTTTGCGCGGCTTCGGGCTGAAGGTCGGCCCGACCACGCCGCGCCACTTTGCCGAACGCATCCGCGATCTCGTGGTCGGCCATGAGAACCTGCAGATTGTGACGGGGGGACTGCTTTCGGTGCATGCCGTGCTCTTGCGCGAGTTTCAGGCTTTCGAAAAGCAAGTTCGAGCGCTGGTGCGTCAGGATATAAGGACCAGGCAGTTAATGACCACACCGGGAGTGGGGCCGATCGTGGCGCTTACATATGCGTCTGCCATCGACGACCCGGATCGTTTCTCCTCCTCCAAGCAAGTGGGCGCGCATTTCGGGCTGACGCCAAGGCGGTATCAGTCCGGCGAGACCGACTACAGCGGCCGCATCAGCAAGATCGGTGACGCGGCGGTGCGCACGGCGCTGTTTGAAGCCGCCCACATCATGCTGACCAAACCGCTCAAGGGCTGCACGGCGCTCAAGAGTTGGGCGATGCGGATTGCCCGACGTGCCGGAATGAAGAAGGCAAAGGTTGCGCTCGCGCGCAAGCTCGCCGTGATCCTGCACCGCATGCTCGCCAACGGCACCGTCTTCAACGGTGAAGCCAAGTCGATGACGGGGGCCTAAAAAAGGAGAGCCAAGGTTCTCGGGTGGGCCACGACACCAGACCTTCCCGAAGCGAAGTCCCGTCGCCGGGACGATGGATCAGGTCAGACCGTAACAGCCTGCGTGGCATAGCGATCACGCGACTCTAGATTGGTCGACCTCATCCTCTTCAAACCCCATCAGGTGGCGGCTGCGCGCCGACCCCGTACAGAAGCAAGACCCCGGCGACTGGATGACGACAAAGGGATTGACTCACACAGGCCCGTTACAGAAGGGGCTGTTGACGTTTACCGTGTGTGAATGAGCGTTGCGGCAATTGAGATGAAGGCTTTGAAACTCTGGTCGGTTTTGCAAGAGCGCATTGCTATCCCTCTGTTTTCCTTCAGTTTGCCAAAGTAGTTTTCGATCAAATGCCGCCATTTGTAGGTTTCCTTGTCGAACTCTGCCGGGAACCTCCGGTTGGATGTTGGCGGTATGACCGGGGTTATGCCGCGATCCAGCAGGCCATTGCGCAGCCAATCCGCGTCAAAGGCCCTGTCCGCCAGCAAATATCCGGCGGACAAGCCGCTGATCAACGCATCGGTCTCGCGCAGATCATGAGCTTGCCCTGGCATCAGACAGAAATCGACGAGATTACCGAGCGCATCCGTCAGAGCCAGTATCTTTGTCGTTATGCCGCCGCGTGAGCGTCCAATGGCCTGGCAGAGAGTCCCCCTTTTGCGCCCTGACCCGAGCGATGAACCTTGACGATAGTACCGTCGATCATTGCGTATTCCAGATCGGCGTCTGAGGCTAATGCTTTGAACATACAATAGAAAGCATCCGCTTTGACCCATCTGCGGAACCGCTTGAATACAGAATTCCATTTGCCAAACTCACCCGGCAATTCGCGCCATTGCGCGCCCGTGCGGACGATCCAGAGGACTGCCTCCATGAAAAGTCGTGGGTCACGTCCGGTTTGTCCGGGATCGGTGGTTTTACCCAGGCAGTATGGTTCGATGATCGCCCATTGCGAATTGGATAGGACTCTTCGGGTCAAGGTTACTCTCCTCCGTTTGCAACCTTGAATCAGAAGTCAGGTGATTTGGGAATCCCGAACGTCAACAGCCCCTTCTGTAACGGGCCTGTGTGAGTCAATCCCTTTGTCGTCATCCAGTCGCCGGGGTCTTGCTTCTGTACGGGGTCGGCGCGCAGCCGCCACCTGATGGGGTTTGAAGAGGATGAGGTCGACCAATCTAGAGTCGCGTGATCGCTATGCCACGCAGGCTGTTACGGTCTGACCTGATCCATCGTCCCGGCGACGGGACTTCGCTTCGGGAAGGTCTGGTGTCGTGGCCCACCCGAGAACCTTGGCTCTCCTTTTTTAGGCCCCCGTCATCGACTTGGCTTCACCGTTGAAGACGGTGCCGTTGGCGAGCATGCGGTGCAGGATCACGGCGAGCTTGCGCGCGAGCGCAACCTTTGCCTTCTTCATTCCGGCACGTCGGGCAATCCGCATCGCCCAACTCTTGAGCGCCGTGCAGCCCTTGAGCGGTTTGGTCAGCATGATGTGGGCGGCTTCAAACAGCGCCGTGCGCACCGCCGCGTCACCGATCTTGCTGATGCGGCCGCTGTAGTCGGTCTCGCCGGACTGATACCGCCTTGGCGTCAGCCCGAAATGCGCGCCCACTTGCTTGGAGGAGGAGAAACGATCCGGGTCGTCGATGGCAGACGCATATGTAAGCGCCACGATCGGCCCCACTCCCGGTGTGGTCATTAACTGCCTGGTCCTTATATCCTGACGCACCAGCGCTCGAACTTGCTTTTCGAAAGCCTGAAACTCGCGCAAGAGCACGGCATGCACCGAAAGCAGTCCCCCCGTCACAATCTGCAGGTTCTCATGGCCGACCACGAGATCGCGGATGCGTTCGGCAAAGTGGCGCGGCGTGGTCGGGCCGACCTTCAGCCCGAAGCCGCGCAAAATGCCACGCACACTGTTCTCCATATCCCGCAACTTCGATTGAACCAGCTTGCGCGCCGTCAGCACTGCCCGAACCTCCTGCGCTGCCAAAGATTTGCAATGCACCGGCCGGAACCAACCCAACCGCATCAACTGCGCGATCCCACGCGCATCATTCCGGTCCGTCTTCACCGGCATCGCCTTGAAGGCGTCACGCACATGCCGCGTCTCCAGAAGCTCGACTGCAAGGCCGTCTTGCCGCATGGCCGCATAAAGCCATTGCGATAGGGGGCCAGCTTCCAGTCCGATGCGCACCAGCTCAAAGCCGAGCGACGCAAACCAGCCGATCAGCGCTGCCGGTTCGCTTGCCACCTTACTCTCGCGAACGATCTTGCCACTGGCGTCGACAACGCACACGCTCGAAGATTCCAATGAAACGTCAATCCCTGCATAATGCTCCATGGTCGTCTCTCCTCGATGCTTGGAGCGGGATCCGTCCCGACTCCGTTCACACCATCAGTGTGAGGGACGACCACCTTCTCACCAACCCTGCCTCCGTCGGCCGGCTTGGCAGCCCGTTACCCCATCTAGTGTACGATCGTGACCTTGTCGGCCATATGCTTGGAGTTCTGCATGGTCCAGGAAACCTCGACCTTCTCGCCAACCTTCACGCCCGGATCCTTGAAGGTCTTGGTCAGGGTGTAGACGGTTCCGTCATTGAGGGTCAGCGTCTGGGCTTTCGAACTGAAGTCCTTGACCGTACCGCTGGTCATGGTGCTGGCGGCGAAAGCGCCGAAAGTCGCGGCGAGGATGGCCCCGACCGCAAGTGGCATCAAGAAAACACGCATATGCGTTGCTCCCGTATCAAACCCCAGCGGTAGACCGAGAAGCCGGTTTGACCGCCGGTAGTCAGTTGCGAAGCCGTCTAGCCATGTCGTGTCGTGGAGCGGGTTGCCGACCCGACCCACCGGCTTGGTCCGGCTTCGTGAAGAAAACTAAAGCGTGTCGCAGCTTTTGAGATTCGGGATTCCCGGACGGAATGATTTGTGATTCACTCTGCCCATGGAAGGAGAACCGCCATGGGTAAGCCGCATCCGGTTGAGTTGCGTGCGCGTGTCGTTGGGTTTGTAGAAGAAGGCAACAGCCATCGTGAGGCGGCTCGGCATTTCCGGGTGTCTCCGAGGTTTGTCAACAACATGATGATCCTGCATCGTGCCACCGGCTCGCTTGCACCTCAAAGGCAGGGGCATCCGCTGGGCGGCCGGCAAGCTGACGCCGCATGGCGAATGGATTGGCGCCCGTGTCGCTGCGAATGGCGAAGTGACACTCGATGAACTCTGCGTCGAACTCGCCGGGCGCGGTGTTGATGTGCATCGCTCGACCGTTGGCCGGTTTCTCAATCGGCTTGGGCTGAGCCATAAAAAAAAGCCTCAAGGCAAGCGAACAATTGCGACCGGAGATCGCCAACGCCCGTGATCTTTGGATCAAGCGACGCCGGCGCTTCTTCAACAAGGCATTGGCGCGGCTGATTTTTATCGATGAAACATCGACCAACACCAAACTGATCAAACGCACAGGATGGTCAGCCAAAGGTCAGCGCTTCAACGCCTATACGCCGTTCGGCGCGTGGAAAACGCAGACCTTCATCGCCGGCTTGCGCAGTCACGGACTGACCGCGCCATGGATCGTCAACGCGCCGATGAACCAACGGATCTTCGAAACCTGGGTCGAAACCCAACTGGCTCCAACCCTGTCAAAAGGCGACATCGTCATTCTCGACAATGTCGCCTTCCACAAAAGCGAGCGTGCCGAGCAATTGGTCAGGGCCAAAGGAGCCTGGCTCCTCTTCCTGCCGCCCTACAGCCCCGACCTCAATCCCATCGAGATGGCATTTTCCAAACTCAAGGCGCTGCTGCGAAAGCACGCCGCTCGCAGCTTTGACGCCATCAGCTCGGCGCTCGGCGAAATCGTAGGCCTCTTCTCCATCACCGAATGCCAAAATTTCTTCAAGGCCGCAGGCTATGAGGCGGAATAGATGCGATACGCTTTAGCGCCGGTAGAAGCCCGCTTTCAAATTACAAAAAGTTAATTCACAAGACGCTTTACGCGCCCCGTTTTGGCCGGGATTGCCGCAATCCCGACATGTTGAAAATCGGGAATTGCTCAGTCGATGTCGTCGACGTCGGCAGCACCGCCATAGACCCGCTGCGCCAGCGCCGCTTCCATGAACTGGTCAAGATCGCCGTCAAGCACTCCTTGCGGATTGGTGCTTTCGGTGCCGGTGCGCAGATCCTTGACCAGCTGGTAGGGCTGCAACACGTAGGAACGGATCTGGTGACCCCAGCCAATTTCGGTCTTTGACGCCGCTTCTTCGCTGGCCGCTTCTTCGCGTTTCTTCAGTTCGGCCTCGTAGATCCGCGCCCTGAGCATGTCCCAGGCCTTGGCGCGGTTCTTGTGCTGCGAGCGTTCCTGCTGGCACTGCACCACGATGCCGGTCGGAATATGGGTGATGCGGACCGCGGAATCGGTGGTGTTGACATGCTGACCGCCGGCGCCGGACGCGCGGTAGGTGTCTATGCGGCAATCGCTTTCATTGATGTCGACATCGATCGAATCGTCGATCACCGGGTAGGTCCAGATGCTCGAGAACGACGTGTGGCGGCGCGCCTGGCTGTCATAGGGTGAGATCCGCACCAAACGGTGAACGCCGGATTCGGTCTTGAGCCATCCATACGCGTTGTGGCCCTTGACCAGCAGCGTGGCCGATTTGATGCCGGCTTCTTCGCCGTCGTGGATTTCCATCAGCTCCACCTTCATGCCACGGCGCTCGGCCCAGCGGGTGTACATGCGCAAGAGCATGTTGGCCCAGTCCTGGCTTTCAGTGCCGCCGGCGCCCGAATGGACTTCCAGATAGGTGTCGTTGCCGTCCGCCTCGCCCGACAGCAGCGATTCGATCTGCTGCTTGGTGACTTCGGTGCGCAGTTCCTTGAGCGCTGCCTCGGCCTCGGTGACGATGTCGCTGTCGCCTTCCTCCTCGCCCATCTCGATCAGTTCGAGATTGTCGGCAAGCTGGGCTTCAAGGCGTTTCAGGCCATTGATGGAATCATCAAGCTGCTGACGCTCGCGCATCAGGTTTTGCGCCTCCTGGGGATCATCCCAGATCGTCGGGTCTTCGGCCTTGGCGTTCAACCATTCCAGACGTTTTTGAGCAGGATCCCAGTCAAAGATGCCTCCTCAGCAGGCTTACGGCCTGCTTGATTTCGTCGACAACGACTTGGGTTTCTGAGCGCATGGATCTATGATTCCGTCAGGTAAAACAATGTGGCTAACATGCCAAAGCGGGCGGAACATAAGGTCCACGCCTGGCGATGTAAAGCCGTCAGACACAGCCCGGCGGCAGTTTGTCTGACGGGCTCAGTAGAGCCCGCCGGAACCGGTGACAACGGCTTGATTGGCCTGCGGCGAGATGTTGGTGATGGCCTCGCCAGTGGCGTAATCCTCAAGACCGATCACCGAATAGACATCCGAGGGGCCTGTACCGGGCTTGAAGGCTTCCATGATCACATCGGGTTCGCCCGGATTGGCCTGCATGCCGGTCTTGCGGTTGATGGCGATAAGTTTCATGCCATCGGGAATGCGGAAATCCACCGGTCGGGTGCCTTCCAGCGCGGCGAGCATGAATTCGTTGAACACGGGTGCCGCCAGCGCGCCGCCGGTTGAACCACGGCCCATCGGCGTCGGGTTGTCGAAGCCGATGAACACGCCGGTGACCAGATCCGGCGTGTAGCCAACGAACCAGGCGTCCTTCTCGTCATTTGTGGTGCCGGTCTTGCCAGCCGTCGGACGGCCGAGATTGACCTTGCTGGCAGCGGTGCCGCGGGTCACCACACCCTCCATCATCGAGGTGATCTGATAGGATGTCATCGGATCAAGCACCTGCTCGCGGGTGTCCACCACCTCGGGCTCGTCCTGTGACAGCCAGGCGGTGGCAACACAGGCATCGCAACTGCGCTCCTCGTGCTTGAAGATGGTCTTGCCATAGCGGTCCTGAATACGGTCGATCAGCGACGGCTTGATCTGCTTGCCGCCATTTGCCAGAACCGAATAGGCCGACACCATGCGCATTACCGTGGTTTCACCGGAGCCCAGCGACATCGCCAGCACCGGCAGCATCTTGTCATAAAGGCCAAAACGCTCGGCATATTCGGCGACCAGGCTCATCCCCATGTCCTTGGCAAGCCGCACCGTCATCAGGTTGCGCGACTTCTCGATACCCAGGCGCAGCGTCGACGGACCGGCGGAACCGCCGCCATAGTTTTTCGGCTTCCAGATCTCGCCGCCGGAGACGATTTCGATCGGCGCGTCGAGCACCACGGAAGCCGGCGTATAGCCATTGTCGAGCGCTGCCGCATAGATGAACGGCTTGAATGCCGAACCGGGCTGGCGCTCGGCCTGGGTAGCGCGATTGAACTCAGACTGGGCATAGGAAAAGCCGCCGACCATCGCAAGCACGCGGCCGGTATGGGGGTCCATGGCGACAAGCGCACCCTGGACCTTCGGCGGCTGGCGCAGCCGCAGCCGGCTCTCGCCCTCCTTGTCATAGGCCTCGACATAGACCACGTCGCCGGGGTTGAGCACTTCTGCGGCCGACTTGACATTGCGACGCTTGTCGCCGGTGATGTTGAGCCGGTAGGCCCACTTCATGTCTTCGGCCAAAATCGAGCCGGTGTGCCGCTGGGTCTCAACTGCGCCGGTTTCCTCACGCCCCGGGCGGAGCCCGACATCGACCGTATCGTTGGTCGCTGACAGAACCACGGCCAGCGTCCACTCGGGAACGTCGCGAAGCGGATCAACGTCAGCGAGAAGCGCGCCCCAGTCGCCTGACACATCAATGCGCTCGACCGGTCCGCGGAAACCACGGCGCTCGTCATAAGTGACAAGGCCCTTCTGCAGTGCCTTGCGGGCCAGCGCCTGCAGCTTCGGATCGAGCGTCGTGCGAACCGACAACCCGCCCTCATACAACGCATCCTTGCCGTAACGGTCAATCATCTCGCGGCGGACTTCCTCGGCAAAGAATTCCGAGGCGAACAGGTAGGAACCGGTTTTACGCACCGAAACCCCGAGCGGCTGGTTCTTGGCGGAAGCGCCATCGGTGGCGGTGACGTAACCATTTTCGACCATCCGGTCGATCACCCAGTTACGCCGCTCGATCGCCCGGTCGGGATGGCGGAACGGATGATAATTCGACGGCGCCTTGGGCAGCGCTGCCAGATAAGCGGTCTCGGCAATGGTCAGCTCGTTGACCGACTTGTTGAAATAGGTCAGCGCCGCGCCGGCAATGCCGTAAGCATTCTGGCCAAAGAAAATTTCGTTGAGATAAAGCTCGAGAATCCGGTCCTTGGAATAGGCCTGCTCGATACGGAACGATAGAATCGCCTCCTTGACTTTGCGGTCGATGGTCTGGTCAGCCGACAGCAGGAAGTTCTTGGCGACCTGCTGGGTGATGGTTGATGCGCCGACCGGCCTGCGCCCGGAGCCAAGGTTCTGGATATTGACGACGATGGCGCGCGCCAGGCCGATGGGGTCAACGCCGGGATGGGAATAGAAATTCTTGTCCTCGGCGGACAGGAAGGCGGCCTTGACACGGTCGGGGATGGCTTGAATCGGCAAGAACAACCGACGCTCACGGGCGTATTCGGCCATCAGCTCGCCGGAGGCGGCGTGCACCCGCGTGGTAACCGGTGGTTCGTAGCTGTTGAGCACTTCGTAGTCTGGCAGATCCTTGGAGACATCGCCGATGTACCAAGCCACGCCGGCAGCCACGATCAGGAACATCACGGCCCCGATCCCAAAGAAGTATCCAATCAGTCGTATCATCAGTCAGCTACCGTTTTCTATTCTTGTTGAGCCGCCGGGCAAGCGCCAGCAAAGGCCATCTTTCTGCCGACCGGTTAGCCCGGACAATGTGCGGAAAATAGGGCCTATATTCGTATTCGGCGAGACCATGCCATTTGCCGTGGCTGTCGTTGCCAATCTATCACACCGCGGACGCAGCGCCGAGAACCATCTGATGCGCTGGATCATTGCCGGCCCGCCAGTATGGTTTGCCGGTACTTGTGGACCGACTGCGCCAGCAGCCGTGCGGTATTCTTCCGCCAGGTTTCGTCGGTAAGCAGCTTTTCATCTTCCGGGTTGGACAGATAACCCAGTTCGACCAGCACCGAGGGTACATCGGGGGCCTGCAACACCTTGAAGCCAGCCTGGCGATGCGGGTTGTTGATCAGCTTGACCTGTCCTTCGAATGAATTGATCACTTCCTGCGCAAGGTCCGATGAGAACACCCGTGTCTCGGTTCGTGCCAGATCCACCAGAATCGCCGCTACCGCCTCAGGCGCTTCTTCGAGGCTCGCGCCTGCGATGCCATCACCTCGATTTTCCTGATTAGCGACCGACTGAGCCAGCGCATCGGAAGCCTTGTCGGACAAGGTATAGACGGTTGCCCCGCGCAAGGAGCGGACCCGGATCGAATCAGCGTGCAGTGAAATCAGCAGATCGGCCTCTTCCTCACGAGCCTTGCGGACACGCGCCGACAGCGACAGGAAGGTATCATCGGTACGGGTCATGGCAACGCGGACACCGTCTTCCTGCTCGAGCGCCCGTTTGAGCGCCTCGGCAAATGCAAGACTGATGTTTTTCTCCATTGAGCCATCTGCGCCCTCGGCACCGCCGTCGATGCCGCCGTGGCCGGGATCAATGACAATGGTCAGCGTGTCGCCGGAAGCCCTGGCCGCGCCGTCACGATCCGCCTTGAGATCGGGCTCCAGCCAATCGGAGGCATCGACCTGTGCGGCGAAGGCCTGTGCATCAATGGCGACAGCGTCAAACACCAGCCGCTGGATACTGCCGGCGGCTTCCTCGCTGGTATCAGCGAGTTCAAGACTGGCCGGCGCGGCAAGATCGAACACCATTCGCGCCTTGCCCTCCCCGGATTTGCCGTAACGAACCGCCGAAATTAGTCCGCGCGCAACCAACGCGTTCTTTTCAAAAGCAAAAACAGTCTCCGGCAGGTCGATGACAACGCGATCGGGATGAGCCAGATAGCGCAGTTGGAATTCCGGCTCGCCTTCAAAATCCATCACCAGGCGGACCCGATTTTCATCGCCGGCCATGCGCGCGTCGATGGCTACCAGCGGCTTCTTGTCGGCGGGTTCCGGATCGGCCCTGGCGAGAACCGGGGCGCATGCGACAGCAACCAGCAGGCCACAGGCAAGCACACAGCGCCGCCATTCATGCACGACCGCGCCCGCTAGATGATTTTGCCTGTCCTGTGCGATCGGTCGCATTCACCTGCCTTGTTTCTGGCTGCCCAACCACACCCCGCCGCACTCTGCCGACGACAATTCAAACGCGGATCGACTCCCGGTTACGGCAATGGATATCTTCCCGCAATCTGGTTAACCAGCCGTTTACCATGTCCATCGCAGCGAAAGTTCTTACGCTGCGGCACACTCGGTGGGGCTGAGAGCATTTCAGCTTGCCAGATCGCGCCTCACCCCATAGAAGCATGAAGTGGGAAAGTGTTCTGACGGGATAGAACTGTCACCCTTCCGGCCGCCGCCCGAATTCGGGCTTACGGCGCCAGGAGTGAGGATCGTCCGTCGTCTAGAAGGATACTTCTCCAGGGCAACCGGTAGTTTTGTTCTCATGTCGAGGAGCCATCCGGGGTGCTCGTGTAATGCAATATGGCCCAAAATGCGGCGAAGTTGTTCAACTTTTATCTGCTCGCGGCCAAGACACGTATTCAACCCGGCGGGCAAGGTAGCCTGCCACAACCTTCGCGGCGAACGTGCCGCACGCCCCAACAGGGGTTCTTCATCGGTCCGCAAGGACTAATCGCAAATGAAATTCCGACCGGCTATCATGGTGCAACAGCGGAACTCCCCTAGTGTGAACAGGCCCCGGGCGTTAATCGCTCCGGCTTCTGCCTCTTCGCGCGCCGCCATTGACCGAGCATCGGAAAATCTTTCATCCGGCACCCGCCCTCCCGTTCCACCGCTGTACCTGTCATCAGGCCGGCGGATCAGACGCATCTGGGCGTGCCGAGGAGCTTATACTCAATGGCAGAAAAAATGCTTATCGACGCGTCCCATCCCGAGGAGACCCGCGTCGTTGTCGTCCGTGGAAGCCGCATAGAGGAGTTCGACTTCGAATCGCAGCACAAGAAACAGCTGCGAGGCAATATCTATCTGGCCAAGGTGACCCGCGTTGAGCCGTCACTGCAGGCCGCGTTTGTCGATTACGGTGGCAACCGCCACGGTTTCCTGGCTTTCTCCGAAATCCATCCGGATTATTACCAGATCCCCTTCGCTGACCGGCAGGCATTGCTTCAGGCGGAAGCCGAAGACGCTGAATCCGATCCTGATTTCGACAGCGCCGACGAGGCCGAGAGCGAAGCAAGCAAGCCCAAGGCAAAAGCCAAATCGCGGTCGCGGTCACGATCGAAGTCAAGCGAAGCCAAGTCGGGTGACGAAGAAAACGCGGATGAAGCCGAAACAAGCGACGGTGAAGCCGGCGCTGATACGGCAACTGCGGCGAAGTCACGCCCGCGTCGCAGCCGTCGCGGCAAGAAGACCGGTGACGAAGCTACGACCGACGAGGCACCTGACGAAGCCAAGACGACAGCCGCCGATACTTCAGAGCAAACTTCTGCCGATGAAAATGCCGCAACAGTAGATGCGGCTACTGACGCTGCCGACACCGCCGATGCCCCGAACACCAAGGACGATGGTGACGACAAGCCGACCGAGATGGCGGCCGAAGTGGAAGCCGACGAAATATCCGAACCGGTGTCGCGCCGCAGGCGCAAAAAGGGCAACGAAGACGACGACAATGATGGATCCGGCGAAGACGACGCCGTCGAATCGGTCGGTTCCGAGGACGCGATGGAAGAAGTTCCGACGCGCTCGCAGCGCAAACCGCGCAAGCAGTACCGCATTCAGGAAGTCATCAAGCGCCGTCAGATTTTGCTGGTTCAGGTGGTCAAGGAAGAACGCGGCAACAAGGGCGCAGCCCTGACGACCTATCTGTCGCTGGCTGGCCGCTATTCGGTGCTGATGCCGAACACCGCACGTGGCGGCGGCATCTCGCGCAAGATCACCAATCTGCCCGACCGCAAGCGTCTCAAGGAGATCGCCCGCGAGCTTGAAGTGCCGAAGGGCATGGGCGTCATCCTGCGCACCGCCGGCGCCAACCGCACCAAAGTCGAAGTCAAGCGCGACTTCGAATACCTGATGCGGCTGTGGGAGAACGTCCGCAACCTGACGCTCAAATCAACGGCGCCCAGCCTCGTCTATGAGGAAGGCAGCCTGATCAAGCGCTCGATCCGTGACCTTTACAACAAGGACATCTCGGAAATCGTCGTTTCCGGTGAGGAAGGCTACCGCGAAGCCAAAGACTTCATGAAGATGCTGATGCCGAGCCATGCCAAGGTGGTTCAGCCCTACCGCGATCTGCATCCGATTTTCGCCCGCTCCGGCATCGAAGCGCAGCTCGATCGCATGTTGCAGCCGCAGGTGACGTTGAAGTCTGGCGGTTACATTATCATCAACCAGACAGAAGCGCTGGTCGCCATCGACGTCAACTCGGGCCGGTCGACCCGCGAGCACTCGATCGAAGACACGGCGCTGCAGACCAACCTCGAAGCAGCAGAAGAAGTTGCCCGCCAGCTCAGGCTGCGCGACCTGGCCGGTCTGATCGTCATCGACTTCATCGACATGGAAGAAAACCGCAACAACCGCGCGGTTGAAAAGCGGATGAAGGATTGCCTGAAAAACGACCGTGCCCGCATCCAGGTGGGACGGATCTCGCATTTCGGCCTTCTGGAAATGTCGCGCCAGCGGATCAGGGCGTCGGTGCTGGAAAGCACCATGCAGATCTGCCCGACCTGTGGCGGCAACGGACTTATCCGGTCGCAATCTTCGGTGGCACTGCATGTGCTGCGCGGCGTTGAGGAGTATCTGCTCAAGAACACCACGCACGACATCATCGTGCGCACCACCGCAGAAACAGCGCTCTACATGCTCAACCACAAGCGCGACACGATCGTCGATCTTGAAAACCGGTTCGGCGTCTCGATCAGCTTCTCCGCCGACGACGCAGTCGGGTCCAATCATTTCGCCATCGACCGGGGCGCAGCAGTGGAAACACCCGTCAACATCGACAACATCACCGTCAACTCTCCGGCCTATCCTGAAGATGACGACGATCCCGAAATCGTCGAGGACGAAGCCGAGGTCGATGAGAACACCGAGGCGGAAGAGCCGAAGACCGAAGCCCAGGGCGACGAGCACAGCGAGCGCGAAGACGGCTCGGGCCGCAAGCGTCGTCGGCGCCGGCGGCGTGGCGGACGCAAGTCCGAGGGTGAAAACGGCAATGGCAACGGCGACGAAAACGCAGCCTCATCCGAGGATACCGCCGGCGATGCCGATAATAATGACAGCGGCAACGATAACGATAACGACGACACTTCGGGCGATGACGATGCTTCCGCAGACGGCGCCGAGAGCGACGAGCACCGCCGTGGCAAGCGCCGCCGTCGGGGCAAGCGAGGCGGACGCCGTAACCGCGAAGATGAGGCAACATCGGGCGAGAACGGCGATGAAGCAGTGGCCGCACAGCAGCCAGAAGCTTCGGCTGAGACCGATGCTGACATGGTAGCACAAGCTGTTCCGGTAACTGCGGAAGCTGCGGGTGCCGAGCCTGTTGCTGAAGCCGCGGATGCCGACGCCTCCGCCAAGGCGGAAGCGCAGCCCGAGGCTGAAGCCGTGGCACCGGCCAAGCCGGCCCGTCGCAGGCGCCGCACCAAGGCCGAGATCGCCGCCGACAAGGCAGCCGAGGAAGCCGCAACCGAAAGCAATGCGGCCGCTGCGGTCGAGACTCCCGATGTTTCAGGTGTGGTGATCGAGGAGCCGGCGGCAGAGCAAGCCCCTGCCCCGACTGAACCCGCTCCGGAAGCTAAGGAAGAGAAAGCGGCCGAAACAGCGGAAGACGACAGCCGGCGCGCCCGCACAGATCTTGCAGCCAGCGCCACAGCGCCGGTGGTGACGTCGTCGAGCACACCCGACAAGAGCGAAAAGCCCAAGAAAGCCGGGTGGTGGCAGAAACGCGGCTTCTTCTAGAAGTCGCTCAAACCAATACAAAAAACGGCCGCTTTCGAGCGGCCGTTTCTGTTTTTCAGTTCAAGATGTTGGCTTCAACACCCGGACGCCGGTCAGGGCTTGACGGGCGGGCTCGTGTTTTCCCGGTAACGGTGCAACTCAGCGCCGCCCCAGCCAGCCTTCCAGCCGATCGAGCGCGGTCTTCATCTCGTCATGGCTGCCGGCATAGGAAAAACGCATGTAGCGGGCGCCATCGACCGGGTCGAAGTCACGGCCCGGGGTCGCTGCGACATGGATGTCAGCCAGCATCTGATGCGCGAATGCCATCGAATCATTGGTATGGCCGGAGGCATCGACCCAAGCATAGAACGCGCCGTCCATGGGGGCTGCGAACGGCAATCCGAGTGCCGGCAAGCGTTCGGCCAGCAGCGTCCGGTTTTGCCGGTAGCCCGCACACACCGCGTCCATCTCGGCGGTTCCCGTCAACGCCGCTTCCGCGGCGATCTGCGAAAGCTCCGGCGGACTTATGTAGAGGCTCTGGGCCAGACATTCGACCGGCCGTACCAGACCCTCGGGCAGGACCATCCAGCCGATCCGCCAACCGGTCATGCAGAAATATTTCGAGAATGAATTGATGACGATGGCCCGATCGGAGACCGACAGCGCGGTGACTTCCTCGCCGCTCCAGGTCAAGCCGTGATAGATCTCGTCGGAAATGAAGGCGACGCCACGGTCGGCGCACCAAGCATCGAGCGCAGCGATGGCCTCGCGGTCGTGGACCGCACCGGTGGGATTGGCCGGGCTGGCGATCAGCACGCCTGCAACCCGCGCACCGGCGTCACGTTCCGCCGCTTCGATGGCAGACGGCGTCAAGGCGTGTCCGGTTTCTGCCCCGACTGCGATTTCTACGACCTTGAGGCCCAGGGCTGCAAGTATGTTGCGGTAGGCAGGATAGCCAGGCCGGGTGATCACCACCAGGTCGCCTGGATTGAACAATTGCAAAAAGGCCAGGTTGAATCCGGCCGAGGAGCCTGTGGTGACGGCAACGCGTTGCGGATCGAGATCAAGGCCGTAGCGGGTACGGTAGCGCACGGCGATGGCGGTACGAAGACTTTTAAGCCCGAGCGCATCGGTGTAGCCCAGACGTCCCACTTCCAGCGCCCTGGCAGCTGCCGCGCGCGCCGCTGTGGGCGCCGGGTGCGCCGGCTGGCCCACCGCCATCGAAATCACATCGTTGCCCAAAGCCTTCAAACGGGTAGCCTCGGCGAGTATATCCATGGCATGAAACGGCTCGACCGATGGTTTGCGGTGCAATTTCAATTTATCAACTCCGGGATGTTTGCTTCAGCGATCTCGATTGGCCGCACAATTGCCCGATTGTCGTGGCCATCACAAGAGCGAGAGCAAGGCTGTCCAGCTGTTTTGAGCGATTGCTTTTCCGGGCTATGCCGCTACCTTTCACCTGAAAGACGAGGACATCACCACGCATGACGACCACGACAGCGCCAACCAACAAGCAACCGACCGCGGCTCTGCGGGCCGCCAAGGGAATTGCCGCACGGGCCTGCGGTGGAGTCATGGCAGCAGCCCTGACCTGTTCGTTTGCATTGCCGGCACTGGCCCAGGGACGGGTGGCGGTGGTGCGCGACGCCGAAATTGAAACATTGCTCAAGCAATATGCCCAACCAGTGCTCAAGGCCGCGGGGCTGAAATCGAGCCGGGTACAGATCGTGCTGGTCAATGATCCCAGCTTCAACGCCTTCGTTGATGGCCAGCGGATATTCGTCAATACGGGCGCACTTAGCGCCGCCTCCGTTCCCAACGAAATCATCGGTGTGATCGCCCATGAGGCCGGGCATCTGGCCGGTGGCCACCAGCAGCGCCTGCGTGAACAGATAGCCGCCGCGCGGACGATGGCCATTGTTGGCAGCCTGCTTGGTGCAGGCGCCATTGCCGCCGGCAGCATCTCGGGAAATTCCGGCAGCACACAAGCCGGCGGTGCGATAATTACCGCCGCCCCGGGACTGGCCCAGCGCAGCCTGCTGAGCTATCGGCGTTCGGAAGAAATGAACGCCGACCAGGCCGCCGGCCGCTATCTCAACGCCACCGGGCAGTCAATGCGCGGCATGTTGACGACGTTCGAGCGCTTCTCGCAAAGCCTTTCGTTGTCGGGCGTGCAGGTCGACCAGTACCAGATCAGTCACCCGCTGCCGCGTGATCGTATCGCACTGCTGGAGGAACTGGCGCGCAAGAGCAAATATTTCGACGCCCAGGACCCAGCCGGACTGGTCGCCAGGCACAATCTGATGCGCGCCAAGATCGCTGCCTACAGTGGCGGTGCGCAGGCGGTCGCAAGGCTTTTTTCCAAAGACCGCAGTTCGCTCGCCGCGCGCTATGGCGATGCGATTGCCACCGATCTGGCCGGCAATTCGGCCGCAGCGCTGAAGAAACTCGACGCTTTGGTCAGGGAGCAACCGAAAAATCCCTATTTTCACGAGTTCCGCGGCGAGGTGCTGATCAAGCTGCGCAGGAATGACGAAGCGATCAAGGCGCTGAGCACCGCAACCAAGTTGGACCGAAGCGATTCCGGGTTGATCCGGGCACGGCTCGGATTCGCGCTGGTGGCATCCGGCAAGGCTGACAATCTGACTCGCGCCATCAAGGAATTGCGGGCATCAATCCAGAGCGAGCCGGACAATTTCACCGCCTACAGGAACCTGTCGCAAGCCTATGGCCAGTCCGGGGATATCGGAAACGCCGAACTGGTTCTGGCCGAAGGCAATTTCCGCGCCGGCAATGTCCGCGACGCGAGGGTGTTCGCCGCCCGTGCGCTGCAAAAGCTCCCCAAAGGATCGCCGGGCGCTGTCCGCGCCAATGACATCTTAACCATCGGAAAATAGAACAGCTTTCCAAGAGAGCGCTCCGCTAGAACTGACAAGAGGAAACCCGACATGGCATTTCGCAAACGCATCCCCCTGATGGCAGCGCTGCTGTTTGGCGCTGTATCAGCCATTCCGCTTCCGGCTGCTGCGTTCGATGATGCCGACAAACAGGAAATCGGCGCGATTGTCCGCGACTATCTGTTGACCAACCCGGAAATCCTCGAAGAGGTCCAACAGGCGCTGGCCATAAAAAAGGAAGCCGAAAGCCGTGGAATGGCGCAGGCAGCCATCACCGACAACACCGATGCAATTTTCAACGCGGCCGAAGACATCTCGCTTGGCAACCCCAATGGCGATGTAACCGTGGTCGAATTTTTCGATTACAATTGCGGTTTCTGCAAGCGCGCCATGCAGGACATGGTCACCATCATCGAACAGGATGACAATGTCCGCTTCGTGCTCAAGGAATTCCCGATCCTGGGACCGGATTCAGTGGCAGCACACCGGGTCAGCATGGCGTTTCGCAAGATAGCGCCTGAGCAATACGAGGCGTTTCACCTGAAACTGCTGGGCGGCGACGTGCGGGCAACCGAGGCGCAGGCGATTGATGTGGCCGCCAGCCTGGGCGTCGATGAAGCCAAACTGCGGGCAGGCATGGACGACCCGGCCATCGAGCAGTCGATCCGTCAGTCCTACCAGCTCGCCGATGCGCTGGGCATTTCCGGCACACCGTCCTTCATCCTTGGCGACGAGGCAGTTTTCGGCGCCGTGGGCACAGAGCCGTTGCTTGACAAGATCGCCAATCTGCGTTCCTGCCAGAGCACAGTCTGCTGACCGATATCGCACCCTACGCAAGGCAATTTACCCCAATCGCTTGTGGACAATCCGGAGGGCTGGCCAAAAGCCTTCCCCCGGCTTGGACCCAAGGTGTAAGACTATGGCCAGAGCGGCTTGGCGCTGGCTGCGTGATTGGGGCCATTTTTGCGGCCGCATACCCCTTGGCGGGCTTGTCACCAGACGGCACAGGGCTGTAAAGGGACGAACAAATACCGCGACGGCTGAAATCGCCGCCTACGTCACCAACAATAGAGGCAATGTCCGATGGCAACACGAAAACCGTCGATCGACCAAGATCTGATCCGGGATCTGGCCAACATTCTCAATGAGACCGATCTGACTGAAATCGAAATCGAGCAGGATGACTTGCGGGTGCGCGTCAGCCGCGCCGGTACGCCTCAGACCATTCATGCGCCGATTGCCCAGCCACAGGCCGCGGCTCCGCAGTTGGCGCCTGCCGAAGCAGCGCCGGTGGCGACCTCTCCTTCGGCCAACGCCGTCACGGCTCCGATGGTCGGTTCGGTCTACCTGTCGCCTGCGCCGGGTTCCAAGCCGTTCGTCGAGATTGGCCAGATGGTCAAGGAAGGTCAGACCATCCTGATCATCGAAGCCATGAAAACCATGAACCAGATTCCCTCGCCGCGCGCCGGCAAGGTGGTCCAGATTCTGGTAGCCGACGGCGATCCGGTGGAATTCGCTGAACCGATGATCGTGATCGAATAAGTGAGTCAGCCCATGTTCTCCAAGGTTCTCATCGCAAACCGTGGCGAAATCGCTCTGCGGGTGCTGCGCGCGTGCAAGGAGCTGGGCATCCAGACCGTGGCCGTGCACTCGACCGCCGATCAGGACGCCATGCATGTGCGCCTGGCCGATGAAAGCGTGTGCATCGGGCCACCGCCTTCGCGCGACAGCTACCTCAATATCCACCAGATTGTCGCAGCCTGCGAGATCACGGGTGCCGATGCGGTGCACCCGGGCTACGGCTTTTTGTCGGAGAACGCCAAATTCGCCGACATTCTTGATGCGCACGGCATCACCTTCATTGGCCCGACCGCGGATCATATCCGCCTAATGGGTGACAAGATCACGGCCAAGAAAACGGCTGTGTCGCTTGGCATCCCCTGCGTGCCGGGCTCTGATGGCGAGGTGTTCGACGTAGAACAGGCTATAAAAGTTGCCGAGGTAACCGGTTACCCGGTGCTGATCAAGGCAACAGCAGGCGGCGGCGGCAAGGGCATGAAAGTGGCCCATAATGCCGAGGAGCTGTCGGAAGCCCTGTCGACTGCGCGGTCGGAAGCGCTGGCAAACTTCGGCAATGACGCCGTCTACATGGAAAAATATCTGGGCAAGCCGCGTCATATCGAAATTCAGGTTCTTGGCGATGGCGAAGGCAACGCGATTCATCTGGGCGAACGCGACTGTTCGCTGCAGCGGCGGCACCAGAAGGTCTGGGAAGAAGCCAATTCACCTTCGCTGAACGAAGACCAGCGCATGGAAATCGGCGAGATCTGTGCTGCGGCGATGCGCAAGCTGAAATATCGCGGCGCGGGCACCATCGAGTTTCTCTATGAAAACGGGGAATTCTATTTCATCGAAATGAACACGCGGCTGCAGGTCGAGCACCCGGTGACCGAAGCGATCACCGGCATCGACCTGGTCAACGAGCAGATCCGGGTCGCTTCCGGCGCAGGCATGTCGGTCACCCAGAGCGACATCCGCTTCCATGGCCACGCCATCGAATGCCGCATCAACGCCGAGGATCCGGACACGTTCGTGCCATCGCCGGGAACGATCACCCATTACCACACACCCGGCGGCCTGGGCGTACGGGTCGATTCAGGCGTGTATCAGGGCTACAAGATCCCGCCCTATTACGACAGCCTGATCGGCAAGCTGATCGTGCACGGACGCACGCGCGTTGAGTGCATGATGCGGCTCAGGCGAGCGCTGGATGAATTTGTGGTCGACGGCATCAACACCACGCTGCCGCTGTTTCGCGATCTTCTTGCCAATCCGGACATCGCCAATGGTGACTACGACATTCACTGGCTGGAAAAATTCCTTGCCGCCAAGGCTGAGGCCAAAGCCGGTAAATAGGATCGCGGGCAGGTCCGCGGCGCGGGGCACCTGAGGTATGGCACGCAGTTCGTATCCGCCGATCACGCCCGACCTGCTGTTGCAGGCCTATGCCTCGGGGCTGTTCCCGATGGCCGATTCGGCAGATGATCCTGAACTTTTCTGGGTCGAGCCGGAAATCCGCGGCGTGCTGCCCTTGGACAAGTTTCATGTGCCGCGGCGGTTGGCCCGGACGGTACGCCAGGCCCCCTACCAGATTCGCTTCGACACGGACTTCGACGGCGTGCTGGCGGCATGCGCTGCTTATGCCGATAACCGGCCATCGACCTGGATCAATTCCACCATCGCGGAACTTTACAGCAGCCTGCACCGGCTCGGTCACGCCCACTCGGTGGAAGCCTGGCTGGATGGGGAACTGGTTGGAGGCCTCTATGGCGTCTCGCTCAGGCGCGCCTTCTTCGGCGAGAGCATGTTCACCCGCGCCACCGACGCCTCGAAGATCTGTCTCGTGCATTTGGTCGAGAGGCTGCGCGAGCGCGGTTTCATCCTGCTCGACACCCAGTTTACCACAGAGCACCTCAAGCGGTTCGGCGCCATCGACATACCCCGCGATGATTACGCAGATCTGCTTGCAGAAGCGCTTGAGGGCGACAACATCGCCTTTTCCGACCCTGCATAAATCACTCCCATATTTACACGGAGGCTTATGCCACACCAACCGCCGCTACGCGTCGCTGAGCAGCCCGGCGCGGGTCGAGCCCTGCGTGCAGATTGCCTGAAGGGAACCAAGCAAAGCCACAATGCGTTGTCAGGGTGAAGGAACATCCACCTACAGGAGTCACCCGTGACCTCAACTCGCCTCTTACTCGCCTCGACCGCTGTTTTCAGCCTCGGGGGTCTGGGTCTCTCGCATGCCGTCCCATTTCCGCAAGCCGGGTTGCTGAACGCTGCCCCGCCTGCGCTAACCCGTTATCTCGTAAAGGTGCAGATCAGCGCTGACGACGCACAGGCAGCCCTCGCTGCTGCCCAGGCGCGGCTGGCAGAAGCGGAGGCGTCCGGCGGCGACGTTGCCGCCGCCCAGGCAGACGTGCAGGCTGCGCAGGCAGCGCTTGCCGCCGCACAAGCCACGCCTGGCACGGCAGCTGAACCCGCACCAGCCGCGCCTGCAGCCGAGCCCACGCCTGAGCCTGCTGCCGAAGCGCCAGCAGTAGAAGCCGCACCTGAGCCTATAGCACCTGTGGAAGAAGCCGCGCCGACAGCGGAGCCCGAGGCAACACCCGCCCCTTCAGCAGAAGCGCCAGCCGAATCCATGCCTGCCGAAGACCCCGCAGCAAAGGCTGAGCCGGAAGCACCGACTGAACCCGCGGTAGAAGCGCCAGCAGCCCCTGAACCAGCTGCTCCAGAAAAAGAAGTTCTGCCCAAGGCAGAAGCCCCTGCAGAGCCTGCACCCGAAGCCTCAGCAGAACCTGCAGCTAAGCCTGCACCTGCGGAATCGGCGGCTGAGGCTGCTCCTGCGGACGAACCTTCAACCGAGCCGGCTGCTGAGGCTGAGCCAGCAGTCAAACCTGCAACGGAACCTGCTGCAGAAACAAACGTCAAACCTGAACCCAAGCCAGATGCCGCGCCTGCGGCTGAGACGGTCCCTGCTCCAGAACCCAAGCCAGACACGACGCCTGAAAATGCACCCACTCCGCAAGCCAAGCCGAACGCGACAGCCGAGCCGACGGCAGAACCAGCAGCTGACGCAACTGCCGAACAGCCCGCGCCCGCCAAGCAACCTGCCGCCGAACCAGCAGAAGAAGTGCTGACGCTGCCTGTCGAGGACGGCGCGCCAGTGCTCGACAGCGCCAAGGAAGATGCCGAACCGGCCAAGGCAGGCGAAGCCCCCGCTCCTGCCCGTTCAAAACCATCTGCGCGACCGGCAGCCGCACCTAAATCGGACGCTGAAGCCCAGGCGCCGGCAGCAAATGATCGTCGCGCACCCGAACGGGCCATGTCCGAACAGGGTGAACGGGTCAAGGAACGCCCGGTACGGGAGCGCCAGACCGATGTGACGATCATCAACCAGATCGATAACCGCACGATCATTGAGGTGGATAACCGCACCATCATCGAGCACGACGACGATCAGCGGCTGCGCGCCGGCAGCGACGAAGTCTATTATGAGCAGCTGCGTGGCGGTCGCGTCCGGGAAGTGATCGTCAGACCCAACGGGGTACAGCTGGTCACCATCACCAATCGCTGGGGCGATGTGATCCAGCGCACGCGGGTGATGCCCGACGGCCAGGAATATGTGCTGTTTTATGCAAATGCGCGCAGCGACGGCTCCCGCGAGGCCTTTGTCGATCCGGGCCGCGAACTGCCGCCATTGCAGCTGTCGATCCCGATAGACGAGTATATTCTGGAGGCCACCGTGGCCGAGCCATCAGCTTACCTCGAGTTTCTTATGGAGCCGCCGGTGGAGCAGGTCGAACGGCTGTATTCGGTCGAGGAAGTCCGCTATTCGGCCCGAATTCGCGACAAGGTTCGCCGCATCGATCTTGATTCCCTGACATTCGAATTCGGCAAGGCGACGATTGCCGAGGACCAAATCCAGCAGCTTTCAAATGTTGCCGATGCAATGGAAGAGATCCTCGAAAACAACCCCGCGGAGACCTTCCTGATCGAGGGCCATACCGATGCGGTGGGCCGCGATGAAGCCAATCTGGTGCTGTCTGACGAGCGCGCCGAAACCGTGGCCGTCGCGCTCACAGATGTGTTCGGGATCCCGCCGGAAAACCTGGTCACCCAGGGCTATGGCGAGCGGTATCTGAAGGTTCGCACGGAAGCGCCGGAACGGCTCAATCGCCGCGTGACGATCCGCCGGATCACACCACTGGTTACCCCCGTGGCCTCACGCTAATACTCCCCTTGAAGCAGCCGGTCGGCGCGATCAGTTCGCGTCGGCCGGTGCGGGTGGCGGCACGTCGGAGCTTTGCTTGCACTCTTTCAACCAGACGTCATAGACGGCGTGGTCAACAGCATTGAGGCCGGGAGAATCGGCAAACATCCAGCCGGTAAACAACCGCCGGATCTTGCGATCGAGGGTGATTTCATCGACCTCGACAAAAGTGGTGGTCTTGGGCGCCTCGGTTTCGTCGCGGCTGTAACACACACGCGGCGTCACCTGCAGCGCGCCAAACTGCACGGTCTCGTTGACATAGACATCGAAGGTCGTGATCCGCCCGGTGATCTTGTCGATGCCGGAAAAGACGGCCACCGGGTTTTCGACGCGTGCGGCTTCTGCTGGCACCTGCACGCCTAAAACCGCGACCGCACCGAGCACCAGCGCCATGGCGCGCCCGGCAATATTATTAGCTTTGAAATTCATATGCTTCACTCGTCACAACGATGTCCCGTCGGCGGGGTGCCGGTCGGGCGTGATCCAGGGCGTCTTTGATCGAGACCCTAATTCAACGCCGTCACTGAAGCGTTAACCATGCAATTGTGTCATGGCTGCGCCGGTCGCAATGAAGAATTCAGGATTTCGGGGTCCAGGCGTCGTAGTCGCCGGTTACATGCGGACGGGCGCCCTGATTGAGGATCGATCCCTTCGGCCGGTAGGCCAGCGCGGTGCCGGTGTAGTTCTGCTGGTGCGCCAGTTCCCACGGCTTTGCCACATAGGTTTCCGCCGAGGGTGCGACGTCGGTGCGGTGATGCATCCAGCCATGCCAGCCGGACGGGATCTTCGAGGCGTCGGCCGGGCCATTGTAAATCACCCAGCGACGGGTGCGGCCTTCCGAATCGGTTCCGCCCTGATAATAGACGTTGCCCATCTCATCCTCGCCGACGCGCCTGCCATGCCGCCAGGTATGGAAACGCGTTCCCATTGTCTGACCGTTCCACCAGGTGAAAATCTGAAGAAGTAGCGTCTTCATGTAAGCCTCTCGTCCGGGGGGCCGCGCGGGGGCATTCCCCCTTGGGCTGTGCCTGCCTTATGACGCGGTCCGGCGCTGATGTCCAGTGGCGCACGTGGCGATGCTCAGCGCATTTTCATCTTGAATCCGAGATGGCTCTGGACAAAGCCGAGGCGGTTGTAGAAGCGGTGTGCGTCAACCCGCGTGGCGTTCGACGTCAATTGCACCAGCCGCACGCCGTGCACCCTGCCCTGTTCGTTGGCGTGGCCGATCATCGCCGCGCCGATCCCCAATCCGCGGCGATCCGAGCGGGTATGGACAGCCTCGATGATCAGACTCGACGAGCCCTTGCCGGTCATCGAAATAATCAGCGTGGTCTGGAAGGTGCCTACCACCTCACCCTCGCTGACCGCGACAAACAAGGTGTCATTGGCGCTCGCGGCGATGCGTTCAAAGGCCGCATGATAAAGCGGCAGATCGGCGGGATCGGCACTATCGCTATGGCCACCCAGGTCATCCTGCGCAAACATGGCGGCGATCGCGGCCACATCGGTCTTTTCGGCAGTACGAATTTCGACAGCAAGCGCCACTATATCATCCTCCCCAAGGGGTCAGCGTCGCCACCTGAAACAGCAGCCGATTTTTTGGGGCTGTTGCTGTTTCAGCCACCCTTCTTATTCCCCGCCTTTGGCGATTTGGAATTCGGGGTCTGACTTGCCACCGCGCTATCCAGTGATCCTTTTTTCGAGAATCAGCGCCGGAATTCCCGACTGATCCTTCCCGCAATTCTCTGTGCGGCCTGCCTCGGCCATGCCGTGAGCCTGATAGAAGCCGATCGCCGGTTCGTTGCCCGGATCCACTTCCAGGGTGAGTTTTTCAGCGTCGGGAAAGCAGCTCTCGATCTCGGCGAACAGATCGCGACCGATCCCAAGCCCCTGACATTCGGGCCGAACGTAGAGCTGGTGCAGCGTAATCGTCTTGCCATCAGCAGATTTGCTGGCAAATGCAACGCCGCCAATCATCTTGCCATCGTCGGCTACCAGATACTCGCCATCCGGACGCGAAAGCGCTGCCGTGACAGCAGCTTCGGAATGCCAGTCGGCGATGATCTGCTCAACCTTGTCTGCGCCATAGAACTGCGCGTAGGTCGCCCGCCAGATCTCGGCCAGGACTTCACGGATGGCGGCGTTGTCCCGGGACGACGCGGAGCGGACAAAAAACATCGGCAGTTTCCTCAGGTTTTCACGGCTCGGCCGTGTCTGCTGGACGATCAGTGGTTGGTGGCAGGCGGGTAGCAACCCACAATCCAGCATCATCCAGCAATCAATCAATGGTCAAGTGAACGCACGCCTGCTGGCAAATGGTGGGTAAACCCGGCCACGACAAGGGTATCAAACGCATTTCGTACTTCCGGCGGAAGCGGTTGGCTGGCTTGAAAGCCTTTTTCGGCATAGGCCACCATGCGCCAGACGTCGCCGACCATCTCGGCAATCAGCGCCTCTAAGGGGTGATGCTCGCTCGGCTGTGCTGCCAGCCCATGCTCAGGCGCGGCGATCATCGAGAACACTTCGGGCCAATTTACCATCAGCGACGCGCTCACCCGGCGCCGGGTTTGCGGCTTCGTCACCCAGACGACCCGTTGCGCATCCGGCAGCAGCGCGCGGACAAAGCCGATGTTTTCGGCGATATTGGTTGATTTTGGCTCAAGACTGATCGCGTCCGCGGGAACGCCAAGGGCGATGGCATGGTCAGCAAAAGCCTGCGCTTCTGACGTCGCATACATGCCCCGCGTCCAATTGCCCGACGCGCCTGCAAAGACAATTCGCGGCGCCAGCCGGTTCTGATACAGCTCGACGCAACGGTCAGATACCCGCAGATCATAACTGCCCAATCCGATGATCGCATCGGCGGCGGCAAGCGGCGTCCCGGTATCGTGATAGGCCCAGAGAACCTGGGCTTCATGCATTGCCGCGGCGTTGCTGATGGCCATCGGCTTGACGGTCAGTCTTCGATGCCGAGCTTGGCCTTGACCAGATCCTGCACCGCCTTGGGGTTAGCCTTGCCGCCAGTGGCTTTCATCACCTGACCGACGAACCAGCCGGCCAGCGCCGGCTTGGCCGCGACCTTGGCCACCTGATCCGGATTGGCGGCGATGATCTCGTCAACAGCCTTTTCGATGGCGCCAGTGTCGGTGACCTGCTTCATGCCCCTGGCTTCAACGATCTCGGCCGGGTTGCCACCTTCAGTAAAGACGATCTCGAACAGATCCTTGGCGATCTTGCCGGAAATGGTGCCATCCTTGATCAGATCCAGAATGCCGCCGAGCTGCTCGGGCGAAACCGGAGTCTCTTCAATGCCTTTGCCGGCTTTGTTCAAGGCGCCCAGCAAGTCGTTGATGACCCAGTTGGCTGCGGTCTTGCCGTCACGGCCCGAAGCCAGCAATTCGTAATAATCGGCAATCGCCTTTTCCGAGACCAGGATCGAGGCGTCATAGACGCTCAGTCCCATGTCAGCGACAAGCCGGGCCTTCTTGTCATCGGGCAGTTCCGGCAGATCGGCCTTCAGCGCTTCGACAAAAGCATCATCGAATTCAAGCGGCAGCAGGTCCGGATCGGGGAAATAGCGGTAATCATGCGCGTCCTCCTTCGAGCGCATCGAGCGGGTTTCACCCTTGGCCGGGTCAAACAGACGCGTCTCCTGATCAATGCTGCCGCCGTCCTCGATGATCGCGATCTGGCGGCGGGCTTCGTAGTCGATGGCCTGGCCGACAAAGCGGATCGAGTTGACGTTCTTGATCTCGCAACGGGTCCCGAACTCGCCGCCGGGCTTGCGGACCGAGACGTTGACGTCGGCGCGCATCGAGCCTTCGTCCATGTTTCCGTCGCAGGTGCCGAGGTAGCGCAGGATCGAGCGCAGCTTGGTGACATAGGCCTTGGCCTCATCGGCCGAGCGCATGTCGGGCTTGGAGACGATCTCCATCAGCGCCACGCCGGAGCGGTTGAGATCGACATAGGACATGGTCGGGTGCTGGTCGTGCATCGACTTGCCGGCGTCCTGTTCAAGGTGCAGCCGCTCGATGCCGATCTCGATATCCTCGAAATTGCCCTGGCGGTCGGGACCGACCGAGATGATGATCTCGCCCTCACCGACGATCGGGTCCTTGAACTGGGAGATCTGATAGCCCTGCGGCAGGTCGGGATAGAAATAGTTCTTGCGGTCAAATACCGAGCGGTTGTTGATCTGGGCCTTGAGTCCCAACCCGGTACGCACGGCCTGGGCCACGCATTCCTGGTTGATTACCGGCAGCATGCCGGGCATCGCCGCATCGACCAGGCTGACATTGGAATTGGCGGCACTGCCGAAATGGGTCGAAGCGCCCGAGAACAGTTTCGAGTTGCTGGTCACCTGAGCGTGAACCTCGAGGCCAATGACAATCTCCCAATCGCCGGTGGCGCCGGGAACAAGGCGTTTGGGTTCAGGAGTGCGGGTATCGACAAGGCTCATGGCATGCTCATTGATTGGGAACGTTCAGCGTCCTGTCCGGTAGAACAAAGCCGGCCAGACTGCAAGGCTTTCGGCGCATGACAACGCTCCTTGCCTCTCGCCACTATCTGCAAATTGTTTGACCAGGATCAAAGCAGACAGCGTTTTCGGGCGTAAATTCACGGCCAGTTAGAGGAGGAATGGCCGATGAGCGTTCTCGATATTTTCAGCCGCCTGACCCAGCAAGCCGACCTGATGGACGCAATGATGGACAAGCTCGGCGTCGCTGACGAGATGCGCGGCCTGCCCGATCACGCCGCGGTCCTGCGTCGGGCTGCCAACCGCTGCCTGACCTGCGACCGGCCCGACAGTTGCCAGGAGTGGCTGGGCCATGAAATCAACCCTGACGAAGCGCCGGGCTTTTGCCGAAATCACGACCTGTTTGACCGGGTTCTCGATCAGATGGCCGCCGAAACGACGTCGGCCGCGTAGACGGTGGCATGACCCGCCCTATGAATTAAAGTTCCCTCTAGGCGAAGTGATCTTTGCCCAACTCAAAAACCCGGACCGCATTATTGCCTCCGGGTCTTTTTTTTGCCCGCGCATTGCCGGTTTCAGATCCCATAGAGCCCGTCTTCGTCGGCTTCCTCCGGGCTGGCGTCGAGATCGAAATCCTTGATCATCTCGACCTTGTCGATATCCTGGTCGATCACGTCCGAATAGGTGACAAAATAGGCTTTTACGCGATAGCCGAGCCGCTTGTAGAGCCGGATCGCCCCGGCGTTGCGCGCATGGGTTTCGAGCCGGGCTGCGGGGTAACCGCGCTGAATGATCTGCGCCTCGATGACCTCAAGCAGGCCTGAGCCTATCCCCTTGCGCTGAAACTCCGGCTGGACCCAGAGATCGGTGATGAAGTCATCGGCCTTTTCGCAAGACCCCCACCCTGCGAGATCACCATTCCATTCGGCGACAAGGATGTCGGGCCAGAAACGCGTGCAGAAATCATAATAGGCAGCTTCGGCGTTGTCGTGGAGCCTGTCGGCATCTTCACCCCAACTGCCGACCACTGCCTCCCAGGCAGCCAGCCCGATTCGGGCAAGATGCTGGGCGTCGGCCGAATTGGCCGGCCTTATGGCAAGCATGCGGGCTTTGCTCCCCGAGTTGTAGGCCGTTGCCGGTCAACCAGCCTGGATCCCGACACTGTCGCCGGTAACGGGCGCGCCATCAAGCCCCCCAGGCGCGCCATACCCCAGTTCAGGCCCGCCGCAGCGGCGGCGCGCTATGGCAGAGTGCCGTTGTGGGACACTACAGCGCTGTTCACCCAGCTAAATGAGCAATGCAACCGTAAGCATTGGAGAATGGCTAAATTCTGGGGGATTGTGCCTGGCTGCGGCTGGCAGCGGGAGAAAAGCCGGTTTCGCGCTTGAACACCCGCGAGAACGCCGATTCGGAGGCGTAGCCGGCGAGCGCCGCGGCATCGGCTACGCTGGCATGATGCTCGACCAACGCCTGGCGGGCGATCTGCATCCGCCAGGATGTCATGTAGTGCAGCGGCGTGACCCCGAACTTGCTGGTGAAGGCAACGGCAAAGGTGGTGCGCGACATGCCGGCCTCACGCGCCAGCGCGTCGATGCTCCAGTTGCGCTGGGGATTGCGGTGGAAAGCTTGCAGCGCGCGGGCCAGCCTGCGGTCGGCGAAGCCCGAAAGCGAATGGGCGTCGCCCTCGCTGCGTTCGATATAGGCCCGGATCGCCTGGGCGAAAATTGCCTCCGACATTTTCAGCGCGATCAGGTCACCACCCAGCCGGGAGCCACCGGCTTCTGCGCCGATCACCCTGAGCGTGGCGTCAAGCCAGGCGCCTGCGGCCTCGCCGTAATTGGGGATGTGCAGGATCGGCGGCAAACGGTCATAAATCATGTGGCGGACGCCGGGCGCCAAGGAAAAATGCCCGCAAATCAACTGGATGTCGCGCTTGCCTCCATCGCCACCCCAGACCAGCACACCGTCGCCCTTGAAGCCCGAGCGCTCAATCACCTGTTCAAGCTCGATTGCATCCGGTGGCACCGTGATCGGGCAATGCAGCACATGCTGGGCGCCATGGGGGATGATCGCAAGGTCGCCCTGGGCCAGCATCAAGGTGTCACCGGTCGATGGCAAATAGATCAGGCAATCGCCGCGGTGTGCGTAGTGAAACCGGGCCACATTGTTAAAGGCCGGCACGCGTACGCCCCAGGGTTCGGAAAAACTCGAACGGAAATAAAGCGTCCCTTTGAGGGAAAGCCGGGTGAGGATATCACTGAGCAGGTCAAGCATGCTGACATAATGCGCCAAACCCCGGGAATGTCCACACTACGGAACGATCGGGCAGAATTATCGGCGGATCCAGCATTCACCCGTACTGTTTCTCTTGCGATCAATGGGCTCCTTAAACCAACCGGAGTACCCCCGATGAGACACCCGATCCTTTCCCTTGCCCTTGTGCCGATGCTGTTTTCGGCCCCTGCTGTGGCCGCCGACGCCATGAATGACCTGCAGATCGCCCACGCCGCCTACACTGCCGGTGACATCGATATCCGCTATGCCCATCTGGCGCTGGCGCTGTCGGATAATGCCGATGTGCGCGACTTTGCCAACACCATGGTGCGCGACCACGCAGCGGTCAACGACGCCGCCATCGCGCTGGTCACCGAGCTCAAGGTCACGCCCGAAGACAATGCACTGAGCCAGGCGCTGGTCAAGGGTGCCGCCGACAAGCGGGCCGAGCTGATGTCGCTTGAGGGCGAAGCTTTCGATTGCGCCTATGCAACCAACGAGCTGGCCTACCATCAGGTCGTCAACAAGACGATTGCCGAGAGCTTCCTGCCCGCCGTCACGGTGGCACCGCTGAAGGACCTTCTCGAGGATGCGCTGGCCACCTTTACCCAGCATGAAGGCCATGCCGAGCACATGGTTGCGCAATTAGGCTGCGCCTCATGAGCAGGATTACCCGTCGGCAATTCGGTGGCGTATTCGCCGCCGGATGCGCCGGGCTGCTTTCAGGCGTTCGTGAAGGCCGTGCCGCAACCACCCATCAGGTCGAGATCAAGAGTTTTCACTTCGATCCCGAACGACTCGTGATCAAGGCCGGCGACACGGTGGAATGGATCAATCACGACATCGCCCCGCATACTGCGACGGCCGATGACAAGAGCTGGGACACAAAGACGCTGCGCAAGAACAAGAGCGGCAGCATCACCTTCGCGGACACAGGCACGCAGACCTACTACTGCAGATTCCATCGCAAGATGGTCGGGGAAATCATCATCGAATGATCCCCGTGTGATGTCGCCCCGGTTTCCCGCCACGACAAATGGGCGACAAGCCCGCCGCACATACTCGCTTGCGGCGGGCGTTTTGCTGTCTTGTTACAACCGCTTATACCGGCTTGCTACCACCAGCGCTTGGGCTCGAACCGGCCGGCGGCCTGTTCGATCACGTGAGCGGTCCTAAACAGGGTTTCCTCGTCGAACGGGCGACCGATCAGCTGCAGGCCGAGCGGCAGACCCTTGGGATCAAGGCCGGCGGGCACGGCAATACCGGGAAGGCCCGCCATGTTGACGGTGACGGTGAAGATGTCGTTGAGATACATCTTGACCGGATCGCTGGCGAGATTTTCATCCCCTACGGCAAAGGCCGAGGACGGGGTGGCGGGCGTCAGGATGGCGTCGACACCAGCGTCAAAGGCCAGTTCGAAATCGCGCTTGATCAGTGTACGGACCTTCTGGGCGCGCAGGTAATAGGCGTCGTAGTAGCCGGCCGAAAGCACGTAAGTGCCGATCATGATGCGGCGCTTGACCTCCTGGCCGAAACCGGCGGCACGGGTCTTTTCATACATCTCGGCAATGTCCTTGCCGGGTACACGCAGGCCGTAGCGGACACCGTCGTAGCGAGCGAGATTCGACGAGGCTTCGGCAGGTGCGACGATGTAATAGGCGGGTAGCGCATATTTGGTGTGCGGCAGCTCGATGTCGACGATCTCGGCGCCTGCATCCTTGAGCCAGGCGATTCCCTGCTGCCACAGCGCATCGATTTCCGCGGGCATGCCGTCGATACGGTATTCGCGCGGGATTCCGATCTTCAGGCCCTTGACCGAACCGCCGAGCGCGGCCTCGTAATCGGGCACCGGCATGTCCATCGAGGTGGTGTCCTTGTCATCGACCGATGCCATCGACTTGAGCATGATCGCCGCATCGCGCACGTCGCGGGCGATCGGGCCTGCCTGATCGAGTGAGGAAGCGAAGGCAGCAATGCCCCAGCGCGAGCAGCGGCCATAGGTGGGCTTGATGCCGACGGTGCCGGTAAACGCCGCGGGCTGGCGGATCGAGCCACCGGTGTCGGTGGCGGTAGCACCAGCGCACAGCAGTGCTGCAACCGCTGCGGCTGAGCCGCCCGAGGAACCGCCCGGCACCAGATTGGCGTTGGAGCCTTCCGCGCGCCAAGGGTTGATCACCGGGCCGTAATAGGAGCTTTCATTGGACGAGCCCATCGCGAATTCGTCCATGTTGAGCTTGCCCAGCATGACCGCGCCGTCAGCCCACAGATTGGCGGTGACGGTGGACTCATAGCGCGGCTCAAAACCATCAAGCACGTGGCTGCAGGCCTGAGTGTGCACACCTTCAGTGGCATAGAGATCCTTGATGCCAAGCGGAATGCCTTCCAGCGCGCCGGCCTTGCCGTCGGCGCGGCGGGCATCGGAGGCCTTGGCCATGTCACGGGCCTTGTCGGCGGTGACCTTCACATAGGCATTGATCGCCGGATTGGCGGCCTCGATGGCTCCGAGATAGGCGTCGGTCAGCTCGAGGCTGGAAAAGCCGCCCTTGCCCATTTCGTCTCGGGCTTCGGCGATGGTCAGACGGGTCAGGTCGGTCATGCGGACAACTTCTTTTCAAAGAACCGGGAATAGCCGGAATCAGGATTATCGAACACGGCACCACACATGATGACGCCATGATTTTCACAGAGCCGGACGGCGGTGGCGCGGCTGCAAACTGCGACCGAGACCGACATGGGCTTACTCGACCACCTTCGGCACCACGAAGAAATTGTCGGTGGTTTCGGGCGCATTGGCAACGATGTCGTCAGCCTTGGAGCCATCGGTGACGACATCCTCGCGCTTCTTCATCCCCATCGGCATTACCGAGGTCATCGGCTCGACGCCGTCGACGTCAACTTCCGACAACTGCTCGACAAAGCCGAGGATGACGTTGAGTTCGCCTTCCATGCGGCTGGCTTCCTCATCGGTCACCGCAATGCGGGCCAGGTGCGCGACACGTTTGACGGTGGCTAAATCTACGGACATCAGGTCCTCATCGGGTCGTGTGAACGGGTGGCCCCGCTATAACGGTGGCTGGCAGGCGGCGCAACTGCGCAACGCCGATTTGTCGAACCTCACGGTCAGACCTCGATTAAGCCGCCGGATTTCGGCACGGCGACGCTGGCGGCGTCGTCTTCCATTGCTTCGAGAAACCCATCCGCTGTCTGGTCGAGAAACGGAAACGAGCCATAATGACAAGGCAGCACTTTGGCGAAGGAGAAAAACCGGCGGCAGGCCAGCGCCGCCACCGCGCCGCCCATAGTAAAGCGGTCGCCGATCGGCACAATGCCGATTTCCGGACGGTGCAACTCGTTGATCAGCGCCATGTCGGAAAAGATGTCGGTATCGCCCATGTGCAACAGCGACGGTTCATTATCAAAATGCAGCATCAAGCCGTTGGCATTGCCGAGCGAGTGCGACACGCCATCGGAAGTGATCTGAGCGGAGGAATGCAGCGCATTGACGAAGGTGGCGGAGAAACTGCCGAGCGGAACGGTGCCACCGGTATTGCCCGCTTCGATCTTCTCAAGCCCGTGATGATGGCCAATCCATGCCGCCAGGTCGGCGTTGGCGAGAATGGTGGCGCCGGTCTGCTTTGCAATCTCGGCGGCGTCCCCTACGTGATCGCCATGGCCGTGGGTAAGCAGGATGTGGGTGACACCCTTGACCGCGTCTTTCCTGTCATTGCCTTCAAAGCCCGGATTGCCGGTCAAAAACGGATCTATCAGGATCGTCGCCTTGGCGGTTTCAAGCCGGAATGCCGAATGGCCGAGCCAGGTGATCTTCATTGGATATCTCCTCGTATTTGTCGGTTTTGTTCGTTAAACCGGATTTTCTCATATCTAACGCGGCGTCGCCGCTGGCGCAAAGGCGGAGTGCAAGACATGGCGGTTATCGAAATAGAGGAACTCGCCAGGTGCATCCAGCCGGGTCAGACCATTGCAGGGATCGACTTGGGGACTGTAACCATCGGATTGGCGGTCTCGGATCTGTCGCTCAGGCTGGCGTCGCCACGACCGATGATCAAGCGCAAGAAATTCACGCTCGACGCCGTGGCGATGCTGGCGGCGTTTGAACGCGATCGGGTTGGGGCTGCGGTGATCGGCCTGCCGGTCAACATGGACGGCAGCGAAGGCCCGCGAGTGCAGGCGACCCGCGCGTTCGTACGAAACATGGCGGAAAAATCCGACCTGCCCTTCGTGTTCTGGGACGAGAGGCTGTCGACGGTGGCTGCCGAGCGGGCACTGATCGAAATGGATGTATCGCGCAAGAAGCGCAAGGAACGGATCGATTCGGCCGCTGCCAGCTTCATCCTGCAGGGCGCACTCGACAGGTTGACGGGTTTACGTGCTGCGGCTCAGTCCCACTCAGGGGATGTTTGAATAATTGATCTCGGGCACGGTCTTGGACTCCCGGACCATTTCCTCGCCCTTGTCCCAGCCGAAATAGTGCTGGATCGCCGACCAGATCTGCTTGCGCCGACGCTTGAGCACAACGAAGCCCAGCACCAGAAACGTATCAAAGACAATTGCCTTGAGCACCAATGGTGGGATCGATTCGGGCGGCATGCCGAGAAGATTGCCGTAGATCACGAACACCAGATCGTGCAGATCGCGGGTCAGAATTCGAAACCCGAAATTGAGATCGTAGTAGGACAGTCCATACCAGCCGCCGAGCAGGACGATGGGGGCAGCCCAAAGAATGAGGAATATCTTCATGTCGCCTGCTCCCGACGTGAAAGCGTGGCTAACTGGGCGCTGAAGGCCGCATGGCTGGCGGCATGATCTGCAATGACGTCCTCAAGCAAGGCTGTATCGTCGGCTGCAGGATCGCTGGCGACAGGAATAGAGGTGAGCGAGAGAACGATCAGCAGAAGCCCGCCAAGGGCTGCGATCTCAAGCAGCAACAGGGTCCCTGCCTGGCCGCCGGCAAAGCCCAAAACCATAGTAACCGCTGCCGCCGCAGCGGCGCACATCGCCGCTCCTTCGGCCAATGGCCGCGCATCGCGCTGCTCGGCCTCTTCACCGAGCACCCGGAACATTGTGGCAAACAGAATCAGGCCGGCTGCAGCAAGATTGAGGCCGCCGAGAAGGCCGAATATCATGCTCTGCGCGGTTGGCTGAATGCCGATCGCCTTCATCGCCGTCAGCAGGGAATCAATCAATCCGGTGTTGGAAAACAGTTTCAGTCCTGCCAGATGTACCCCACCCTGCGGCGCATAGGTCACCACCAAGGCCAGCAACGACAGGAAGCAAACCCAAAATATCATCATGGCGGCATAAAACAGGCGGCTCGGCGTCATAACAGGTCCGTTACCAATCACGAGAGACATATCATTAACTCCAACCATGGACTTCGGGTTCCGCAGGCGCAATGTAAACCATTTGTTAAGGTTAACGGATGGCATTGCCCTGTGGAAACCGCCCGCTTATGACGGGCCCCTTTCCAACAGGAACAGCCCATGATCCCGATATTCGAAAGCATCCTGCCGATCTTCCTGATCGTGCTGCTAGGCGTGGCGCTCAAACGCGCACCCTTTATCGATCAAAGCGTCTGGCCGGGGCTGGAAACACTCGGCTATTACGTGCTGTTTCCCGCGCTTTTATTCCTGACGCTGGCGCAGGCCGATTACAGCAGCTTCGAATTGGGCACGGTGGCGATGGTATCGCTGATCGCGGTCATGGTGATGATTGCCCTGTTGCTGGCGGTCTATCCCCTCGCCCGGGCCCAGGGCATCTCGGATGCCAGCTACAGCTCGGTGTTCCAGACCTCGTCGCGCTGGAACGGGTTCATCGCGCTGGCGATTGCCGAGAAGCTGGCGGGCGTCGAAGGTTTGGCGCTAGTCGCGCTGGTCATGGCGGTGATCGTCATCCCGCTCAACCTGATCAATGTGGCAATGATGGTGTGGTTCGGGACCGGCACCCGCAGCTTCGGTTCGCTGGCCCGGCGGATCATCGGCAACCCGCTGATTCTCGGCTGTCTCGGCGGGATCCTGGTTGGCGCACTGCCATTTGGCATCTACCCACCGATGGAACAGGCCATCGACCTTGTCGCCCGGTCGGCGCTGGGGCTTGGCCTGGTCATGATCGGCGCCGGATTAATGGTCACCGATGCCTTGCGCCCGACCCCGGCACTGATACTGCCGGTGGTTCTCAAGCTGCTGGTGTTTCCGGTGATCATGATCGGGCTGGCGCTCGGCTTCGGGCTTGGCGGCGAGACGCTGATCATCCTGGCACTGTGCGCAGCGGTACCGACGGCAATGAACGGCTTTGTACTGGCGCGGCAGATGGGGGGTGACGCGCCGCTCTATGCGGCGGTCGCAATGCTGCAGACCATCGCCTCGTTCCTGACCATTCCCGCCGTGCTGTGGGTCGTCGGCCAGTTGGCTGGATAAATTCAGGTTGCCGGCGGATACAGCATGTCGACGATCTGGCGCGCATCAAAGCGCGCGTCAAGCATGCCATAGGTCGAGCGCCAGGCGCCGCCCAGCCGGGTTTCGACAAAGGCTTCGGCGACATGACCGGCGCCAAGACGGGTGAGCTCGGCAGCAGCAGCAGCCAACGCCAGTTGCTCGGTCAGCATCCGGCTTGCGCCCTCGTCGCGTTCGGCAACCGCCATGCAGGCCCTGAGCACATCAACGGTTCGCGGACCGGCCGCGCCAAGATCGTCGTTGATGCTTTGCAACGCCACATCGCAAAGTTCGCGGCCGCGGGTCAGCACCCTGAGCACATCGAGCGCCATGACATTGCCCGAGCCTTCCCAGATCGCGTTGACCGGCGCTTCGCGGTAATGGCGGGCAGCAGCGCGCTCCTCGACATAGCCGTTGCCGCCCATGCATTCCATCACCTCATAGATGATCGATGGCGCGATCTTGCAGACCCAGTACTTGATCACCGGCGTCATCAGCCGGGCAATGGCGGCTTCGGCGGGCTTGTCACGGGCGTTATCAAAGGAGCGGGCAAGCCGCAGTGACAGCGCAGTGGCGGCGGCGACATCGAGCGCCAGATCGGCCAGAACCCGGATCATCAGCGGTTGATCGATCAGCAACTCGCCAAACACCCGGCGGTGACGGCAGTGATGCACCGCCTCGGCAAGGCTCGCGCGCATCATGCCGGCGGAAGCAAGCGCACAATCGAGCCTGGTCAGGGTGACCATGTCCAGAATGGTGCGGATGCCCTCGCCCTCGCCGCCGAGCAGGAACCCGTAGGTGTCGGAAAACTCGACTTCCGAGGAGGCATTCGAGCGGTTGCCGAGCTTGTCCTTGAGCCGTTGCAGCCGCAGGCCGTTGAGGTTGCCGTCTTCGAGAATGCGCGGCACCAGAAAACAGCTCACCGCATCGCCGGTCTTGGCCAGCATCACGAATGCGTCCGACATCGGCGCCGACATGAACCATTTGTGGCCTTCCAATCGATAGACCCCCTCGCCAGCACGCACGGCCACGCTTTCATTGGCGCGGACATCGGTGCCGCCCTGTTTTTCGGTCATGCCCATGCCGATGGTAACACCGGACTTCTGCATCGCCGGGCGGTTGCTGGAATCATAACGGCGCGAGACCACCAGCGGCGCCCAGCTTTTTTCAATGCGCGGCGAGGCCATGATGGCGGCGATCGAGGCGTTGGTCATGGTCAGCGGGCACAGGTGGCCGCATTCGAGCCCGGCGGTTAGATAGAAGCGGATGGCGCGGGCCTGATGAGCAAAGCCTGCTTCCTCGCGCTTTCCCTCCCAGACCGAGCCCTGCAAGCCGATCGAGACACCACGACGCATCAGCGCATGCCAGCTGGGATGGAAATCCACCTGGTCGATGCGGTTGCCGAAACCGTCATGGGTTCTCAGTTCCGGCACCGCGCGGTTGGCAATACGGGCGAGATCCTGGGCTTCAGCAGAGGCCACGAACTTGCCGGTGGTCTCGAAATCGTCGCGCAGCGCACGCGGCATGTCGCTGGCGATATCCTTGAGCAGGGGATCGGATCGAAACGCGTTGTGCCCCGAAAACGGCGGGCTCTGATTGTCGGCCTGGTGGCCTGAAGGTTGGGTCGGGCTCATCGCACCTCGCTTACAGGGATTCGTTACGTATTGCATGGGGACATCAGCGTTTTCCGCCAGCGCATCCTTGCCCCCGTGCGAGAACCTTTCTATGAACACTGCAAATTCTAGATCACAGGACACCCGATGTCATTTCCGCACCGTCACCTGCTGGGTATCATGCAGCTCTCGGAGCAGGACATCCATTATTTGCTCGACCGCTCGGACGAGGCCGTCAAACTCTCGCGACAGCGCGAAAAAAAGACCTCGACCCTGCGCGGGCTGACCCAGATCAACCTGTTTTTCGAAAACTCGACGCGGACCCAGGCTTCGTTCGAACTCGCCGGCAAACGGCTGGGTGCGGACGTGATGAACATGTCGGTGGCCAATTCCAGTGTCAAGAAGGGCGAAACCCTGGTCGATACGGCGATGACGCTCAACGCCATGCGGCCCGACGTGCTGGTGGTGCGGCATTCATCGGCCGGCGCAGTGGCGCTGCTTGCACAAAAGGTCGGCTGCCCGGTGATCAATGCCGGTGACGGCGCCCATGAGCACCCGACCCAGGCGCTTCTGGACGCGCTGACCATTCGCCGCGCCAAGGGCAAGGTCGGTCGGCTGATCGTTGCCATCTGCGGTGACGTGCTGCATTCGCGCGTTGCCCGCTCCAACATTCTGTTGCTCAACGCGATGGGCGCGCGGGTGCGGGTGATCGCCCCTTCGACGCTGCTGCCCGCGGGCATCGCCGACATGGGCGTCGAGGTATTCCACCGGATGGAAGACGGGCTCAGGGATGCCGATGTGGTGATGATGCTGCGGCTGCAACGCGAGCGCATGGCCGGTTCCTTCGTGCCATCGGTACGCGAGTATTTCCGCTATTTCGGGCTTGATGCCGAAAAACTGAAACTGGCCAGGGAAGACGCGCTGGTGATGCATCCCGGCCCGATGAACCGCGGTGTCGAGATCGCCTCCGACATTGCCGACGGGCCGCAAAGCGTGATCGAGCAACAGGTCGAGATGGGCGTGGCGGTGCGCATGGCGGTGATGGAAACACTGATGCTCGAAGGGGAGTTGGCGCGATGAAGCCGCGGGTACTCGCCAATGTGCGGATCATCGATCCGTCAACGCAGATGGACGAAACCGGCGATATCGTCATCATCGACGGCAGGATTGCCGCCATAGGCGCTGCGGCAACCGGTTTTGCCGTGCCGGCCGGTGCCGAGATCGAGGATTGTTCCGGGCTGATTGCCGTTCCCGGCCTGGTCGACGCCTGCGTGCATATCGGCGAACCCGGCGCCGAGCACCGCGAGACCATTGCCTCGGCAAGCCGCGCGGCAGCCTGCGGCGGCGTCACATCGATCGTCATGATGCCGGATACCGATCCGGTGATCGACGATGTGGCGCTGGTGGATTACGTGCAAAGGCTGGCGCGCGACGAAGCCGTCATCCGGGTCTATCCGGTCGCGGCCCTGACCAAGGGGCTCAGGGGCGAGGAGATGACCGAATTCGGACTGTTGCTGGAAGCCGGTGCGGTAATGCTCAGCAATGGCCGGCACACGGTCGACAATCCAGCAGTGATGCGCCGGGCGATGACCTATGCGCGCGATTTCGGCGCCGTGGTGGCCGTCGCCACCCAGGACCGGCAACTGATCGCCACCGGGGTGATGAACGAGGGCCTGTTTGCCAGTTGGCTGGGTCTGCCGGGAATTCCGCGCGAAGCCGAGATCATTCCGCTCGAGCGCGATCTGCGGCTGGCCGCGCTGACGAAGGCACGTTACCACGCGATGAGCATCTCGGTGCCTGAATCCGCAGACGTGATCCGCACCGCCAAAGCGCGCGGGCTGCCGGTCACCGCAGGAATTTCCATCAACCACCTGACCCTTAACGAGACCGATATCGGCGAATACCGCACCTTCTTCCGGCTGTCGCCGCCGCTCAGGACCGAAGACGATCGCCGTGCCATGGTCGCCGCAATTGCCGACGAGACCATCGACATCATCGTCTCGGCGCATGACCCGCAGGACGTCGACACCAAGCGGCTGCCATTTGCCGATGCAGAGAACGGCGCGATCGGGCTGGAAACACTGCTGGCGGCAGCGCTCAGGCTTTACCATTCCGGCGACGTTTCGCTGATGCGGCTGATTGATGCGCTGTCGACCCGTCCGGCGCAGATCCTCGGCCTCGACGCCGGAACGCTGAAGGTGGGCGCACGCGCCGACATCGCCCTGATCGACCCTGAATATCCATGGGTGCTGAGCAAGGACGAGATCGTTTCCAGGTCCAAGAACAGTGCCTTTGAGGATGCCCGGTTCACCGGCAAGGTGTTGCAAACACTGGTTGCAGGTGCCACAGTTCACAGTGCCTGATCCACGCCCGTACGGCGGCAGATTGCGCAGCAACGCAGGAGACATCGCACCGTGCCTGAACTGGTCAGTTGGTCCCTTCCCGCTTCGGTGATGCTCGGCTCTTTGCTGTTTGGCTATCTCTGCGGCTCGATCCCGTTTGGCCTGATATTGACCCGCATGGCCGGACTTGGCGACGTGCGCAAGATCGGCTCGGGCAATATCGGCGCCACCAATGTTCTGCGCACCGGCAACAAGAAGCTGGCGGCCGCGACCCTGCTTGCCGATATGCTCAAGGGCACGGTGGCGGTTGTCGTCGCCCGCGAGGCAATCGGGCTGGAGGCGGCGCTGATTGCCGGCCTCGGCGCGTTCTTGGGGCACCTCTATCCGGTCTGGCTGAAATTCAAGGGCGGCAAGGGCGTGGCCACCTATCTCGGCGTGCTGCTCGGGCTGGCACCGATGGTGGTAATTGTGTTCGCAGTTATCTGGCTCGGCATGGCAAAGCTGTTTCGCTATTCCTCGCTGGCCGCGCTTGCAGCGGCGGTGGCGGTGCCGATTGCACTTTATCTTTATGGGAGGCCGGACATCGGCTCTCTGTTCGTGGTGATGTCGCTCATCACCATCCTGAAGCACCACGCAAACATCCGCCGGCTGCTGGCAGGAACCGAAAGCCGGATCGGGGACAAGGGCTGATGCCTGCGGGCGGCGAAGGACGACGCGGTGTCGTCCTCTCCGACCGCCAACGGCTCTCCTGGCTGCGGCTGATCCGCTCCGACAATGTCGGCCCGGCGACCTTTCGTGACCTGATCAATCATTTTGGTTCTGCCGAGACCGCCATCGAGCAATTGCCGGAACTGTCGCGGCGCGGCGGTGCGGCGCGCAGCATCCGGGTGGCAAGCATAGACGATGCCGAGCGCGAACTGGCGGCCACGCAGCGCTTCGGCGCGCAACTCATCGGCATCGGCGAGCCCGACTACCCACCCGCACTCAGGCGCATCGACGGCGCACCGCCGCTGATTTCGGCGATCGGCGATCTGACGCTGGCGACGCAGACAAGCGTCGGCATCGTCGGCGCCCGCAATGCCTCGGTATCGGGCGCCAAGATGGCGGCGCGAATGGCGCGCGAACTGGGGGTTGCGGGCTACGTAATTGTCTCAGGAATGGCCCGCGGCATCGACGCCGCCGCCCATCGCGCCAGCCTGGATCAGGGCACCATCGCCGCCATGGCCGGCGGGCTGGACCAGCCTTACCCGCCCGAAAACCTGGAACTGTATAACGAGATCTGTTCGGGCAAGGGGTTGGCGCTGAGCGAGATGCCGATGGGCTGGGAGCCACGGGCGCGGGATTTCCCGCGCCGCAACCGGCTGATTGCCGGCATCGGCCTGGGGCTGGTGGTGATCGAGGCAGCGCAGCGCTCCGGTTCGTTGATCACTGCACGGCGGGCGGCCGATTTTGGCCGACTGGTGTTTGCCGTTCCCGGCTCTCCGCTGGACCCACGCGCGGCGGGCACCAACGGTCTGCTCAAGGACGGGGCAATCGTAACCACCGAAAGCCGCGACGTGATTGATGCACTGGCGCCGTCGAGCCAGCTGATTTCCCGCGATGACCCGATCCTGGAAGAAACGGGTGATGACGACGCCCTACCAGCCTCCGAACCTGCGGAAAACGACCGGGCGCGGATCATCGAGGCGCTGGGCCCCTCACCCGCAGAAATCGACGACCTCATCGCCCATACCGGCGTCGATCCGGCGACAGTCTATCTGGTATTGCTGGAACTGGATCTTGCCGGCCGGCTGCATCGCCACCCCGGCGGCATGGTATCGCTAGCGTTCGACAGTCCGTAAAGGGCGCTGCCCGGCCAGCACATCGCCAGCCTCAATGTAGGCCATTTCAATCAAATAGCACAGCATATCGGCGTTTTCGCTGTCGGCTACAGTGCGCAACTCCGACAGCTTCTGCATTATATAGGTGATGTTCTGCTCCGTCCGGGCACTCTGCAATGAACCTGCTGTGGGACGGACCGCCATACTCATCACCTCTTTCCAAGTCGCTGATTTCATCGTTTGAAGGCCCACGTACCTTGCTGAAAATCAGGATAAACCAAATATCTTGAATTGCAATACGATTACTATCGCGTTTAGGTTGTATTCAGGTGCGAAATAGCCCCTTTTCCGAAGATGGACTTGACCCCGCCGCTTTCCCTGTACATTTCGTGGACCCAACCAGTACGGCGCAAAATTGCGCGGTACCGTGAAATTCAACGCCCGAGTGCGAGCAACCTTATGAATGTAGTGGTAGTCGAATCGCCTGCGAAGGCAAAAACGATCAACAAATATCTGGGCAGCGGCTACAAGGTGCTGGCCTCCTTTGGCCATGTCCGTGATCTGCCGGCGAAGGATGGCTCGGTGCTTCCGGACGAAGACTTTGCCATGAAATGGGAGGTCGACACCGCCTCCAACAAGCGCCTCAAGGATATCACCGAGGCGCTCAAGGGTGCCGACTCGCTGATTCTGGCGACTGACCCCGACCGCGAGGGTGAGGCCATTTCCTGGCATGTGCTTGAGGTACTGACCAAGAAAAAGGCGCTCAAGGACAAGAAGGTCTCCCGCGTGGTGTTTAACGCCATCACCAAGAAATCCGTGCTCGACGCAATGGAAAATCCACGTGAGATCGACACGCCGCTGGTCGATGCCTATCTGGCGCGCCGCGCACTTGACTATCTGGTGGGCTTCAACCTGTCGCCGGTGCTGTGGCGCAAGTTGCCCGGCGCGCGTTCGGCCGGTCGGGTGCAATCGGTGGCGTTGCGGCTCGTCTGTGACCGCGAAAGCGAGATCGAACGCTTTATCTCCGAGGAATATTGGCAGATCTCCGCCGATCTGAAGACCCCGCGTGGCGATGGCTTCACCGCACGGCTGACCACGCACAACGGCGAAAAAATCAACAAGATGTCGGTGACCAATGGCGATCTGGCCGGCGGCATCCGCGACATGCTTGAAGGTGCGTCGTTTGTCGCCGACAGCGTCGAGGCCAAGCCGACCCGGCGCAACCCGTCGCCACCGTTTACGACCTCGACCTTGCAGCAGGCCGCCTCTTCCAAGCTCGGCTTCAACGCGTCGCGCACCATGCAGGTGGCGCAGAAACTTTATGAAGGCATCGACATCGGCGGCGAAACTGTCGGTCTGATCACCTATATGCGTACCGACGGCGTGCAGATGGCGCCGGAAGCCATCGACGAGGCCCGGCAGGCAATCGCCGCACGCTTTGGCGACCGTTACGTCCCGGAAAAGGCAAGGCTTTATACCACCAAGGCAAAGAACGCCCAGGAAGCGCATGAAGCCATTCGCCCGACCGGCTTTGAGCGCGCGCCCGATGATGTCAAACGCTACCTCGATGCCGACCAGCTCAAGCTCTATGACCTGATCTGGAAGCGCGCCACCGCCAGCCAGATGGCGTCAGCAGAGATCGAACGGACCACGGTCGACATCACCGCATCCAAGGATGGCAAGACTGCCGGCTTGCGTGCAACCGGCTCGGTTGTCCGGTTTGACGGTTTCATCGCCGCCTACACGGACGCCAAGGAAGATGGCGAACAATCCGACGGTGACGATGACGATGCGCGGCTGCCCGAGATCAACGCCCAGGAAGCGCTGGCCAAGGACAAGATCAACGCCACCCAGCATTTCACCGAACCTCCGCCGCGCTTTTCCGAAGCCTCGCTGATCAAGAAGATGGAAGAACTCGGCATCGGTCGTCCTTCAACCTATGCTTCGACACTGGCAACGCTGCGTGACCGGGAATATGTGACGATCGAGAACCGCAGGCTGACCCCGGAACCCAAGGGTCGTCTGGTCATCGCGTTCCTGGAAAACTTCTTCAACCGGTATGTCGAATTCGGCTTCACCGCTGATCTTGAAGAGAAGCTGGACAGGATCTCAGCGGGCGAACTGGCCTGGAAGGACGTGCTGCGCGAATTCTGGACGGAATTCCATCAACACATCGACGACACCAAGGACCTGCGCGTTACCGCCGTTCTCGACGCGCTCAACGAAGCGCTGGCACCGCTGGTGTTCCCGGTCCGCGAAGACGATTCGGACCCGCGCATCTGCCCGACCTGCGGCACCGGAAACCTGTCGCTCAAGCTCGGCAAATACGGCGCCTTTGTCGGCTGCTCGAACTATCCCGACTGCAGCTTCACCCGGCAACTGTCTTCGGAAGGTTCGGATGCTGATGCGGCACTCTCCAACGAGCCGAAGGATCTGGGCATCGATCCGCATACCAGCGAGCCGATCACGCTGCGCACCGGACGGTTCGGTCCCTATGTCCAGCGTGGCGAGGGCAAGGAAGCCAAGCGCTCCAGCATTCCCAAGGGGTGGGATGTGGCCAGCATCGACCATGAAAAGGCCATGGCGCTGATCAACCTGCCGCGTGATATCGGCCAGCACCCCGAATCCGGCAAGATGATTTCGGCCGGCATCGGCCGCTATGGCCCGTTCGTGCTGCATGACGGCACTTACGCCAATCTCGAGACGGTGGAAGACGTGTTCAGCATCGGGCTCAACCGGGCGGTCACAGTGATCGCCGAAAAGCTCGCCAAGGGCCCCGGTCGCGGCCGTGGCACACCGACTGCATTGAAAGCACTGGGCGATCATCCCGACGGCGGCCCGATCACCGTACGCGATGGCAAGTACGGTCCTTATGTCAATTGGGGCAAGATCAACGCGACCCTTCCCAAGGACAAGGTCCCGGCTGATGTCACGGTGGAGGAAGCGCTGGAAATGATCGCCGCCAAGGCGGGTGCGTCGGGCAAGAAGACCAAGGCGCCGGCCAAGAAGGCTGCCAAGCCCAAAGCCAAGGCCAAGACCACCAAGGCAAAACCGGCCAAGGCAAAAACCGCGACGGCGAAGAAGGACTGAGTTTGGCGACCCCTCCGCGCAACAGCAACCCCGGCAAGCCGGGCGGCGAAGACGACACAACGGCCGAACAGCCGGTGGCCTTCCGACGTGGCGACATGCCTGACCGCGAAACGATCCTGCGGTTTTTGAGCGAGAACCCGGACCGCGCCACCAAGCGTGACATCGCCAAGGCGTTCGGGCTCAAGGGTGAAACCAGAACCGAGCTCAAGGATGTGCTGCGCGAACTTGAGGATGAAGGTCTGCTTGAGCGCGACCGCAAGGTGCTCAGGCGTCCGGGCACGCTTCCCGCCGTCACGGTGCTCGAAATCACCATGCGCGGCAGCGGCGGAGACCTGATCGCCCGGCCGGCCGAATGGCTTGAAAAGCACGGTGCCGCGCCAGTTGTCACCGTGCGCCAGAGCAATGCCGGACGTGATAGCGGGCGCGGCAAATCCCGCTCGCCGTCGACAGCGGCGGCGATTGGCGACCTCGTGCTGGCACGGATATTTGCGGCCCCGCATGGCAAGTCCACGGCCTATACCGCGCGCATCATGAAAATTCTCGAGCGCCGCGGCGGCGCTGTTCTGGGCGTTTTCAAGGAAACCCCGGGTGGCGGCGGACGGCTGATGCCGATCGAGCGGCGCGGCGAGGAATATCTGATCGACCCGGATGCAACCGGCGAGGCCAAGGATGGCGATCTCGTCGAGGTCGAAACCCTTCGCGCCGGCCGCGTCGGGCTGCCGCGCGCCAAGGTGCTGACGGTGCTGGGCTCGGTTGAAAGCGAAAAGGCGATCTCGATGATCGCCATTCACGCCCACGGCATTCCGCATGTTTTTCCCGCAGAGGTCCTGAAGGCTGCGGATGAGGCCAAGCCGGCGCCGCTGTCGGGCCGCGAAGACTGGCGGCACATCCCGCTGATCACCATCGACCCGAGCGACGCCAAGGATCATGACGACGCGGTCTATGCCGAGCAGGACCCCTCGCCCGACAATCCCGGCGGTGTCATCGTTACCGTGGCGATTGCCGATGTCTCGTGGTATGTGCGCGCCGGCTCGGCGCTTGACCGAGAAGCGCTCAAACGCGGCAATTCGGCCTATTTCCCCGACCGGGTGGTGCCGATGCTGCCCGAACGGATCTCCAATGATCTGTGTTCGCTGCGCGAGGGCGAGGACCGGCCGGCGCTTGCCGTGCGGATGCGGTTTTCCAGCGAAGGCCGCAAGATCAGACACAAGTTCCACCGGGTGATGATCAAGAGCGCGGCCAAACTCTCCTACCAGCAGGCCCAAGCGGCGATCGACGGCAAACCGGACGATGCCAGCGGCCCGTTGCTCGAGCCCGTACTGAAGCCGCTGTGGGCTGCCTACGCAGTGCTCAAGCGCGGACGGGAGCGGCGCCAGCCGCTCGAACTCGATATGCCGGAGCGCAAAATCCTGCTGACGCCGGAAGGCAAGGTCGACAAGGTGGTGGTGCCCGAACGGCTCGATGCGCACAAGCTGATCGAAGAGTGCATGATCCAGGCCAATGTGGCTGCTGCCGAAACGCTGGAGCAACGGCGCCAGCCGCTGATCTACCGGGTGCACGACCAGCCGTCGCTGGCCAAGCAGGAAGTCTTGCGCGAATTCCTGGCCACCCTCGGGCTGTCACTGGCGCGTGGTGCGGCGGTGCGAGCCAGTTCGTTCAACAGCATTCTCGCCCGCGCCTCGGGCGAACCCTATCAGATCATTGTCAACGAGATGGTGCTCAGGAGCCAGAGCCAGGCGATCTACTCTCCGGAGAACATTGGCCATTTCGGCCTCAATTTGATGAAATACACGCATTTCACCTCGCCGATACGGCGGTATGCCGACCTGATTGTCCACCGCGCACTGGTTGGGTCGCTGGCTCTTGGCGAAGGCGGGATCACGGCGGACGAGGAAGCGGCGCTGGAAACCATAGCTGCCGAAATCTCCACCACCGAACGCCGGGCCATGAAGGCCGAACGCGACACGGTGGATCGGCTTGTCGCGCACCACCTGGCCAGCCGGATCGGCGAGGCTTTTGACGGACGCGTCTCCGGGGTGACAAAATCGGGCCTGTTTGTCAGCCTGCCACAATTTGGCGCAGATGGTTTCGTCCCGATTTCGACCCTGGGGCTTGACTATTACCACTATGACGAGGCTCATCAGGCGTTGACCGGCGAAAAGACCGGCCTGGGTTACCGCCTTGGCGACAGTGTCGAAATCAAGGTGGTCGAAGTGATACCGCTTGCGGGCTCGTTGCGATTCGAAATGCTCAGCGAAGGCAAGAAAATGCCGACCGGCATGCGCTCGTTTCACAAATCCGGGCGGGCCCGGCGCGGTGGACCCAAAAAACCCGGATCGAGACCGCCGCGCGGCCGTCGTTGACGCAGATGCCACGATTAGCGGCGTGAAAACACGTCCGTTTTAAAAAGGAGATGAACATTGCTCGAATTTGGCGCCCCCACCACCGAGAGTGTTTCCGAAGATGAGCCGCGTAACACCTGGCTTTCCATCAAGCGAGGCCTGCTCGGGCGTTGCCCGCATTGCGGCGAAGGCAAGTTGTTCAAGGCCTACCTCAAGCCAGTGGATGCATGTGCGGTCTGCGGCGAAGAGATGTTTCACCACCGCGCCGATGATTTTCCGCCCTATCTCGCCATCTTCATTGTCGGTCACATCGTTGTCGCCGGCTTCATGGCAACCGATAGCTGGCTGGTGCTCGAAAGCTGGCAGCACCTGATGATCTGGATCCCGATCACGATAATCCTGTCGCTGTCGCTGCTGCCCCCACTCAAGGGCGGGGTCATAGGCCTGCAATGGGCACTGCGCATGCATGGTTTTGGCGGAGAGACGGATGAGTTGTTGCTGGCACCTGTGTCCCACGAGGATGCACGGTGAGCCACAAAGGTGCGGACAAGGCCGACCTGCTGACGGAAGACCTTAAACACCGAAACGAGACACGCCATGCACCGCGCACACCGCGCGATGCTGCATCGTTGCTGCTGATCGACCGCAGCCAACCAACACCGCGCGTGCTGGTGGGCAAACGCGGCAAGAAGCACGCCTTCATGCCCGATCTCTATGTGTTTCCCGGCGGACGCCGGGATCCGGGTGACAACAAGACCGAGTTTGCCTGGCCGCTGCGCGAAGAGGTGGAGGGAAAGTTGCTGGAACGCACCAGTTCCCGTTTCAATCCGAACGCGGCACGTGGTCTGGCCGTTGCCGCCGCCCGGGAAATGCTCGAGGAAGCGCATCTGTCGCTGACGCCAGCCGAATATGCCGGGTCGTTGCGCCCCGATGTCTCGAATTTCCGTTTTCTGGCCCGGGCAATCACGCCACCGGGCATGCCGCGCCGCTACGACACCCGGTTCTTTGCCTGTTTTACCGACGAGACATGTGCCGATCTGTCAGCGCTCAAAGACAGCGACGAATTGCATGATCTGAACTGGTTGGAGATCGACCGACACGAAGATTTTCCATTGCCTCGTATTACCAAGGTGATTCTGACCGATCTTTGCCAGGCAATGGCAGAGGATCGGTCTTTACCATTTGGCAGGGCAGTTTCGTTCTACTATTTCCGCAATGGACGATTCGTTCGCGAGTTGATTTAACCCACCAGGTCTTTGCAGATGGATCATTCTTCCTCAGGCACACCGGCGATCCGCGAGGAGATCCACTGGCCAGCACTGATAGCTGCGGTCGCGGCCATCACCGCGGTGGGCATCGCCATCGGTCTCGGGCTGCCACTGCTCTCGGTCATTCTCGAAAAACGCGGCGTCTCCTCGACTATGATCGGGCTCAACTCGGCCATGGCCGGCGTGGCGGCAATGGCGGCAGCGCCGGTAACCACCTGGATTGCCCAGCGACTGACCGTGGTCAACACCATGGTGCTGGCCATCATCGCGGCGGCGGCCAGTGCACTGGGCTTCTTTTATGCAGAAGCGCTGTGGATGTGGTTTCCGCTGCGGATCATCTTTCACGGCGCTATTACGGTGCTGTTCGTGCTGTCGGAATTCTGGATCAACACCGCTGCCCCGCCATCGCGACGCGGCCTGGTGTTGGGAATTTACGCAACGGTTCTTTCCCTGGGATTTGCCGCGGGACCGCTGATCTTTTCAGTGGTCGGCTCGGACGGCGTGTTGCCGTTTGCGATCGGTGCCGGCATCATCCTGATGGCTGCAATCCCGATCCTGATGGCGCGCAAGGAAAACCCGGTGATCGGCCCCTCAACCGACATCCCGTTCCTTCGCTATATTTTTCTTGTCCCCACTGCCACGGCTGCAGTGTTCGTGTTCGGCGCGGTGGAGTCAGGCGGACTTTCGCTGTTTCCGGTCTATGCCAACCGCACCGGCTTTACCGAATCGCAAGGCGCGCTGTTGTTGACCATGATCGGATTGGGCAACGTCCTGTTCCAGATCCCGGTGGGGCTGATCGCTGACCGGATCGGCGACCGCCGGCGGTTGCTGTCGTTGTTTGCGGTGATCGGGCTGATCGGTTCGCTGTCCCTGCCCTTCCTGATCCATAACTGGCTGCTGACAGCCGTCATCCTGTTGTTCTGGGGTGGCAGTGTCGCCGGGCTCTACACCGTAGGCCTGGCGCATCTGGGCGACAAACTGCACGGTGCCGACCTGGCTTCGGCCAACGCCGCCTTCGTATTTTGCTATGCGATGGGCATGTTGCTGGGTCCGCAGACCATCGGCGTGGCCATGGATCTGACCGGAAATCACGGATTTGCCTGGGCGCTGGCGTTCTTTTTCGGCCTGTATGTGGTGCTCACGCTGTTTCGTCTGCTACTTAGCCCAAAACGGACTTGACTTTCCGCCGGGCTTTTGTAGTTTCCGCGCAAGTTTCGCCGTGGAGCCTTGTGCGCTGCCCGCGGCTTCATTTTTGAAGAAGGCAAAACACCATGGCCAAGGCGACCACCATCAAAATCAAGCTCCAGTCGACTGCCGACACGGGCTTTTTCTACGTAACGAAGAAGAACAGCCGTACCTTCACCGACAAGATGGTGAAGACAAAGTACGACCCGATTGCCAAGAAGCATGTCGAATTCAAGGAAGCCAAGATCAAGTAACAGGCTCCCTGCCCCGGCGACTTGCCGGAACAGTATTGATCAAAGCAAAAAACCCGCCTCTTTCCGGAGGCGGGTTTTTTGTATCAAGGGCCGATCAAAACAAGGGCGTGGAACGAGGATGCCACTAAGCACTTGATTTCGATCGGCCACCCCACGACCCAGGAGATGCGGCGGACCTGAACATCATGGGGATTTCGTATTCGCTTAGACTGTATCAGTTTGATGCGGCAAAACTTCAACTCAGTCTTCACTATTAACTTTCGTACAATTTCGCCAAAAAATCAATAGTTTCTTAACCAGCGAGCGGCCCTGTCCACGGTTTTGGTTAATTGCAGCGTATAAACCTGTCGCTGTTGCACCAATTAGTGATTGTATGAAAACGACACTACCCATCATGCCAATGAGCAAGTCACGTCAAGAAAACCACTTCGGCTTCATTTAATGAAAAACAGTGAGATTCTGATGGCTGCGACGGCCAGCGGGTCCCAGGTGGCTAAGCCAGCGACTCAGCTTCAGGCGGCTACGCCGACTACGCGGTTGCGGCCAGCATTCTTGGCCTGGTAGAGCGCCTGATCGGCGCGGCGGAGCAGCGAATCCGCGCCCTCACCGGATTTTTCCAAAGTGGCAATCCCGACCGACGTGGTCACCGGGGCCATCGCGCCGGTGGCGGAAACCTTGAACGGCGCCGAGGCGATGGCGTTACGCAAGCGTTCGGCCACTTGAGAAGCGACTTCAGGCGTCGTGTCGGGCATCACCACGACAAATTCCTCGCCGCCATAACGGCAGGCAAGATCGGCACCGCGCACCGCGCCGCGCACCCGGCGGGAAAATTCGCGCAGCACATCATCGCCACCTTCGTGGCCATGAACATCATTGATGGCCTTGAAGTGATCGATGTCGGTTATCAGCACCGACAAAGGCCGGCCGCGGCGATTGGAGCGCTCGACCAGCGCCGCCAGATGGGTATCGAGATAGCGGCGGTTGTTGAGCCCGGTCAGCGAATCGGTGACGGCAAACTCGACCGATTGGGTCAGGCTCGAGCGCAATTGGCCGGTGTAGCGCATGCGGCGAATCTGGGTAACGCTGCGGGCAACCAGTTCATTGGGGTCAAGCGGCCGCAGCAGATAGTCATTGACGCCGAGATCCAGCGCACGGATCACCAGATCCTCTTCGCCCTGCTCGGCAACCATCAGCATCGGAATAAAGCGGGTACGATCGAGCGAGCGCAGTTGCGAGCAAAGCCTGAGCGGATCGTAGTCCTCGAGCGCCGAGGAAACGATTACCAGTTCATAGGGTTTTTCAGCCGCCTCAAACAGCGCTGCCTGCGGATCGCCAATGGCGGTAATGTCGGCAATGCCCTTCAGCGCCCGGGCCATGCGGTCCTGGGCATTGGCGCGGCCTTCGACCAGCAATACCAGCCCCGGCTCTTCCAGGTGCCCCTGGTGTGGCGCCAGCAGGCCCTCGAGGCCAAGATCGCGCGCGGTCTCGGCGCGGAGCCTGAGTTCGTCTGAGAGCGCCTTGAAGCGAACCAGGCTCTTCACCCGGGTCATCAGCTGCAGGTCATTGACCGGCTTGGTCAGGAAATCGTCGGCGCCGGCCTTGAGCCCGCGGACGCGGTCGGCCGGTTGGTCGAGTGCGGTGACCATGACCACCGGAATATGGGCGGTGCGCGGGTTCTGCTTGAGCCGCTCGCAGACCTCAAATCCGTCGATGCCCGGCATCATGATGTCGAGCAGAATGAGATCAACCTGGGTCTGGTCGCAGATCGACAGCGCGGTCATGCCGTCTTCGGCCGTCAGCACCTCGAAATACTCAGCCAGCAGCCGAGCCTCGAGAAGCTTCACATTGGCCGGAATGTCGTCAACCACCAGGATCCGCGCGGTCATCTTGAGTCTCCGCCCCTATGCATCGCCGAGATAGGTCTTGAGGGTTTCGATGAATTTGGGCACCGATATGGGTTTGGAAATATAGGCCTCGCAGCCCCCCTGCCGGATGCGCTCCTCATCGCCCTTCATCGCAAAGGCGGTAACCGCGATAACCGGAATCATGTGCAGGTCGTCATCCTGCTTGAGCCATTTGGTGACTTCCAGACCCGAGACTTCGGGCAACTGAATATCCATCAGGATCAGATCGGGGCGATGCTTGCGGGCAAGATCCATCGCTTCCATGCCATTGCGGGTCTGGATGGTCTTGTAGCCTGACGCTTCGATCAGGTCCCGGAACAGCTTCATGTTGAGTTCATTGTCCTCAACAATCATCACCTGCTTTGTCATATCCATTCCCATCCTCGAATCGGCGGTTCTTCCAACCTGCCAGATCCTCCCGATGCCAACCGCCACCGCCAAGAATTGGCCAGTCTCACACCAGACCCGATTGCAAACAAACCGCGTCCTGATGCCAGTCAACACAACCACCTTAGTTTCATTAGGTTGAAAAAGTGGTAATCGGATCGTGCGAATGCGGTACATGATCCAAACAAGGAAACCCGGGCGATGGCGGATGCAGAAGAAACGGCGATTGCGGTGCTTGGCTGGCTGGCCGGAGAGCCCGAACTGATGGGCCGTTTTCTGGCCTTGACCGGGCTTGAGGCTTCCAATCTGCGCGAAGCGGCAAAGGAACCTGGGTTTCTCGCCGGCGTGCTCGGTTTCCTGATGAACCACGAGCCGACATTGATGGATTTTTGCGCCTCGACCGGCACCCGGCCGGAAGCGGTGACGCGCGCCTTCCAGGCGTTGGGCGGCGCCAGCGAGGCCGGATGATGATACGCATTCCCGACGCAGAACATGACGATCTCAATCTCGGCGAAAGAGCCTTGATCGTTTGCGATATCGACGAGGTGGTGCTGGAGTTCATCACCCCGTTCCAGGCATTCCTGATCGATAACGGCCACGAGTTGCGCCCGCGCTCGTTCCGGCTCACCGGAAACATATTCAATCTTGCTGACAGTTCCGAAACCGGACACGACGAGGTCGAGCAGCTGTTGGAGAGCTTCTTCACGGCCCAGGATGGCTGGCAGACGCCGGTCAAGGCGGCAGCCGACAGTCTGGCCCGGCTGTCGGAAGAGGCCGATATCGTGTTTCTGACGGCCATGCCGCCGCGCCATCGATCCGTACGCCGGATATTGCTCGACCAGCATGGCTTCGAGTATCCGATGATTGCCACCGAGGCGCCCAAGGGGCCGGCGGTCCAGGCGCTGCATGCCGCCCGAGATCACCCGCTGGTGTTCATCGACGACATTTTCACCAATCTTCAGTCGGTGCAGGCGCACATGCCCCAAACCCTGTTGGTCAACCTGATGGCCAACGACGCTTTCCGGGCACTGGCGCCGCATCCAGGTGACGGCGTTGCGATGGCGGGCGACTGGAACGAGGCGGAAGCGCTCATAAGGACCTATCTGACGCCCCTGCCCGGCTGAACCAGCAGCGCTCTTGGGCCCGAACGGCGTTCCCGGCTGTGGCGATAACGCCTCTGTCAGAGGGTGAAACGACATCGACATCAAAACCGGCTCCCGACAGATCATGGTGGACTTGTGAGTCGCCAGACTATTGCGTAATCTGGCGATGTTCAATGTTTGTTCTCTTTTGCTATCGAGCCGATGCCCCAAGCGCCGCAGCATCCCGATCCACTTCCCGGTTTTTGCCGTGATTGCCTGACGCCGGCAGGCGCCGGACGACGTTGTGCGAAGTGCGGCAGCCCGCGCCTTATCCGCCACCGCGAAATCGGGGAGCTGACGCTTGCCCATGTCGACTGCGATGCGTTTTACGCCACGGTGGAAAAACGCGACAATCCTGAACTCGCCGACAAGCCTGTTATCATCGGCGGTGGCAAGCGCGGCGTGGTTTCCACCTGCTGTTACATCGCCCGGATCAATGGCGTGCGTTCGGCCATGCCGATGTTCAAGGCGCTCGACGCCTGCCCGGATGCGGTGGTGATCAAGCCCGACATGGAGAAATACGCGCGCGTCGGCCGCGAAGTCCGGCGGATGATGGAAGAGCTCACGCCACTGGTACAGCCGATTTCGATCGACGAGGCGTTCCTGGACCTTGCCGGCACCGAACGGCTGCACAAGGACACCCCTGCCCGCACCCTGGCCCGGTTTGCCGCACGGGTGGAGGCCGAGATCGGCATCTCGCTGTCTGTGGGGCTGTCCTATTGCAAGTTCCTGGCCAAGGTTGCCTCCGATCTCGACAAGCCGCGCGGATTTTCGGTGATCGGCAAGCAGGAGGCGCTGGATTTTCTCAAGCCGCGTCCGGTGACGATGATCTGGGGCGTCGGCAAGGCATTCGGGGCAACGCTGGAGCGCGACGGCATCCGCACCATCGGCCAGTTGCAGACCATGGAACTGACGGCGCTGATGCGTAGCTACGGTGTGATGGGCAAGCGGCTCTACCACCTGGCCCGCGGCGAAGACGATCGCACCGTGCACCCCAATGAGGGCGCCAAGAGCGTCTCGGCGGAAACCACCTTCAACCACGATCTTTCGGAGGCCAAGGATCTGGTGCCGGTGCTCCGGCGGCTGTCGGAAAAGGTTTCGGCGCGGCTCAAGGCCTCGGGCATTGCCGGGCAGACGGTGGTGCTCAAGCTCAAGACCGGTGACTTCAAAAGCCGCACCCGCAACTTCAAGCTCGAAGACCCGACCATGCTGGCGGACCGGATTTTCCGCACTGGCCTGCATCTTCTGGAAAAGGAACTTGGCGGCGAACGTTTCCGGCTGATCGGCATCGGCGTGACCGACCTTACCGATGCGGCGCGCGCCGATCCGCCGGATCTGGTGGATCCTGCCGCCGCGCGCCGGGCCGTGGCGGAAAGCGCCATCGACAAGGTTCGGCAAAAATTCGGCCGCGACATCGTCGAGACCGGCTACACTTTCGGAACCTCGCGCAAGACCAAACAGGCGGAAGAAGACTGACCCAAGGTCGAACTCGATCTGTTCAACGAGTTTCGATACAACTGACAGATTGCTGATCCAGAGGATCGGCTGTTGCGCGGGAGCATCCTGAGCCATGACATCTTCTTTAAAGCGCGAGCGATTGTTGCTACCAGCCGGAATTTTGATCGCCGGGCTGTTGCTGGCGGCGCTTGTCTATGCCGCATTGATCGAGGTTGGTGGCAAGAATTCCGCGGCACTGATGGCGGACGCATTTCTGCACGGCAGGCTGTGGGTTAACACTTGCTTCGATCTCGATTGCGCCCGTGTTGATGGACGGACCTATGTGGTGTTTCCTCCGTTTCCGGGCGTCGCCGCGCTGCCTCTCGTGGCTATCGGCGGGACAACAACGTTCGGCTTTATCCCTCTGACAACACTCTGTTTATTCCTGTCCTTGCTGATATGGATCCGCATCTTCCGGCGATTGGGCGTGAGCAACCCGTCATGGATCTGGCTGGTATTGGCGGTCGGCTTTTCCAGCCCGTTGTTCTTTGTTACCATCCGTGGAGACGGCATCTGGTTTTTCACCCAGGCAATCGGGTTCCTGATGACCAGCTTGGCTATACACGAGGCATTGGCGGGCCGTCTGGTGAGCGCAGGCCTGGCAATATCCTGTGCGTTTTTGAGCCGTCAGATGAGCATTTTCTACGTGCCGTTATTGCTGATCCTTTCGCTGCGGCCCGAAGCTCCGCTCTGGTCGGCGATGCCGGACAAGATCACGCGGGCTGTTAAACTGGGGCTTCCGGTGGCGGTGGCGATCAGTATTTATCTACTATACAACCAGCTTCGCTTCGGCTCCCCGCTCGAGACCGGTTACGCCTTTATCGACTATCCGCCAGGCGTCTTGAAGGAACGGCTGGCGACGCATGGATTGTGGAGCCCGAGCTATGTTCCCTTTAACTTCTACCATGCGCTGGTGCAGGGATTTCATGCCCGTTTCGAGGGGGCGGGAAATATGGAGCTGGTGGGAATTGACCGTTTTGGCACTGCGTTCTTGGTGGCGAGCCCCTGGTTGGCCATGTTGTTCTTCACCCCGATCAACCGCCGCACAGTACTTTCAGGGCTGCTGGTGGCAGGCCTGATCACAGTAATGCTGTTTTACCATTCCAATGGCTACACCCAATACAATGTCCAGCGGTACATGCTCGACTGGCTGCCGGCAGCACTGGTGATGCTGGCCTATGCAATCCAGCAGCAGAAATCACCGCTATTTCCGCTGGCTGTGCTGTGGGGCATGGGGCTGAATGCGGTCACCATTGCCACCATGACGATGGTCCAATAGAGCCCCGCGGACAGAGTGAACTTCGAAACGCCCCGCCCGGTGTCGCCACTTAAACCAATTCGACATCCAGTACGCCCGGCGCAGCTTTCAGCGCGGAAGCCAGCTGCGGCGTGAGTTTGTAACGGTCCGGCAACGTGACTTCGATTTCGCGGCGCCCGTCATCCTTGATCATGACGAAAGACACCTGCCCTTCACCGCGCGATTTCAACTGGGTCGAGACCGAATTGAGCGGCTTTGCATCACGCATGTAAACCCTAAGTGCGGACTGACCGCGCGCGGCCCGATCTTCAAGCGAATCGGCCGTCTGGATGCGCAGGCCGATGCCTTCGGGTCGCTCCTCGGCGGTGACGGTGATGACGATCGACTTGCCCGGTTCGAGCAACTCGCGGTAGAGCGCCAAGCCTTCCGAAAACAGCACTGCCTCATACTGGCCGGAGCTGTCGGAAAAGGCGACGATGCCCATCTTGTTGCCGGTACGGGTCTTGCGTTCCTGCTTGCTGGTAACAGTGCCCGCCAACCGCCCCGCGGTGGCGCCTGCCTTGACCGCAAGCGAAAAGTCAGCCCAGGTCTGCACCCGCATTTTGGCGAGCAACTCATTATATGAATCAAGTGGATGGGCCGAAAGGTAGAAGCCCAGCGCCTGATACTCGCGGTGCAGTTTGTCGGCCGGCAACCAGGGTATGACCGCAGGCAGTTGAATGGTTTCAGCCTCGGTCGCACCACCACCGCCGACACCAAACATGTCACTCTGGCCGCTGATGCGATTTTCCTGGGCGCGCTGGGCAAAGCCCAAAATCCGGTCGAGACCGCCGCTCAGGGACGCGCGCTCCTTGCCGAAACAATCGAATGCCCCGGCGGCAATCAGGCTTTCAAGAACCCGGCGGTTGACCTGGCGGGGATCGATCCGCATGCAGAAATCCTCGAGCGAGGCAAAGGCCGTATCGCCACGAACCTCGACAATATGCTCGACCGCCGCGTCGCCGACGCCCTTGATGGCGGCCAGCGCATAGTAGATCCGGTTCTCGCCGGTTTCAAAATGACGGAAGCTGGTCTGCACCGATGGAGGCACAACTTCGATCCCCAACCGCTTGGCGTCCTGGCGAAAGTCATTGAGCTTGTCCGTATTGGACATGTCGAGCGTCATCGAGGCTGCCAGAAACTCGACCGGATAATGCGCCTTGAGATAGGCCGTCTGATAGGAAACGATGCCGTAGGCTGCGGCGTGGGACTTGTTGAATCCGTAATTGGCGAACTTGGCGAGAAGGTCGAAGATCAGATTGGCCTGCGGTTTGGACACACCGCGTTCGACGGCGCCATCGACGAAGCGGGCGCGCTGCTTGTCCATTTCCGCCTGGATCTTCTTGCCCATGGCGCGGCGCAACAGGTCGGCTTCGCCGAGCGAGTAGCCTGCCAGCACCTGGGCGATCTGCATCACCTGTTCCTGGTAGACGATCACGCCCTGGGTCTCAGCCAGCAGTCCGTCGATCTTGGGGTGGATCGAGGCCAGTTCCTCCTCGCCGTGCTTGCGCGCATTGTAGACCGGGATGTTTTCCATCGGGCCGGGACGATAGAGCGCCACAAGCGCAATGATGTCCTCGATCCGGTCGGGGCGCATGCCGATCAGCGCCTTGCGCATGCCGGCAGACTCTACCTGGAACACGCCGACGGTCTCGCCGCGCGACAGCATGTCGTAGGTCGGCTTGTCATCGAGCGGCAAGGCTTCGAGATCGACGGTGATGTTGCGCTTGGCGATGAACCCGACCGCCGTCTTCAGCACAGTCAGGGTCTTGAGGCCGAGAAAGTCGAACTTGACCAGACCGGCCTGCTCGACCCATTTCATGTTGAACTGGGTGACCGGCATATCCGAGCGCGGATCGCGATACATTGGCACCAGTTGCGACAGTGGCCGGTCGCCGATAACGATACCGGCGGCGTGGGTGGAGGCGTGGCGGTACAGCCCCTCGAGCTTCTGAGCGATATCGAGCAGGCGGCCGACGGCCGGCTCCTTGTCCACTTCCTCGGCAAACCGCGGTTCTTCCTCGATCGCCTTGTGCAGCGGCGTCGGGCTGGCAGGGTTGTTGGGCACCAGCTTGCAGATGCGGTCGACCAGGCCGTAGGGCATCTCGAGCACGCGACCTACATCGCGAAGTGCTGCGCGCGCCTGCAGGCTTCCGAAAGTGATGATCTGCCCAACCTGCTCGCGGCCGTACTTCTTCTGCACATAGCGGATCACTTCTTCGCGGCGATCCTGGCAGAAGTCGATGTCAAAGTCGGGCATAGACACACGGGCGGGGTTGAGAAAGCGTTCGAACAGCAGCGAAAAACGCAGTGGATCAACATCGGTAATGGTGAGCGCATAGGCAACCAGAGAGCCCGCGCCGGAACCACGACCGGGGCCCACCGGAATGCCCTGGTCCTTGGCCCATTTGATGAAGTCCGCAACGATCAGGAAGTAGCCGGGAAACTTCATGTTCTCGATGATATCGAGCTCGATCTGCAACCGCTCGCGGTAATCCTCGATGGCGTAGCCATCAGCCATTCCAATCCGCGCCAGACGCCGTTCCAGCCCCTCGATCGATTGCCGCCGCAGTTCTGCTGCTTCTGCGGCAAGCGCAGCTTCTGGATCGCCATGGTCGGCGCCGGTGAAGTGCGGCAGGATTGGCGCACGTGTCTCGACAATCGCCGCACAACGGCGGGCGATTTCCACCGTGTTGGCCAGTGCTTCGGGCGCATCGGCAAAGATTGCCATCATCTCAGCGCGGGATTTCAGGCAATTGTCGACACTCAGGCGCGGCCGGCGGTCATCCGACATGACGGCGTTGTGGGCGACTGCCATCAACGCGTCATGGGCCTCGTAATCGTCAGGACCGGGGAAAAACGCTTCGTTGGTGGCAACCAGCGGCACCTCGCATTCATAGGCGAGCGCAATCATCGTCGCCTCGAGGCCGCGGTCATAGCCTTTTTGGCGCTGCAGTTCGAGATAAAGCCGGTCGCCAAACACCGCCTTGAGCCGGTCGAGCCGTTCCCGCGCCTTGTCGGGATGGCCGTCGCGCATCGCCTGGTTGACAGGCCCGCCATCGGCACCGGTGAGTGCAATCAGGCCCTCGGCGCCCTCTTCGAGCCACGACATGGTGATATGCGGACGCTCGACACTGTCGCCGTCGAGATAGGCGCGGCTGACAAGCGCCACCAGACGATCGTAACCGGCGGCAGTGGCAGCGTAGAGGACAATCGAAGGTGATTTTTGCAGGTGGTCGCGGTGGGACCGGCGATCACCCTGCTGGCCGTCCTCCATATCGAGATCAAGCTGGCAACCGATCAACGGCTGGATACCTGCTTCCATGGCCTTGACGGAAAACTCCAGCGCCCCGAACAGATTGTTGGTGTCGGTAATCGCCAGCGCCGGCTGCTGATCGGCAACCGCGCGCTGGATCAGCGTCTTGATCGGCAGCGCGCCTTCAAGCAGCGAATAGGCAGAGTGCACCCGCAAATGCACAAAACCCGGCCAGGCACCCGTCTCGCCGAGCTCAGTCGCATCGGATTGCTGGCGAGACGTCTTGGCCCCGGCGGCCAGATTGGCGAGCATTTTTGCCGCCTTGTTTTCCCGTGCCATGAATATCCCCTGCTGATCGGCCGCGGCTTCGGCGCCTTTTTGGCGCGCACCGCAGACTCAAGCAGCAATTGTGAGGACCCGGACTCGAAAGTCCAGAGCAGGAGCAAGCAAAACCGGCGCTTCACACAGGCACGGGCACGCGTACCTCAAAACGGGAACAGAGAACCCGCGTGGGCCAATTGGCCATACGGGCCCCGGATCACCTCAAGCACGCCCGCAGGCGTCAGGTTGAGTGACCGGGTTGGCACCAATAATGGCGGCCTAAAACGCCATCACGACGACGGCAAAACTTGCAACAAACAGAGACATGGAAACGAAGGCGGCGAGATCGCGGGCAAATGCAGTCATGATCAACTCCTGTGTATTCGCTTTATGTTTCTATCTTGTTCTATTTTTGTTCTCTTGTCAAGCGCCCGTGACGAGCCATGTCGCAACAGGTTATCCACTGCCCGGGACACCGGGGCTCGGTGCCGGGCAAACGAAAAACCCGGGGGATTTCTCCCCCGGGTTTCCAACTTGTATCAATCACATGGAAGCGGCTTAGTTGCACGCGTCCTTGAGGCCCTTGCCGGCCGAGAATTTCGGCACGTTACGAGCCGGAATGTCGACTTCCTTGCCGGTCTGCGGGTTGCGGCCCTTGGAGGCCTCGCGGCGCGACACGGTGAAGTTGCCAAAGCCGATCAGGCGGACGTCGCCGCCGTTCTTGAGCTCACCGGTGATCGTTTCGAAAACAGCCTCGACTGCCGACGTTGCGTCACCCTTGCTGATGCCCGATTTCTCGGCCACTGAGGCCACGAGTTCGTTCTTGTTCATTTTCCGTCCCTTTCTGGCGTGATGTCGACTCAACTTGTTCGATGGCGTGATCCTACGCATCTCGCGGTCTCGCGCAACAAAACTCCTTGCAAACGCACGGGTTTCGACGTTTTTCACAGGCCTTCACACAGAAAATTTCGACAAAACACATGGCCTGCAGGTCTCAGGCGACCGATCAGACCATTCCGAGGTTGCTTCAGCGGACTGTTCCGACCGCGCCTGTCGCCCAATTGCTGAGGCGAACCTTCCGAGACCGCGGTCAAACAGATCAAACTTTTCCGCCTGAAAATGCAAAAGCGCCGCACGTTGATGTCAACACGCGGCGCTTTCATGGTTCAAACGAGGTTGGCAGGACGCCGCCCGGATCTCAAACGATCCGGGCGGCGTCTGCCATCAATGGGCGATTGTGGCACCACTCTCGTCAACGGTCTCAGGGACAATCGGCGCCTCCGGCTGGGCGTCGGGGTCCCAGGTGATCGCCTCGGGCATACGCACAAGCGCGTGACGCAGCACGTCACCCATCTTGGCGACCGGGATGATCTCCAGTCCGTTTTTCACATTGTCCGGGATCTCGGGCAGATCCTTGGCGTTGTCCTCAGGAATCATCACTGTCTTGATGCCGCCCCGCAGGGCTGCCAGCAGTTTTTCCTTTAGGCCACCAATCGGCAGAATGCGTCCACGCAGTGTGATTTCGCCGGTCATGGCGACATCGCGGCGTACCGGGATCTTGGTCATGATGGACACAATCGCTGTCGCCATTGCCACACCGGCCGAGGGGCCGTCCTTCGGGGTCGCCCCTTCGGGTACGTGGACATGGATATCGCGCTTGTCGAACAACGGCGGCTCGATGCCGAAATCAACCGCACGCGAGCGGACATAGGAGGCCGCAGCCGAGATCGATTCCTTCATCACGTCACGCAGATTGCCGGTGACAGTCATCTTGCCCTTGCCCGGCATCATCACGCCTTCGATGGTCAACAGCTCGCCACCCACTTCGGTCCAGGCCAGCCCGGTAACCACGCCGACCTGATCGTCGGCTTCGGCTTCACCATAGCGGAACCGCGGCACGCCGAGGTAATCGGCAAGATTGTCCTCCGTGATCTTGACCGACTTGACGCCGGTTCTGAGGATCTCGGTGACGGCCTTGCGCGACAGCTTCATCAGTTCGCGTTCGAAGTTACGCACACCGGCTTCCCGTGTGTAGGTGCGGGCAATCTGCAACAGCGCGCCGTCGGTGATCTCGAATTCCTCCGGACGCAGCGCATGATCACGCACGGCCTTGGGAAGAAGATGCCTACGGGCAATCTGCTGCTTCTCATCCTCGGTGTAGCCGGCGATGCGGATCACTTCCATCCGGTCCATCAACGGCGCCGGAATGTTGAGTGTGTTGGCCGTGGTGATGAACATCACGCTGGACAGGTCATACTCAACCTCGAGGTAGTGATCCATGAACGTCGAGTTCTGTTCCGGATCAAGCACCTCGAGCAATGCCGACGATGGATCGCCGCGAAAATCCTGCCCCATCTTGTCGATCTCGTCGAGCAAGAACAGCGGGTTGGTTTTCTTGGCCTTCTTCATCGACTGGATGACCTTGCCGGGCATCGAACCGATGTATGTGCGACGGTGACCGCGGATTTCGGCCTCGTCACGAACGCCACCAAGCGCCATGCGGACATATTCGCGACCGGTGGCCTTGGCGATCGACTTGGCAAGCGAGGTCTTGCCGACGCCGGGAGGTCCGACGAGGCAGAGGATCGGTCCCTTGATCTTGGAGGACCGCGCCTGCACGGCAAGATATTCGACGATCCGCTCCTTGACCTTCTCAAGGCCGAAGTGATCCTCGTCGAGCACCTTCTCTGCGGCTTTGAGATCTATCTTGACCCGGGACTTCTTGCCCCAGGGCAGACCCAACAGCCAATCGAGATAATTGCGCACGACGGTGGCTTCCGCCGACATCGGGCTCATCTGCTTGAGTTTCTTGAACTCGGCATCAGCCTTTTCGCGGGCTTCCTTGGAGAGCTTTGTCTTGGCAATCCGCTGTTCGATCTCGGTCATCTCGTCGCGGCCATCCTCGCCGTCGCCGAGTTCCTTCTGGATCGCCTTCATCTGCTCGTTGAGATAATACTCACGCTGGGTCTTCTCCATCTGCCGCTTGACGCGGGAGCGGATGCGCTTTTCCACCTGCAGAACGGAGATTTCGCCTTCCATGAAGCCGAGTGCCTTTTCCAGGCGGCCCTTGACCGAGACCGTCGAGAGCATGTCCTGCTTTTCGGTGATCTTGATCGACAGATGCGAAGCTACCGTGTCGGCGAGCTTGGAGTAGTCGTCAATCTGGCTGGCAGCGCCCACCACTTCGGGCGAGATCTTCTTGTTCAGCTTGACGTAGTTTTCGAACTCGGAAACCACCGAGCGCGACAGCGCCTCGACTTCCACCGGATCTTCATCCGGTTCGGCAAGTTCAATGGCGCGGGCTTCGTAATAATCCACACGATCAGTGTAATTGACGATTTCGGCCCGGGCACGGCCTTCGACCAGGACCTTCACGGTTCCGTCGGGCAGCTTGAGCAGTTGCAGCACATTGGCAATGGTGCCGATCTGATAGATTCCGGATGGATCAGGATCATCGTCGCCGGCGTTGATCTGGGTGGCCAGCATGATCTGCTTGTCCGATCCCATCACTTCTTCGAGCGCAAGAATCGACTTCTCACGACCGACGAACAGCGGCACGATCATGTGCGGGAATACTACGATATCGCGCAGCGGGAGAACGGGATAGACCCCGGCATCTTCCGGCGCTTGGGGCGGGCTCACAATTTTGTCCGGCATGTCATTTCCTTTCATGGCCCTTTTATCAGGGCCGATTGGCAACGCAGGACGCGGTCCCGGATAAACCAGCAACCGCTGTTGGCGTCCTTCTTGAGGGTTCAATCCCTCCTGATATCTAATTGGAGAACCAGAGGCCCTGTTTCAAGTCGGATTAGTAGCCAGCGAACACTTCCTCACCGATTCGTGACGATATTAGACAATGAAAGTGGCGGGAAGCTGTAGCGACAGAAAAAGCCGCCCCTAAGGTCGACGCTCTCGTTTCAGTCATATGATTGCGGTCACACACCGTCCCTACAGCAAAAAGCCCTCCGGATGGCTCCGGAGGGCTTGATTTTCAGAGGCTTCCTGAAGCCAGATCAGGCCGAAGCCGATCCCTTGGCTTCATCTTCACGCTCGGCATAGATGTAGAGCGGTCGGGCATTGCCGTTGACCACCTCATCAGAGATCACCACTTCGCGCACGCCTTCAAGTTCGGGCAGTTCGAACATGGTGTCGAGCAGGATCTTCTCCATGATCGAGCGCAACCCACGGGCACCGGTCTTGCGGATAATGCCGCGCTTGGCAATTTCCGTAAGTGCGCTCTCGTGGAAAGTCAGTTCCACATCTTCCATCTCGAACAGCCGCTGATACTGCTTGACCAGCGCGTTCTTGGGTTCGGTGAGGATCTGGATCAGCGCCGATTCATCAAGATCTTCAAGCGTTGCCAGCACCGGCAGACGGCCGATGAATTCCGGAATCAGACCGAATTTCACCAGATCTTCCGGCTCCAGTTCGCGCAGAACCTCGCCGACCCGGCGTTCGTCCTGGGCACGCACATTGGCGGAAAAACCGATCGAGGTCTTTTCGCCACGCGCCGAGATTATCTTGTCGAGACCGGCGAATGCGCCACCACAGACAAACAGGATGTTGGTAGTGTCGACCTGCAGGAATTCCTGCTGCGGGTGCTTGCGACCGCCCTGTGGCGGCACCGAAGCGACCGTGCCTTCCATGATCTTCAGAAGCGCCTGCTGGACGCCCTCGCCCGAGACGTCACGGGTGATCGACGGATTGTCCGACTTGCGCGAGATCTTGTCGACCTCGTCGATATAGACGATGCCGCGCTGGGCGCGCTCGACGTTGTAGTCAGCTGACTGCAGCAGCTTGAGGATAATGTTCTCGACATCCTCACCGACATAACCGGCCTCGGTCAGCGTGGTCGCATCGGCCATAGTGAATGGCACGTCGATGATGCGGGCCAATGTCTGGGCCAGATAGGTCTTGCCGCAACCAGTCGGTCCGACCAGCAGGATGTTGGATTTGGCCAATTCCACTTCGCCCGACTTGGACGAATGGTTCAGCCGCTTGTAATGGTTGTGCACGGCGACCGAGAGGATCTTCTTGGCCTGATGCTGGCCGATCACATACTCATCGAGCGTTGCAATGATTTCCTGAGGAGTTGGCACGCCGTCGCTCGACTTCACCATCGAGGATTTATTTTCCTCGCGGATGATGTCCATGCACAATTCCACGCATTCATCGCAGATGAACACGGTGGGACCGGCAATGAGTTTGCGCACTTCATGCTGGCTCTTGCCGCAGAAAGAGCAATAAAGGGTATTCTTGGAATCGCCGCCGTTGCTGCCGCTGACCTTGCTCATTTCACTTTCCTTCCCGCGATCCAGGCAACAGGCCTGGATGTATGGCGCCTGACTGCACCCAAAGCCGAAGCGGGGGCATACAGGCAATTTCGGGGTACTAACCCGATCTCAGGTAAAACATTCCCGAGGCCGGTGGCAACGAATCCCCGTCAATCTGGCGATGTTACGCCCGAGAATTTGAACATAGACTTAACGCCCATACTAGCGTGGTCCAGCCATAGCGCCACCCCATTCACACGAAAACGTGTTGCAAAGGGGGCGCAATGACTTGAAAAACGCTGTTTCATGGACGTCCTTCTATGTTGAAGCCGGAGCCTCGATGTTCTCGCGCTTGTCGAAGACCCGGTCGATCAACCCGAACTCAAGTGCTTCGTTCGCAGTCATGAAGTGGTCACGATCAAGTGTCTTTTCAACAGTCGCGTAGTCCTGACCCGTGTGTTCGACATAAATTTCGTTGAGCCGGCGCTTCATCTTGATGATGTCCTGGGCATGCCGCTCAATGTCGGAAGCCTGTCCCTGGAAGCCGCCGGAAGGCTGGTGCACCATGATACGGGCGTTGGGCGTGGCAAAGCGCATGTCCTTGTGGCCGGCGCAAAGCAGCAGCGATCCCATCGACGCAGCCTGGCCGATACACAGCGTCGAAATCGCCGGCTTGATGAACTGCATGGTATCGTAGATCGCCATGCCGGAGGTGACCACGCCGCCGGGCGAATTGATGTAGAGCGCGATTTCCTTCTTTGGATTCTCGGCTTCAAGGAACAGCAATTGCGCGCACACCAGCGTCGCTGTGTGGTCCTCGATCGGACCGGTGATGAAAATGATACGCTCCTTGAGGAGCCGCGAGAAAATGTCATAGGACCGTTCACCGCGGTTTGTCTGCTCAACGACCATCGGCACCAGTGCCATGGCGGTATCGACTGGATTTGTCATTACGCTTCCCTTGTCAAACGGCCCGGCAGACGCCTCGGCCCGCGGGGAATCAATCTTGTTGAACCCCCTACATAGAGTGTGCCCCCCCGCCGCTTCAAGACGCAAGACGGCGAAACGGAGAGGAACCCTTGTTCACCAGCTGTGTTAAATTGAGGTTACGGTTTTCAGTTCTTCTGCATTCTGGTGCAATTTCGGATGGTTGCTGGGTTTTGTTTGTGCCGATTTCCGAAGCCAATTGCACGCGCCACGGCGACATACCCGGCAGGTCCAGGGACAGGCAGGCATCTACACCACGTGGCAATCTCCGCCATGGCGCCTCTGGTCGGCCGTGCGGCAGTCATTATCCCGTTGATCAGCCATTGCGCGGTTAGGCGTATATCTCTGTGCATTTGCCGAGCAAAGCGAACGGAATTTTGTGCTCCACGACATAATCGCCACCCTTCCGTCTGGATTACCGATGCGAATAAGTTGACCCCAGGCGGTATGAAAAACCGGCTTGTTTGAAGCAACCGCCAGTTCATATCGAAAATATTTCGGAGATAATTTTCCCACTTCTCGAAGGTATTCTTGGCATCTCGTATTAAGCGCTGAGATACCAACGCATTGCATTGGGATCAAAATCGGGTTTTACTTGTTGTTGGAAAATGGTGCGGCACACTTGTTCCAACACGTCGCCAAGACGGTGGGGTAAACCATCGCGTGCGCAAACAGGGAGCCTGCCATGCCCAAATTCGTGCTCATCCGTCGCGGCATTCTCGCCGTCCTTCTGGCATCATCCGTTGCCTCGCCGGCTCTGGCCGGCGGCAAGTCGGTGGCCTGTTACCAGCAAGTTCACACGCCGGCCGTTTACCAGACGGTTCATCAACGGGTGGTGGTCCGGCCAGCAGGCGTTGTCCACAAGACCATCCCCGCGCGCTATGGCGAGGTGATCGAGCGGGTTCTGGTGGAGCCGGAGCGATTTGTTGTGCGCCACGTCCCGGCGGTGGTGAGGACAGTGCATCAGCGCGTCATGATTCGGGCAAAATCCGTTGGTTGGGAGTGGCGCCATGTTTCGGGTATCAAGACGCTGTGCAAGGTGGTTCATCCCGCAAAATACGCAACGCAGGCCCAGAGAGTGGTTGTGCAACCCGCCGGCACGGTGCGTGAACGCGTACCGGCTCGCTATGCCCAGCGCACCCGCACCGTGGTGATCGAACCGGCGCGTACGATTGCCCAGCAGGTGCCCGCGATCTTCAAAACCGTGGCGCGCTCCGTGGAGGTCCGGCCCGCTTCTTCCGGCTGGGTGCAAATTTCAGGCAAACGCCGCTGCCACTGATGCATGCCGCGCGAAAGTGTGCTGAGGTTTTACGACAATGACACGCAGGAACAAAGAGTTCATGCCCGACGCGGATCAGGTTTGATAGGGCACGGATCCTGCTCAACTGTCGCCGCGATTGTCAGCTCCTGCTCCATGCGCTGGTGGCCATGCCGATGGGGTTATCCCCGAAAATCTGCATGGACCAACCCGTCTGCGGATACACGCACGGCCAGATCCACGATATGGCTCCTATATGTCACAGCATTCTCACACCGTTTCGCAAGACCCGAGAGATCCCGAATTCGTTCAGGACCCCTATAATTTTTATGCCGAGATGCACCGGCTTTCGCCTGTATTTTACTGGCGCGAATACGGCATGTGGGCGGTGGCAGGCTACGATCAGGTCAATGCGCTCTTGCGCGACCGGCGGCTGGGCCGCGAGAACCGTTGGGGCGCACCGCTCAATCCGGTCGAAGGCCGCGGCCATCTTGGCGATTTCGACCGAATTGAAAGCGGATCGCTGCTCGAACGCGAACCGCCGGCGCACACGCGGCTCAGGACATTGGTCAACCGTGCCTTTGTCTCGCGCTCGGTCGAGCGGCTACGGCCACGAATCCGGACGCTCGCCCACGAGTTGGTCGACGCCTTGCCTGCTCGCCAGCCCTTCGATCTGCTGTCGGAATTTGCGACCCCCATTCCGGTCACCGTGATCTGCGAGTTGCTCGGCGTGCCGGTCGAGCGCGGCGATGACCTGCTGGGCTGGTCGCATGCAATGTGCGAAATGTATGTGCCACAGCGCTCACGCGAGACCGAAGAGCGCGCCAATCGGGCCGCAAGCGCCTTCGGGGCGTTCCTCACTGCTCATATCGACCAACACCGGTACACCAAGGCCGATGACCTGCTTTCGGCGTTGATCGCCGTACGCGACACCGGCGAGAAGCTCAGCGATGAGGAGTTGATCTCGACCTGTGTGCTGCTGCTTAATGCCGGGCACGAGGCCACCGTGCATCAGACCGGTAACGCGGTAAAAACCCTGCTCGAACAAGGCGGCGACCCACGGCGGTTCGTGGCAACGCCCGAAGCAACGACTGCAAGCATCGAGGAAGCAATGAGGTTTGATGCGCCGCTGCACATGTTTACGCGCTATGCCTATGAGCCTGTCAATCTCGGCCCGGTCACATTGAAGCCGGGCGAACAGGTGGCGCTGCTGCTTGGCGCCGCCAACCGCGATCCGTCAACCTTCGAGGCACCTGGCGCATTCCGGCCCGGACGCGCGGACCAGAAAAACGTCACCTTCGGCGCGGGCCCGCATTTTTGCATCGGCGCACCGCTGGCACGGCTGGAACTGCAGGAATCGCTGTCGGTGCTGTTTGAGCGGCTGCCGACGTTGCAGATGGACGGTGCGCCGCGCTACCGCGACAGCTTTCATTTTCACGGGCTCGAGCAGCTTCAGCTTTCCAGCCGGGACGCCGGCACTACAGCCTGATCACATAGTCCTTGCGAGTCGTTTCAATGACTTCCCAGCTTCCCTTGAAGCCGGGCCTGAGGACGAAGCTATCGCCGGCTTTGACCGTAATCGCCTCGCCACCGTCCTCGGTGATTACCGATATACCCTTGATAATGCGGCAATATTCCCATTCGTCGTAGGAGATGCGCCATTTGCCCGGCGTCGATTGCCAGATGCCGCAATAAAGCCCGTCCCGCTCCTCCAGGTTCCAGGTGGTGTGCACCGGATCGCCGGAGAGAATCTTGGCGGCCTCGGGACGCGAAACCTCAGGCTCGGCAGACGGGGTCACGGGGATTATATGCGCAGTAGCCATGAACCGCTCCAATGTTGGTGAGCCGAGATTACCCTGATACACAGCCATCGCGCCAGCCATGCGCTGCCTGTCCGGATCAGCCGCCGATCTGCGCTGACAACGCCTCCGGCGGCAGATATTTCAGTTCATCCCTGGAGAACGTAATTGTGAAACTTGCCGTGGCGTCGGGATCGGAACTCTCCAGCTTGCGTGCCACAAGATCGGCAAAACGGCTTGTTCCGGCACCCGGATCGCTGACGATTTCGTAGCTGTGGCGATAGCAGGCGCCGAGCCCATCGCCGCAGGTGCCCTCATTGTCGGAATAGGTGTCGATAAAGCCGAGATCGACGACCTTGTCGCCGAGCACGCCAAACACGCTGACCCCGCTCTGGGTGTATCCTTGCCCGGTAAAGCCGCTCTCGATCAGCCAGCCGAAATTGTCTTTGCCAAGACGTACCACGCGGAACGCCTCCTCCGGAGGAGCCATCCCCCATGACCCGATGCCCTCAGAAAGGCTGTTGCGCGCCACCAGAGCCAGGCGGTTGCCCGCGGCGCGCAAGACAACAAGCCCGAGCTTGCCGGCGCAGCCGTGACACTCGGCGTGGCTTCCGTCAGGCTCGATCGCATGGCCCGACATGGCGGCAAACTGTGTCACCTCGCCCCCAACCATCACGGAAGACAACAGGTGCGGACGCATGCACAGCCGCTCGGCGCCAGCTTTGCCGATCCAGCATTTGGAGCGCTTGCTGTAGGGGCCGTAAAATTCTTCCATGACCGCGACCCAGAAGCTTTTGGCATCGTCAACAGTCGAAGTCGGAATCGAGGTCAACACCTGCGACCGGACCGGCCCCAGTCCGGCGAGCATGCAAAATCCCCAAAAAAGTAAAAGTCGAGCCATGGTGCGCTTCCCCCTCGCCGTCATCTTCGCTTTGGCGCGCCGATCCTGCAAGCCTATGCTGCCAAACGAAAAACGACCCGATGCGAACACCGGGCCGTCATCACTGATGGTAATTGGTTGAGGCTTACCCCTTGACCAGCGCCTGTTCGGTATCGGTGATCATTGGAATGCGTTTCGGAGCTTCCATTTTCCGGGGACCTTCTCCGCTTAGTTGCGGAACAAATTCCTCGACAACACACTGGCCGAAGTCAGCAGACCTGAACGCCGCATTCGCTAATGACGAAGTTATCCGCGGGCTCGGTCAGTGTGCCGTCGAACTGGCGGCCATCGTCACACTGGGCGCGGGCTTCAAAGGTCAGCCTCCCGGCCAACTCACCTTCCTTGATGTTGAAAAAATAGCTGACCTCGCACTGTTTCTCGACTGCGAGCTGGTCGGACAGATTATCAAGCCAGGCCGGATTAGCGGATTGGGCGTAGGCCAGTGGCGACAGCGCCAGGATCGCGACAGTTGTGAAAGTCAGCACATTGAATTGCGGCATGGGGGCCTCCACGGATTAACTTCGGTGGAAGTCTAGCGCCATTTGTTGTCTGCGGACTTGTTGCAGATCAAACGGCCCGGCATCAAATGCCGGGCCGTTGAAGATATTCATCAGGCAATCAAGACTTACGCCTTGGCCAGCGCCTGTTCGATATCGGCGATGATATCGTTGACATCCTCGATGCCGACCGACAGTCGCACCACGTCCGGACCGGCGCCTGCGGCAACCAGTTGCTCGGCGCTCAGCTGACGGTGGGTGGTTGATGCCGGGTGAATGACCAGCGAACGGGTGTCGCCGATGTTGGCGAGGTGGGAGAACATCTCCAGGCCTTCGACGAACTTGACGCCGGAATCGTAACCGCCCTTGAGGCCGAAGGTGAACACCGAGCCGCCGCCCTTGGGGGCGTAACGCTGCTGCAACGCGTGGTTTGCGTGATCCGGCAGGCCGGCATAATGCACCCATGCCACCTTGTCGTGCTTGGAGAGCCATTCCGCAACGGCCAGCGCGTTGTCGCAATGGCGCTGCATGCGTAGTGGCAGGGTCTCTACGCCGGTCAGGATCATGAAGGCGTTGAACGGCGAGATCGAAGGTCCGAAATCGCGCAGACCCAGCACCCGGCAGGCAATGGCGAATGCAAAATTGCCAAAGGTTTCATGCAGCACCATGCCGCCGTATTCCGACCGCGGCTCCGACAGCATCGGGTACTTGCCGGATTTAGACCAGTCAAACGAACCGCCATCTACAATCACGCCGCCCATTGAGTTGCCATGGCCGCCAATGAACTTAGTCAGCGAATGGACCACGATGTCCGCGCCATGCTCGATCGGACGAGCCAGATAAGGCGAGGCCATGGTGTTGTCGACAATCAGCGGAATGCCATGCTTGTGGGCAAGCTCAGCCAGCGCATTGATATCGACAAAGGTGCCGCCGGGATTGGCGAGGCTTTCGACGAAAATCGCCTTGGTGCGCTCGTCGATCTGGCTCTCGACACTGGAAAGATCGGCCGGATCGGCCCAGCGAACTTGCCAGTCAAACGACTTAAAGGAATGGCCGAACTGGTTGATCGAACCACCGTAAAGCTGATTGGCGGCAATGAAATTGTCGCCGGGGTTCATGATGGTGTGGAACACCAGCAGCTGCGCGGCATGGCCGGAAGCCACCGCCAGCGCGGCGGTGCCGCCTTCAAGCGCTGCCAGACGCTCTTCAAGCACCGCCTGGGTCGGATTCATGATGCGGGTGTAGATGTTGCCGAATGCCTTCAGGCCAAACAGCGAGGCTGCATGATCAGCATCGTCAAAGACGAAGCTGGTGGTCTGGTAGATCGGCGTGGTGCGCGCGCCCGTGGTCGGGTCCGGCTGGGCCCCCGCATGAATGGCTAGTGTATCAAATCCCGGTTGGCTGTTCGACATGATCGTCTCCCCTGTGTGCCCTGTTGGCTGTCGAGGTGTTTATCCCGCATGTCTGCGTCCCGGTCAAAGAAGATTTTTGCGTGAAATCAGCCGTTGCCTGGCATGCACGCGCAAACAAGGCCGGTTGCAAGAAATATTATTCCATCAATCGCCATCCCGTGGCGGCACTCGAAGTCCAAAACTCTGGTAGCCCTCGCGGCGTACCGGCTTGCGCGACGAAATCACGCCGCTGTTGACGCCGCTCCAACCGATTTCACCCGATAGCCGGGCATATTCAATCTTCGGGCAGCGGTTCATCACCACATTGAGGCCAGCCGCTTCAGCACGCGCTGCCGCGGCGTCATGGCGGACGGTAAGCTGCATCCAGATCACCTTCGGCAGCGGCTCAAGCTTGAGTGCCTCCTCGACAATGCCAGGCACTGCGTCAGAGGCGCGAAACACGTCCACCATGTCGACCGGCTCCGAGATATCGGCAAGCCGCGCAAAAGTCATCTGCCCGAGGATCTCCTTGCCCGCCTGCCCGGGATTGACGGGAATGATGCGGTAGCCTTTGCCGAGCAGGTATTTCATCACGAAATAACTTGGCCGCACGTCATTGGCCGATGCGCCCACCACGGCGATGGTCTTTACCGATTGCAGAATCCCAGAAATATAGGCGTTGTCATAGTGATCGTGGTTCATGAGCGGTTTTTCCTCGGCGAGACTTCCGGTTTGGCAATGCGCGCCGATCACGTCAAGTCTACGTCTCTTGATGTTTCCGCCATTTGAAGGTGGGGCCCTTGTCCAACCTCAAATCCGCGCCACATGTAAGTTATACCATCTTGTCGAAAGCCAATTGGGAGACACTCATGACCTGGATGCACATGCCCATGCGGCACTCGACCCCGCTCGCCGGCTTGCTGGCAGTACTTGTGGCGATGGCGGCGACGCCGGCAAACGCCATCAGCCGGATCGAGACCACCCGGACCGATTGCGCCGACATCCGCGCCACCCTGATTGACGAGGGTGAGGCCATCCTGCGCTACACCTCGAAAAAGGGACTCCCGATCTATGATCGTTACGTCAGCAACTCACGGATGTGTCAAAACTACGAGGTTGGCGTCTGGGTCAGCCTGCCGGCTCGCGACACCAACGCCTGTCGGGTGATCGCCTGTCAGGCTGACACGAATGACAGTGACGACATGACCCGTTTCCGGCCGCTGCTGCAGATCACACGGTAGGTAGCGGATCACCTAACAAAGGGCCTGATCACTCCGGCAGACGCATGTGGCCATCCTCGCCCAGCGGCATGAACGGATTGTGCGCCAGTTCCCACAAATGCCCATCGGGATCGGCGAAATAACCCGAATAACCGCCCCAGAATACCTTGTGCGGCTTCTTCACCGGCTCGGCGCCACACTCGACTGCGAATTGCCAGGCAGCATCCACCTCGTCGGGTGAGCCGAGATTTTGCGCCACCGAAAAGCCTTCAAAGCCCTGCCGCGCGGTCAGCTCACGACCGGCGTCGGCGGCGAGTGCGTCGCGGCCGAACAGGCCCAGCACGGTTCCATTCATCCGGAAGAAGGTGACATCGTCATTTGACGCCGAGGAACGCTTAAAGCCCAAGCGCTGGTAAAACGCCGTCGACGCCGCAACATCGGCGACGCCCAGCGTGATCATGGTGATGCGGGGTTCAAACGTCATTTAAAGCCGAAACCCTCTTTTAGAATTTCAAACAGATCGCGTGCGGAGGATTCATCTAACTGGATTGTTTGGCTTACTTTGTCGGGGATTTCTCGCTGGTCAGAGCCATGAGTATCAATTTGCAAGAGTCGACGGCCATCACTCTCTTGAAAAGATACTTTTTCACCACATGCGTAGGGTGGAGAGAAATCTTTTCTCTTTGCCCTCGTTTGAAAGACTTCACATAAGCCATATCGCTATTCCCCGGTCCACTCGGCCTTGCGCTTGTCGATGAAGGCGCCGATGCCTTCCTCCGCGTCCCGGGCCATCATGTTTTCGACCATCACCTGGGCTGTGTAGTCATAGGCATCCTCAAGCGTCATCTCCGCCTGTTTGTAGAACGCCTCCTTGCCGATCTTCAGCGTCAAAGATGATTTGGAAGCAATGACTTCGGCGTATTTCCTGACGATCTGATTCAGGTATTCGCGCGGCACGATACGGTTGATCAGGCCGAATTCACGCGCCGTCGAAGCATCGATGGTCTCGCCGGTGAGCAGCATTTCCATGGCTTGCTTGCGGTGCACGTTGCGGGTCAGCGCCACCATCGGGGTGGAGCAGAACAGGCCGATATTGACACCTGGGGTGCAGAAGGTGGAGGTGTCGGTGCAGACCGCCAGATCGCACGAGGCCACCAACTGGCAACCGGCGGCGGTGGCCAGGCCGTCGACTTCGGCGATCACCGGCTTGGGCAGACGGACAATGGTCTGCATCAACTCGGCGCAAAGTTTCATGGTCTGGCTGAAAAACGCCCTGCCCTTGTCGGCATCGGCGCGATGGGCGGTCAGTTCCTTGAGGTCGTGGCCGGCGGAAAACAGCTTGCCGGGTTTGGCCGAGGCGATCACCACGACCCGCACCGCCTTGTCGTCACCGGCGGCGGCAATCCGGTCGCGCAGCGCCTGCATCAGCGCGATCGACAGCGCGTTGGCCGGCGGATTGTTCATTTCCAGGCGCAGCACACCCTCGCGCAGTTCCTCAATCATCACATCCGATGGTGTATCCGGTTTCAGCTCAACCACATTCATCTCACGTGACCCTTGTTTGTTCGCGCTCCAGCTTAGCGTTTCAAAGGCGATGCGGAAACCCTCTGGCAACGTTGACCGGACGATCAATTTCCGTAACGGTGGTCCTGAAACAGTCGGGTCAGCACGCGCAGATGGCCAACATCCTGTCCGGCTGCGACGGGCAGGCTGACCGCTTACCCGGCCATTTACAATTGTATCCTGCCTGCAGGACCACGTTACAGGAATATTACAATGCCCGCACCGGCCTCGCCCGTGATGACCGCCCCGGAAGTCTCGGCCTATCTCGACGAAGTGTTTCCACAGATCAAGGCGAATGGAGACAACATAGAAGTGATCAAGGTATCACCGGGGAATGCGCGCGTCTGCCTACATGCCGACGAGCAGCACCTTCGCCCCGGCGGCACAGTCAGCGGGCCAACCCTGTTCATGTTGGCCGACCTTGCTGCTTACGCAGTGATCCTGGCGCATATCGGCCGGGTGGCGCTGGCGGTCACCACCAATCTCAATATCAACTTCCTGATGAAGCCCGCACCGGGGGCGCTGGAGGCCACCGCCAGCATCCTGAAACTGGGCAAACGGCTGGTGGTCACCGACATCGCGATCCGCGACGCAAACGGTGAATTGGTGGCGCACGCGACCGCCACCTATTCGATTCCGCCACGAAGTTAAGTGGTATTATGATACCTCATTACTAAGGTGTTGTTTTTGCTTCGATATTTTCCGATGCGCCGCAAGTCATCGTCTTGACGGGAAAATCGGGCTCGCCTATAAGCACGAAGCGTCCGGATCTCGTTGGATCTGGCGCACGGTTGTCACCGATCAAACGCCTCTGGCAAGGATCGCGGCAACACAAGCAACAAGAAACGTCCGGCCGCTGGCTTGATCAGCCCGGATCCTGAATGAGAGAAAATCCATGAAAACCTTTTCGCAGAAGCCTGCAGAGGTGGAAAAGAAGTGGGTGATTATCGACGCGACAGATCTCGTCGTCGGTCGTCTCGCCACTGTCATAGCCACCCGCCTGCGCGGCAAGCACAAAGTCACCTACACCCCCCATGTTGATGATGGCGACAATGTCATCGTCATCAATGCGGAAAAGGCTGTGCTGACCGGCAACAAATTCACCGACAAGAAGTATTACTGGCACACCGGCTATCCCGGCGGCATCAAGGAGCGCACCGCGCGCCAGATTTTCGAAGGTCGCTTTCCCGAGCGGATCGTCGAAAAGGCTGTCGAGCGCATGGTTCCGCGCGGCCCGCTTGGCCGTCGCCAGATGAAAAACCTGCGCGTTTACGCCGGTTCCGATCATCCGCATGAAGCTCAGCAGCCCGCCGTCCTCGACGTCGCCGCGCTGAATTCCAAGAACAAAAGGAGCGCCTGATAATGGCTGAACTCAATTCGCTTGAGGAGCTCGGCGCATCTGTCAACGCGACCGAAGCTGCACCGGCTGAACCTGCGGCACCGGTTCACGTCCGCAAGGTCGACGATCTGGGCCGTTCCTACGCCACCGGCAAGCGCAAGAACGCCATTGCCCGCGTCTGGATCAAGCCGGGCACCGGCAAGATCACCGTCAACGGCCGTGATTTCGTGACCTACTTCGCACGTCCCGTGCTGCAGATGGTTGTTCAGCAGCCGGTTGTCGCCGCTGACCGCCAGGGCCAGTTCGACGTCGTCTGCACCGTCACCGGCGGCGGCCTCTCCGGGCAGGCCGGTGCGGTACGCCACGGCATCTCCAAGGCGCTGACCTACTACGAACCGGGCCTGCGCGCGGTTCTCAAGAAGGGTGGCTTCCTGACCCGCGACAGCCGCGTGGTTGAGCGTAAGAAGTACGGTAAGGCCAAGGCCCGCCGGTCGTTCCAGTTCTCCAAGCGCTAAGGCGTCTGGTCGACATTGGACTTCTATTTTTGGACGGGGCTTCGGCCCCGTCTTTTTTTGTGCCTATCGGCAACGACGGACTTCTCTGAGCCCCGCTCCTTTGCCCGCCGAAGAACGGCGATGTGCGCTTGCGATATCAGCAAGCACTCGATCGCTGCACGGCCCCGGCGGTGCCTGCGGTCAGCGGCGGCACACCCGAACATATTGAGGCGAGTTCAGAAATTCACTCAAGCGCCGTGGCTTGGCTCTGGGACCGGATGCGGTCGGGGCCGACGAAGCCTGGCAAGCATCAAGCGCGATAATGGCCGTTCGACCAGGGTGTAAAAAACGGCAGCAACGGCCAGCGCCGCTACCGTCATGATCAGATAGTGCGCCTGCCAGGGCAGGCTGATGGGGTGGATCGCCGACATCAGGTGCTTGATATAGAACGTCACCACGAAAACATGGGTGATATAGAGCGCATAAGACCAGTCTCCCAGGCGGGCCAAAAGCGGGCTGGTGAAGGTAAGTGCGCCCAAACCGCCATACAGCACCGCCATGGCCGGCACGCCCCAGAAAAACGGCCGCCAGTCCTGCAGCGGACGCTCCCATTGGCTTGCAAGCAGAATGATGCCGAGCGCGAATATGACAATGGAGATCGGGCGCCGAGCGCCAAGCGCACGCCCACCGCCCCATTTCCAGGCGTGATACACTAGGATGCCGAAAACGAATTCGAGAAGAATCGGGTTGCTGTAAAATTCCAGCGTCGGGTTGACCGGATGGATCAGGACACCGGCCCCGACGATGGCGATGATGACCGCCGACGCGGTAATCAGTCTGCGATCGGCAAACAGCCCAGCCGTGACAGCGACCAGCACATAGAAGGCCATCTCGTAATTCAGCGTCCAGCCGACTACCAGCAACGGCCCGGTGTTGCCATCGCTCTGCTCGAGCGCAACAAAGGACAACGACACGACCAGATTATGGAGGCTGGCGACCGTGGAATTGAACAGGCTTGGCAGCGTCCAGGCGAGCACGAACACCAGCAAGGTGATCAGCCAATAAGCTGGAACCACGCGGGCAACACGCCTGATCCAGAAATCCCGACCGTCAAACCGGCCGGGACGTGCAACGATCATTGCCATGATGAAGCCGGAAATGACGAAAAACAGATCGACACCGGCCGCACCTACATGATCGATCCGTTCCGGGTCGAGTGCCCAGGTTTCCTGCGACAGGACGGACACATGAAAAAAAACCACCGCCAGAGCGGCAGCGGCACGTAAATACTGCACGGCAAACAGGGTGTCTGACGAAACTGCTGGTGGGGGGCGCGCGATCACATGGTTATCCAATACTCAAGGCGCGGATCATATCACTGCAAAAGTCGGCACACCGGACAAACCGCCCTTAACCTTAACACCGCCGCCCAACAGCCAACGGTTTGCGGCCTTTATCCGGTGGCGGGAATACGCTAGGCAAGAACAAGTTAAAGCCGGAGCACTCCCATGGCAGCCAAATCCATCGACCACGCCTTTACTGCCCGTTCCCTCAACACGGCGGCCACCGATCCGACCTATGCCGGAGCGCTGTCGTTCATGCGGCGCAAATACACCAAGACACTCAAAGGCGCGGATGCGGTGGTCTGGGGCATTCCGTTTGATGCTGCGGTGTCAAACCGACCCGGCGCACGCTTTGGCCCGCAGGCAATTCGACGCGCCTCGGCTATCTTCGACAACGATCCACAATATCCGTTCGACCGTGATCTGTTCGAGCAGATGGCGGTGATCGATTACGGCGACTGCCTGCTCGATTACGGGAACCACCAGAAGACGCCGGGTACGATCGAACGGGAAGCGGCCAAGATCCTCAAATCCGGCGCATTCCTTATGAGCATGGGCGGCGATCATTTCGTCACCTGGCCGTTGCTCAAGGCCCATGCGGCCAAATACGGGCCGCTGGCTCTGGTGCAGTTCGACGCCCACCAGGACACCTGGTTTGACGATGGCAAGCGGATCGATCACGGCTCGTTTGTCGGCCGCGCAGCGCGCGACGGGGTGATCGACACCACGCGCTCGATCCAGGTCGGCATCCGCACCCACGCACCGGAGGATTGCGGCATCCGCATTCTCTATGGCCACGAAATCGAGGACATGAAGGCCGCCGAGATTGCCGCCTCCATTGTTGAGCACGTGGGCGATGCGCCATGCTACATCACCTTCGATATCGATTGCCTCGATCCCGCGTTTGCACCGGGGACCGGCACGCCGGTGGCCGGCGGGCCATCGAGCGCCAGAATGCTGTCGGTACTGCAGAAACTCGGGGCGCTTGATATCAAGGGCGCCGATATTGTAGAAGTCGCTCCAGCTTATGACCACGCGGACATCACCGCGATAGCCGGAGCCTCCGTCGCCATGCATTATCTGGGACTGCTCGCAGAACGCCGCGCCCGACGATAACACGCGCAAACCTGTTTCCGGATCTGGTTTGCGAGGTTGGCAAACTGAGTCCGGAACCCTGCACAAGATCCTGATTTTAATGCATGAACGGAGAAGCCCAATGGCTCCCAAGATTTTTATTGACGGCGAACACGGCACCACCGGCCTGCAAATTGTCTCGCGGCTGCAAGGCCGGGACGACATCGAGCTGATGTCGATGCCAGCCGAACAGCGGCGTGATCCGGAGGTTCGGAAAAAATTCCTGCGCGAAGCCGACATCGCCATTCTGTGCCTGCCCGATGACGCGGCGCGAGAAGCGGTCGCGCTGGCGGCAGACGCCGGAACCCGGTTCATCGACGCTTCGACCGCGCACCGCACCCACCCAGACTGGGCATTCGGCTTTGCAGAGCTTTCACCTGGACAAGGCGCCCGCATCGCGTCGGCGCAGTTCGTTTCCAACCCTGGCTGCTATTCCACCGGCGCCATCGCGCTGCTGGCGCCGCTGGTCAACGCCGGGCTGCTGCCCACCGATTACCCGCTGACCATCAACGCCGTGTCAGGTTACACCGGCGGAGGCAAGCAGTTGATCGCTCAAATCGAGGACCCGACGCGTGAGGATGCGATCAGTGCGACCTATTTCTCCTATGCGCTGACGCTTGCCCACAAGCATGTGCCGGAGATCGTCACCCGTGCCGGGCTGACACGGCTGCCGATTTTTACGCCCGCAGTCGGCCGTTTTGCCCAGGGCATGCTGGTCAATGTGCCGCTGCATCTCGATCTGCTGGGTGAAGGCGCGTCGATTGCGACGCTGCACGCAGCGCTCGCGGATCATTATTCCGGCGGCGGCGTGGTCGAGGTTGTCTCGCTCGCAGCCATGTCCGCCCTCGCCCGCCTCGACCCCGAAGAAATGAAGGGCACCGACAGCATGAAGCTCTATGTCTGTAGCAATGAAGAAGCGGGCCAGGTCAATCTGGTCGCCTCGCTCGACAATCTCGGCAAGGGCGCGTCAGGCGCGGCAGTTCAGAATCTGGGATTGATGATCGGCGGCTAGCTTCGAAACAACCGGCGCGCCATTTTGCGCGTCGGAATTTTTGCTTCGGCTTGCGGCTCACGAAGACGCTTTAATGCTCGTTCTCGAACCGTTTGGCCAGCCCCTCGTAATCGTCGTTCTTCATGTAGCGCACCTCACGGCTGATCCGGAGCGCCGGTTTGAGCGCAAAGCAGATCGAGCCAACCAGAAAACACCAGGTGCCTGCTGTCAGCCAGGCCTCCGAGAAAAACATGATAGATCCGATCACGAACAGGACAGCGGCACACACATCCACGGTCGTGTAGGCAAGTTCGAACCAGGCATAGGTCCGTTCATCGGAAACGTATTTGCGATGCCTGGAGAGTTTGAAAAGCGTCATGTCATGCTTCCTTCCGGAGAGGTCGACCGACAGCGCCACGCATCCAACGGAATGCGCAAAACAAGCGGTAACAGCTTGAATTAGTGTACCTACGTTAAATTCGACTAAATGCGCCGTACATTAAGCTTCGTCAGGCGGCGTTCATTTGCCTATCCGAATGCCGGTCTCTGTCGGATAAGCACCGTAAAAGCCGCGCCAATGGGCGACCGAAAAACCAAGCACGACGATCGCCCAGCCCTGATGGACCAGTGCCCAGCCGATCGGCACCTGTTCGACGATGACGACGATCCCCAGAACAGCCTGAATCGTAACCAGCCCGAACAGCATGACTGCGCGGCGGCAATGGGTGCTGCCACGGCCACGGCCGATGGCGGCCAGCATGTGCCAGAAAGTCAGTGCAAACAGCGTGTAACCGCCGATCCGGTGAACAAATTGCACGGTGAGCTGGTTTTCGAAGAAATTGTGCCATGCAGGCGACAGCTCCAGCAGACCTTCAGGCACGAAGGCGCCATTCATCAACGGCCAGGTGCTGGACGCCAAACCGGCGTCGAGGCCCGCCACCAGACCACCAAGATAGATCTGCACCAGAACCAGCACACTGATCACCCCTGCCCCGCGCCGGATGCCGTCGCTTGGAGCAGGATCATCCGAATGCGGCGCCAATCCGCGCATGACCCAGACGATGGCGGCAAAGATCAGGCAGGCGAGCGTCAGATGGGTGGCGAGCCGGTACTGGCTGACATCAACGCGGTCAACCAATCCGGAGACGACCATCCACCAGCCGACGACCCCCTGCAGCCCGCCCAGCAACAACAGGCCGAAAAGCGGCCAGCGCAATCGCTTTTCCACGCGCCCGGTGGCCAGGAAAAACACAAAGGGTACGGCAAACAAAATGCCGACACCGCGCGCCAGCAGGCGGTGCGCCCACTCCCACCAGTAGATCTGCTTGAATTCACCCAGGCTCATGCCCTTGTTGATCAGTTGGTATTCGGGAATCTGCCGATACAGTTCCAGTTCCTGCTGCCATTCGGCCTCGCTCAAAGGCGGGATGACGCCATGGATCGGGTTCCACTGGGTGATCGACAGGCCGGAATCGGTCAGCCGGGTAGCGCCGCCGACCAGGATCAGAGCAAAAATCGCGACCAGCACGGTCCAGAGCCATACCCTTTGTGCAGTCCGGTTGCGCTCGATGCGCCGCTCGGCCATAGCCACGTTTGGTGCCGTCGCCGCGTGGGATGGCGGCTGAGATGATGGCATGGAAACGGGGTTCGTGGTCATCGGCATGGTCTTTCCTTGGATCTACCGGACATGTGCCTCACTGGGCACCGCAAGGCAAGTCCGATGGCTTTGCGGCATGCGGTCGCGGCGAACTGCAGACATACGGCCACACTTGCGTTCAGCGCCAAAGCCGTTATGTCCGGGGGACGCTGGCGGCAGGCCGTATCTTGCCGCCCGACACCATGGAAGGCCCGATCATGCCTGTTCGCCTGAAAAAACTTATCGGAACTGTCATCATTGTGGCTCTGGTGGTGCTGTACGCGCTGATCGCCACCACCATCGCCAGCTACCGGCTGGCCGAATCCGCCTGGTATGTGCACATGCTCTATTTCCTGTTCACCGGGATTCTGTGGATCGTGCCGGCAATGTTCGTGATCCGCTGGATGGAACGGCCGCCCAAGCACCGGCAGTCGTAACAACCGGTGCAGCCTGCACCCCAGCGCACGCCGGACAGCCGGTAACGCATTGTTAGCCCTGAGGCTGACTTTCCGATGTCGATGCTTTGTGTTTACCGGAATTTTGAGACCTGCCGGTCATGATTGCATGCAAGGAACATCAACCCTCGCGAGCGTTCAAACATGGCACATGCGCACGACATCACGGCAACACCGGCAGCCAGAGCCGCGGTCGTCTCCCGGCGTTCGCGGCTTTCCGCCCATGTCAGTCCCATTGTCGGCGGCGCAGGACGGCTTTGGCAGCAGTTCGAGGCCAACCCCGAGGCGACATTTCATCAAAGCCGCGCTTGGGTAGAAGCCTGGGCAGGCGGGACCGGGACAGCGCTATCGGTCGTCGCGCTGGAACTCGAAGGCCAGCCGTTGGCGATCCTGCCGCTGGAGATTATCCGCCGGCGCGGATTGAAAATAGCACGGTTTGCCGGAACAGCTTTTTCCAACGCCAATACCGGTTTGCTGCCCGAGAGCCTGACCGGCGCACGCGCCGAAATCCAGCCGAGCGAACTGGCCGCAGCGCTGTCGCGCGCGAGCCTTGGCGCTGATATCGTGCTTTTCGACAAGATGCCTCCCCACATAGCCAACCAGGCGCCTTTTGCTTCTCTGCCGCGGGTACTGCATCAAAATCCGAGTTTTCAGCTTCCGCTTTCGACCGATTTCAATGCCGTGCTGGCGCAAATCAATGGCAAGCGCCGGCGCAAGAAGTTTCGGGTTTCGCAGCGCCGGCTGGAAGCCTTGGGCGGCTATCGCCACATCATCGGCGAGGATGACGAGCAGGCACTCAGGTTGCTTGAGGTTTTCTTGAAGCAAAAGCCGGTGCGGCTGGCGGCACAAGGCTTGCCTAACGTGTTTGCCGATCCCGGCGTCCGCGCCTTCCTGGCGCGGCTGGCGATGGCCCGCGACCGGCAGGGTCGGCCGGCGCTGGAACTGCACGGCATCGAACTGACCGGCGGCGATAATAGTGGTGAAATCCTCGCTGTCGCCGGCCTGACCATCAAGGACGGCCACGTCACCTGCCAGTTCGGCTCCATCAATGAAGAGATCGCACCCGATGCCAGCGCCGGCGAATTACTGTTCTATCACATGATCGAGCGCGCTTCAGCGGGCGGCGAGCAGGTGTTTGACTTCGGCGTCGGCGATCAGCCTTACAAAAGGTCCTGGTGCTCGGTACGCACCGATCTGCTGGATTGTTATGTGCCGCTTACCGTCAAGGGACGGCTGGCAGCACCGGCTATCACCGGCATGATCCGACTGAAACGCAAGATCAAGACCTCGCCGAGGTTGCACCGGACTGCTGCCTGGCTGCGCGGGCTTACCGTCCGCCGACAGAACAAGCCAGCCGACGCCTGATCAGGCGGCAGCCGAACTGCGGGTCCCGAGAGGACTGAGCGGGCCGCCGGGCGTCATCAGCAACACATCCTCAAAGCCGTGCTCATGGAAGTCGGCGAGCAACTTCGTCACTGCCGCCTCATCGGAATGCAGGATCGACAATACGATCTCGCCGGTGTCGGCACGGGCGATCCGGGCGATGGCGGCCGCATCGGCGGCGCCGCATTCGACAATAACGATGTCATAGGCTTCGGTCAGCGCATCAATGACCATCGGCAAGCGATCAATCGCCCGCATGGCGCGGCGCGCATTGGCGTTGCCACGCGGAATGATATGCGCCGAGGATAGCAAGTCGGGGTGGATCGAATCGGCGATCGCGATCTCGCCGCACATAAGATCGGTGAGCCCCGGCAGACGCAGAGATTCAGCCATCAATTCGGTCGGACAGGCCGATCCCGTCAGATCGATCAACAGGGTCTGCAGGCCCTCACCAGCGATTGTGCGCGCCAGCATCACCGCAGATGCTGAGCCTTGATCGCCTTCAGGCGACACGCAAACGGCAACTGATACCTGATCGGCAACTAGCTGTTCGGCAACCGCTTCGACGGTAAAATCATCGGCCTCATTGGCGATGATCGGCAAGACTGCTGTTTCTGTTTCTGTTTCTGTTTCGGTTTCCGTTTTTGCGTGCGCAAACACAGGTGCGGCTTCACGAAATGCCGGATCGGCTTCCGCGTGGTGGGCTTGGTCGCGCAGCATGGGCGTTGAGGGACGCAAGGCCCGACCGGAAAACAATTCGCCCAGCATGATGGTAATTGTCGATAGCAGGAATGTCGCAAAGGCAGCGACAATGATGATCGGTCCCTTTTTCGGATAATGCGATTCAGATGCAGGCACGGCACGCGAAATCACCCGTGCGTCGGCCGGCAGCGCCTTCGGTTCCGTTCGCGAGGCTGCCTCCCGGTAGCGACCGAGATAGGTTTCGAGCAGATCGCGCTGGGCTGCTGCTTCGCGCTCGAGCGAACGCAATTCGACAGCTTCTTCACCCTCGCGCGCCGATCCGGCTTTGAGCTCGTTGAGTTGAGCGGTCAATTCCTCTTCGCGAATCTTGGCCACCCTGGCGTTGCTTTCGAGGCTCGACAGCACCTTTCGGATTTCAGCCAAAATCTGCCGTTCGATGTCGGCCAATTGCGCGCGCAAACCCTTCATGCGCGGGTGCGCTTCAAGCAGCGTCGTCGACAGATCGGCCAGTTGCGCGCGGACAGTGCCTTCGCTCTCGCGCAGACGCTGGACCAGCGGTGAACCCAGCACATCGGAAATCGCGTCCACCGACTGACCGGACTTCAAGGCGTTGCGGACCGACTGGGCGCGCGCCTCTGAATCGGCGCGTTCAGCACGAACCCGGCTCAGTTCGGTCGAAATGTCTGACAATTGCTTGGCGGCGATGGTGTCTTGCTGGTTGACCAGCAACAGTCCCGTTTCGGAGCGGTATTGCGCAATTCTTTCCTCGGATTCGCGAACTTTCTGCCGGAGCTTGGCGATTTCCGGCTCCAACCAGGCGCTGGCATCGGTGTTGTTTTCAAGCTTGGCGCCCGATTGCGAGGCGAGATAGGCATCAACCAGGGCGTTGGGCACCTGGGAGGCAATATCCGGATCTTCCGAGGAAAATTCGATGGCTATGACCCGCGACCCCGGAACCGCGTAGACGTCAAGCTTGCTGTAAAATTCCTTGAGGACCCGTTCATCAGCGGGCACCAGGAGTGGATCTTTCTTCAGCCCGACCAGCACCAGAAGATTGCCGATTGTCGAGGTATTGGCAGCGGAATCGAACTCTTCGAGCGAGGAAAGATCGAGCTCGCGCGCCACCTGCTTGACCAGATCAGTGGATCTGAGGATCTCGACCTGGCTGGTAACTGCACGCTCGTCGAGCATCGTCGCATCATCGCCTGCCCGGTTCTGATCACTGCTGTAGACCGGCTCGCGGGTTTCAATCAGAAGACGGGCTTCCGACTTGTAGAGCGGATTGATTATCCCGGTGATGATGAATGCCAGTCCCGCGGCGGCGGCGGTGAGCCCCGCAACAAGTGCCTTGCGTTCCCAGACCGCCTTGAAAAGACGCCCCAGATCAATATCGACATCCGGTTGAGTGACTGGTCCCACAGACATAATCGGGATACTCCTACTAACACAAGACCGGGAGGGTAAAGGAACATGGTAACGCAACGGTTAAAGTACTGGTGACGCTTCCTTTACTATTCGAGCCCGGCCCGAGACCGTAAATCGACGGGATCTCGCCCGGGCACTGCTTTCGGCAGAAGGTACCGCAATTAATGCTTGCAGTTTTTACCGACCGTTAACCCTAATGGATTGATAACGGGCTTCGACATTCACACGTCTCGCTTGGAGCAAGCACAAGCATGAAACCCGCCAAGTCCAAAGTGACAGCCCTGCTGGCGGCCGCCATGACCTCGGTCATGCTGGCGGGATGCTCGGGCTACCAACCTGCCCCCAAGGCGTTTCACGAAGCCGTCATCCAACCCTATCGGCTCGACGCCGGTGACCGTCTGCGGATCACTGTATTCGAACAGACCGGCCTGACCGGAACCTATGCCGTGGATCAGGCCGGCTACATCGCCTTTCCGCTGATCGGCGCCGTGCCGGCGCGCGGAAAGACGCTGCAGGAGCTTGAAGCAAGCATTGCTGCGAGCCTGCGACAGGGCTATTTGCGCGATCCGGACGTTTCCATAGAGATCGATCGCTACCGCTCATTCTTCATCATGGGTGAAGTCGGTCAGGCCGGCCAATACTCCTATGTCGCCGGTATGAACGTTCAAAACGCCATTGCCATTGCCGGCGGGTTTTCACCGCGCGCCAACCAGCGCATGGTCGACATCACCCGCAAGATCAACGGAAAGGTCATGACCGGACGCGTCTCGATTTCCGATCCGATCCTTGCCGGCGATACCATCTATGTCCGCGAACGACTGTTCTGACACGATGGCAGCCCACAAACCGCTGCGGATCCTGCATTGTTTCCGGTCGCCGGTAGGCGGAATATTCCGCCATGTCCGCGACCTCGCCGAAGAACATGCCAAAGCCGGCCACGAGGTCGGGATCCTGTGTGATTCCTCGACCGGCGGAGCCTATGAGGACGCATTGTTCGACGCCATCATGCCGCATCTCTCGCTGGGGCTGATACGGATGCCGATCCGCCGTTCGCTGGGGTTATCCGACCTCTCGGCGGCATACAAAACATTTAACAAGGTCAAGGATTTGCAGCTGGATGTGTTGCACGGACACGGCGCCAAGGGCGGCGCTTTCGTGCGACTTGTCGGCTCACGGTTACGGGTATCCCAGTCTCGCGTTGCCCGTTTATATTCACCCCATGGAGGCAGCCTGCACTATGACAGTCGTACGGTGCGGGGGCAGGCCTATTTTGCCATCGAGCGGCTGCTCGAACGCTGGACCGACAGTCTGGTATTCGTGTCCGATTACGAGCGGCGGACCTATACCGAGAAAATCGGCGAGCCACGCGCGCCATGGCGGCTGATCCACAACGGCCTGCGCGCCGATGAGTTCAAGCCGTTGGACGCGGTGCCCGAAGCAGTGGATTTTCTCTATATCGGCATGATGCGCGACCTCAAGGGCCCGGATGTATTCATCGAGGCCCTACGACGGGCCGAGCAACTGGTCGGACGGCCGTTGCACGCAGTCATGGTCGGCGACGGCGACGACAAGCCGCGCTATCAGGCGCGCATCGACACGCTGGGCATGGGCGCTCGGCTGACAATGCGCGACGCGATGCCGGCGCGCGAAGCTTTTGCGCTGGCACGCACGGTCGTCATCCCCTCGCGGGCAGAATCGATGCCCTATATCGTTCTCGAAGCGGTTGCCGCGGGCAAACCGGTGATATCCACCCGGGTCGGCGGCATACCCGAAATTCTGGGCGAGAATTGTCCCGCTTTCGTCCCGCCCGGCGATGCTGAGGCGCTGGCCCAGGCGATGGCCCGTACGATTTCCGAGCCGGAATGGGTAACTGCTGCAATGCCGGATCTTTCCCGGTTCCGCCACCAATTCTCGGCCCAGACGATGGCCGAGCGGATGACCGGTGTCTATCAGGAATGTCTGGTCGGCAAGGTGGACCAGAAGACCAACCGGACCGCGTCAAGTCTTTCTTAGGGCCACCGTGTTATGCCGGGAGGGAAAGTTTCCCCGGAGAGGCAGACCGTGAACAAGATGGACCGCGACGAAGCATTCAATTCGGCCAACATTCGCAAGGCGATGGCCGAAGTCGACGTCACGCCTCCTGCCAAGTCCGATACCGATGCGCCTGCACCCGAAATGAGCCGGCTGGCGATCCAGACCGCGCATCGGCTGTCCCAGGAAAATTACTCCCCGACGATGATTATCGGCACATTGCGGCTGGCTGAATTCTGTCTGTTGGCACTCACCGGTTTTGCGATCTACGCGCTCTATGTCGGCTTCAGCCATGAAGTCATGCGGCTCTATTACGGACCGGCGATCTTTGGCGGGTCGGCACTGGCGGTGCTCTTGATCCAGTCCGCCGATGGTTACCAGGTACCAGCGCTGCGCAGCGCGCTGAAGGCCCTGCCACGGATCCTAACAGCCTGGGCAGCAGCATTCGCTTTGATCGCGATCGGTGCGTTTTTCCTGCGCAGCAGCCTGGTTTTTTCGCGCTTCTGGTTTGCTGGCTGGTTCATTACCGGCGCAATCGCCCTGATCATCGGGCGCAACATTGTCGCCTACAGTATTCGCCGCTGGGCCCGCAACGGCGTCATGGAGCGTCGCGCGGTGATCGTCGGCGGCGGCAACATGGCCAAGGCGCTGATCCGCTCGATCGAGCAGGATCCCGACAACGACATCCGCATCTGCGGAATTTTCGATGATCGCGATGACCGCCGTTCGCCGCCAATGGTGGCCGGTTATCCGAAACTCGGCAACATCGACATGCTGGTTGATTTCGCACGCATGGCCCGGATCGACATGCTGATCATCGCCATGCCGCTGAATGCGGAATCACGGGTGCTGGCACTGCTCAAGAAACTGTGGATCCTGCCGCTCGACATCCGGCTTGCCGCCCACGCCAACAAGCTCAGGTTTCGGCCACGCTCCTATTCCTATATCGGCGCGGTGCCGATGCTGGATATTTTCGACCGCCCCATCACCGACTGGGATTCGGTGGCCAAGAGAATATTCGATATCTTCTTCTCGGTACTGGCGATCCTGTTGTTCTGGCCGGTAATGATCGGCACGGCAATCGCCATCAAGCTCGACTCCAAAGGCCCGGTGCTGTTCAAGCAGAAACGTCACGGCTTCAACAATGAAGTCATCGACGTGTTCAAGTTCCGCTCGATGTATGCTGACCAGTGCGACCCCACGGCGCGTGCCGCAGTGTCCAAGGGCGATCCCCGCGTTACCCGCGTCGGCCGCTTCATCCGCAAGACCTCGATCGATGAATTGCCGCAATTCTTCAATGTCCTGCGCGGTGACCTGTCGCTGGTGGGGCCACGGCCGCATGCCGTCGTCGCTGCGGCCCATGACCGCCTGTTTGCCGAGGTGGTGGACGGCTATTTCGCCCGCCACCGGGTCAAGCCCGGCGTCACCGGCTGGGCCCAGATCAACGGCTGGCGCGGCGAGATCGACAATGATGAGAAGATCAAGCAGCGCACTGCCTGCGATCTCTACTATATCGAGAACTGGTCACTGCTGTTCGATCTCAAGATCCTGTTTCTGACGCCATTGCGGCTGCTCAACACGGAAAACGCCTATTGACCAGTGCCACCCTCTCCGCACCCGCGACCTTTCAGCCGCAACGTGCGGCAATGTCGATGCTGGCCTCGCTGTGCGTGGCATTCGGGGTGTTCTTGTCAGGCTTCGTCATTCGCGAACCGGCTCCCTATGAACTGTTTCTGGCCTGCCTGATCGGCATCTGGGCCTTGTTCGGCCTGAAACTGTCACGCCACATCGCGCCGCTGATTGTGCTATACATCGTGTTCAACATTGGCGGCATGTTTTCGATCCTGACCATGGAAGAGGTCAAGGATACGCCAATGTACATGGCGGTATCGCTGTTCCTGGCGCTTTCGGCGATCTTCTTTGCCGCCATCATCGAAGCTGACCATCGGCGATTGCGGCTGATTTTCCGGGCCTATGTGGCGGCGGCTATCATTACCGCGCTGCTCGGTATTCTGGGCTATTTCGGGGCTATTCCGGGCGGCGAGGTGTTTACCCGCTACAGCCGCGCGATGGGCGCGTTCCAGGATCCCAATGTGTTCGGTCCCTATCTGGTGCTGCCGACGCTCTACCTGATGCATGGGCTGTTGACCGGTTCTCTGCGCGCTGCACCCCTGCGCGTTATCGGGCTGCTGGTTCTGGCACTCGGGGTGTTCCTGTCATTCTCGCGCGCGGCCTGGGGCCTCTTGGCGATCTCGATGGTGTTGCTGGTGCTGACCATGCTGATCAAGGAGCGCACCGGTGCGTTCCGGCTGAAAATCCTGGTGATGTCGCTGCTGGGCTTCGTGTTGCTGGTGGGCGCGATCATCGTCGCGTTGCAATTTGACCAGATCGCGGATTTGTTCACCGATCGCGCCAAGCTGGTGCAGGCCTATGACGGCGCTCGGCTGGGGCGGTTCGAACGCCATGCCATCGGCTTCGGGATGGCTATGGAGCATCCGCTCGGTATTGGCCCGCTGGAATTCGGACTGATGTGGGGCGAAGACACCCACAACATCTGGCTCAAGGCGCTGATGGATTATGGCTGGCTCGGCTTCATCAGCTACCTGATGCTGATGTGCTGGACGTTCGTGCTGGGGTTCCGTTACCTGCTGCGGGATCGGCCCTGGCAGACCTATCTTATGCTGGCGCTGATCGTGCTGTTCGGCCACACTCTGATCGGCAGCGTGATCGACACCGATCACTGGCGCCACTTCTACCTGCTGATGGGAATTGTCTGGGGCTGCATCGCGCTGGAAATGCGCTGGCAGGCCAATTTGCGCAAACAGCACTGGCAATCCGCCCTACCCGCTTGAAGGATAGCCGTTTCGCCGCCGCCGGGCATCCGGACAGCGTGGTTCTCTCATACTGATCCTATCAAATCGGTCGGAGCGGATGAGAACCGTGCTCTTCAGCTTCCTGCACCATATGATCATGAGAGCGGTGCCTTTCCCTCCACACATGCCGGACCGGCTCTGTGCTTTACGCAATTATCGGAGCCATCTTGTATTAATCTCAGAATGACCTATATTGTTGATAACGCTTCCCTTGACGCCGGATGTACGCGCAGGGTGAGGCAACTAGGCCGGTCTATGACCGGCCTTTTCGTTTTCAAATACCTTCTCCCGTCTACTTCGCATTCCGTGCCGTTTGTTTTTACACAGGGGCGCCCAGACAATTACGGGAAAAGTTGGCCGCACCCATCGCCAAGGTCGAGACCGACGATGCTGCAGGTCCGAACGCCACCTCGATCACGACATAAATTGCAGGCTCGCACCCCATGGTGCGCTACAGCGCCCTGTCCAAGGCTGAACTGGGTGAGGCACACGAGCACTTTTCCTTTGCATGTCGCTACCGCAATATCGTTGGACACTTTTGCACGCCATGTATCAACGCGGTGCGGGCATTGAGAACCCGCTCATCCACAGCCGAGCAAGAGGGAAAGTAAGTGGTAATCGGCAACGCCGGTTGCCATTGCGGCTTTGTTCCCAAAAGTTCCCGCACTTGCCGATTTCTCCCAAACTTGGAGAAACGCACATAACCGAGTCGTCGCCAATGGCGGTTCAACTCGCAAGCCTATGATCTATAAAGAGAAAAAATGGTCGGAGCGGCGGGATTCGAACCCACGACCCCTTGTCCCCCAGACAAAATGAATGCGTTTTCTGGCTATATATGACGTTGCATGTATCCCATTTACTTCAACATTTACAATGCTATCTAACCATCGCCCACTTGTAATTTTACCTACACCCTCTTAAATGTTGGCTACATTGTGGCTATTTTTTCGATTGGGGTTGGTTTATGGCGCAGGTGAAAATCACGCAAACGTCGGTTTCCGAGATCATGGAATCGGCAATTCCGAACCGAACCACATTCTATTTCGACAGCGACCTAACCGGCTTCGGATTCTACCGCACACCAGGCGGCACTGGCACGTTCTTCGCTGAATATCGGCCCGTCGCGGGTGGAACAAAGAAGCGCATCAAGCTCGGCCGCGTTGGCACATTAAAGGCCAACGAGGCGCGGGAGGCGGCGCGGCGGGCGATCGCTAACGCCGCTTTGGGTAAAGACCTAGCAACGGATCGAGCCGTTGAGCGGGCATCCTTGACCGTCAATGAGTTGGTGGCGGCCTATATCAATGAGTACGTCGCCACAAAGAAGAAAAAGTCATCGGCTGATTTTTACAGAGTCATGCTGTCCAAACACATTGGACCGCACATCGGATCAAGCAAGGCGTCATCCTTGACGCGAGTAGAGGTGCAGCGAGCACATACACAGATGTCGAAGACCGCAAGAGTCTCTGCCAACCGGGCAATCAGCTTACTTGCCGCCGCCTATGTCTGGGGAGCCAAGAATGAACTTGTGCCTATTGGGGTCAACCCGGCGCACGGCATCGATCTGAACAACGAGGAGGCCCGTGAGCGGTTTTTGACGGAAGCGGAAATGGCACGGCTTGGCGAAGCGATGCGGGAAGCGGAGACCGTTGGCTTTGAGGCGAAAGTCACGAGCGCAAAGCATGCACCGAAAGGTCAGCGATCCGTCATGCACCCTTCCGTCACCGGTGCGATCAGACTCATAATGCTCACCGGTTGCCGGTTGCGCGAAATCCTTCACTTGCGGTGGTCGGAGGTCAATCTTGATCGTGGTGTCGCCTATCTGCCCGATTCAAAAACGGGCCGAAAGGCTGTGATCCTATCTGCTGCTGCCGTTGCGGTAATGCGCGAAATGCCGCGTGTCGGAGTTTATGTCGTCGCGGGCGATAGCGCCGGAACACCAGACGAAAAACCCCGCGCCGATTTGAAGCGACCATGGACGGCGATCTGCAAGCAGGCCGGATTGGAAGGGTTGCGCATCCATGACCTGCGCCATTCCTTTGCAAGCGTCGGTGCGTGGTCCGGGTTGGGCTTGCCGGTTATTGGCAAGCTACTGGGGCATGCGGACGCGAAAACGACCCAACGGTATGCGCACATAGCGGATGAACCGGCGCGGCGTGCTGCAGACTTGATTGCAAATCAGATTGCAACGTCGATTGGGGGCAAGTGATGGCAAAACTCCCTGAGACATTCAGCCTTCAAGCCATCCCCATTCAAGCCGCGATCTCCGAAGGCCGAACTGAGGATGCTAAAACCTTAATAGCTGCAATCCTATCTGAAGGGCGTGCCGACAAAGTTGTGCAGCGACTTGCGGCATTAATGATCAAGAGGCCAAAAGCGAAACGGGGCCGCAAGACCGCCCTGCCCCGGCACTGGCTCGAAATCGGCCCAGACTTCCACTCCATGCGTGATGACGGCCAGCGCTATGAAGATGTGATGCACGAACTGGCGATGCGCTACGGCTACTCAGAAACCCACATCAGAAAGGCTGTTGCATTGTACGATCAAGCCGTAGAGGAAGCCGAGGAAGCTTCCCGCAATTAAATAGTATTTGTCTGCCTAATCTCAATTGTAAGTTCCACCTATCTTTCTGTGTGTAACGTCAAACAAGGAGATACGTTAATGGCAAACTTACGAACACGACCCGCTGCAGAATATCTGCAGGTCTCGAAATCCCTACTTGATAAGCTGCGCTGCTACGGCGGCGGGCCGGTCTATGCGAAACTCGGTTCGACGGTGATCTACAGCACCGACGACCTTGACGCCTGGGTGGCATCAAAGAAGCTGAAACCCGCCAATGACAATGGCATCGCCGATCGCGAGGTAGCGGCATGAGCGAGACATTCATAGCTGTTATTGATAACGAACCGATGGCGAACATTCTATCTGACGAATTGAACCGGCGTGCCGGTTATTGCGGCGATCCGCATCTTTCCCCGCCTTGGAGGGTTAACAGCGAAGCCGAGTTGTGCGCACTGAAATCCGGGCATCCCCTATTGCCCCCCCGAAACGCTGCTGCGTCTGCCTTCATTCGTAAACTTGCAAAGGAATCCATAACCGACGTGGATCTTGCGGAGCGATACGAACAAATTTCTGATGAAATGGACAAGGATGAATTCGCCGAGATCCGCGGGCGGTTACTCGGTGATCTTGGCTTTCGATGGTTTCCTGAGTCAGCCGACGAGGTATTGAAGGAGCTTTTGCTTGTTCTAATAGACCCCGAGCGTCTCGTTGACAGGGCCGCCTAATAAGCCGTTCCCATAGGGAACCACAACACCACACCACCAACCACATCAACAAACGAGCGTCCGGCGCGTCCGGCGAAGGAGAAGTTATGCACTACGAACAGACTGTAGCGAAAAGCCTTTTTGACGGCGGGCACCTGAAGAACTACTGCAGCGCGTTTTATCACCTGTATTTTCGCGAGGCGCGTAAGGGACTTGGGATTGAGCGCGCTATCCTAATTGGAACAGAGGCAATCAAACTCGCAGAAGATGCAGGGTGCCGGGACGTAACAGAAGCGATCAGTGAAGCCGTCCTGCAAATGCGGGAAATAGCAGAAGATAGTCGTCGGCAGCGCCAGGCCGCCTAACCCGCCCAACCAACCACACCACCACAACCACCACCAACCAACCGCCGGCAACCTGTCGGCGGCGCGCTTTGTTGCGCCGAAAGGAAAATTGAAATGAAACTTCTATACTGCCGCCGGATTGCCGATCCAGGGCGGAAAAACTGCGTCGCATTCATTGATGTTGAATTGAACGAGGATGTCCGCCTGTGTGGAATCCGCGTTTTCCGAAAAGTCGATGGTTCCCACTATGTCGCAGCACCGCAGGCCGGAACGCGCAGGACGGCGACTTTTTCGCGGGAGATGTCTGAACGGCTCACCGCCCTGGCCGTCGATGCGCTGGAGTCCGCGCAATGACTGCGGCCGCACTGACCGCCACGCCGTTTAAATGGAAAGACCCAAAGACGTTGCCGCGGCGCGAAACGCCGTGGCGTATTGAGGATGAATTTGAAGAATATTCCGACGCTGGGCTGGCGATCGTAAAGGCGGCAATTGCAAAGTGGGAACGAAATAATCCCGACGCGGAAGAACCAGCCGCACCGCCACCATCACCACAACCATCAAAACCGGCCGCGGCGAACGACAACACCCTGCTACCTCTCATTAACCCGGTCGAACTTGTTGGCTTACCGATTCCAATCCGCGAATGGCTTATAAAAGGGCTAATTCCGGCTCGCCAGGTAACAATCCTGAATGGTGATGGTGGCGTCGGTAAGTCGCTGATGGGTTTGCAGTTTACGGTGGCGTCTGCAATGGGGGTTTCAACATGCGGACTCGAACCGGTCCAGGGGCGCTGCATCTACATCGGCGCGGAAGACGATGAAGATGAATTTCATCGGCGCCTTGCGGATATTGCCGTGGCGCTTGGCGGTTCGCTTTCCGACCTTGCTGACCTACGTGTCGTCAGTCTGGCCGACAGAGACGCGCTGCTAGCCGTTCCAAACAAGGCCGGCAACCTCGAACCGACTCCTCTATTCAGATCACTGGTGGCCGGTATCGGCGAATTTGCCCCTCGGTTCGTGGTGCTCGATACGGCCGCAGATATGTTCGGTGGCGACGAGATCAAGCGCGGCCAAGTGCGCCAATTCATCGGCATGCTGCGAGCGCTTGCGCTCCAGGCCGATTGTGCCGTGCTTTTGCTGGCGCACCCGTCGCTTGACGGCATGCGATCGGGCAGCGGTTCGTCAGGCAGCACCGCATGGAATAATTCGGTGCGCAGCCGCTTGTACCTGACAAAGCCCACCGGCGATGGGGCCGACCCCGATGCGCGCGTCCTGAAAACGATGAAGGCGAACTACGGCAAGACGGGCGATGAGATAAAGCTAATGTGGAAAGATGGCGCTTTCATTCTGGACGACGGCAAGCCAAGCCCTGCTAACATGCTCCTAGAGGCGCGGGCCGAGCGCATCTTCAAGGAACTTTTGAAGACAATCAATGAAAGCGGCCAACGCGTATCAACGGCGAAAAGTTCGACCTTTGCGCCAGCCGTGATGTCGACAATGAAAGGTGCGGACGGCGTACCGAAACGCGAGTTGGAGGCGGCGATGCGACGGCTTCTTGAGGCCGGTGAGATCAAGATCGAGTTCGAGGGGCCGCCGTCAAAGCAACGACAGAGGCTTATTATGGCCGTTTCCGACTGAGTTCCAACCGCCCTACCAACCGCCTACCAACGGGTACCAACCGGGGGTACCTTCCAACCCCCTATAACCCCCGTCCGGTTGGAACACCGGGTTGGTCGGTTGGAACCGCCCCCCGGACTTCAAACCCACAAACAAGTAGAAACCAGAGGAGAATGAAAGAATGAAAAATGTTTGCAATTCTGAAACCACACACAGCACGCCGGGAACGCTTCGAAGCCGATGGCACAAATCTAAATCGTATTATTGAGACTGTGCGCGTGATCGGCGTCACCAATGATGCGGATGGCGCGCCGGCCTACGTTGTCGAGATTCAGCAAGGCGACAAGATCAGCCTGGCAATCGAGCCCTACCTTATCGTGCCTGTGTAGTGCAGGCCGCATTAAAAAAGACCGGACTTTTTTCGCTGCTAACCCTATTTACGTTAGTGCAACCAGTCCCCACAGCCGCCGGCACCACCGGCAAACCTAACCCGCAACACATCGAAGGTGGAAAAAATTCCACCTTCGGGGGACACAGGCAGGTTGCTGCTCTTAAACAAAACGCTACCGTTCCGGAAAAAATTCCACAGGATAACGACAACGGAAAAGCCCGCGAGAAGGCCGGCAAGGCGGTTGGCGTAAATGAGCGATACGTCTCCGACGCAAAGCGGCTGGCTTGCATACGGCGCTGCGCTGAATGAAGGGCGGGCGTTGTTTCATCCCGAGGACGACAAAGGTTTCGGCAAATGGGTTTACTCTTCCAAGTTGGAAGAGAACATTCACCCGGCAGAGCAAGCCGCAGCCATGTGGGCAGCAGCCAATCCGGAACAATTCGAGGAAGCCCGCGCGGCTGGCCACAAATCCCCACAGCGGCCCGTCTGCACGATTCCCGTCCCTTGGTGGCACAATCCCCGTCCGGCAAGCTAACACCCGCTGACGGGCCGCTGTGGCGGCGGGGCAGCTATTATGCACATTATGAATCTTGACGCAAGACAGTGATGGCAGCGGGTAAGAAAATAATCCTGCCAATCTGGCACTTTCCGCGAAGTTGTCACCTATACTGGTGAAGGGGTTGGAATACATCAAAACCACCTGAAATCGCCTAATTTGTTGCATATATGCAACACATTTAGATAATGAGCAATTTTTTCGCGGAAAATCGCAACTTTTTTCCGCGAAAACAGGCCAAAACACCTTTCCCGTTCGGTATATATATGAGGGGGTTGCGCAACGGCCCCAAAAAATATTCAGCCGGAATGCCGCTTTTTACGTTTTCACTCCCTGTGTGAGTGAAGGGATGCATGCATCAACCGGCGTCAGCCTTGGTTAGATTGAGGGGTACGTTCCCCCACTCCCACAAAATCAAATTCAGCAATCGGCGGAAACCTTGTCTCCGCTGGTCGAACCGGTCGAGCGCGGCAACGCGATCCCGGCGTAGTTTCAAAGTTTCCTGGTGTTTTTAGTTCCTTCCGGGAAAATCGCCGCCGATCGTCTTGCCGCGGTCGGGGGCACCAATTGGCAACCGTACCCTTCGAGGGTGCGGCTTTTTTTTAGCCCGTACCTTTCAACAACTAACAAGTAGGAGGCTGTCATGCCCCACCCTTCACCGCCTTCTGGCGGTTGTTTCGTCGTGCCTACATGGTGGACGGACACTGCATTCAATCTCAGCGAAGTATCCAAGTTTCTCGACGTGCCGATTTCAACGGTGAGCTTTTGGCTAACATTGGCGCGCGCATCCGGAATCGAAGTCGGCGACATGAGCGGCAATCGCACCCGTTATTCGTGCCACGACATTTTCGCGCTGTCGCTGCTGGCGAAATTGCGTAGCCGTCATGTTCGGATCAATGCCGATGTCGTCGCGGCCGCGTTCGCTTTCACCACAGAAAACGGCTGCCCGCGGCCTGTCGCCTGCAATGGCGAATGGGTGGTGTTTGATGACGACGCAAGCTTGACCGTGCCGGCGTGGCTTTGCTGGACGGCGGTTCGAGGATGGGCAACCAAGTTCTTCGGAACGTCTCATGTTTGAGCGGCTCAGAAAACTACTTTCCGGCACGCGCTCGTACCAGGCTGCACAAGGCGGTCGGCGCGGTTCGGCGATGCGGACCATGCATCACCCGCTCCAGTCGATCGCCGCATCACGCGGCACCCTTGCGGCCCGTGCGCGGTATCTGGCAGCCAACAACCCGCTGGCAGCATCCGGCGTCGAAGCGTGGGTATCGGCGCTTGTCGGAACCGGCGTCAAAGGCCAGGCAAAGGCCGGCGCACCGTTGCGGGGTATCCTCAATGATGCCTTCGAAAACTGGACTGACGAGGCCGACGCCGATGGGCTGACGGACTTTTACGGCATGCAAGCATTGATTGTCCGGCGTGTCGTGATCGACGGCGAGGCGGTCGCGATTTTCGTACAGGACGGCGACCGGATTAGCATCCGCGTCGTGGAAGCCGAGCAGCTTGACGCCAGCTATACCGCTAACCTCACAAACGGCAATGTTGTTGTCCAGGGCGTAGAGCACGACGCCAGCGGAAAGCGGGTTGCGTTTCACGTTTTCGATCGTCCAGCCAGTATGGACTACGCATCGTTGCGGCAGCGGACCCGCTACCCGGCAAGCGAAGTGATGCACGTATTCCGTCGCGAAGTACCGGGCCAGGTCCGGGGTATTTCGTGGTTCGCGCCCGTGATTGTTCGCTTGAACGATCTGGACGGATGGCGGGACGCGCAGATGGTGCGGCAGCGGATGGCTGCGATGCTCGCCGGCTTCATCACGTCCGCGGATGGCACGGCGTCACCGATGGAAGGCGATCAAACTGGCTCGTCGGTTGTCGGCGGTTTCGAACCCGGCACGCTTCAATATTTGCAGCCCGGCGAGGATATTCGTTTTTCGGATCCAGCCAAAATCGGCGCGGAAGTCATCGATTTCGCCGACATCACGGAACGCGAAATTGCTGTCGGTCTGGGCCTGCCCGATTATCTGCTTTCCGGTGATCTGTCGGACGTGAACTACAGCAGCATCCGCGCGGGCATGGTCGAGTTTCGGCGCCGTGTCGAGGCTCTGCAGCACAGCCTTTTGGCCTTCCAGTTCTTGCGGCCAGTGTGGCGCCGGTGGGCAACACTTGAGGTTCTGTCTGGCCGCGTCGACGCGACTGTCGCCGACGCTTTGCCTGTGTCATGGATCACCCCGAAGGTCCATTGGGTGGATCCAGCCAAGGACGTAAGGGCAGAGATCGAAGCTGTTGCGGCCGGCTTGATGTCCAGGCGCGAAGCTGTTGCTGCCCGCGGGATCGACATCGAACAGCTTGACCAGGAGATAGCGGCCGATAATGCCCGTGCGGCCGGCCTGGGCCTGACGTTCTCAACAACGCCGCCCGCGGCTAACGACAACCAGCCAGCGGCGCAAGCCGCGGCATAACTTTAGGTGACAATATGAACCTGCCCAACGGCACGCAAAAGCGTGCTGCGCCTCTGCGCGCGTCCACCTGGAACGCTGAAGAACTTACGTTCGATATCGTACTATCTACCGGCGCTGCCGTCGAACGTGGTGGCTTTGTCGAAGTCTTGGATCTGGCCGGCGCAACATGGCCCGAGACAATCCCGTTGCTGGATTCACATCGTTCCGGCTCGCTCGATGACAATATCGGCGACGTTACCAACATTCGACTTGAAGGCGCCGAGATCATCGGCACAGCCAAGTTGTCTAAGCATTCCGAGAAGGCAAAGCGGATCGCCGCCGAACTTTCGGAATCCAGAAAATTCGCGGCCAGCATTGGCTACGATGTGGGCCAATGGTCCGAAGCTACGACGGGCGGAAAGCGAACGCTGACGGCTCGAAAATTCCACATCCTCGAGTGCAGTCTCGTGTCGGTTCCGGCCGACGCGGCAGCCGGCATTCGCTCCAAACCTACCACACCCGAAGGGCCTAAAATGACACGAGCAGAAATTAACGCCGAAATTCGTTCCATCGCCAAAGCAACCAACTTGGACGCAGCCTGGATCGACACCCAAATCGACGCCGAGGCAACCGTTGACGTGGCACGCGCTGCAGCCATCGACGCGATGAAGACGCGCTCAACCACCGCACCAAGCAACATCACGATCGGCGTCGACCACACCGACCCTGACCAGATCCGCAGCGCAATGGCCGATGCGCTTGCGCACCGCATTGCGCCGGCAACCCGCAAGCTTGAAGGCCGGGCAACCGAGTACCGTGGCCATAGCGTTCTCGACCTGGTTGGCGACATGGCGATTAGCCGCGGCGAGCGCGTCAACCTTCGTGATAAGGACGCCTTGCTTCAGCGTGCGGTTGGCGCGCATTCGACCAGCGACTTCCCGCTGCTCCTGGCCGACGCCGCGAACAAAGCCCTTTTGAGCCAGTACGAAGTCGCCGCGCCATCGTATAGACAGTGGTGTGCCCGCAAGCCGTTTACGGATTTCAAGGAGCATTCGTTCCTGCGCGTCGGTGATGTGCCGGCGTTCTCGGAAATCAATGAGTCCGGTGAGGTCACTTACGGCACGATCTCAGAGAACGCCGAAAAGGTCACTGCCAAGGAATATGGCACCGGCATCGCCATCGGCCGGCGCGCCTTGATCAATGATGATCTGTCCGCGCTTTCGGACTTCTCCAGCGGCATCGCCATCCGCGCCGCCAATGATGAAAATCGAATGGCCTATCAGGTGCTCGCCACCAACGCGGCACTGTCCGATAGCAAGGCGTTGTTCCACACTGACCACGCGAACCTTGCCGGATCCGGTACGGCCATCGACGCCGCAAGCATTGGCGCCGCGGTTGCCGCCTTGCGCGCACAGAAAAGCTTGGATGGGATGGTGCTCAATCTGCAGCCGGCCTTCCTGGTTGTCGGCCCTACCTACGAGACGGCGGCGCGCCAGATCCTCGCATCTATCAATGCGACGAAGGCGACGGACGTGAATGTGTGGTCGGGCTTTGCAACCCTCGTTGTGGATGCGAACATCACCGGCAACGCCTGGTATTTGTTTGCAGCACCTTCAGCAGCGCCCACCGTTGTGTACGGATTCGTCGGCGGTAGCGAAGGGCCGCAGGTTCGTTCGGAACGCGATTTCGACACCCAGGCCGTCAAGGTTGCCGCCAGCCTTGATTTTGCTGTCGGCGCCATCGACTTCCGCGGCGGTTACAAGAACGCCGGCGCCTAAATGGCAACGGTTCTCGAACTTCAAACGATGAGGGCCGCGCTAGTCGCGGCCCGCTCCACCGGCACGCTCCGCACGGTCTTTAACTCGGGCGGCACGCGCAGAGAAGTCGAATACAAATCAGACACCGAAATGGCCGCAGCAATTGCGGCGATTGACCGCGAAATCGCAACGGCGTCCGGCACGAAGCCGCGCCGCTTTCTCCCCTCATTCCAAGATGGATTCTAATCAATGAAAAACTTTGTACAGACCGGCGACATCGTCGAAGTCACCGCACCCGCTAACGTATCGTCGGGTGACATCGTCGCCGTTGGCGGCCTGATCGGCATTGCCACCGGGGACGCCCTGTCCAGCGCAAGAGTCAACGTCAAGACCACAGGCGTTTTCGAGCTTGCAAAAACATCCGCGCAGGCATGGGCCACAGTCGGGTTGGCGATCTATCGCGACAACTCAACCGGCCTGGCTACCAGCGTCGCAGCCGGCAACAAGCTGATCGGCGTCAATCTGGCCGTAACCGCGAACCCTTCGGCGTCAGGCACTGTGCTGCTGACGCAGCCGTTCTCGCTGTCTTCGTCCGCGCAGGTCACAGCCGAAATCGGCGCGTAAAGATGGATTGGCGCGCAATAGAGGCGGCGACTGACGCGATCGTGTTGCGCGCCTTTTCAGAATCGGTTCGGCTGTCGTTCATGAAAAACGGCGTAACCGATCCGCATCGCCCGTTGCAAGACATTATGGCCGTGATTCACAATCCGGCGCCGGAAGGAACAATTTCTCTCGGCGCCGGGGTGATCACGAGGGTGTCGGCCGGTAACGCCGCCCTCGTCATCGAACGCGCGGCATATCCTGATTTGTTCATACCGAACACGCCGACCGAAAAAACAAGAGTTCGCGCGAACGACCGCGACGGCACGCCGTGGTGGGAAGTGAAATCGGTTTCCGATCGATTTTCATCGATCCTGGTCGCGGAACTGAACGAGCTTTAAGCCCATTGGTAGTGGTGGCGGGTTTTAGGGCGCAATGATCGCTCCTTCATTCAGGGGCAAATTGAGCTAAAATGCCGCTACCAGGATCGACACGGCTTGTCGAGAATGGGCGGGAACCGGACATTTGTGGCACCGGAATGGATGGCGGGTATGGGGGCGAAGGCAGCATTATCGCATTTCGCGCCATGCTTGGACACTGGGGCGAACCAGCATCCTCTTCGTAGGAAAGTCTCGCTTGAAATGGAGGCACTGGACGCGTCGGCAGGGGGCCAGATATTCTTCATCGATTACAAATCGGAGGCAAAATCTGTTTCGACCAGTTTTCCCTCCTGTTTGGCCTCCTCCGCAACCGCTTTGTGCGCCGTGAGGCGAGGTTTAAAAGGGGGATAAAGGCCGCTCAGATCATCGATCATGCGGTTCAGAAGTCGGCATATATCCGGCATTACGGAAGCCATTCCTTGAAGTGGTTCCGCAGGCACCCGATGGAAACGGTGCAGGGGGTTTAAGCATGTGGTAAAAGCAGTTCCGCGGACACAACCCCACTGGCCATGTACAAAGCCTGAAGACCAGTCATAGAATTTGTCGTACACATCCTTAACTCCGCTCGCTTCGGACATCTTGCGAAGATTCTTATTTGCCCAGTTTCCCAATTCGATATCTTCGAACTCGAGCCATCGATCCTCGTTAGCGAGGAATTCCAGTTCATCCACGCTGAGGAATTCGGGCACGTCCTCTGTACGCAAATTTTTCAGCAAGGCGAGTTTTGTCTGGCCAATTCCATAGCTACGATACTGCTGCCAGAGCGTCGGCGCATCTTCCTTCGCGAGGTAGTGAAGTGTAATAAAGAGTTCGACGATCGTCCGAAGTATCACCCTCCCTTCTGCCAGACTGTGACTAGGAGACTGCGCCGACGATAGGGCTATGTTCAGCCCATACAGAACAAGCCCGAACGAACCTTCATGGCGCGGGTCAGAATAAGTTGTTGTGATGGTTTGCATGAAATGTAGAGAGATGCGGTGCGTAATGCCGTGTAGGTCATCAATAAACTTGTCCGCAGCAGGCTCGCCACGTGGTACATCGCTGACAACGAGGCACTTCGAATTGTGAAACACCTCGTTCCAAAAAACTTCGCTTTTAAATTCGGCCATCCTTGGCCTGTCTTGAGGCCAATGCTTCGGTGCGTCTCCCTCTTGAAACTCTACCATGCGAGTCATTATTTCCTGCGAACGGATTGATGGCCGCACGGTCTTGAGATCGCCCTCGTGCGGAAAATTCACCATTTGATCTATTCGTTCCTTGAATTTCTCGGGGAACCGCAGCTGATCACGAGCGACGAGAAAGTAGAGCCATTTGAACCACCGCAAGTCTGTGGCAGACTCTGATTGATGTGGATGGACATGCCCGACGGCCTCGATCATTCGAAGGTAGGCAACTGACTTTTCGATGGGTTCAAAATGCCGCGACCAATGGGCCTTATCTGGAAACCACTCCACAGCCAGCAACGCGCCCATAACCTCTTTTAGGCGGGGGTCTGCGATCACTGGCGTCATCATCGCATCAAACTCTTCTGGTGTTGCAACTGCCAAGAAGTTATGGGTTACAAACAATTCAGTGCGCTTCTCAACCTTTTCCACCGCCGCCTGTACGACGCCGCGAAAGAGCTGGAGATAATCCTCACGAGGAAGCGCTTGAGTGATCAGGCTTGCCCACATGATGTTCGGGACACATAAGTCATACCAACTCGTCGGATGCGTAATCCCGCCGAGCTTCGTAAATGGATTCTCAAGTTTGCTCTTGGTTCGCTTCAAGGAGTCCAATTGGGTGAGAACGCTGCCGAAAATGGCGGATTTGCCGCCTTCGTCCTTTTTGGATGTCACTTCTCTCTCCCTCAACTATCGGCAAGCGCTAGGGCGCAGCTTTGTTTAGCAGCAGGCTTCGTTTTCTTTCAGCGGGTCGCAATCATAAGATGCGCTAAATCAGTAATACATACTGCTTATGCCAACTCTTTCTGTGTGTCTCACAAAAAATCTGTTGAGGTTTGCAGCCTTGTGCCAAATTGGGGGCGCAAAGCGGTCGTCAATTGGAATCCCAGTGAATGTCATGCTTTGGGCCGTAAGTGCCGATGCGACAACGCCCAACTCTATCGCGACCAAGATCGCTTATAGGCTGTCCGTATCTCTCGCCTGAGCATCGCTGGGGCTGGCTCTGCAAATTCATGGCCGCCCCTCATGCCTGCAGCTGACAGGTCAAAAGGTACTATCCCGGCTCGGCGGCCTTGCGGGCATGTAACCCCAGAACCTCACCCGCTGAATAAATTCCTATAGCGTTTCTTACCGAAAGGACTGTTCCGATGAACATGAAGCCAGCGGAGCTTGCTCTTTTGTTGGGCGTGACTGAGCGCCGTTTGGGGCAACTGCACGCCGATGGACTGGTGGTCAAAACCGGCCGCGGCCAATACGACGCGCCAGCTACCGTTCAAGCCATGCTCGCCGCGGCCAGCGGCAAAGCAGCCGGCGCTGCCGTAGCCTTAGACCTCGACAAAGAGCGCGCCCGCCTGGCCGCTGAACAAGCCGATGGTCACGCGCTGAAGAACGCAACAACCCGCGCCGAAATGGTGCGGGCCGCGGATGTCGTTCGGGAATGGCAAGGAATTATCGGGACGGTCCGCAGCGCAATGCTCGCCGTTCCGTCTCGTTGCCGGCGCCGGGCAAGCACCTTCGGCACAGCCGAAATCGAAATTATCGATCGCGAGATCCGAGACGCCCTGGAGGCGCTATCCAATGATGAATCAGATGCGCCACCAGGCGCTGAAAGCGGCGAAGCCGCCACCACGGATGAGGCTATCAAAGTGGATTGAGAAGGAAATCAGGCTGCCCGAAACAGTGTCGGCATTGCCCGGCCGCGTCAGCCTTTATGAGTATCAAAAGGAAATCGCAGACGCCATTTCGGATCCGGCGATTGAGCGCGTCACCCTGGTTAAGCCGGTGCGCGTGGGTTTCACGACACTACTGACGAGCGCGATCGCGTCTTTCATCGCCAACGACCCGGCACCCATCCTTGCCGTGCTGCCAACCGACGACGATTGCCGCGACTATCTGGTGTCAGACATCGAGCCAATTTTCGCGGCCAGTCCGGCGCTTGCCGGGTTGCTTGCCGGTGACAGCGCGGAAGGCGCGCGCGACACCATGCTCTCGCGGCGGTTCCCTGGCGGTTCGCTCAAGATTGTTGCGTCGAAATCACCGCGCAATCTTCGCCGACACAATGTACGCGTCTTGTTTATCGATGAAGCCGACGCGATGCCGCCCGGTGCGGAAGGTTCGCCCATCCTGCTTGCCGAAAAGCGCACGCTGTCGTTTCCGGATCGAAAGATCGTCATGGGCAGCACGCCTGTCGATGCCGTCACGTCGAACGTGCTGCGCTCTTACGAACAATCAGACAAACGGATTTTCGAAGTGCCTTGCCCGGAATGCGGCACGCACAACGTGATCATGTGGAAAGACATCCAATGGCCGGAAGGCAAGCCGTCTGAGGCATATTATTGTGCCCCGTGTTGCGGTTCTGTGATTGATGAAAAGCATAAGCTTGGAATGCTAGCCGCGGGGCGTTGGCGCGCTACTGCGCCGGAGGTCAAAGGACATGCCGGCTTCCAGATCAACGCGCTAATCAGTCCACTCGAGAACGTGGCATGGGGCAAACTTGCCGCTGAATTCCTGCAGGCGAAGAAAGACCCCGAAGACCTGCGGACATTCATTAACACCATCCTCGCGGAAGGCACTGGCGACGGTGGTGAGGAACTGGATGAGGTGACGTTGTTCGACAGCCGGCAGCCGTTCGGCCTTGAAGCGATTCCCGAGTCTGTTCTGGCGATCACCGCCGGCTGTGACGTGCAGCACGACCGCATCGAAATCACGTTTATCGGTTGGGATCGCCACGGCGTTGCGCACGTCCTAGGCCACAGCGTCATCTGGGGCCGGTGGGACGATGGAGGCACCTGGACCGAACTTGACGAATTGATGCGCACCCGCTGGCGCCACCCGTTTGGCGGCACCATTGGCGTTGATGCGGCGTGCATTGATGCCGGCGACGGCACGACAATGGACGCCGTGTATGAGTTCGCGTTCCCGCGTGCCAGGCGCCGCATCATGGCCATCAAAGGTGTCGGCGGAAGTCGGCCCGCAATCACGGCCAGCAAACAGAAGAAAGGAACATTGTGGATCGTCGGCGTCGACGGGCTGAAAACAGCATTGTTCGACCGACTGAAGACCGGCCAGCACTTCAATTTCTCGAATGACTTGGATCTTGACTGGTTCGAACAGCTTACGGGCGAACGCATGACGGTTCGCTACAAAAAGGGCGTGCCGATACGTGAGTTCGTGCCGGTATCGGGCCGCCGCCATGAGGCGCTCGACTGCGTTGTATACGCAACCGCAGCCTACAAGGTTCTCAACCTGAATTGGGACAGACGCGAAAGCGAATTAAAATCCGAACCACAAGTGCCGGCGCGGCCGCGCATTGTGAAATCCGAATGGGCCACCGGCCAAAGGAACTGAAAATGCTTGATATCAAAATTTCAACAATGGAACTGATCGAACGGAAGCCAGGCGGCGGAAGTCCAGTCGTCGCCACCTTTTCAATCAACATCGGACCGCTTCGCATCTCCGACTGCGCCATCTTCGAACACGATGACGGCACGCTTGCCGCATCTATCCCCCGCTCACGGGCCGGCGGCAAGCTCGTGAAATTTAGGGAACACGAAGACTATGCCAAATTCCAGTCGGTGGCGCTTGCCGCCTATGCGGGAATGATGAGCAGCAACGAGCCGCAAGAAGAACCTGACGATGCGGGGCTGCGGCGAGTCGTCAAATCAGAGTGGGTGACGGCCAAAGGAGTTGGATCATGAACACACAGAACCAAATCGAAATCACACGCTGGCAGCCGCTCAATCATGACGGCGCCGGTATCGCATCATTCAATTTCAGGATTCGTGGCGTCACGGTTCGGGCCGCACTGTTCGCGCGTGATGGTGATGGCTACCGGATCGGCATGCCATTCACGCGGCACGTACAGAACAATGGAATGAGCCTGACATCTGTCGGCTTGGACTACGATGATCGTCAGGCCGTTACCGCGGCCGCAGTTGCCTACCACGAGAAAATCGACGGCGGGTCGGATGATGCCGGGCTGCGGCGGGTGATTGGGGAGACGATGGAATTGGCGGGGCTATGACGCCTTAACGATGTGGGGCGGCCTATTCGGGCGGGAAGGAGACCTTCACTGAAGGAAAACGGCACACTATCTTGCATACGTGGGCGAAATGGATGTTTATCTTCACCAGTCGCAAAAGCCGAAGGGCAAGCCATGAGCACGACCGAGAAGGGCAATAGGCTAGAAGACGAGCTTTATAATTACCTGCTTGAGCAAGTCGCAAGCGATCAAGCGGTCTTTGGTATTTATTACGCAAATTGCTGCACGGTTCGGAAAAAGCCGAATTATCACTGTAGAGATCGTGGAGCGGATGTTAATTTTGATGTTGTCGTCGAGGTCCGTCGGCAAGTGGACGCCGTCCCGCACTCGTATTTGGTCTTCGAATGCAAGAACCACCAGAGACCAATCGAGGATAAAAATGTCAGAGTTTTCTCTGACCAAGTCAACAGCGTCTTTGGGCAAGCTGCCAAGCCCCTTTTGGTCATTTCATCCAGGTTGCAAACCGGGGCTGAGAGCGTTGCCAAGAATAGAGGGATCGGGATTGTAAAGTTTGACGAAAATGGAATTGACATGATTGCGGAGCGGGCAGTTGGATCATGGGTAGAAAACCGTTTTATACAAACCCAGATTTTTGCCGACAACCGAAAACCAAAGACGCTCATGTTCGCTGCTTGCATTAACGGCCGCTATTTCAGTTCATTTGGTCACATGCTGCGTAGTATTGAATTAGGTTCCACCCATGAACGAGTTGAGAATGCTGATCAAAAATCGAATTCAGTAGCATTCCTATCAGATTCCAAAATCCAAGATGCCGCTCAAAACGCGTTGGCCCTTGTTAATTATGGCTGTGGTGAAGTTGATGTCGAGAAACTCTGTAGAGCATTAAATCTGAATTTGTCATATTCAGAACGAGCGCTGCAAGACGCAGATGGCAATATTATTCTAGGCTCCGCAAATTTCACCAGGAAATCGATAGAAATCCATAAGCATGGAAACCGACACAGGGAGAGGTTCACAGTTGCCCATGAAATTGGTCACTTTATTCTACGGCACGATAAATACCTGCGTTCGGAGTCAATTGTAGAGCAAGACCTCTATGATGAGGTGGAAACAGACAAAGCCTTCAACTACGAGCGACTCGAGTATCAAGCCAATCTCTTCGCTTCAATGTTGCTCTTGCCTGAGGCCCAATTTCGAGACGCATTAACTGCACTAAGGAGTAAGTTCGAGACGTACGGCAGAGCCTTTGGTTATATTTTTGTCGACGATCAGCCTTGTAACTACCTTCCCTATAATGGAATGTTGGCTGAATTGTCGGAGCAATTTGGTGCTTCGAAGCAGGCCATCGAAATCAAGCTGAAGCGAGCCGGCCTCCTTACGGACCACCGCAGTGCAAGACAACGAAATCAATCTTTAGGTCATGTTTTAGGTCACCTAGGAACTTCCATTACTGCGCAATGATGCGCCTTTGATCGATGTTCGCGTTAGGTGATTTGTAGTGCTGCCCCTGATCGGAAAGGACCGCGCCTTTGTGTGGAAACCGAAATTCTGCAAAGCTCACTTCCCGCACATTGCTGCCATTTATGATGAACGCCGCATCAGTCAAAGAGGGCTCCCTCGGGTATTCGCTGGAGCCGTCCTGAGTGCCCGCTCTGGGCTGTAATTGTCATCGAGTACGTCTTGCCGTCACGGCCTGAATCAGCAACACCCTTAGCGGGGCCTTTGATTTGGATAAAACACCGTGCCCGAAAACCAATCGATAAACTTGTCGACATTCGGTGGCGCGCTGCGGCACGGCTATCAGATTATCGCGCACTGCGCGCCGTGTGGCGCCCACCGGGATCTCGATCTTACAAGATATCCGCAGGATCAGGTTTTCGTTGGCAGGCGATTCCGATGCAGCAAGTGCGGTGTCGTCGGTTCCATATCGGTCAGCCAAGTTTCAACGGGCGGTGACGGACACTCGCCGGCGCTGGATCGGTGGCGGAAACGGTGAAAAAGGGTTCTGATCCTGCACCAACCGAAAATAATTCGGGCGTTTATCGCTTTGATCTCAATGATGAAGTTTGACAAATTTCTACAAATTTGTCAAGAAATACAATAACTTAGTGTTGACTGAGCGGTGATTTGGCGCCATCTTGTGTTCGTCGAAACACGAAAGGCGCTGGCGCAACAAGCTAAAACGAACACGGCGCGGCGGGCCTCGCCACCACAGAGAAACGGCCCGTCACGTCAGAGCGCATAAGCGCTCCCCTCTGTTCACCACACGCGGAGGGTACCAATCGCGAACCGGAACACCAAACCGGCAAGCGCACCACCGGAGACGCATACCAACGGCACCGGTCCGCTTTTGTAGCGGGCCGGTGTGCGATTACGGGCAAATGCCTGCGATTGGCTACAGTGTGGCTATAAAAAAAATAGCCACTTCCCAGAAAGCGACTATCTTATTGAATTTATTGGTCGGAGCGGCGGGATTCGAACCCACGACCCCTTGTCCCCCAGACAAGTGCGCTACCGGGCTGCGCTACGCTCCGACTGGAGACAGGGCTTAGATCATCAAGGTTTGGCGGGCAAGGCCAAAATGACCAGAGCGGGATAAAAACAGGCAAACTGCGCTCTGGTGACGCTCCGATGACAGACATCGGCTTCTAAGGCCCATGCGACATTTCTGCCCTGCCCCGCACAACCTCATTTTTGCCGGACGCACGCTGCAACAAAACCGGATCCTCGCGCGTTATCGGCAGTCAGCAGGCTTGCCATTGCAATGCGGCCTGCACCAATTTGCACCGAGGTTGCCATGGACTCTCCGATCACGCCTTTCGATCTGACGCGAATGTTTATCGGCGATCAGCCACCGCTATTCTTTCTGGAGATCGTCGTTCGAACGGTGCTGATTTACGGCTACACGTTCCTGCTGGTCAGATGGGTTGGTGGGCGCAGCATCGCGCAGCTCTCGGTCGTCGAATTCATTCTGGTGATCGCTCTGGGATCAGCGGTTGGAGATCCGTTCTTCTATCCCGACGTGCCGATCCTGCACGCCCTTACCGCCATCACCGTGGTGGTGCTGATCAACAAGGGGCTTGATTTCCTGATCCTGAGATCATCGTCTGTCCAGCGGAAGATTGACGGTGTCCCCATACTGGTCGTCAAGGATGGCCGGCTGCTTGACCACAACGCCCGCGATCGCGGCATCGGAGAAGCTGAGATCTATGAGCAGTTGAGAATGTCGGGGATATCCGATCTCGGACAGATCAGCGAAGCCTACCTCGAGACCAGCGGCAACCTCAGCGTCTTCAAGGCAGATATTCCGATGGCCACCCGTGCGATCGTTCCGCCACCAGAGACCGGAACCCAGGCATGACCGGGCAGCGACACCAAGTTCGTCGGGCTCGGTGTCGCTATCAAGAAAAAAACCGGGCGGGCGCGCCGCGAACGGTGGCGTCAACCCAAGCGCCCACCCGGCAAACCGCTGGTCGTTAGGCTTCCCCGGCGGTTTTCGAGTTCAGAAGGACGACATTGTCTGTCCGTTCTGAGAACGCGAGTTTCATTTTCAGGCGCAACAGCGAATCGAGATTTGTCTCACTGCAATTTGAAGGCTCTTTACCCTCCCAATTGAGCGCTGTTTGCAGCACCGCCATGTTGATCAGGTGACTCAACTCACCCAGTTTGAGACGCTCTGCCTCGTCCCGGCATGTCACCAGGGTGCGGATGATCCAGGCATAGGCGCCGGCATCGTTTGATTCCATGTCAGTGCTCCTCACAGCCTTGAAACCTGGTGCATCGGTTGACGTGCCGCCGACGCTTCATGCGGGGCGTGCTTGTGCCATGCGCCATCGGGACGGATCAGCAATGAGGGATCCTCCGAACGTGAACGCGCTGTATAGGAGGGCTCGATCTTGTCGATCATTTCGACAAAGACCTGGTCGGAAAAGGCATACCGGGCGCCGTTTTCCCTGAGCTTGAACGCGAAATTCTGCCAGAAATGGATAGAAACCTCGCGGACATGGCCATAGATACGCCGGTAGCCTTCTTTTCTGAACAGGGCGGCGCTGGCACGGATCACCGTCTCCGGCGTGGCCAAGCGCCCGATCACCTTTCCGGCAGCCTCAACCAGCCACGCCACGTCGTTTCGCTCAAGCCTATTGGTCACGGTCAGCAAGGCCGCAGCGCGGCTCATGCGTTCGGCTTCTGCCGCCACTTCCGACGTCAATTTGCTTGCATTCGCAGGTAAAAATCTATTTTGTGGTGTGGCAGGCATAATCTTCGCCCCCCTAGGCTCAGGGGAATGTAACCGGGTCGCAGAGTTTTGACTTTGGCAAATATTGTTACAGAGAGTTCCACCCATGGAACACCAATGGCGCAACGCCGATTGGAACAGCATCCGGGTTTTTCTGGCCGTCGCCAGATTGTGCAGTTTTCGCAAGGCTGCGGACGAACTTGGCATGTCTGTCAACACGGCACGACGGACAATTTCGCGCCTTGAAGACCAGCTCACCTATCCATTGTTGCTGCGCGACACCGATGGCGTCAGGCTGACGGATGCGGGCCGACGGGTGGTCATGGCTGCCCGCGATGTCGAAAACTCGGTATCGGACATGTGGCGCGTCGCCGGCGTGGCCGAGCGCGAGGCCAACGGACCGATACGGCTGGCCATCACCGAGGGGCTCGGCAGCTTCTGGCTGACGCCGCGCATCGTCGAACACATGAACGCCACCGGTGCGAAAAACCGGATCGAACTGCAATGTGCGATGCGGTCGGTCGATGTGTTGCGCATGGAGGCCGACATTTCGGTTCAGCTCGAAAAGCCGGACCGCCCCGAACTGCAAATCAAGCAGCTGGGCTACCTGCACCTCAAGCCGTTTGCCAGCAACAGCTATCTGGAAAAATTCGGACGACCCAAGAATGTTGCCGACATGGTCAATCACCGCGTCGTCGAACAACAGACCGATCAGCTGCGCGGCTATGAGCTCGACAAGATCTTCGGACCACAGATCGCTGACCGCATGGTTCGGATGAAGACCAATTTCTCGTCCGCCCATTACTGGGCCGTCGCCAAGGGCGCCGGAATCGGGCTGATGCCAAATTACGCGCGCGCCATCGGCGGCGATGTCGAGCATGTTGATCTCGGGTTTGATTTCCGTGTGGAAATATGGCTCGCGACCCATCCCGAGGTCGCCAAGAGCGCCCGTCACAAGGAATTCATCGATTTCCTCACCGACAGTTTTGACGAGCGCAGTTACCCCTGGTTCGGGCCCGATACGATGACGCCCGAGGAGATCGAGAAGCAGTTTTCCCGCGAAGACCTGCTGTCCTATTTCGAGGGGTTCACCGCACGTACATGAGTCCGCGTAGAACCTCCCCCCTTATTGTTGAAGTTGTGAGCCTGGCTAGCCAGGACGAGCAAGACCGGCTTGCCATGGTCATCATGCAACTCGACATGGCGCTTGCGCTGGCTCGGGAAAAAAGCCTGATTGAGGTCGAAGTCTATCTCGAAGAGGCGCTGGCCGAAGCCAGAACCGTCCGCGATACAGCGCTCAATTGAAGTGAACCAAAGCCTGCTGCCCGGAGCTCTGCTCAATTCGATGCCTGCTCAACCCCATCTGCGCCTTCAAGACAAGCGGGCTCAGCGAACCTGGTCGAGCAAGCGCTTGCATTCCAGAAGATCGTAAAGCGCTTCCTGCAACAAGGCGCGATCCTCCCGTGATATTCCGGTTCCGGCAGTATCTCCGGCCTCGTCCTCGGCCTTTCCGGCATCGCCACCAAGCCCGAAGAAGCGACGGGTTGAGGGTAACCGCGCCTTGCCGACCAATTGGTCATCCTCCGCAACAGGAGCGCGGACAGCAGGCTTGTTTTCCTCGGCCATGCTCGCCGACAACGCCTCGACAGCATCCATGTCACCTACGCCGATGGCGATAACAAACTTGTTGCCGTTCTGCTTAAGCAGCTTCTGCACACCCTTGATGGTGTAGCCCTGATCGTACAGAAGAGTACGGATCCCCTTGAGCAGATCGACATCGTCAGGCCGATAGTAGCGACGGCCACCGCCACGCTTCATCGGCTTGATCTGCGTAAACCGGGTCTCCCAGAACCTGAGCACATGCTGGGGCAAGTCGAGGTCGTCGGCCACCTCGGAAATGGTCCGGAACGCGTCTGGGCTCTTGTCCATTATGCCACTCCGTTCTGTAGGGCGCTGGCCCCGGCATGGGTGCACGGCCTATCGCCTGGCCAGCGACGTCGCAATGCGGTTGCGGCCATGATGTCCGCGAATCGCAGCATCAAAGCTCGAAGCCAACACCATTCCAACGGTTTGTGACGAAAATATCAAGCAGGCCGTCGGTCACGCCGACGGTGCAGGCAAAAAAACCAGATTACGGCTTGGGCTTGCCCTTGCGGGCCAGATGCCCCTTCAACACGCGGTTCTTGAGCACGTTCGACGCCTTGAAGGTCATCACCCGGCGCGGGCTGATGGGCACTTCCTCGCCGGTCTTGGGGTTACGGCCAATGCGTTCCTTTTTCTCGCGGACCTGAAAGGTCGCAAACGAGGACAGCTTCACACTGTCGCCGCGCACAATGGCGCCACAGACTTCTTCCAACACCATTTCGACGAGTTCTGCGGATTCAGTCCGTGAAAGCCCCACTTTGCGGAATACCGCTTCAGCGAGGTCAGCTCTGGTGATCGTTTTGCCACTCATATTTTCCAACCAGCCTGGTCAGCATCCCCGCCGCCCGTAAATGCAGTTTTGTGAGTTTATGGATCATCCCGCGCAAGGTCAAGCAACTCCCGCCTCTGCCAGCATTTTCCGTTTCGAGATCCCGAGTCCTCTACCCTTGTTTGACCGTTCCCAGTCCAACCTCTTGTCCTGCGCTTGCAGATAAAGAGCCGGGATTTACCAGCGCAACAGCACAGATCCCCACGTAAACCCTCCGCCCATGGCTTCCAGCAACACCAGATCGCCCTTCTTTATGCGGCCATCGGATGCCGCTTCATTCAGTGCCAGCGGAATCGACGCTGCCGAGGTGTTGCCATGCCTGTCGACGGTAACGACGACCTTGCTATCGGCAATCCCGAGTTTCTTGGCCGAGGCATCGATGATGCGTCTATTGGCCTGGTGGGGCACAAACCAGTCGATGTCCTCCGAGCCAAGACCGGTTGCCTCATAGGCCGCTTCGATGACGTCGGTAATCATGCCAACGGCATGCTTGAACACTTCCCGGCCCTGCATTCTGAGATGACCAACGGTGCCCGTGGTCGAGGGACCGCCATCGACATAGAGCTTTTCACGATGGGCGCCATCGGAGCGCAGATGGGCCGACAGCACGCCGCGGTCAGCGATTGTGCCCTCGCCTTCCTCTGCTTCCAGTATAATGGCGCCAGCGCCATCGCCGAACAGTACGCAGGTGCTCCTGTCGTTCCAGTCCAGTATCCGCGAGAAGGTCTCCGCGCCGATCACCAGAACGCGGCGCGCAAGGCCGGACTTGATATAGCTGTCGGCAGTGGCCACCGCAAAGACAAAGCCCGAGCAGACAGCCTGCAGGTCAAAAGCTGCGCCATGGTGCATGCCCAGACGGTTCTGGATGTTGACGGCGGTGGCGGGAAAGGTGTTGTCGGGGGTCGAGGTGGCGCAAATGATCAGATCGAGATCAGCGGCGGTCATGCCGGCGCGTTCGAGAGCGGCACGGGCTGCCATTTCGCCCAGAGACGCGGTGGTTTCGTGCTCGCCGGCAATATGACGCTGGCGAATGCCCGTGCGTTGAACGATCCATTCGTCACTGGTTTCAACGACGCCTTCCAGGTCACTGTTTTTCATTATGCGATCGGGCAGGTGCGCCCCGAAACCACGTACGACTGAACGGATCATGCTGGCATCCTAATTTGAAGAACTGTCCGTGGCTGGGACAACCAGGGTCGAGCGACGCTTGTGAAACAGGTTGAGATCGTGCTCGATTTTCGATTTCAATCCATTGCGGGCCATATCGTAGCCGACATCGACAGCGGCGGCGAAACCATCCGCATCGGCACCGCCATGGCTTTTGATGACAATGCCATTGAGCCCCAGGAACACGCCGCCATTGACCTTGCCCGGGTCCAATTTCTCGCGCACCTGGTTAAATGCGCCCTTGGCGAAAACATAGCCGATCCGGGCCATCAATGTCCGCGACATTGCGGCGCGGAGATATTCGGCAATCTGGCGAGCCGTGCCTTCAGCGGTCTTCAATGCGATGTTGCCGACGAACCCTTCGGTCACCACCACATCAACCGTTCCCTTGCCCAGGTCGTTGCCCTCGACAAAGCCATAATAATCAAGGCTCGGCATCGCCGCCTCGCGGATCATCCGTCCGGCTTCCTTGACTTCGTCCTGACCCTTGATTTCCTCGACGCCGATGTTGAGCAGCCCAACCGTGGGTTTTTCGATCTCGAACAGCGCCCGGGCCATGGCTGCGCCCATCATTGCATAATCAATCAGTTGCTGAGCGTCGGCGCCAATGGTCGCGCCGACATCGAGCACAATGCTTTCGCCACGCAAGGTTGGCCAGATGGCGGCAATGGCAGGGCGTTCGATATTGGCCATGGTGCGCAGGCAGAATTTCGACATCGCCATCAGCGCGCCGGTGTTGCCAGCCGATACACACACATCCACATCGTCGGTCTTTACGGCCTCGATCGCCCGCCACATGGTCGACCGGTACCGACCGCGCCGCAATGCCTGGCTAGGCTTGTCGTCCATCCCAACGGCAACTTCACAGGCGACGAAGGTCGAAGACCGAGCAAGCGCCGGATATTTCGCCAAAATCGGCGTGCATTCGGGCTCGAGACCAAACAGGGTAAAGTGAATATCGGGATGCCGCTCCAGTGCCTTGGCGACACCGGGCACGACCACTTCGGGGCCATGGTCGCCCCCCATCAAATCGACCGAAACTCTGATCACGCCCCGTCCTTTTTCCCCGGCTCTAGCGACCGGATATGTGCGCAGAAAATACTCGTTTTCGCACGAGGCACAACTGCTTTGTCGCCGCACACATGGCTATCTGGCTCAATTATCCCGCTTCAGCCCCTGCAATACAGCAAAAGGTGACGGTTTTTTGTCGGTGGTCACATCACTTTCAATTCGATCTGCGTAGCCTTGGCCCGGCTTGCGCGGATATGGGTCGATTGCCAGGGCGGCGAATTCGGCGACAACCGCGCCCACGTCAATCGAATCGCCACTATAGGTTTCAGGCAGGTCCGGCCCTTCGGGATCGAGGAACATCTCGCCCTTTCCGTCAGTCATCCGGTTCAACAGCCGTGAATTTTCGGGCAGGAAGACGGTGTCAATGTCCTCGTCGATCTGCTGCTCCACCGGATCAAGCGTCACCACGCATTGCTGTACAATGACGGCACGGATATGGCCCTTGGCGCGCACGCCGTCACGTTTCCAGCGGCCGATTGCGATCTCGGCATCGAACGAACGGACTTCCATCACGTCCCACTGTTGTTGCAACAGCTTGAGATCGTGCGCGTCAGCCGAGATCTTCACCGTCAGCGGATTGGCCGAGACATGGCCGACCTTGACCATGAAGGAGAATGCGGAATTGTCTGGTTCAGTCATCGGATTCCCGTTCTGCCGTGGCCGGCGGATAAGTAAGGCGACCGGATGCGAGGGTGTCCTCGTCGGTTTGCTCAAGCGCCCGCGCCGTTTGCATCACCCAGTGCGACAATTGCTGCATCGATCTGGCTGCGTCGGCATCATCGGGGTGGATATTGCGCCCGAGCGCATCAGCCAGAACGGCCTCATCACCCGATTCAATCGCCTGCCCGTAGGATTTGACACGTCCATAGAACATGCGCGCCAGCTTCTTCATCCGCTTGGGGACACCCATGTCGCCAATGCCGAGTTCACGGATGGAATGATCTATATCCTCGAAGAATGCGTCAACGATTTCCTGCGCGATCCCTTGAGCGGCCACTCCGGCCGTGCCGGTGCGGCGCAAATAGAGGATCAGGTGAACGGCAATCATTTCAAATCGCCCCATCACCGTGTCGGGTACGCCCATATGCTCATAGAAGACCGGCGACCGGGCCGCCTGGGTGATCAGCGCATATTGCTGCGTCACCAGAGCCTGGTTGGCTTTTTTTCGCTTAAACAGGGACCAGATCATTAAAATGCCTTCAATGGCGGTTGGATATCATTGCACTCGCGAGGGACAGGCGTGTTGCATCCATGCGGAAGCTGGTTTACCGAATGGAACGCAAAACGCAATGGCTCTAGCTTACATGCGCGCCAAAGGGAGATGTCGTTCAAGATGAGAGTTTTCAAGGCAACCGGACGGAGTTTGCGTCTCGGGGCTGCAATTGCAGTCATCTCCACGGCCGCGATGGCCGGCTGCACGACAAGTGAAGTATTCAATCAGGGCTACGTGGTCGATCAGACCGCGCTCGATCTTACCCCGGTTGGATCAAGCCGTGAACAGGTGCTGCTGTCGCTTGGGACGCCATCAACGACGGCGACCTTCGACAATGAAGTGTTTTACTACGTGTCGCAAAAACGCACCCGCGCAGCGATGTTCCTGAAGCCACAACTGGTCGAGCAATCAGTGCTGGCCGTGTATTTCGACGAAGACGGCACGGTCAAGCAGATCGCAAACTACACGCTGCAGGACGGCAAGGTGTTCGACATGATCTCACGCACCACGCCCACCGGCGGGATCGACAAATCGTTCCTCGCCCAGGTGCTCAGCGGTGCCGGCAGCGAAGAAAGCACCCGCAACGCAGTCGCTCGGTCGATTCTGGGCGGCGGCGCAAACTGATTCTTCTGGCCGCTCGGTGAACGGGGTGGAAGCCCTCGGGACCGCCGGAACCTCGAAGCCAACAAAAAAACCCGCGGAGATTGCTCTCCGCGGGGTTTTTGTTTTCAGGCGATCGCCAGAGGCTGTCAGTGCGCAAGCACTGCCAGCAGCAGAAGAGCGACGATGTTGGTGATCTTGATGGCCGGGTTGACGGCCGGACCAGCGGTGTCCTTGTAAGGATCGCCGACGGTATCACCGGTCACCGAAGCCTTGTGAGCCTCAGAGCCCTTCTCGTGCTTGACGCCGTCCTTGTCGACGAAACCGTCTTCAAAGGATTTCTTGGCGTTGTCCCACGCACCACCACCCGAGGTCATCGAGATTGCGACGAACAGGCCGTTGACGATCACGCCCAGAAGCGACGCGCCGAGTGCGGCAAAGGCAGATGCCTTGGAGCCCGAGATCAGCAGTACGCCGAAATAGACGAACAGCGGAGCCAGAACCGGCAGCAGCGACGGCACGATCATTTCCTTGATCGCGGCCTTGGTCAAAATGTCCACGGCGCGGCCATAGTCAGGCTTTTCGGTGCCGGCCATGATGCCCGGCTTGGCCTTGAACTGGGCGCGGACTTCTTCCACGATCGAGCCGGCAGCACGTCCCACAGCTGTCATGGCGATACCGCCGAACAGATAGGGGATGAGACCGCCGAAGATCAGACCTGCAACCACGTAGGGGTTGGACAGATCGAACGAAATCTCGCCCATGTCCTTGAAGTAAGGATACAGCGTCGAGCCTTCCGCATTTGCCTTGGCGGCAAAGAACTTCAGGTCGTTCGAGTAGGCTGCGAACAGCACCAGTGCGCCAAGACCAGCCGAACCGATGGCATAGCCCTTGGTGACGGCCTTGGTGGTGTTGCCGACCGCGTCGAGAGCGTCAGTTGCCTGACGAACTTCCGGCGGAAGACCCGACATTTCAGCGATACCGCCAGCGTTGTCGGTGACCGGACCGAAGGCGTCGAGGGCAACGATCATGCCGGCGATGCCGAGCATGGCGGTGACCGCGATGCCGGTGCCGAACAGGCCAGCGAGCTGGTAAGTCGAGATGATGCCGCCAACGATGACGATTGCCGGCAGAGCGGTTGATTCAAGCGAAATGGCAAGGCCCTGGATCACGTTGGTGCCGTGACCGGTGACCGAAGCCTGGCTGATCGAGTTGACCGGACGCTTGTTGGTGCCGGTGTAGTACTCGGTAATCACCACGATGAGTGCAGTCACGATGAGACCAACCACGCCGCAGGCAAACAATCCCGAACCGGTGATTGCCTTGCCGTCGATGATGGCGATTTCGCCCCAACCGATGGTCATGTGGGTTGCGCCGGCGAGACCGACAATCGACAACAGGCCGGTGACGATCAGGCCCTTGTAAAGAGCGCCCATGATCGAACCGTTCTGGCCGAGCTTGACGAAGAAAGTGCCGACGATCGAGGTGATGATCGATGCACCACAGATGGCCAGCGGATAGATCATGGCCGAGCCAAGGATATCCGAACCGCCAAAGAAGATCGCTGCCAGAACCATGGTGGCGACAACGGTCACCGCGTAGGTTTCAAACAGGTCAGCCGCCATGCCTGCGCAATCGCCAACGTTGTCGCCAACGTTGTCAGCGATGGTCGCCGGGTTGCGAGGATCATCTTCAGGGATGCCTGCCTCGACCTTGCCGACGAGATCGCCGCCAACGTCAGCACCCTTGGTGAAGATACCGCCCCCCAGACGGGCAAAGATCGAAATCAGCGATGCGCCGAAACCGAGCGCCACCAGTGCGTCGATCACCTGACGGCTGTCAGATGCAAGCGCCATGGGGCCAGTCAGAACGTAATAGTAGACCGCAACGCCCAGGAGCGCGAGGCCCGCCACCAGCATACCGGTGATGGCGCCTGCCTTGAAGGCGATGTCGAGACCGCTGGCAAGATTGACGGAGGAAGCCTGTGCCGTGCGCACGTTGGCACGTACCGAAACGTGCATGCCGATATAACCGGCCGCACCCGACAAAATCGCACCAATCAGGAAGCCGACTGCGGCGGTTGCGCCGAGAAGCAGATAGGTTACGACGACAACCACTGCGCCAACGATGGCGATGGCTGTGTACTGACGGTTCAGGTAGGCCTGAGCGCCTTCACGAATATAGCCTGCGATTTCCTGCATGCGTGCATTGCCCTGATCGGCTGCCATAACCGATTTGGTCGCCCAGATGGCGTAAACAATGGAAAGCAATCCACAGGCGATCACAGCAAAAAGAATTGTCATGCTGATGTCCCTCCAATTTGGCCGGAATCAGATGACTTCCCCGGCCACAATATGCCACGGCGAAAGGAGTACGAACCACATGCCCGGACCCCCAGCCGCATCGCGGCGGATGTTTGCTGTAGAGGGGCTACGACGTCAAGTCCGCAAGCGGCCTTATTGCCGCGTAAACATCAATAAGCACTGGTTAATTAGTCTTTGGTCTCAGAGCGCTGCGGAAAAGCGCCATAAAGCGCGCCCGTCGCGTTCAAAACGACCTGCGGCGCTCTCTCAAGACCTGCACGCCTAGCACCAGCAGGCAGAATAGTGCCACAGGCCAGAACAGGCTGTTGAGCGCGTCCCAGCCCCAAGCATTGAGCACCTTGCCCGACATCAGTGAGGCGAAGGCGACGATGCCAAACAGCGTGACATCGTGAAACCCCTGCACCTTGTTCTTCTCGGAGGCGCGGTAGGTGCTGGTCACCATGGTGGTGGCACCGATGAAGCCAAAATTCCAGCCGATGCCAAGCAGAACCAGGGCGAGCCAGAAGTTCCACAACTCGATCCCCATATGCGCAACTATCGCGCACCCGAGCAGAATGATGAGGCCGCTGGCGGTGATCGTGTCGCGGCCGAAGCGGGCGATGAGCTTGCCGGTGAAGAAGCTCGGTGCGTACATCGCCATCACATGCCACTGGATGCCCAGCGTGGCGAGTTCAGGCGAGAAACCGCAGCCGACCATGGCCAGCGGCGCACCGGTCATCATGAAGACCATCAGGGAATAGGACCCGACGCCACAGATCATGGCGGTGATGAACCGGGGCTGGCTGATAATCTCGAACAGCGGTCGTGCCGGTGTCTCGTCGTGGCCGACCTCACCGGGCTTGGTGTCGTTGGGAATGCGCAGGAACCACAGGATCGATATGGTGATCAGCGCCAGCGGCAGTATCGCCACGAACGAACCGGCAAACATCACCGGGGCTAGCAATTCGCTGGCGAAGATCACCGTCTGCGGGCCAATGATGGCGGCAAACACGCCGCCGGCAAGAACCCAGGAAATGGCCTGCGCCTTGAAATTCGTTGGCGATCCGTCGGCGGCGGCAAACCGGTATTGCTGAACGAACGCGCCGCCCATGCCGATAAACGCCATGGCGAAAGCGAACAGCCAGAACTCGTGGCGGAACAGCGCGACCGCCGACAGCAGACCGCCAAACGCGGTCATTCCCATGCCCGAGATAAAACCGTAGCGACGGCCGATCTGGCGCATCAGCCAGGCAGCAGGCAGTGCGCCAACGGCAACACCGAGGTTGAACCCGGTGACCGGTGCAGTGGCGAGAGATTTATCTGCGCCGAGAAGGTAGAAGCCGGCAAGGCCGCCCATCGAAATGGCGATGGGCGCGGCGGCGCCGCCAAATGCCTGTGCGCCCGACAACAACAACGCATTGCGGCGGGCGAGGTTTTCCGCTTCGTTGGAGCCAGCCAGCCTGACCCTGTCGAGAAACGCCATGATGCTCAGCTCGCCGCAGGGGTGGGATCTTCACGATAGGTCCGGGCCAGGCGGTCCAGCACCGCATTGACGATCTTCGGCTCCTCGCCATCGAAGAAGGCGCGCGCGACATCGACATATTCGGTGACAATGACGGCAAAGGGCACATCCTTCTTGGCCGAGAGCTCCCAGGCCCCTGCCCTGAGAATGGCACGCAAGGTGGCGTCGAGACGTGACAAGGGCCAGTCTTCGTTGAGACTGGCGCGGATCACCGGATCGAGCGCGCGCTGATTTTCGACGACGCCCGAGACCACCGCGCGGAACCAGGCCGCGTCGGCAGGACGGTACTGATCGCCATCGATCTCACCGCCCAGGCGATGGTCTTCGTATTCAGCGACGATTTCGAGCACGCCTGCACCGCCGATGTCCATCTGGTAGAGCGCCTGAACGGCAGCAAGTCGCGCAGCGCCGCGTTGGTTGGCGGGTTTTGTTTCCGGGGTCGGGGATTGGTTTGGTGTCACGATCAACCCGCCAGCTTTTCTTTCAACGCAATCATCGACAGCGCCGCTCGCGCCGCAAAACCGCCCTTGTCGAGGCGGTCCTTCTTGACCCGCTCCCAGGCCTGTTCGGCGTTCTCGGTGGTCATGATGCCGTTGCCGAGCGCAAGCGATTCGGAAACCGCAAGCGTCATCAGGCCACGCGCCGATTCGTTGGAGACGATTTCGAAATGGTAGGTTTCGCCGCGGATGACGACCCCGAGTGCGACAAAGCCATTATACTCGACGCCCCCTTCATCCATCGCATCTAGTGCGATGGCGATTGCCGGCGGAATTTCCAATGCGCCCGGCACCGTGACGACGTCATAAGTTGCGCCGGCTGCGTCGAGCGCGGATTTGGCGCCCTCGAGCAGCGCGTCGGACATGTCGTCGTAAAAGCGCGCTTCGACGATCAACAGATGCGGAGGGGAGGCTTTTGCCATGACGGCTTTCCTTCTTGCGGGCGGGTCATGCCACGCGTCACAGGGTTCCGGAGCGGAACCGGAGATAAGGTCGGATCAGAGCGCGGGTCAAATCACTTTGTCCGCCATTTGGCAAGCAGAAATGGCTTCCGGACCGGTGTGGCGGGATTTTGCCGGCCTGACCAGGCTTGCGTTGGCAACCGGTAGCATACCGTATTTTGCAGACCACAAGACCGCGAAAATGCCTTGCTGCACATCAAAAGAGCCTCATCGTTAAGCTTTCCGCGCCACGCCGACTCCGTTAGAGATGGCGACCATGAGCGCCACCAGACCCCGCGAAACTGATCTCTACCCACCGGTCAAAGCCCTGCTTGAAAGCCAGGGCTACGAGGTCAAGGGGGAAATCGGAGCTGCCGACGTAGTGGCGGTTCGCGACGGCGGCGAACCGTTGGTGGTGGAATTGAAGACCAGTTTTTCGCTGTCGCTGTTTCACCAGGCAATCGAGCGTCAGGCGATAACCGACGACGTCTATGTCGCGGTGCCACGCGGCAGCGGTCGCGCCGCGCTGAAATCGCTCAAGGCCAACAAGTCGCTGTGCCGGCGGCTCGGCCTGGGATTGATGACCGTGCGCCTGAAAGACGGGCTGGTGGAGGTTCATGCCGACCCCTCGCCTTTCAAGCCACGGAAATCAGCGATCAAGAAAACCCGCCTGCTGCGCGAATTTGCCAAGCGCACCGGCGACCCGAATTCCGGCGGAGCAACCCGACAGGGGCTGATGACTGCCTACCGCCAGGATGCGCTGCGCTGCGCTCGCGTGCTGCTGGAGCTCGGACCGACAAAAGCCGCGCAGGTGGCCAGGACTTCCGGCGTTGAGAAAGCACGTGCACTGATGGCCGACAATCACTATGGCTGGTTCGAGCGCGTCGCCACCGGCATTTACGCGGTTTGCCCAAAAGGCGTGCAAGCACTCGAGCAGCATGGCGACCCCGATGCCGGCAATTCTGACGCTGCAAGCATGCAAGAATAAAGCGCTTGTAAGTGTTGCTGCTGCAAAGGCCGGGACAGTGCAGGCTTTTGATCGGTGCGGCACCACGGCAATATCCTCGCCTTCGGTGCGTTCTTTACGATCCGTTAACCATAAACCGACGATGGTGAGGCCTTAACAGGTCTCTCCGGGATTGTTGGCATGGGAGCTTCATCGGCAAACGGCGCCGCCGTCTATCCGCAGCGCCGCAGCAATCCCGCGCTGCAGGCGCAGTTGCGGCTTGCCCATCCCTGCCTGCTTCCGGCAGGAACGGCGCGGATCGTGGCCATCGCGATTTCGACGCTCGGCATTGCGCTGATGCTGATTTCGCTCCGGCCCTTCGCCGCGACCAGCGTTTTCGAGAGTTCCAGTTCCGAGGGCGACGCGCTCAACCAGATCGGGTTTATGGCCGCCGGAGTGATCTGCCTGCTGGCGCTGGTCTGCCTGGCCAACAAGAAGGCGCTGGCAAGCCTGCTTACCCCCAGCTTCATTGCACTTGGCCTGCTGATTGCCGTCAATGTGATCCAAGCCCCCGATCCTGAATCGACCTTCCGCAGTGCGGCCTTCACGGTAATCGGCATGCTGTTGGCGTTTTCGGTGATAGTGCTGCCGCGGGGCGAAAGTGATTTCCGGTTCGCGTTGCTGATCGGCGCCGGTGCAGCGCTCGCCCTGTCCTATGCCGGTGTGGTGTTTTTGCCCAACCTCGCCATCCACGGTTTTGATGCCTACGAACCACAACATGCCGGGCTTTGGCGTGGACATTTCAGTCACAAGAACATTGCCGGCCCGGTGATGTCCATCATCGCCTTTTTCGGCCTTTACATCATGCGTTCGGGGCAGCGGTTGACGGGACTGGTGATGTTTGCCGCAGCGACGGTTTTCGTGGTGCAGACCGGTTCCAAGACCACCACTGGCTTTTTTCCGGTCGCCATCATGATCGTGTTGCTGGCCCCGATTTTCCAACGCAGCAGTATCGCTATTTTCGCAACGCTGGTGACGATGCTCGCCGTGGCCATCTTTACCCTCGGATCGCTCTACAGCGCCGATATAAGCCAGTTGGTGGGCGATCTCCTGGGCGATCAGACCTACACCGGACGCACCACCTTGTGGGAGGTCAGCCTATCAAAAATACCCGAGCATCCCTGGTTCGGCTTCGGTCTGTATAATTTCTGGCTGACGGACAACGTGCTCGGTCTCGACAAGCCGTTCGAGGCGGCATGGGACTATCGCCACATCGTGCACGGACACAACAACTACCTCGATATCCTGCTGAATTTCGGCTTTGTCGGTGGAGCAGTATTATTCTGGGTGCTGTTTGTCGGGCCGATGTTCAACTATGCAAGGGCGCGGCGCCTGCCGGGCAACCGCAAACTTGCCGACATGTTCTTCATGATCATCGTGTTTGTCTGTCTGCTGTCATTCATCGAGACATTCTTCCTGGCCCGAAATGTGCCGCTGTGGCTGATGCACATCTTTGCGGTGTTCGGGCTGCATCTGCTGGCGCGGTTCGACATCGGACGGTCACTGCCCGATCATTGACCCGGCTCAGGCAACTGCCCGGTCAGGAAGTGGCGGCGGCCTCGGCAAGCCGCGCTGCGTAGCGCGCCATCTGGTCGACCTCGAGATTAACCCTGTCACCAACTGAACGCTCGCCCCATGTAGTCACCTCAAGCGAATGGCGGATCAGCAGCACGTCGAACTCGGCGCCATTGACGCCGTTGACCGTAAGCGACGTGCCATCAAGCGCCACAGAGCCCTTGGGTGCGATGAAGCGCGCCAGAGCGTCCGGCGCACGCAGCGTAAACCGCCGCGCCTCGCCTTCATCCTTGATGGCTACAAGTTCGGCCAGACCGTCGACATGACCGGAGACCATATGGCCGCCCAACTCGTCACCGATCTTGAGCGATCGCTCGAGATTGATTCGGGTTCCCTGCTGCCAGTTGGCGATGGTGGTCAGGCGCAGAGCCTCTTCCCAGGCCTCAACCTCAAACCAGCGGCCATTGTCGCCGTGTTGTGGCAAGGCGGTCACCGTCAGGCAGACGCCGGAACAAGCAATCGAGGCTCCGATATCGATGCCGGCGGGGTCAAAAGCGGTCTCGATACGCAGGGCGACACCCTGATCGCGCTCGGTCACATCGGCCACCCGGCCGATATCGGTGATGATGCCGGTAAACATGGTGCTAGGCCCTTTCGTACTCGTCCATCCGGTCGGCGCCATAGGCCCTTGTGGCAACAGCACGAAAGCGGGATGGAATGGTCTGTGACGTCAGCGGCGCGGCCACCGCGTCGCCGTTAATGTCGTCTGGACCGGTCAACAGGACGATTCGGTCGACCAGATCCTCGGCAAGAAATGCCTGCGCCACTTCCGCGCCGCCTTCAACCATCACCGTCGACAATCCGCGGGCGGCCAGATCCTCGAGCAGTTCCGGCAGCGCGATGCGGCCATCATGGGTTTCGCTGGCAATGAAATTGACGCCGAGGGCCGACAGTTGCGTCCGCGCCTCAAGTTCCTGAGCGGCAGCGGTGGCGATCCAGACCGGCGTCTGCCGCGCCGAGGCTGCGAGCCGCGAGCCCAGGGGCAATCTCAGTCCTGCATCAAGCACCAGCCGGATTGGCGAGCGCGTCTCCATCCCCGGCAGCCGGCATGTCAATTCCGGGTCATCATTGATCACGGTCCCGATGCCAACCAAAATCACGTCGCTTTGCGCGCGCAAGGCATGAACCTGGCCGTGGCTGATTTCGCCAGTAATCGAGACCTGTCCGCCATCCCGTCGGCCGATCTTGCCATTACGAGAAACCGCAAGCTTGAGAGTCACATGCGCCCGGTTGCTGACCCGCCGGGTGAGGTATCCGGCAAGATCACGCGCCGCCTCGGTGGCAAGCACCCCCTGCTCCACCTCGATGCCGGCATCGCGCAGGATCGCATAGCCGCGACCCGAGACCCGGTCATCAGGATCGGTGGCGGCCGCTACAACACGGGCCACGCCGGCATTGATCAACGCTTCCGCGCAAGGCGGGGTGCGGCCGTGATGGGCGCAGGGTTCGAGCGTCACATAGGCTGTGGCACCGCGGGCAAGCTTGCCTGCTTCGGCCAGCGCCTGCGGTTCTGCGTGAGGCCGCCCGCCAATCGCGGTGACACCGCGACCAACAATGACCTGGGCTCCGCCAATCTCGCGGGTAATCACGGTGGCGACAGACGGATTGGACCCGGTGCGCCCTTCGTGCCAACGCGCCAGCCGGATGGCAGCGGCCATGAAGCGGCGGTCGAGCGCGCTCACCGCCATGGCATCAGTCGTCGCCGGCGGTAGTGTCGCCAGCGATCCTTGCTGTCAGTTCCGCGATCGTACGTTCAAAATCCTGCGGTCCGGAAAAATCTCGATAGACCGAGGCGTAGCGCACGAAGCCGACGTCATCGAGCGCCTTGAGCGCCTCGAGCACCAGCAGGCCGATCCCATCGGTGGCGATTTCGGTCTCTCCCGAGCTTTCCAGCCTTCGGACGATACCCGATACCGCACGGTCGATCCGTTCCGGATCCACCGGCCGCTTGCGCAGCGCGATCTGGAATGATTTGGCCAGCTTGTCGCGGTCAAATGGCACCTTACGCCCGGTTTTCTTGAGCACTTGCAGGTCGCGCAGCTGCACGCGTTCGAAGGTGGTGAAGCGCCCGCCACAATCGGGACAGACGCGCCGACGGCGAATCGCGGCGCCGTCCTCGGCAGGCCGCGAATCCTTCACCTGGCTGTCTTCAGAGCCGCAATAGGGACACCGCATCTGCGCCTACCCGAGATGCGGATAAATCGGGAAACGATCGGTGAGTGCAATCACCTTCTGCTTCACAGCGGCCTCGACCTTGGCGTTACCGTCTTCCGAATTGGCCTGCTTGAGGCCGTCAAGCACTTCGAGAATCAGGGCGCCGATTTCGCGGAACTCGACCTCGCCGAAGCCGCGGGTGGTGCCTGCCGGGGTGCCGAGACGGACGCCCGAGGTGATCGTCGGCTTTTCCGGATCGTTGGGTACGCCATTCTTGTTGCAGGTGATGAAGGCCCGGCCGAGAGCTGCCTCAGAGGCCTTGCCGGTTAGGCTCTTGGGCCGGAGGTCGACCAGCATCAAATGGGTGTCGGTGCCGCCGGAGACAATCTCGAGGCCACCTGCAACCAGGGTTTCGGCCAGCACTTCGGCGTTGCGCACCACCTGGCCGACATAGCTCTTGAATTCCGGCGTCAGCGCCTCGCCGAAGGCAACCGCCTTGGCGGCGATCACATGCATCAGCGGTCCGCCCTGCAAGCCGGGGAAGACGGCCGAATTGATCTTCTTGGCGATATCCTCGTCGTTGGTCAGAACCAGGCCGCCGCGCGGACCGCGCAGGGTCTTGTGGGTGGTCGAGGTAGCGACATGGGCGTGCGGGAACGGGTTTGGATGCAAGCCGCCTGCCACCAGGCCGGCAAAATGCGCCATGTCGACCCAGAGAATGGCATCGACCGCATCGGCAATGGCACGGAAACGGGCAAAATCAATATGGCGGGAATAGGCCGAACCACCGGCAATGATGATGCGTGGCTTGTGTTCGCGGGCCAATGCCTCGACCTGGTCATAGTCGATCACGCCAGTGGCCAGATCGAGACCATATTGGACGGCGTTGAACCATTTGCCGGACAGATTGGGGCGGGCGCCGTGGGTCAGGTGTCCGCCAGCGTCGAGGCTCATTCCAAGAAGTGTATCGCCTGGCTTGGCGAGCGCCAGCAGCACTGCCTGGTTGGCCTGCGAGCCGGAATTGGGCTGGACATTGGCAAAGCCGCAGCCGAACAGTTGCTTGACCCGGTCAATGGCAAGATTTTCGGCGACATCGACGAAGTGGCAACCACCATAATAACGCCGGCCCGGATAGCCCTCGGCATATTTGTTGGTCATCACCGAACCCTGTGCCTCGAGCACGGCGCGGGAGACAATGTTTTCGGACGCGATCAGTTCGACTTCATGGCGCTGACGACCCAACTCGTCCCGAATCGAGCCATACAGCGCAGGATCGGCGTCGGCCAATGTGCGATTGAAGAATGCATCAGAAAAACGGGCTGCGGGGGTCGCGTTGGACATGATCCGGGTTCCTTGTGTGACTCGGGGTGTGGCTCGGGTCTGCCGTGAAACGGCGGCGTCGTAAGATACGGCTCGAATCCAGCCCGGGAAATGCCCGACCGGATGGCGCTGTTTACCCCCGTCGCATGGCAAGGGCAACATCTGCCGGCCTGATTGCGTCATCACAGCGCGCGCAACGAAAAAACCGCCCGGTTACGGGCGGTTTTTTCGTGTTGATAACGAGGCCTGCAGACGTTTTAGCGCAAGGCCAATTCGTCGACGCCATCACGCTGATAGACGTCGTCGCGGAACTGGACCACGCCGTCCTCCGACGCCCAGGCAGTGAAATAGGTGAAATAGACCGGCACCGGCACACTCAGGTCGATCTCGGTGTTTTCACCGGAGGCAATCACGCCTTCCATGGTCTGACGATCCCATCCCGGTGTATCGCGCAGCAACCAGGTATTGAGGTCGCGCACGTTCTGAACCCGCACGCAGCCTGAGGATTCAAACCGCAAAAGCTTGTTGAATACGCCCTGCTGTGGGGTGTCGTGCATGTAGACGGCATGCGGATTGTGGAAATTGATCTTGGTCGATGCCATCGCGTTGCCCTTGCCAGGGTCCTGGCGGAACATCAGGGCCGGCGCCTTCTCGGCGTTCCAGTCGATGGTCTCGGGCGCCACCTCGTTGCCCTGGCCGTCAAACAGGCGAATCGAGTTGCGCGCCAGATAGGTCGGGTCCTTGCGCATCAGCGGCACGATATCCTTCTGGATGATCGAGCGCGGCGAGGTCCAGTAGGGATTGAGAATGATCTGGTGGATCTTGGAATTGAGAATCGGCGTCTGGCGGTCGATCTTGCCGACAATGGCGGTGTGACGCAGCACCACACGGTCGTTCTCCACCGCTTCGATCTGCGCGGCGGGAATGTTGACCATGACGTAGCGATCACCGAGAAAGCCCGACATCGAGCGCAGCCGCACGAGGTTTGTCTCAAGTTGGCCGAGACGCACGGCCGCCGAGACGTTCAGCGCCTGGTAGGTGTAGCTGCCCAAAACGCCGTCCGGCGGCAGGCCGTGACGGGCCTGGAACTGCTTGACGGCGCCATCGACATAGGAATCGAACGCATTGGACAGGCCGGCATTGCGGTCGAGATCGCCCGAGGCGATCAGGCGCTGGCGCAACAGCCGCACCTCCGGTTCGGAATCGCCCATGCGCAATTTCTTGGTGGCCGGCACGATTGGCCAGCCGCCGTTTGCAACGATGTTCCGATAATCGAAAACGGAGCGCTCGACAAAACCGATCGTATCGGCGCTGGTGATTGGAAAACGGGTCGCCGTCTTTGCCACCGAACGGGAGCTTTCGGCGTCGAACTGGTCGTCCCATGATCCGCGGCGCGGCGCCGAAATGATGTCCTGGATGGTCGACTGGGCCAAGGCCGGGCCGGCTGTCACCGCCGTTGCAGCCAAGGCGGCAGCACGGGCAATAAAGCGGCGGCGGGTCGGTTTGTCTAATCCGGTCAACGTTTTCATTCTCACTCCACCATGCAATCGGGTCTGATGTTAAGGCTCGTTACGTCGCGTATCATGGTTAACGTTAAGATTTCCGGACCAACACCGGGTCCGCCCAACAATTGCGACACTTTATCGTGAAACGCGGACAGGACAAAGACCCGAAAGATCCTGTCTGCACCTGGCCCCACACTGGCAGATAGCGGTTTCATGGAAATAGGGCCAAACGATGGTCCGGCAGAGGTCTTGGTCGCCCCTACCTTAGCCAATCCCCTGCCCCGTAACCGGGTTCAGCAGGAAGATTGCCAACCAACGCCGACAACCGCAATTGCGGCGGGCCTGCGCCCGCCGCTTGTGGCAAGTACCTTCAAACCGGCCTTAAAGGCGGTAGAGGATCTGATCGTTCCAGAACCGGTCGAGCCGCTGCATCAGCTTGTTGAGTTCCTCGAACTCGCTGGCGCCGATCCCGCCGACCTGGGCAATCGAATTGATGTGGCGATCGTAAAGCCCTGCAACGATCTCGGCGATTTCAACACCGTGTTCGGTCAGGCTGATGCGAACCGCGCGACGGTCCACCCGCGAGCGCTGATGATTGATGTAGCCCAGATCCACCAGTTTCTTGAGATTGTAGGAAACATTGGAACCAAGATAATAGCCGCGGGTGCGAAGCTCGCCGGCGGTCAGTTCGGAATTGCCGATATTAAACAGCAGCAATGCCTGGATCGCGTTTATGTCGGTACGGTTGGCGCGATCGAACTCATCCTTGATGACATCGAGCAGGCGGCGGTGCAGCCGTTCGACCAGTTGCAGCGATTCGAGATAGAGATCGCGAAGTGCTTCAGCCTGATCATTGGCGGCGACAGGTTTGGGCGCTGTGGCGAGTGCCGAATTTGTATATGACATGATGACTGTCTCACTGTTGATGTTGGCGGTTTTTGTTCCCGCCTTGAGACAGACCCTATCGAATACGCATAAAATTCTACTTAAACTGCAAGCTTAACAACGTCTTACCTGCAAGCAACCAGCAATCAAAGTGAATCAGGTCTTACCTGCGTGGCATCCCTGCGCCATTTCAGGAACAACAGGATGCGGAAGCACAGATACACCGCCAGCACCACGCCATGGCCGATGACCAGCAGCGGGCGCTCGCCAAACCAGAGCGGCAGGCCCTGGTGCATGACCACTTCCGCGCCGGCGCCGGCAACCCAGATCACCGGCCCCCAGGACACCTGCATCCACAAGCCGACAGCAGCCACCGGCAGCAACACCGCTAGCGACGTCGCGGCGAGCTGCCAATAGGACGGCAGAAGGTCGAAACGCGCCATGCCACCATCTGTAAGGCCGATCAGCTTGCCCCAATATTGTAGCCCCGCGACAAGGCTGCTCAGGGCCACCAGCCGGAGAAACAGCCGGAAGCTCGATTCGAGGGTGCTGACGCCGGGCGCCGGCGCCGCGCCAACTTGCAATATCGCCATCTACGGCGTCTCCTGATCTTTTGTGCCGGCGGGATCAACCGTCGGATTCGGCCGCAGTCAATATCAAAGCCTGCCGCAGGGCAAGCCGTGACGGGCGGGACTAGCCTGATGAAGCATACAGGCGGATCTTGACCAGACCATCCCTGGTGCGGTCTATAGCGCGGAAAACGGCGCACCCGCTGATCGAGTCCGCCTTGTTGACTGAGGATGAAAGAAGATGGGCGAGAACACGAAGAACACAGAAGCCGGATTGGCAGCCGCGGCAGCGGTCAATGTCGACGAGATCACCGCCCGCCGGCGCATGCGCCGCAGCCGTGGCGCCGACTGGTCGCGGCGGCTGGTGCGCGAAACCCGGCTCATGGTAGATGACCTGATCTGGCCGATCTTTATTGTCCCCGGCACCAATATCTCCGAGCCGATTTCAGCCATGCCCGGCGTCAACCGGCTGTCGGTGGACCGGGCGGTGGAGGCGGCGCGGATGGCGGCCGATCTCGGCATTCCGGCACTCGCCACCTTCCCCAATGTCGAGCTTGAACGCCGCGACCAGACCGGTTCGCTGGCGCTTGAAGCGGACAACCTGATCAACCAGGCCACCCGTGCCATCAAGCAGGCAGTGCCCGATATCGGCGTGATTACCGACGTTGCGCTCGATCCGTTCACCGATCACGGCCATGACGGCATCCTGCGCGATGGCGAGATCGTCAACGACGAGACCGTGCGCGCGATTGCAGCCGCCGCGGTGCACCAGGCCGACGCGGGCTCCGACATCATTGCGCCGTCAGACATGATGGACGGCCGTATCGGCGCGATCCGGCAGGCGCTCGACGCCGCCGGTCACCAGAATGTGGCGATCATGTCCTATGCCACCAAATTTGCCTCCGCCTGCTATGGCCCCTACCGCGAGGCGATCAACACCTCGGGGCTTTTGAAGGGCGACAAGCGCAGCTATTATCTCGACCCGTCCAACGCCATGGAAGCGGTGCGAGACGCCGGACTCGATGTCGAGGAAGGCGCCGACATGCTGATGGTCAAGCCGGGTCTGCCCTATCTCGATATCTGCCGGGCGCTCAAGGACAATTTCGGCCTGCCGACCTTCGCCTACCAGGTGTCGGGCGAATATTCGATGGTCAAGGCAGCAGACGCTGCCGGCTATATCGACGGCGAGCGGATCATGTTGGAAACCCTGCTGGCCTTCAAACGTGCGGGCTGCGACGGAATCCTGACCTATTTCGCGCCCGAGGCCGCGCGGCTGATCGCCAAGGGGCTTGGCTGAACCGACAGCGTTTGCGGGCCAAAACCGGCAACAAAGCCTTTAACTGAGGCGTTTGACTTCCTACATCTGGTTCAAGGCGAGCCATTTGCCCGCACCGATAACAGGAGAGAGCCGTGAGCCAACAGTACCCAGACAGCGCAGCCGAGCCGACAATCGGCCGGTATGACGACATTGCGCTTTATGACGGGGTGCGCTCGCGGCGGATAATGGCGTTTTTCATCGATTACGCGATTGTGCTGCTCTTGTGCGTCCCGGTGGCGGTGCTGGTGTTCTTCATCGGGATTTTCACACTCGGCCTGGGATTTTTCCTCTACCCGATCCTGTTCCTGCTGGTGGTCATTCCCTATGTCGGCATGACCATGGGCGGACCGAACCAGGCCACACCCGGGATGCGGATGATGGACATCCGGCTTGTCCGGCTTGATGGCCGCCCGGTGGATTTCATGCTCGCCGTGGTTCACAGTGTGCTGTTCTGGGCCTTGAATGCGGTGCTGACACCGCTGATTCTGCTCGCAACTCTGGTGCTCGACCGCAAGCGCACCGTCCACGACTGGCTGCTGGGCACCGTGGTGGTGCGGGGAACTGTTTAAACCGGCAGCCGAGTCTCGTGCTTTAATTGCCTGAGGATCAGGTTGGTCTTGACGGTGGAGACACCCTTGAGCGCGAACAGGAATTTTTCCAGAAATTGGTTGTAGGCGCCAAGATCGCGGCAGCGTACGCGCAGATGATAATCGGCGTCACCGGTGGTGGCGAAACAATCGAGCACTTCCGGCCGGGTCATCACCGCGGCAATGAAGCTCTCGACATGATCGGCCTGGTGGCGTGAAAGCACCACATGCACCATGGCGTGGAAGCCGAGCCCGCAGGCATCCGGGTTGATGACCGCCGTATAACGTTCGATCACGCCTGCCTGCTCCAGTGCCCTGACCCGGCGCCAGCAGGCCGAAGCTGACATGGCAACGCTTTCGGCAAGTTCCTGGTTGGAGATGCGGCCGTTGTGTTGAAGCGCATCGAGAATCTGCCGATCTCCCGGTTCTATTTCCATTTTCTCTTCCATTCCGGGTAATCCTTCCAATATCTGCGTCTACACTGAGAGGACTTACCATTTTTCTGCTATACAGCGGTTCCTTTGGCAAGTCCTGTCTGTTGGCTGGTGCTAAAATCGATGGTGGAGGAGACCGCCGATGACATTCCAGCCCGCACCTGCCCAGGCCTACCAACTGTCCGACCGCTACACGCTTGCCTCAGGGCGTGTGTTCATGACCGGCACCCAGGCGCTGGCGCGGGTTCTGTTTGACCAGGCGCGGCGCGACCGCGAGGCCGGGTTCAACACCGGTGGTTTCGTGTCAGGTTATCGCGGCTCGCCGCTGGGCGGGCTCGACATGGAATTGTGGCGGCAGAAGCCGCTTCTGACTGAAGCCGGGATCGAATTTCTGCCCGCCGTCAACGAGGATCTGGCTGCCACCGCCGTGCTCGGCTCGCAGCAGGTGGAAACCAATCCCGGGCGCCAGGTCGAGGGCGTGTTCGGCTTCTGGTATGGCAAGGGTCCGGGCGTCGACCGGGCCGGTGACGCGCTCAAGCACGGCAACGCCTACGGCTCCTCACCGCATGGCGGGGTACTGGTGGCGGCGGGCGACGACCATGGCTGTGTCTCATCGTCGATGCCGCACCAGTCCGACGTTGCCTTCATGGCCTGGTTCATGCCGACGCTCAACCCGGCCAGCGTTTCGGAGTATCTCGAATTTGGCGAATATGGCTACGCGCTGTCGCGCTATTCGGGCATGTGGGTCGGCTTCAAGGCGATCTCGGAGACGGTCGAGGCGGCAAGCTCGTTCATGCTCAAGCCCGACCGTGTGTTTTCCACGCCGGATTTTCAGATCCCCGCTTCCGGGCTGCATTACCGTTGGCCCGACCTGCCCGGCCCGCAGATCGAGGAAAGAATGGAGGCCAAGAAGCACGCGGTGCTGGCCTTTGCCGAGGCCAACCCGATCGACCGGACGATCTATGGCGTCAGCGACGCACAGTTCGGGTTTGTGACAACCGGCAAGGCGCATCTCGATCTGATGGAAGCGCTCAGGTTGCTCGGACTCGATGAGGCGCGCTGCCGGGCGCTCGGCATCGACATTTACAAGGTCGGCATGGTCTGGCCGCTGGCACGGCGGGCGGCGCTCGATTTCGTGCGGGAAAAGCGTGAAGTGGTGGTGATCGAGGAAAAACGCGGCATCATCGAAAGTCAGTTCAAGGAATATTTCTATGACTGGCCCGGCCACAAGCCGCAGCGCATGGTCGGAAAGAACGACGAGACCGGGCGCAGACTGATCCCCTGGACCGGCGAACTCTCGCCCCGGCAGTTATTGCCGCTGATCGCCAAACGGCTCGACGGCATATTTGGCAATGAGAATTTTGCAGCCCGCGCCGCTCAGCTCACAGGCGCTCCGCCTATCCTGCTCAACGATCCCGGCGCCACCCGCACCCCCTATTTCTGTTCGGGCTGCCCGCACAACACCTCGACCAAAGTGCCCGAAGGCTCCAAGGCACTGGCCGGCATCGGTTGTCATTTCATGGCCAGCTGGATGGATCGGCAAACCTCGTCGCTGATCCAGATGGGCGGCGAAGGTGTGAACTGGGCGGCCTCCTCGCGCTTTACCGGCAAGGATCACATCTTCCAGAATCTGGGCGAAGGCACCTGGTATCATTCAGGTTCGATGGCGATCCGCCAGGCAATCGCCGCAGGCGCCAACATCACCTACAAGATCCTCTATAATGACGCAGTCGCCATGACCGGTGGCCAGCCGGTGGATGGGCCGGTCAGCGTTTCGGCCATCGCCCATATCTGCCGCGCCGAGGGCGTCGATCGGATCGCGCTGATGTCCGACGACCCGGCGAAATTTTCGACCGCCGATCTGCCGCGCGGGACGTCGATCCACGGGCGTGCCGATATGGACGCCGTGCAGCGCGAATTGCGTGAAATTCCCGGCGTGTCGATCCTGATCTATGAACAGGCCTGCGCCACGGAAAAGCGCCGCCGCCGCAAACGCGGACAATTGCCGGATCCGAAGAAATTCGTGGTCATCAACGAACTGGTCTGCGAGGGCTGCGGCGATTGCTCGACCGAATCCAATTGCCTCAGCGTCGAACCCAGGGAAACCGAGTTCGGCCGCAAGCGGCAGATCAACCAATCCCATTGCAACAAGGATTTTTCTTGCCTCAATGGGTTCTGCCCGAGCTTTGTCACTATCGAGGGCGGCACAAGGCGCAAGCCGAAGCCTGCGCAAATCGATCTGTCCCGGCTTGCCGGCGAGATCCCCCTGCCCGCCCTGCCGGCGCTCAATGCGCCGTTCAACCTGTTGGTGACTGGCGTTGGCGGCACCGGCGTTGTCACGGTCGGGGCGCTGATTTCGATGGCGGCGCATCTGGAAGGCAAGGGCGCAAGCATTCTCGATTTTACCGGCTTTGCCCAGAAATTCGGCGCAGTGCTGAGTTTCGTGCGGATCGGCAGCGCGCCCGATGAGATCAACCAGGTGCGCATCGATCAGGGGTCGGCGGATGCGGTGATCGGCTGCGATGTGGTGGTCTCGTCCTCGCCCAAGGCATCGGCGAGCTATCGGGGCGGCACGAAGATAGCGTTGAATATTGCCTCAATGCCAACCGGTGATCTGGTGCTCAGACGCGACGCGGATCTCAACATCGGTGGACGCCAAGCCGCCATCGAAACCGCAGTTGGCGCCGGCAATGTCGCCGCATTTGATGCCAACCGGGCGTCCGAAGCGCTGTTTGGCGACGCCGTGTTTGCCAATGTGATGATGCTGGGCTTTGCCTGGCAACGCGGGCTGGTGCCGGTGGGGCTGGACGCGCTGATGCGGGCCGTTGAGCTCAATAATGTCGCCATCGAGGACAACAAGCGGGCATTTTTGTGTGGACGGCTGATGGAGGCAAATCCGGGGGCACTGGAACGGCATCTTGCTCCGCCGCCGGACTTCGCCACGACGCTCGACGATGTCATTGAACGCCGGGCGGCCTTTCTCGAGTCCTACCAGGACAAGGCCTGGGCGGCTCGTTACCGCCGCCAAATTTCAGACTTTTCAAAGCAACTGCCGCCGGCAACCGGTGAGAAACTTTCGGTGGCGGCAGCAAAATCGCTGTTCAAACTGATGGCCTACAAGGATGAATACGAAGTGGCACGGCTGCACAGCGACAAGAGTTTCGTTCAGAGCCTCAATGCACGCTTCGAAGGTGATTTTCGCGTCGTGCATCATCTAGCGCCGCCGATGATCGGCAGCGAGAAGGACGCGCGTGGCCGGCCACTGAAACGCCGTTTCGGTCCGGCTATCCGGCCTCTGCTTTCATTGCTGGCACGCTGCAAGTGGTTGCGTGGCAGCATTTTCGATCCATTCGGCCATACTGCGGAACGAAAGATGGAGCGCGAGCTTATTGGCTGGTTCGAATCGCTGATCGACCGCTGCACGCGCGAAATCGATGCCGGAACCATCGCGGTGTGGACGCAAATACTGTCTGCGCCGATGGAAATCCGCGGCTATGGCCCGGTCAAGCATGAAGCCATCATCAAGACCAAAGCGAGGGTCGAGGCGCTGCTGACGCAGCTTGGATAGGCCAGAAGCCGCTCCAAACGCCGCCCTGTCACCCTTCTTACGCTTGGGTTTCTGGTTTCACCTGCTTGGCAATTCTCGCGCCGCGCGTTTCGCGGGAAACTGCAGGTTGAGAATATTCGCCCTAGGCGTATGGCCGGGCGGCACGGTAATGTGAAGGGTAACTCGCGCCTCGGGGGTCGCTACGCATTAATGCCAGATTTTCACCTTGTCGCCATCTTCGTCATCATCGCAGCAACGATTGTCGCCTATGCCTCCGAGCGCTGGGCAATGGAGATCGTTTCGCTGGTGTCGCTGGCGGCAGTGTTGGTGGTGTTCGGTGTGGTGCCCTATATCGGCGCGGATGGTCAGCCGCTGGGAATCGACCGGCTGCTGTCGGGCTTTTCCAATCCCGCACTCGCTACAGTGATCGCGCTGCTGATCGTTGGCCAAGGCCTGTTTGCCACCGATGCGATGGAAGCGCCGGCGCGCCGGCTCGGGCGCATGGGCGGCACCAAGAGCTTCCGACCGATTCTGTTCATTCTCGTCGGTGCGGGGGTTATCTCGGCGTTTCTCAACAACACGCCGGTGGTGGTGATCTTCATTCCGATTCTGGTGGTGCTGGCCGCGCAACGCTCAATTTCGGCAAGCCGGGTGTTCATTCCGCTCTCGTTCATCACCATTCTGGGCGGCATGACGACACTGATCGGCTCGTCGACCAACCTGCTGGTTGCCGGCGTTGCCCGCGATTATGGCTACGAGATCGGCTTTTTCGACATCACCGGAATGGGAGTAATCCTGGCGCTGGTCGGCGGCATCTATGTGCTTGTGGTGCTGCCACGGCTACTGCCCGAACGCGAGGCGGAGTTGTCAGCCGGCGCCAAATCGGGGGCACAGTTCATCGGCGAGATCACACTGACGCGTGATCATCCCTTTGTTGGAATCTCGGCCAAGGCGGGCATGTTTCCCGGGCTTGGCGATCTGACACTCAAGCTGTTGCAGCGCCGCGATGCACCGTTCCTGCCGCCATTTGAGGATCTGACCCTGTCAGCGGGTGACACGCTGGTGGTAACCGGAACCCGGCGCGCCTTCTCCAAGGCGCTGGCGCGCGGCCGTGCCGGGCGAGACGCTGACGTCGCAGATTCCGACGACAGCGCCCACGAACCGCCGCCGGGACCGGACTACCATCTGGCGGAAGCCGTGATCTCGCCGGGTTCGCGCTACGCCGGGCGAACCATCCAGTTGTCGGGCCTGCGGGCGCAGTTTGGTCTGTCGGTGCTGGGCGTGCAGCGCAAGAGCCGGATGGCGCGTTCGGCGCTGTCGGCGATCCGGCTCGAACCCGGCGACACGCTGCTGATTGGCGGCGCGATGGAGGAAATCACCCAGCTTCGCGGCAACCACGATCTATTGCTTCTGGAACACTCGGCGGTGGCGGTGCCGCAATCGCGCAAGGCACGCGTGGCGGTGGCGATCTTCGCTGCCATCGTCATCACCTCGGCGCTGTCGATCGTGCCGATCGTGGTGGCGGCAATCTGTGGTGCTGTGCTGATGCTGGTGACACGTTGCCTGTCGATCCTGCAGGCGGCGCGCGCCTTCGACCGGCAGATATTCCTTCTTGTAGGGTCGTCTGTGGCGTTGGCAACGGCGCTCGAGGCCACCGGCGGAGCCAGGCTGATTGCCTCGACCACGCTGTCGGTGATGGACGGCGCGTCACCCGGCATGATCCTTTCGGCACTGTTTCTGGTCATGGCGGCGCTTACCAATGTGCTGTCCAACAACGCCACCGCGGTGTTGTTTACACCCATTGCGCTGGGCATTGCCGCCGCCATGGACGTGCCTCCTACCCCGTTTATTGCTGCCGTTATTTTCGCGTCCAATGCCTCGTTTGCCACCCCCATTGGCTATCAGACCAACTTGCTGGTGATGGGCCCCGGCCATTACCGGTTCAGCGATTTTCTGCGCGCAGGCACTCCGCTTGTGATCATCATCTGGTTGACCTTTTCGTTACTTGCGCCATGGTACTACGGACTATGATCCGCTTAGAATTCTTGGCATGACAAACCACACAGTCAATTCACCGCAGTTTTTTCTGACCGCGCCGTCGCCCTGCCCCTACCTTGAAGGCGAGAGCGAGCGAAAGGTGTTTACCCATCTGGTCGGCGAAAAGGCCCCGGCATTGAACGACCTTCTGACCCAGGGCGGATTTCGCCGGTCGCAGAATATTGCCTACCGGCCAGCTTGTGAAACCTGCCGCGCCTGCATCTCGGTACGGATCCTGGCTGCCGAGTTCAAAACGACCCGGTCGATGCGCAAGAACATGGCAACCAATGCCGATCTGGTGGCCACCGAATATCACGCCGAACCCTCGAACGAGCAGTTCAAGCTGTTCCGGCGCTATCTCGACAGCCGCCACAAGCGCGGCGGGATGGCCGACATGAGCATCAGCGACTACGCCATGATGGTCGAGGATTCGCATGTCGACACCCGTATCATCGAATACCGGGTAAAGGCCGAGGGTGATGGCCTGCAGGAATTTCCCACCGGGCCGTTGGTCGGTGCGGCGCTGACTGACCGGATGGGCGACGGGCTGTCGATGGTCTATTCCTTCTACGACCCCGATGCGACCGCCCGGTCGCTGGGCACCTACATGATCCTCGACCATATCGAGCGCGCCAAGGCGCTGGGCCTGCCGCATGTCTATCTGGGCTATTGGGTCAAAGGTTCGCGGAAGATGGAATACAAGACCCGCTTCCTGCCACAGGAACATCTTCTGGCCAACGGCTGGAAACTCTACCAGGACTGATTGGCGCATTACGCCTCGGCCACTGCTGGCAGCACTCTTCATGTTTTAAAGCAAGAGCTTCGGGCAAGTGGGTGGCTTGCCTCCGTCCGTTGCACCGCCTATGGCAGGGATCGCAACATCAGACGCAGATTGGGGCAATTCGTTCATGCAGGACCAACTCCAGCAAGCAGCCGACCACCGCAAGGGCATCATGATCACGGCGTTTGGCGGCATGATGCTGACCATCGACATCCCGTTGCTGAGGCTTTCACAAAGCGACGCCTGGTCGGCACTCACGATCAGAAGTACGTTGACCTTTCTGGCGGCGCTGATTGCCTGGAGCGTGATCCGGTTTGTCTTCAAGCGGCAAATACCGTTGATCCCGGGAAAGGCCGGCCTGCTGGTGGTATCGCTCTACAGCCTCGCCTCGATCGCCTTCCTGCTGGCGGTGTTCAACACCACCACGGCGAACCTGGTGTTCATACTGGCGTTCAATCCGATGTTCTCGGCCTTGCTGGCCTGGTGGCTGGTGGGTGAAAAACCCAAACCCCAGACATTTGCGACCATGCTGGTGATGCTGTTTGGCGTGTTGTTGATTGTTTCCGACGGCATCAAGGCCGGCAATCTGGCCGGCAATCTGTATGCGCTTTTAGCCAGCCTGATTCTGGCCAGCGCCATTACCTTCAGCCGCAAGGCGCGCACCGACATGGGCTTTGCGCCGCTGTTGGGGGCGCTCGTGCCGGCGATCGTCGGATTTACCATGGTCGGCGGCGTTTCCGGCCTGGTCGTGGAGGCGCCAGTCTGGTTGGTGCTCAACGGGCTGATCGTCATCCCGATTTCGTTCTGGTGTCTGGCCACCGGCCCGCGCTACATTTCCGGACCGGAAGTGGCGATGTTCTATCTGCTTGAAACCATTCTGGCGCCGATTTGGGTGTGGATGATCTTCGCCGAGGCGCCGACCATGATCGGGCTGATTGGCGGGGCGATCATCATCACAGCTCTGGTCGGACATTCAGTGTGGCGGTTACTGGAACACCGGCGCGCCGTGCGCACGCTGGCGCCGCGGCATCCTGTGTGAGGCGCATGGCCGCAATGTCGTCGCACAAGCGTGCTTGGGTCGCTCACTGAGCACACAGGATCCGCGCCGCCCGTCATGAAAAAGCTCGTCGCCTTCATTTTTCTCTGTTTCATCCTGCCGGCGCTGGCGTCGCTCGGGGTACGGGTTGCCAGTTCGCAGCCGGGGTCCTGGCGCACCGCGGATTGGTCGTCATCGGGACTGCTGCCCACCGCTGGCAGCGATACACCTGCCGCAATTTACGTGATGACCGCCAGAACCGGCGGCCTGAAAGGCGCGCTGGCCGTGCACAGCTGGATCGTCACCAAGGCCCCTGAAGAGGCTCACTACACCCGCTACGACAAGGTCGGCTGGGGCAGCCCGATCCGGATCAACAACTATCCTGCCGATGGCCGCTGGTATTCGAACGAGCCGGAAATTCTGCTGGCGCTGCATGGTGCGACAGCCGAGAAGCTGATCCCGAAGATCGAGGCAGCAGTTGCAGGCTATCCGCATGCCGAGCGCGGCGATTACAGCATCTGGCCCGGGCCGAACTCCAATTCCTTTATCGCCTACGTGCTTCGTTCAGTGCCGGAGCTTCACACGACACTGCCTCCCGAAGCGATTGGCCGCGACTACCGGCCATTCGGCGATTTTGTCACCTTGTCGGAAGATTGGCGCAATCTGGAACTGTCGCTGGGCGGCTATGCCGGGGTGGCATTGGGCGAATTGTACGGGCTTGAAGTGCGACTGGGAGGGCTGGTGTTCGGCATCGACATCGCCCGGCCGGGCATCAAGCTTCCCGGCTTCGGCCGCATCGGCGTGTGATGCGGCCGTATCGGTTCAACTGAACTTGCCTGACCTCGGGAAGCCCTTCGGCACCACTCGGCCGGCGGTCGCGCGGTCGGCGATCCACTCGGTAAGTTCAGCCTGCTGGCGATTATGGGCACGACCGGCGCTATCTTCCCAGGTCAGGCCATCGGCCATCGCAAAACAGCGGATATCGGCAACGCCACCGTCCTTGTAGCGCTGCAGCCGCACACCCTTGCCGCGGCTCATTTCCGGCAATTGCGAAATCGGGAAAATCAGCATCTTGCGGTTCTCGCCGATGATGGCGACATGATCGCCCGTCACCGGAACACACAGCCGGGTCTCGACCGGCAGGCTGACATTCATGATCTGCTTGCCCTTGCGGGTATTGGCGACCATGTCCTTCTCGGCGACAATGAAGCCGTTGCCGACTGTTGAGGCCAACAGCAGCTTGCGCGCAGGGTCATGGATGAAAGCCGTCAACACATCCTGGTCATTGTCCATGTCGACCATGATCCTGAGCGGCTCGCCATGGCCGCGGCCGCCGGGAAGTTTATCGGCACCCAGCGTATAGGCCTTGCCGCCGGTGGTAACGACGACGATCTTGTCGGTGGTGTGCGCCGGAAACGCCAATTTCAGCGCGTCGCCATCCTTGAACTGCAACGCAGCGTGATCGGCGAGATGGCCCTTCATGCCGCGGATCCAGCCCTTTTCGGATATCACCACGGTGATCGGCTCTTTTTCGATCATCGCTTGTTCGATGGCGGCAAGATCAGCAACCGGTGCCTGTGCAAACTTGGTACGGCGGGCGCCAAGTGCAGTTTCTTTGGAGAAGGTCTTGCGGACATTGCCGACTTCCCAGGCAACCGTCTGCCATTGCTTGGCGTCTGATGCGAGCAGGGATTCGATTTCGGCCTTCTCGCCGGTCAGGCCATCGAATTCCTTGCGGATTTCCATCTCTTCAAGCTTGCGCAACGACCGCAGCCGCATGTTGAGGATCGCTTCGGCCTGAACATCGCTCAGCTCAAAGGTCTTCATCAATTCTTGCTTCGGCTCATCCTCCTCGCGGATGATGCGGATCACCTCGTCGAGATTGAGATAGGCGATGAGAAAGCCCGACAGCAGCTCCAGCCGGCGCTCAATCGCTGCCAGCCGGTGGCGCGAACGGCGCTGCAGCACTTCGCGGCGGTGCGCCAGCCATTCGCTGAGCACTTCCGCCAGGCTCATTACGCGGGGCACTTTGCCCATCGACAGCACGTTGAGATTGAGCGGAATGCGGTTTTCGAGTTCGGTCAGCCGGAACAGCGATTCCATCAGCAGCGTCGGATCAACCGAGCGGCTCTTGGGGATCAACACCAGACGGACATCTTCAGCCGACTCGTCACGCACATCGTCGAGCAGCGGCAGCCGGCGGGCGATCAGCAGTTCGGCGATCTTTTCAATCAACCGTGATTTCTGCACCTGGTAGGGCATCTCGGTGACGATGATCTGGTAACCGCCACGGCCGGTGTCCTCGGTCTCCCATTTGGCCCGAACGCGAAAGCCACCGCGGCCGGTCTTGTAGGCCTCGAGGATCGATTCGCGGCTGTCGATGACAATGCCGCCGGTGGGGAAATCCGGGCCTTCGACATATTGCAGAAGATCTTCGACTGTCGCATCGGGTTTGCGGATCAGCGCCAGCGCGGCGTCGCAGAGTTCCGCTGCGTTGTGCGGCGGGATCGAGGTCGCCATGCCGACGGCAATGCCGGTGGCGCCGTTGGCGAGAAGATTGGGGAACGCGCCCGGCAGGACCACAGGCTCGCTGTTTTCCTCATCATAGGTGGTGCGGAAATCAACCGCGTCTTCGCCGATGCCCTCGATCAGCAATTCCGCCACCGCGGTCATCTTCGATTCGGTGTAGCGCATGGCCGCGGCGTTATCGCCGTCGATATTGCCGAAATTGCCCTGACCGTTGACCAACGGGTAGCGCACGGCGAAATCCTGCGCCAGCCGCACCAGCGCGTCATAGATCGACTGGTCGCCGTGGGGATGGAAATTACCCATCACCTCACCAACCACCTTGGCGCATTTCTTGAATGACCCGGCTGACTTGAGCCCCATCTCGCTCATCGCATAGACAATGCGGCGATGGACCGGCTTCATGCCGTCACGCACATCGGGCAACGCCCTGTGCATGATCGTAGACAAAGCATAGGCCAGATAGCGCTCTTCCAGCGCTTTCTTCAGATCAACAGGTTGAATATCATCGCCACCACCGGGCGGAAGCAGGCTTTTTCCCATGGCGTCGGGTTACCGGAAGGGGTGATTCGGGGCAAGAGGCAGGCCAGATGCGGCTTTGTATAGATTCACCGCGGCTTCGGGGAGCGCCATTTTTCTGCCGCTTAGACCCTGCTCAACTGTGGACGGCTCCCCCCAGCCAACGCTAATGTCCGAATTGATCGTTTTCGCAATCAGGGCGCTGCCCCCCAGGGATACCGGAAGGAATTATCTATGAGGATCTACTCACATATGGCGCGCGCTGCCGCCACATCGGCGATGGTCGTCTCGTTGAGCGCCTATTCCTCCGTTGCATTCGCGCTCGACACCGACGACTTCGCCACCAAGGTTGCCGCCATCGGCAGCCAGGGCGGCACCAAGATGACCTTTGGCGCCATCGAGGCGGATGGCGACACCGTCGTGCTCAAATCCGTGCGCCTGACACCGGGCGGCGAACAGCCGGTCGAACTCGGCGACGTCAGCTTTGAAGGCATCGAAGAAGAGGATGACGGCGCCTATTCTGTGGAACTGGTAAAGTTTCCCGATGTCGACGTCACCAACGAGGGCGGCCATCTGTCGATTGTCGATATCGAAATCGGTGGTTTGTTTGTTCCCGAAACCATGACTTACGACACGCTCGACAACATCCTGTTCTACGAAAGCATGTCGACTGGTCCGCTCAAGGTAACCCGCGAGGGTAACGAGGTGTTCTCGATGTCAGGCATCGAGCTTGAGGTGAACCGGGCCGACGATGATTCCACAGTCGGTGTGACGCTGAACGGCACCGGACTTCGCGCCGATATCAAGCAGATCGACGATCTCAAGCCCAGGCAGATGCTGAATGATCTCGGCTACGAGACCCTGACCGGCGATCTTGTGCTCGACGCCAACTGGGATGTCGAAAGCGGCACGGTGAAATTGAACGAATACGGGCTCACACTCAATGACGTCGGAAAGCTCGCCGTACAGCTTGAAATTTCCGGTTACACCATGGAATTCATTCAGGCAATGGAGCAAGCTCAGACCGCTGCTGCCGCCAATCCCGATGCAGAGGCGGCCCAGCAGGCAATGGGATTTGCGATGTTGGGGATGCTGCAGCAGTTGACCTTCAACTCGGCTTCAATCCGCTTTGACGATGCGTCGGTGACCGAAAAGGCGCTGGCTTATGCGGGCAAGCAACAGGGCATTTCTGGCGAGCAAATGCGTCAGGCGGTCAAGGGGATGATGCCGCTGATGCTCGGTCAATTGGGAATCCCTGCCCTGCAGCAGCAGATTTCCGCTGCCGCCAACATCTATCTCGACAATCCCGGCAACCTCACCGTTTCGGCCAAGCCCGCATCGCCCGTGGCCGTGCCGGTGATCATGGGCGCCGGCATGGGCGACCCGCGTTCGCTGGTCGACCTGCTCAATGTCCAGGTGACGGCGAACGACTGACTGCTGCTGTTATGCACCCAACTTCAGAAGGCCCGGCTTGCGAGAGAGCCGGGCCTTCTACCTGACCGATCAGCCTTGCGACGTCAGCGAAGATAATGCGCGGTGCGAAAGATAAACGCGCGCACCGGATTGTGTTGCCCTTGGCGCGCGCCCGGCGCAAGATGGGCTTTACCACTCCAAGGTTCGACGGGCACCGATTCCCGCCCGGGACCTTGTTCTCCTGCCCGCACTGGACCCATCGCATGATCCGCTTCAAGGCCAAGACCGACGAAAAGCCGACGCCACCTGCAAAGCCCACGGCGAAAGCCAAACCTGTGGAAAAGGCCAAGGCCAAGGCCAAATCCACAGAGGACAAGGATCTTCTCGATCTGACTCCGGATCAACCGGCGTCGGAAGACTGATAGGCATCGTTTTCTGAATGCGCATAGAAAAGCCCGGGCAAACAATAGCTTACCCGGGCTTTTTCGTGTCTTGATTCCGGCTACGGCCGACTTTTGGCCTACTCGACCTTGGGCGGGATGGCGCGGATCGAGAGATCGCGCAACTGGGCCGGAGAGGCCTGGCTCGGTGCCCCCATCAACAAATCGGCGGCCTGCTGGTTCATCGGGAACAGCGTGACTTCGCGCAGGTTCTTGGCGCCCACCAGCAGCATCACGATCCGGTCAACACCGGCAGCCATGCCGCCATGCGGCGGCACACCATACTGGAATGCCCGGTAGAGCCCGCCAAAGCGTTCCTCGACATCGGCCTGACTGAGGCCAACCATTTCGAAGGCCTTGACCATCAGTTCCGGCGACTGGTTGCGGATCGAGCCCGAGGCAATCTCGAAGCCATTGCACACCAGATCGTACTGATAGGCCTTGATCGTCAGCGGATCCTGGTTCTCGAGCGCTTCCATGCCGCCCTGCGGCATCGAGAACGGGTTATGGGCAAACTCCACCTTCTTGGCTTCCTCGTCCCATTCATAGAACGGGAAATCGACGATCCAGCACAGGTCGAAGCGGGCGTGATCGACCAGTTCCAGTTCTTCGCCAACCCGGGTGCGGGCATCGCCTGCGAAGCGGTAGAATTTCGTGGGATCGCCAGCGACAAAGAAGCAGGCATCGCCGTCTTCCAGGCCCATCTGTGTGCGGATAGCCTCGGTGCGTTCCGGACCGATGTTCTTGGCGAGCGGGCCGGCGCCGGCCAGCGCTTCGGCTTCGGTGCGCCAGAAGATGTAGCCCAGGCCCGGCTGACCCTGGCCCTGTGCCCAGGAATTCATCCGGTCACAAAATGCGCGGGAACCGCCGGTCTTGGCCGGGATTGCCCAGATTTCGACCTTGGGGTCGTTGGCAATCATGCCGGCAAACACCTTGAAGCCGGAACCGGCGAAATGCTCGGTCACGGCCTGCATTTCGATCGGGTTTCTCAGGTCCGGCTTGTCAGAACCATATTTGCGCAGTGCTTCGGCATGGGCAATACGCGGGAATGTCTGGCTGACCGGCTTGCCCTCGGCAAAGGTCTCGAAAATGTCGCGCAGTACCGGTTCCATGGTTGAAAGCACTTCGTCCTGCTCGACAAAGCTCATTTCCAGGTCAAGCTGGTAGAACTCGCCCGGCAGCCGGTCGGCGCGCGGGTCTTCGTCGCGGAAACACGGCGCAATCTGGAAATAGCGGTCAAAGCCGGAGGCCATGATCAGCTGCTTGTATTGCTGCGGCGCCTGCGGCAGGGCGTAGAACTTGCCCGGATGAATGCGCGAAGGAACCAGGAAGTCGCGTGCGCCTTCAGGCGACGAGGCGGTCAGGATCGGCGTCGAGAATTCGGTGAATCCCGCCCCTTCCATGCGTCGGCGCATGTCCGATATGATCTTGGTGCGGCTGACGATGTTCTTGTGCAGGGTTTCGCGGCGCAGGTCGAGAAAACGGTATTTGAGCCGCACATCCTCGGGATAATCGGGCTCGCCGAACACCGGCAGCGGCAGTTCCTTGGCCGCCGACAACACTTCGATTTCCTGGGCGAAAACCTCGACTTCACCGGTATCGAGATTGGAATTGATGGTGTCGGAGGTGCGTTCCTTGACGACACCGTCGACACGGATCACCCATTCGCTGCGAACCTTTTCGGCGGTCTTGAACGCGGGCGAATCCGGATCGGCAACCACCTGGGTGATTCCGTAATGATCGCGCAGGTCGATAAACAGCAAGCCACCATGGTCGCGCACACGGTGTACCCATCCCGAAAGGCGGACATTGGCACCGGTATCGTCCTTGCGGAGAGCTGCGCAGGTGTGGGAACGGTAGCGGTGCATGGCATATCCTCGATGGCTGGGTCCGGCGGATCAGCGGAAGCGATGGCTCGGGTCCGGTGCGGTTCGCGCACGGTCAAAATCGCGCGGAAAAGCGCATGACCGACCGATTTTGTCAAGGCTGAAGGCGGCAAAGGGGTTGTGCAAAGCCCGGTTTAACGGGCGACGCTCAACCAATTTCACTATAGGGGTTGAACCATTCGTTTTTCCAGCCCGGCCATCCATGCACTCGCTCCGCCCCCTGATCCCGCTTTTGACCACCGCCGGCGTGCTGCTGGCGGGCAATGGCCTGCAGGGTACGCTGATTTCCTTGCGCGGTTTGGAGGAAGGGTTTTCACCGACGGTGATCGGTCTGGCCGGAGCCGGTTACTATCTCGGCTTCATCATCGGCTGCTGGATGACGCCGTGGCTCTTGAGGTCCACGGGCCACATCCGCGCTTTTGCGGCGCTGGCGGCAATTGCGGCCTGCGCCTCGCTGGCGATGGTGCTGATCATCGACCCCTATGTCTGGTTCGTGCTGCGGTTGATCACCGGCATCTGCTTTTCGTCGCTGTTTGCCAATGTCGAAAGCTGGATCAACTCTCAGGTCACCAACTCCAACCGCGCCCGCACATTGTCGATCTACCGCTTTGTCGATCTCGGCGCGGTGACCCTGTCACAGTATATGCTGCCGGTGTTCGGCATTGGCGGGTTCGAGATCTTCGCGGTGATGACCATGCTGATGATCCTGTCGATCGTCCCGGTCTCTTTGGCTGACCGCTCCAATCCGGCGCCGCCTGCGCCCTTTTCCTTCAGTCCGAAACGGATCTGGGCGATCTCGCCGCTGGCCTCTGCCGGAGCCATCACGGTCGGCCTGACCAACGCCTCGTTCCGCTCGGTCGGGCCGCTTTATGCGGAGGGCCTGGGCCTTGATGTCGGCGACATCGCCTCGTTCATGAGCGCCGGTATTGTCGGCGGCATCGTGCTGCAATATCCGCTTGGCTACCTCTCCGACATCATCAGCCGCCGCTCGGTGTTGATGATGGCCACCACCGGATCGGTGCTGGCGGGACTGTTCATGGTCTGGTTTGCCGGCGACAACGTGACGTTGACGCTTGTTGGCATCTTTCTGTGGGGCGCGTTCACGATGCCGCTGTTTTCGCTGTCCTGCGCCCATGCCAATGACCGCGCCGAGGCGGGCGAGTATGTGCAGATCGCCTCCGGCCTATTGTTCTTCTGGGCCATCGGCGCATCGGTCGGGCCACTGCTGGCGGCGGTCATGGTGGACTGGTTCGGGCCGGTCGCATTTTTCAGCTTTGTTGGCGCGATGCACGGCGCCTTCCTCATCTACACCATCGTGCGAATTCTCCGCGGTGCGCCTGATGAGCCCAGCCGCAGCCGCTTCGCGGCGCTGCTGCGCACCTCCCCGGTGTTCGCCCGAATGGCAGAACAATCCGCCAACAGCGATTTCAAACCTGACGCCACCAATCAACCGTCAGGGCAAGACAAACCCGAAAAATCCGGATAAACGCCACATATGGACATGATTACTACGACCGAGGCGCTTGCCGCCTTTTGCGCCCGGCTCGCCAGCCACGACTTTGTCACCGTCGACACTGAATTCCTGCGCGAGACTACCTATTGGCCCGAACTGTGCCTGATCCAGATGGCCGGTCCCGAAGACGAAGGGATCGTCGACCCTATGGCTAAGGGTATTGATCTCAAACCATTTTTTGACCTGATGGCGGATGCCTCGGTGGTCAAGGTGTTCCACGCCGCCCGGCAGGACATTGAAATAGTGGTCAAGCTCGGCGACCTCGTGCCGCACCCGATTTTCGACACCCAAGTGGCTGCCATGGTCTGCGGATTTGGCGAATCAATCTCCTATGACCAGCTGGTGTCGCGGATCAGTGGCGCGCATATCGACAAGTCGTCACGCTTTACCGACTGGAGCCGCCGGCCGCTTTCCGACAAGCAACTCGACTATGCGCTGGCCGATGTCACCCATTTACGCGACGTCTATAGCGAGCTGGTACGGCGGCTCGCGACTGAAGGCCGCGGCCATTGGGTGGCCGACGAGATGGCGGTGCTGGAATCGCGCGCGACCTATGAGCTGGACCCGGCTGATGCCTGGAAGCGGCTGAAGATGCGGGTCAAAAAGCCGGTGGAACTGTGCGTGCTGCAGCATCTGGCTGCCTGGCGCGAGCACGAGGCGAAGGCACGCAATGTGCCGCGCGGCCGGGTATTGAAGGATGACGCACTCTACGAGATCGCCCAGCAGCAACCGCAGGACGCCGAGGCGTTGTCGCGGCTGAGAACCATCCCGCGCGGCTGGGAGCGCTCGGCGCAGGGCGGCAAGATGCTCGAAATCGTCAATGAAGCGCTGCAAACACCCAAGGAAGACATGCCACGCCTGCCCCGCCAGAAGCAGGCACCGGAAGGCGCCCAGGCTGCAGTCGAACTGTTGCGGGTGCTGCTCAAACTGACTGTCGAGAAGGAAAATGTGGCTGCCAAGATCATTGCCACTGCCGATGATCTCGAGGCAATCGCAACGTCAGGCGACGACGCCGATGTCGCGGCGCTGAAAGGCTGGCGGCGCGAATTGTTCGGCGAGCAGGCGCTCAAGCTGATCCGTGGCGAACTGGCGCTGCGCTTTTCCGGCAAGAAGGTCGACGCGCTGGAGCTTTAAGCAACCACGCGTCCTCAACTTCGGCTCAGTCGTAAAGATCGGCGCGGGTTGGCGGCAAGCCCGCTGCCCCCCGCCTCACCTTGGTAGCCACGGTCTGGTATAGCCGCACCGTGTTGCGTTCAAAGGCAATCGAACAGCCCCCGAGATAGACCAGCCAGAGACGGGTCTTGACCTCGCCAACCTCGGCGACAGCAGCGTTGTAATTTGCCAGCAACCGGTCGTGCCAAAGCCTGCAGGTGCGCTGATAATGCTCGCGCCAGTTTTCCACGTCATGCACCTCGAAGCCGTGCTGTTCCAGCATGGTGATGGTATTGCCTATGTGATCGAGTTCGCCGCCAGGAAAGATGTATTTGGTCAGCAGCGCGAATTCCTTGTTCTTGCGGCGGAAGGTCTTCGCGTCCTTCTTGGCCGGTCGGGTGATGGCGTGGTGGAGATAGATCCCGTCCGGTTTAAGCACCCGAGCGACGGTGTCGTAATAGGTCGGGTAATTGTCGATGCCAATGGCTTCATGCATGCCGATCGAGGAAATCTTGTCGAACTGGCCCGTGACATCGGCATAATCGGTGAGCAGGAAAGTTACACTGTCTTCCAGAGCCAGTTGCCTGGCCTTGGCCTGGGCGTATTCGAGCTGACGCTGCGACAGCGTGACGCCCGTGACATGGACACCATAATTGGCCGCGGCGTGGAGCGCCAATGAACCCCAGCCAAAACCGATGTCGAGCATCCGGTCGCCGGGCTTGAGCCGCAGCTTGCGGCAGATCATGTCGAGCTTATCGCGTTGAAGCTGGTCGATGCCGTTGTCCCACTTGGTGCAGTAGCCGCAGGTGTAGACCATCTGCTCATCGAGGAAGAGCTTATAGAAAGCATTGGAGACATCGTAATGATACTGGATGTTTTTCTGGTTTTCCTCGCGGTTGCCATCGGAGGGTTTTTCATCGGGCTGATCGCTGAGCGGCCAGGGCCCGCCCTTGCCGACGAACAGGAATTTGCGCGCCGTGTTGAGCGCCAGATACTTGCTCAACTGCTTGCGGATCAACCGGGTGCGCACCTTCGGACGGCGCGCCACCAGATCAAACATGTCACCATTGACGAGATCAATACGTTTGGAGACCCAGAGGTTGAGCAGGGTTTCGGGATTGGGCGAACGCATCAGGGAAGCGAAGACGCCTTCATCGGCAAATGCAATCGCGAAGGCATCGAGGGCAAGGTTCTCGGGAACCGTGGTGCCATCCCAGAGCCGGAAACCGATATCGAGTTCGAGGATTTTGCGCGCGTGGTCCAACAATTTGCGGACGCTCTTGAGCCGGCTTTGTGCACTCATCGCTACTACTCCAAATAAACACCGATCCCAGCTCCCGGTGACACTGCAACTGCAACGATGTCGCCTATTTCAGGCGAACTATCGCTTCTATGCCGATGTGACGTCACACACCGACCAGGATAGGGCCGAACCGGATACGCCGCACGGGCATGTTCAAACCAGGCGGAAACTCAGCTTCTTGCCGGTCAGCTTGGCCAGTTGCTGCAGACGCCCTTCGAGCCGTTCGCCGATCATTGCCTCGAACGCCCGCGGGACCAAGAGCACAATGTCGGCGTCGCCATCAGCCGGTCCCGCCGCCTCGAACTTCAGATGCGGCACGACACCCGGCATCGAGGCGGAAAACAGATAAACGACACGCAACATGCCGCCGAGCAGCTTGGCGTATTTGAGATATTTCGAGCCGGCGATCGCCGCCAGCCGCGAAGAAACGCCGTCGTCGTTGAGGCCTTCAAAACGGAAGTAATTGGCCAGTGCAATATAGACACGGCCACCGTGGGAGATGCCGGTAAATGTGCCATGGGCAATGATGTTGAGAGCCTGCAGACCGCGGTAATCGGGGTGCGCACGCCAGGAAATGTCGGCCAGCAAGCACGCCGCCTGGCGATAGCGGGCATCCTCTTCGCTCTCCTCAACACCGAAAACCGGAAACATGCGACCGGTCCAGGCCGCCAGTTCACGGGCATGTTCGGGAGAGCGGGCGCGCAGGATGGCCAGTTCGCCGGCTGCAGTGAGCAACGGGTCACGTGCTGCCTCGTCACTGGAAAGCAAGGAATGCAGATAGCCCTCGCGCACGCCAAGTGCGGAAAAACTCACTCGCGCCGCCTTCATGATTGTCAGCGTTTCCTGCAACACCACCGCGCCAAAAGGCAGAAGCGCACGCCGGTTCTTGGAGATTCCCTTGAACTCGTCGAGCCGCGATTGCTTCATCGAGGCGACCTCGCCCAAAAACTCGATTGCCGGTGCGGCATCGATTTCATAGGCCTGCATCATGTGCAGCGGGTAATTGCCGATCTCCATGTGCAATTTGGCAATGTTACGCCAGGTGCCGCCAACAGCGTAAAAGGTGCGCCCGGCTCCGCCCTTGAGCACCGGCGACTTCTTGAGATAAGGCCGGGCGATCGACCGTGCCTTGGAGACCGAGTTGCCGGACAGTTCGGAGAGACGTAAACCGCCCAGCGGCAGCGTCTGCCCGCCCGAATGGCGGTCATCATCGACATCCACCAGTTCCAGTGATCCGCCCCCGAGGTCACCGGCGACACCATCCGGATCGTAATATCCCGAGATAATTCCCTGAGCGGAAAAACCGGCTTCCTCGACCCCGGTCAGGACCCGGATGCGGCAATCGAGGATGGCTTCGGCCTGTTCGATAAAGCTGGCGCCGTTTTCCGCTTCACGAGCCGCCGCAGTTGCCAGAACGTGCAACTCCGAGGCGCGGGCCTGTTCGGAGAGCGCGCGAAACCGCTTCAGCGACGCCAACGCGCGGGAAATGGCGGTTTCGTCCATGCGGCCCGTTGCGGCAAGCCCCTTGCCCAGTCCGCACAACACCTTTTCATTAAACAGCACCGAAGGCGCTCGGCCCAGTCCTTCGTAGATAACCAGGCGCACCGAGTTTGAACCGATGTCGATCACTGACACCGGATGAATACCGGGCAACCGGCCCTGCGCTTCTGATTCAACCATATAATTGGCGTTTCACAGTTAGAGTGAGCCCGCCCCGCAGGTGCGAAACGGATCAGAGTGCGGTGTATCTGAGAGCCTCTTACTAGAGATCAGGCCGGGCCGAAACCCGCCTTTGGTTATCAAATGGGATGTTGTCAGGCAGACCCGCGGTCGGCAACCGCCACTGGCTGCCGCCGGCAAGACGCCATGGCGTACTCCTGGTGGCGCTGACAACGCCTCCTCCCACCCCATGCAAATCCCGCCTAGGCGGGCGGGGATTTGGGGCGGGCTGTCCGCGCCAGGCGATCGGCAATCAGCTTGGGGGCGTTGGACTTCAGGGCCTCACCGCGGCCCGACAGGCTCGGATTGGTCATGAAATAAAGCTGTGAGTTAAACGGTTCCTCATCGACGCCCGGTTCGATCCTCCGCGATGTCCCATCCGGCAGAATCTCGTAGCTCTGCTGATTATCGATCATGTTGCCGAGCATGATCTGCGAGAGCACCTGTTCATGCACGGTCTTGTTGACGATCGGCACAAGGGTTTCGACCCGCCGGTCAAGGTTGCGCGGCATCAGATCGGCCGAGCCGATATAGACCAGGCCTTCGGCTGAAGGCAGACCATGGCCATTGCCAAAACAGTAGATCCGGCTGTGTTCAAGGAAACGCCCGACGATCGATTTGACATGAATATGCTCGGAAAGTCCTGGAACCTGCGGCCGCAGGCAGCAGATGCCGCGCACCACCAGATCGATTTCGACACCGGCCTGGCTGGCGCGGTAGAGCGCATCGATGATTTCGGGATCGACCAGAGAATTCATTTTCATCCAGACAGCCGCCGGTCGCCCGGCCCTGGCGTGCATGATCTCCGCTTCGATATTGTCGACAATGCGAGTACGCAGGTTCAGCGGCGAGACGGCAAGCTTGCTGAGGTGTTCGGGTTCGCCGTAGCCGGTGATGAAATTGAATACATGGGCAATGTCGCGGGCAATCTCCGGATCGCAGGTAAAATAAGACAGGTCGGTGTAAATCTTGGCCGTGACCGGGTGGTAGTTGCCGGTGCCGAGGTGGCAGTAGGAGACCAGCCGCCCCTCCTCCCGCCGGACGATCAGCGACATCTTGGCGTGGGTCTTGAGTTCGATAAATCCGAACACCACCTGCACGCCGGCGCGTTCGAGGTCGCGCGCCCAGCGGATGTTGGCTTCCTCATCAAACCGGGCCTTCAATTCCACCAGGGCTGTGACCGACTTGCCGGCATCGGCCGCATCGATCAACGCGCGGACAATCGGGCTGTCGTTGGAGGTGCGGTAGAGCGTCTGCTTGATGGCCAGCACATCGGGATCACGCGCTGCCTGGAACAGAAACTGGACGACCGCATCAAACGATTCATACGGGTGGTGAACGATCAGGTCCTTTTCGTGGATCGCCGCGAAGGTATCTCCGGCATGCTCGCGAATACGTTCGGGAAATCGCGCATTGTAAGGCTCGAACTTGAGATCATCGCGCGGCGCCTTGGTAATTTCCGACAGCGTGTTGAGCGCCAAGAGCCCCGGCAATACAGCAATGCGGTCTTCCGGCACATTGGTCTCATGGGCCACAAAATCGCGCAGGCTTTGCGGCAGTTCGGAATCGAATTCGATGCGGATCACCGAACCACGGCGGCGACGCTTGAGCGCACTTTCGAACAGCCGCACCAGATCTTCGGCCTCTTCCTCGACCTCGATATCGGAATCGCGGATGATCCGGAATGTGCCCGATCCGCGAACCTCGTAGCCGGGATAGAGCGAGGATATGAACAGGCTGACCACGTCTTCGAGCGTAATGTAACGAATCGCGCCATCGAGATCGGGCAAACGCAGGAACCGGTCCAGTGCCACCGGCAGGCGGATCAGCGCCGTCATTGGCTCATTGGCGGCTTTCGAAGCCAGTTGCAGACAGATCGAAAAGCCCAAATTGGGAATGAACGGGAACGGATGCGCTGGGTCGATCGACAGCGGCGTGAGCACAGGAAAGATCGACTGCAGGAACTCGTTCTCCAGCCAGTCCATATCGCCTTGCGACAGACCTGATGGCCGTATGAAAAGGATTTTCTCGGCAGCCAGATGCTGTTGCAGGATGGCCAGCGAGGCCTGCTGCTCAAGCTGTAACCCGTCGATCTCCCGAAGAATCCGCTCGAGCTGTTCGTTTGGCGACAAGCCGTCGGGCGAGCGATTGGAGATGCCTTGGCGAACCTGACCTTCCAGCCCGGCCACACGGACCATGAAGAACTCGTCGAGATTGGCCGCCGAGATCGACAGGAAGCGGACCCGTTCAAGCAGCGGATGGCTTACGTTGAGAGTTTCTTCAAGCACACGGCGATTGAATTGCAGCCAAGAAAACTCGCGGTTGACGAAGCGTTCTGGGCTGGTGAGCAAATCGGTTCCCGGCGGCAGGTCGGCAACAGGATCAACCCGCAATTCGCTCGTGCCAGTGCTTTCGACATTATCCATTCCGTGCTCCACAACCTTCAATCCGAAGGCACCCTGTATAGCACAACAAAGAAGGATCTATGACAGTTCGGTGTCAACTGCGCCGGCTTCCATTTCGGCCAGCACTTCGGCAGCAAGCGCGCGGGTGATCCTGGAGCCGCGCGCCAGTGCCAACTGATCAAGCCGGGTAACAATCCGTTGCGCGGCGGCCAGCGAGCGCTCCATCCGGGCGACCAGCCAGAAGATCAGCTTGTCGTCGACCTTGACCTGGCGATCGGCGAACAATTTGACCAGTACCTGGGCCAGCAGTTCCTCGTCCGGCTCGCCGATCTCCACCACCGTGGCCGCCTTCAGCCGCGAGGCAAGATCGGGCAAGGAGACATTCCAGCCGGCAGGCCACAGCCGCGTGGTGATCAGCACGGCTGTGCCATGTTCGCGCACCGCGTTGATGAGATGAAACAGCGCGGTTTCATCAAAACCGTTGCGGTCGATGTCTTCGATCAGCACGGGCCCCCTCGACGCAGTTTCAATCGCGCTAGCATCGGGGCTGCGTATATCGACGCTGCGGGCACCAACCCGTTCGGCCCATATTCCCGCCAGATGCGATTTCCCCGATCCGGTTGGACCTGCGACAATCACCACCGGGGACGGCCAGTCAGGCCAGCGGTCAACGATCGCCACGGCAGCGCTCAACCGGTCGGAGACGATCAAATCGTCACGGCCAGAGGCCGGGTCGTGGCTGAACTGAAGCGGCAATTGCCGTGTCGGGGGCCGCCTGGACATCAGTCAGGCACTTCGTTGTCAGTCACGCCGGGTTGCTCGCGCAGCAGCCGCTGGCGTCCGTGATAGAGATCGCTTTCGAGATAGCGCGAGATCCCGAAGCGGACCAGCACACCCACCGACGCCGCTGCAGGCACTGCAATCATCATTCCGACAAAGCCGAACAGCGCGCCAAAGGCAAACAGTGCAAACATCAGCCAGACCGGATGCAGGCCGACAGATGAGCCGACCAGCCGCGGCTGCAGGATATTTCCCTCGAAGAACTGGCCAACAACGAAAACCGCGATCACCGCACCGATCATGAAAAAATCCGGCCAGAACTGAACGATCGCCACCACCAGCGCCAGCACCAGCCCGACGGTCGAGCCAACATAGGGAATGAAGCTGATCACCCCGGCAAACAGGCCGATCAACAGGCCGAAATTGAGCCCGATGATGGAAAGGCCGACAGCATAGATCACACCCAGGATCACGCAAACGCTGCCCTGCCCGCGCACGAAACCGGCAATTGCGCGGTCGATCTGCCGCGCCAGATCGCGCACCGTGTCGACCTGGTCGCGCGGCACCCAGCTATCGACTTTTTCAACCATCCGGTCCCAGTCGAGCAGCAGATAGAACGCCACCACCGGGGTGACCACAAACAGAGCTGCGATATCGAGCAGCGCCATGCCGGAATTCCAGATCTGCTGGAAAATCGTGCCGACAAAGCCCGCCCCCTCTTTAAGCAGCGCCGCGAAACTGTCCTTGATCTGCGCCAGCTGGCCGCTCAGCCAGTCTGGAACAAGGACGGAATCCGACGACAGCAATGCCTGCAGCTCGGTGATATAGCCAGGAATGCGCCCGCCCAGATCGGCGGCCTGGGTCACCAGAACCGGAATCAGCACGATCAGCGCAATCGCAAACAGCGTCACGAAGGCGATCAGGATCATCAGCGTCGCCATCAGCCGCGACAGGCCATGGCGCTCGAACCAGTCGGCAACCGGATCGAGAAAGTAAGCCAGCGCCATGCCGGCGATGAAAGGCAGCAAGATCGACCTGAACACCATCAGGAAGACGACGAACACCGCCAGTGCCAGGAGCCAGAAGAAGACTTGCCGCCGAAACGCCGCCGGATCGATTTGGGTTGTCATGCTCACCTCGCTTGGCTACCGATTGACGCCGGCCGCTGCAGTTTAACCCGCTTCCTGCTCAGCGGTCATGTGCTTGAGCCAGGTAACGAAATAGGCGCTCGCCGAAGCGATGGTCAAGCCCGCGACCGCATAGTTCGCCCAGTAAAGAACCGCATCAAGCTCGGCCAGACCGGCCAGATCGCCCAGCACAAGGCCGACCAGAATGATCTGGGCGGTGGTGTTGGCCTTGGAGACCAGCAACGGCTGCATCGTCACCGGGTTCTCCATCAGGCTCGACAAAACCACTGCGGCAACGATCAATCCGTCGCGAAACACAACCAGGATGACCAGCCAGGCAGGCAGCACCCCGAGCCAGCCCAGCACGACGAATACGCTGACCAGCAGGAACTTGTCGGCCGCCGGATCAAGCCAGCTTCCCAGTTCCGATTTCTGGTTGAAGCGCCGGGCGACGAAGCCGTCCAGCGCATCCGACACGCCGGCCAGCAGAAAAAGCACGAACGCTGTCACCATCTGGCCATTGATCATGGCGAGAATGATCACAGGGACCATGATGAAGCGTGCGATGGTGATGAAGTTGGGCAGGGTCATGCAGCTACTTTTCCTGACTGGGCCCGATATGGCGATCCCGGTATGGCAATCCAAGGGATGGCGCACCGCTTGCAGGCCGTTGTCCCCGTTTTTTGAGCAGATTGTCTTAGGTCGCAGCACGCTGCGACTTGCGGAAACGCCCGCAAAATGCCATTTCCCGCACTTATCATAGCTCCCTTTGCAATCAAGGACGACAAACCTGATGGCGGATCCGAAAAACGGCCTGACCTATGCCGACGCAGGTGTTGACATCGATGCCGGCAATGAACTGGTCAATCGCATCAAGCCCCTGGTGCGGTCCACCCGCAGACCCGGCGCGGACGGCGAGATCGGCGGCTTCGGCGGATTGTTCGATCTTAAAGCCGCAGGCTTTACCGACCCGGTGCTGGTGGCCGCCAATGACGGCGTCGGCACCAAGCTGATGGTGGCGATCGAATCCGGTGTGCACGACACTGTCGGCATTGACCTTGTCGCCATGTGCGTCAACGATCTGGTGGTTCAGGGTGCCGAACCTCTGTTTTTTCTTGATTATTTCGCCACCGGCAAGCTCGATCCGGCTCAAGGCGCGGCGATTGTCAGCGGAATAGCGCAAGGCTGCCTGCAGGCAGGATGCGCACTTATTGGCGGCGAGACCGCCGAGATGCCGGGCATGTACCGCGAAGGCGATTACGATCTGGCGGGCTTTGCCGTCGGTGCTGCCGAGCGCGGCCGGCTGTTGCCGTCGGGCGAAATTGCGCCAGGCGACGTGCTGCTCGGGCTGGCGTCATCAGGGGTCCACTCCAACGGCTTTTCGCTGGTACGCCGGATCGTTGAACGCAGCTGCTTGGGCTATGATGCACCAGCCCCGTTTGCCCCCTCGACCAGTCTCGGCGCGGCATTGATGGAGCCGACCCGGATCTATGTAAAATCGCTGCTGGCGGCAATTCGCGAGACCGGCGCAATCAAGGCGCTGGCACATATCACCGGAGGCGGCTTTCCGGAGAACCTGCCGCGGGTGCTGCCGCAGGGACTTGCCGCCGAGATCGACCTCGGAGCAATCTCGCCACAGCCGGTATTCTCCTGGCTGGCGCAAACCGGCGGCGTTGCCATGGAAGAGATGCTGCGCACGTTCAATTGCGGCGTCGGCATGGTGGCTGTTGTCAGTGCAGCCGACAGTGACACTGTGATCAAGGCACTCGAAGCGCAGGGCGAAAGCGTCATCCGACTTGGACGGCTGGCAGAGCGCAGCGACGGAGAAGCCGGAGTTATCTATCAGGGAAGCCTGGCGCTGTGAGCCAAAAACTCAAACAGCCGGTCGCGATCCTGATCTCGGGTCGCGGATCCAACATGGGCGCGCTGATCGCCGCATCGCTGCACAAGGATTATCCGGCGCGCATCGTGGCGGTGATTTCCGACAGGGCGGACGCCAAGGGCCTCGACCACGCCCGCGAATTCGGCATCAAGGCGCTGGCTGTTCCGCGCGCAGACTATGATTCCAAGGCCGCACATGAAGCGGCAATCATTGCCGCCATCGACGATTCAGGCGCGAAATTCGTGGCGCTGGCAGGCTATATGCGCCTGTTATCGGGCGATTTCGTCAACACCTATTCGGGGCGAATGATCAACATTCACCCATCACTGCTTCCCGCCTTCGCGGGACTAGCCACCCATGAGCGGGCGCTGGCAGCCGGCTGCCGGGTACATGGCTGCACCGTCCATTTCGTCACCGAAGCCATGGATGAAGGCCCCATTATCGAGCAGGAAGCAGTGCGGGTGGAAGCCGATGATACGCCCGAAACCCTTGCCGCGCGGGTGCTGGAAGCCGAACATCGGATTTATCCCAAGGCGCTGGCAATGCTGACAAGCGGCCAGATTCGCATGGGCCGCGGCGGCCGGACCCGATTCGCGGACTAGATCATTCCAACCCTGCATGATTAGTTGGCTGCACTGTTGACCAGCCATGCTGGGCTCCGAACCGGTTTTGCGTACAGTTAAAACCTAGTGCGGCTCTGCCCTATTGCATGTTGACTATAAATCTATTCTTATGAGCCGATACGTAATATTTCAAAGCGTTAGGGCGCGCTGTGCGGAATTTGCCGTTTGAAGTACGCTCTCATAATCAGATCGGAGGCGCCATGCTTTCGCTTTACAGCATGCTCGACAAGGTCATCAAGAATGGCCGACTGACGTTGACCGACGCCAAAGGCGTTACCCATTCATTCGGGGGCACAGCACCAGGCCCGGAAGCGGCGATCCGCTTCACAAAGGCCTCCACGCCGCTGCAGATTGCCATCAACCCCGAACTGAATGCGGCCGAAGCGTTCATGGACGGCGAACTTGTGATGGAGAGCGGCTCCATCCACGACCTGATGCTGTTGATTTTTGCCAACAAGACGCGTTTTGACCGCTCGCCGAACCAGATTTTCTGGCGCAGCGTGTCGCGCAAACTGCGGCGGTTTCAACAAAACAATGCGCTCACTAGGGCACGCGCCAATGTTCAGGCGCACTATGATATCGGCGAGGACATCTACAAGCTGTTCCTCGACCGCGACATGCAATATTCCTGCGCCTACTTTCCTGACGGCTCGAAGACGCTGGAAGAAGCACAGACACTGAAAAAGCGGCACCTTGCCGCCAAACTCAGGCTTGGCAATGGCCAGCGGCTTCTCGACATCGGCTGCGGATGGGGCGGCCTGGGGCTTTACCTGGCGCATGCGGCGGATATCGAAGTGGTCGGCGTCACCCTGTCGGAACGGCAATTGGCAGTTGCCCGCCGCCGCGCGGAAATCCTCGGGGTCAGCGACCGGGTGAAGTTCGAGCTGATTGATTACCGCGAGGTCGAAGGCAAATTCGACCGTATTGTATCGGTCGGCATGCTCGAACATGTCGGCGCGCACTTTCTACAGCCCTACTTCCTGACCGTGCGCGATCGTCTGGCGGACAACGGCGTGGCATTGATCCATTCAATATCCGGCATGTCACCGCCCGGTATCACCGGCCCTTTCCTGCGCAAGCATATCTTCCCCGGCGGCTATGCGCCGTCGCTTTCAGAAGCGGTTGCAGCGATCGAGCACACCGGCCTGTGGATGCTCGATTGCGAGATCTGGCGGTGCCATTACGGCTATACGCTCAGGCATTGGCGGGAGCGTTTCCTGGCCAATCGCGAGGCGGCGATTGCAGCCATGGACGAACGGTTCTGCCGGATGTGGGAAATCTATCTGTCGATGTGCGAATGCGCCTTTCTTCAAGGCACCAGCAATGTCGTTCAGATGCAGCTTGGCCGCGAGCGCGACGCCGTGCCGATCACCCGCGACTACATCGGTGAGGAAGAAGCACGGCTGGCGGAGCGGGAAAAAGAATTCCTCGAACGCGTCGTCGCCAGCGCCCATCAGGCACTTGAAGGCAACTAACCACTTCGTGGTGCGATCAAAGTTGTAACCGAGCCGCAAAGAGCCAACGGCGACTGGTCATGCTGTGCTGGCGCCCGGACCGTCAAAGGGCCGGACGCCCGTCTCTAGGGGCAGCCCCCTTCAGGCGCGGACTGGGGTGACGTTGAGAGTTCCGGAAATCGCGTGCGAATAGGGGCAGACCTTGTGGCCACCGGCGATCAGGTCGTCCGCGACATCCTTGTCGAGGCCCGGCAGATCAACCTTGATGCCGACATCAAGTCCGAAACCCAAATCCTCGCGCGGGCCGATACCGAGGGTAACCGTCACGGTCGAATTATCTGGCACCTGCACGTTTTTCTGGCCGGCATAGAATTTCACCGCACCGAGAAAGCAGGCTGCATAGCCGGTCGCAAACAGTTGTTCGGGATTCACGCCGCCGCCAGGACCGCCCATTTCCTTGGGGACAGCCAGATCCACATCGACCGCCCCATCTTCGGTTTTGGAATGACCGTCGCGGCCGCCGGTGGCGGTGGCCGCGACGCGATAGACAATCTTGCTTGGCATGGTATTCTCCTTTTGTACGATTCAATCGTGCACGATAAATATCGCACCGAATGAGCACCTTCAAGTGATTGATTGTCGCAACCGCACAAAATAGGTTCTGCCCACAGGAGAAAACATCATGGCCAAGGGCAATCTGCCGGCGGGTTTCAAGCCGGTCCCCGAATCGATGCTCTGCTTCGATATCTACGCCACCCACCACGCCGTCGGGCAGGTGTACCAGCCGCTGTTGTCCGGGCTCGGGCTGACCTATCCGCAATATCTAGTGATGCTGGTGCTTTGGGATGGCGACGGGGTGACGGTTGGCGATCTGGGCCAGCGGCTTGGCCTCGCCTCCTCGACACTGACGCCGTTGGTCAAGCGGCTCGAAAGCCAGGGCTTGGTTGCGCGCACGCGCGATGCTGTCGATGAGCGCAAGGTGCGGGTGCACCTCACCAAGGTCGGACGTGCGATGGAAGGCCGTGCGAGCCATGTGCCAGCCTGCGTGGCAGAAGCCTTCGGCCTGTCGACCGATGAGTTTTCCACCCTGCATGCCATGCTGGTCAAGGTGCGAAAGGCGCTGCTGACGGACACCGAAGCGTCCGTAGCCTAGGCTTTCTGCACCCACACCTTAGTGTCGTGAAACGCTGCGCCGCCATAGGGCGCGCAGGCATCGGCGCCGGTGAGGATGTTGATCCCCTCGCCGCCCTCGAACGCAGAATTGGGCCACAACCCTTCATGGATGACAACGCCGCGGCGCGGACCCGCATCCAACTTGGCATGCATCAAGAGATCGCCCCGGGCGTTGCCAAGCCGCACCCTGTCGCCGTCGCCCACGCCAAGCCCCGCGGCGTCCTCGGGATGGATTAACAGGGTCGGACGCTGCTCCTTGGCCTTTGAACCCGGCGTTTCGCTGAAGGTCGAATTGAGGAATGAGCGCGAAGGTGACGTGGCGAGCCGGAACGGATGCTCGCCATCGGCGCTTTCAATCAATTCGACATGATCTGGAAACGTTGGAAGCCGGTCCACCGGCCCTTGCGGTCCCATCCGCTTTGGCGGCCTGTTGGCTGCCGGCGTTCCGATCCAGTCGGGCCGGAAGCGATACTTGCCGTCCTTGTGGCCGAATCCACCGAGGAAATGAGATGTTTCGAAATCGGGCTGAAGATCGACCCATTTGCCCGCCTTGAAGCTGTCGAAATCACCGAGTCCACGCTTTTGCAACATGTAGTCGATGTGCTCGCGCTCGGTGAGCCCGAACCCCTCATGGTCGCCAACGCCCAGACGTTTGGCCAGTTCCTCGATCACGTAATGGTTGGATTTCGGGCCTTCGGGCGGATCGACCAGTTTAGGCCCGAGAATGATGTGCTGGTTGCCGCCGCCACGGTAGATGTCATCATGCTCGAGAAACATGGTGGCCGGCAGCACCACATCGGCAAGCAGGGTCGTGTCGGTCATGAATTGTTCGTGGACGGCCACGAACAGATCCTCGCGCATCAGCCCCCTGAATGCCTTGCGCTGCTCGGGCACGACATTGGCGGGGTTGGTGTTCTGGATCAGCATAGCAGTGACCGGCGGGCCACCATTAAGCGCCTCGGGTTCGCCGGTGAGCACCCGGCCCAATTGCGACTGATCGAGCCAGCGCAGGCCGGGATCGTACTGCTTGCGACCTTCAACGAGAGATTTGTCGAGCCGGAAAATACCGGAATTGGAATGAAACGCGCCACCGCCCTCATACTGGTAGGCGCCGGTAACGACGGCCAGCGACAGCGCCGCGTGCATGTTGATCGCACCATTGCGCTGACGCGAGAAGCCGTAACCGAGCCTGAAAAACGAGCGATTGGTGGTGCCGACCAGCTTTGCAAAAGCCTCTATCTCGGCTGCAGGCACTCCGCAGATCGCCTCCGCCCATTCGGGCGTACGGGTTTGCAAATGCGATTCAAGTCCCGCCGGATCGTCGCTGTATTTGTTAAGATATTCGCGATCGGCCAGGCCGTCGCGGAACAGCACATGCATGGCTGCGCAAGCCAGCGCCGCATCGGTGCCGGGCTTGACCACCAGCTTGACGTCGGCCAGCTTCATGGTCTGATTGTCATAGACATCGATGACCACGATTTTGGCGCCGCGTTCCTTGCGGGCGCGGATCGCGTGGGTCATGACGTTGATCTGGGTGGAGACCGCATTGGTGCCCCAGATCACCACGCAATCCGATTTGGCCATCTCGCGTGGATCGGGGCCACGCAGGGCGCCCGCGCCCATGGAAAAACCGGTCCAGGCCAAGTTAGTGCAGTAGCTGTCGAACTGGTTGGAATAGCGTTTGGCGTGGCGCAAACGGTGGATGCCGTCGCGCTGCACCAGCCCCATGGTGCCGGCATAGAAGGCCGGCCAGACGGTTTCTGAGCCAAACTCCGCTTCAGCCTTGAGGAATTTTTCGGCGATCAGGTCGAGTGCTGCGTCAAAGCTTGCCTCTTTCCACTTCCCCTCGCCCTTGGCGCCGGCACGGATCAGCGGTTTGAGCAGACGGTCCGGGTGGTGAATGCGTTCGGCATAGCGCGCCACCTTGGCGCAGATCACGCCGGCGGTGTAGCTGTTGGCGGCATCGCCACGCACCCGACCGATGCGGTTATGGGCCAGCAACTCGACTTCGAGCGCGCAGGTGGAGGGACAATCATGCGGGCAGGCTGAATGACCAATGGCTGGCGCAGGGCCGGGCTTGAGCGCGCTTGCCTCGTTCATGTTTTCTCCACTCGCATCATTGGTGCTTTTCTCTATAAGAGAAACCGCACCGTCACGCCACGTCGAGGCGGAAGTTTTAGCCGACCCATTTCGAGGATACATCAGGCCAGACGATGAATTATCGCCACAGCTACCACGCGGGCAATTTCGCCGATGTGCTCAAGCACGCGGTGCTGGCCCAGATCATCACCTATCTCAAGCGCAAGGATCAGGCGTTCCGCGTCATCGACACCCATGCAGGCACCGGCGTTTACGATCTTTCTTCGATCGAAGCGCAAAAGACCGGCGAATGGCGCGAGGGCGTCGGCCGGGTGATGAAGGCCAACCTGTCGCCGGAACTGGGCGCGTTTCTGGCGCCATGGCTCGAGACCGTCACCACGCTCAATCCCAAGGGCGGGCTGCGCCACTATCCCGGCTCGCCCAAACTGGCGCGGCTGTTGATGCGCAAGCAGGACCGGCTTTCGGCAATCGAGCTGCATCCGGCCGACGCCGAAAAGCTGAGATCAGCGTTTGAAGGCGATTACCAGGTCCGGGTGATCGAGCTCGATGGCTGGCTGGCGCTCGGCGCGCATCTGCCGCCCAAGGAAAAGCGTGGCCTGGTGCTGGTGGATCCGCCGTTCGAAGAAGAAGGTGAATTCGATCGGATGATCGACGGGCTGGCGCGGGCCACCCGGCGCTTTGCCGGCGGCACCTACATGCTGTGGCATCCGATCAAGGCCGACAGCCCGCTCAAGGCGTTTGACGCCAAGCTCACCAATCTTGGCCGGCCAAGCACGCTGACGGTGCGGCTTTGGATCCGCAACAACAACGCCGCGCCCGGGCTCAACGGCAGCGGCTTGGTGATCGTCAATCCACCCTACACGCTCGAGGCCTCGCTGAAAGCAGTTCTGCCGGAACTTGCCGGCCTGCTGGCCCAGGAACCAGGTGGTGGTGCGGAAATCCGCATGCTTGTGGGCGAAAGTTGACAGTTGATTGCCCTTGCCCAAGTGTACGACCTCGCCGTATACCGGGAATCATCGCGGACAAAGGACCGGTCATGAACATGAAAAGTCTGATACTTGCCCTCGTATTTATGGTTTCAAGCTATTCTGCGCCGGCCATGGCATTTACTGGCGGCAGCTTTGCCGCGTGCGACGCGCCGCAAGTGCTCACCTACATCCAGAAGCGGTTCACATGGACTGACCGGATGTTGCTTAAGCGCGGGCTGGCGATTGACAGCATCGAGCGGCCGCACGCCATTCGTGGCCGCAACATGGTAGCCTCCTCATCGATCCCGCGGCTTTACTGCCACGGCACGGCACGGATGAATGATGGCCATGATCGGCCGATCTGGTGGCTGATCGAAGGCGGCATGGGGTTTGCCGGTCTGCGCGACAATCTCGAATTCTGCATCTCCGGGCTCGATCCGTTCAAGGTGCACGGCGCTTGGTGCCGGTCGGTACGCTGATCCCAACCGTGTCATTTCCAGCAGCAATCCGGCTTCTGGCGGCCCTGCCGCTGGTTGCGCTGCTGTTTGCCTGTTCAGATGACAGCGACGCGTCGGCTTCGGCAAGAAAACCGGTGGTGGCCGCCTTCTCGGCGAACGCTGATCTTCCGCTTGGAACCGGATTTGATTTTTACGTGCTGGCGCTGTCCTGGTCGCCCGCCTATTGCCTGATCGAAGGCGCGCGCGCCAACCGAAACCAATGTGCCGAGGACAGAGATCTCGGGTTCGTGGTGCATGGGCTGTGGCCGCAATTCGAGGATGGCTATCCACAATACTGCGGCTCGCGCGAGCCCGAGCGGGTGCCCTCACAGCTCGGCCAGGCCTATCTCGATCTGCTTCCGTCGATGGGCCTGATCGGCCAACAATGGCGCAAGCACGGGTCGTGCTCGGGGCTAAGCCAGAAAGACTATTTAGAAGTGCTGCGGGCGGCGCGGCAACGCATCAATGTCCCCTCGGCCTTTGCGCTTGACAAATTGCCGGGCAAGATTGATGCGTTTGACGCTGAAAATGCGTTTATTGCTGCCAATCCGGGTATGCAGCGCGATGGAGTTGCGGTGACATGCGACCGTCGCATGCTTCGCGAGATCCGCATCTGCATGACCGGTTCACTTGAATTTCGCGGCTGTGCCAAGGTCGACCGGGCCGGCTGCACAATCGATAATCTTTCGGTGCCAGAGCCCAATTGAGCGGCGCCATTCGTATTTGACAACGCAGAGAAGAAACCGATGAAACTCCTTTACGCCCCCGCTTCCCCCTATTCGTCCAAGGTCCGCATGGCCGCTCATTTTGCTGGAGTGGCCCTCGAACCGGTGCTGACCAATACAGCCACCCTGCCCGCCGAATTGATCGACAACAATCCGCTCGGCAAGATTCCGACGCTTGTGACCGACGAGGGCCAGGCAGTCTATGACAGCCGCGCCATCATGCAGTTTCTCGATCGCGCCGGTGGCAAGCGGATCTATCCGCGCAACGCCGCAAAGCGCACCGATGCGGAAGTGATGGAAGCATTGTGCGACGGCTTGTGCGACTGCCTGCTGGTGATCATCTATGAGCGGCGATACCGGCCCGAGGAAAAGGTCCATCAGGACTGGATCGACATACAGTGGGCAAAGGCGACCCGCGCGCTTGACCATCTCGAAAACAACCTGCCGCGCCTTACCAAGGCCCCCAATGGCGGCCACTTGGCGCTGGCGGCAGCAACCGGCTACCTGGCGCTGCGGTTTGACGGCCAGTGGGAACGCGGGCGGCCGAAGCTCAAGCGTTGGAGCGCCAAATTCGCGTCAAGCTTTCCCGAACTCGACGCCCTGCGTCCCAGGGCGTGAGCCCGCGTCCGGACAAAGAGACCGGGCTCGCCCATATCTTCGCCGCCGCGCGCTATTCGCTCGGCGGCGTCAAACGGCTGTGGGGCGAAACAGCGTTTCGCCACGAAACCCTGGCTCTTTGTGTAATCATCGGCCTGTTTGCTGTGTCCGGCGTGCCTTTGTGGGGCCATGTCGGCGCGGCGCTGCTCTACCTGCTGACCGCCGCGATCGAGGCGCTCAACACCGCGGTGGAAGACATTACCGACCATGTATCCCCGGACTATTCGGAAATGGCCCGGCACGCCAAGGATCTGGGTTCGTTTGCCGTGTTCTGCCTGCTGGTGGCCAACGCCATCTGGGCGCTTTTCGTACTGGCGACGCTGTGGCTGCCTACCGGCAGCTAGAGTGATTCATTTTGGGGGTCAGGCGAGCGTCTCGCGCTCCGCAGCGGCTGGTGACACCCGCAGACGCTGCAGTTCGTCGACCATGTCCTGCGCCAGCGCGGTAATTTCTGCCTGGTCGACACCACGATGCAATTCGATCCTGAGCGCATTGATGCTTGCCTGGTAGCGGTGGGCAAGCCGTCTGCTATCGGCGTTGGCGGCAATCTCGCCAATTTCCCTTGCGCGGTCGAAGGCGGCAGCAAATTCGGTCTGGATCTGCTCGAGGTAGGCATTGGCCTTCTCGGCAATCACTGCATCGGTCGATGTCGTATCGAGTAGCGTGCGGACCAGCATGCAGGCCTGTCCCTGCGGCTCCTGCGACCGTGTGCGGGCAAGTTGCACCAGATAATCCGACAAGCCGTCAAGCGGGGAAGCGACACTCTCGATTTCCTGTCTGAACCCGTTCCGCGACTTCTCGAAGTACCGCTCCAGCGCTTCCAGATAGAGCGCCTGCTTGCTTGAAAACGCCGCATAGATGCTGCCGGGCTTCATTTGCAGCGCGGCTTCCAAATCCTTGAGCGAGGTGGCGTGGTACCCCTTCGTCCAGAACAGGTTCACGGCGGCGTCAAGCGCAACCTCACGATTATATGGGCGGGCACGTTTCATGATGTCTCATAGATAGGCGAGATTGAGCGCTTTGTCTCGCCCGCCGCGAAGGCTGCGCCAATCACCATTGAGTGATTGCTCAAATTTGCTGTTGAGCAAACGCTCAAAGCGCCCATATTGGCCGGACGTTCGCTCCCGGACGCTCAAGTCAATTTCAGGAGACGCCAATGACCGATTTCCCGCTGCACGATGAAACCACCGCCCCCGAAGAGAGCAAGCCGATGCTTGCCGAATCGAAAAAGCAGAACGGCATGATCCCCGGCTTGCACGCCACCATGGCTGAAGCACCGGGCCTGCTTGCAAGCTACCGTTTCGTTCATGATCAATTCGTCAATTCGAGCTTTTCGAAGGATGAACTGACGGTGGTCTGGCAGACCGTCAATGTCGAGCATGCCTGCCATTACTGTGTTCCCGCCCATACCGGCATTGCCAAGGCGATGAAGGTCAGCGACGAGGTTTCCGATGCGCTGCGCAACCAGACCGCACTGCCGAATGCCCATCTTGAAGCGCTGCGCAGCTTCACCCTCAGCGTTGTACGCGACCGTGGCAATGTCGATGATGCTGCTGTCCAGGCCTTTCTCGACGCCGGTTTCACCAAGCGTCAGGTTCTCGAAGTGGTGCTTGGGGTCGCCCAGAAGGTGATGTCGAACTACACCAACCATCTGGCGCAAACCCCGATCGACCAGCCGTTCCAGAAGTTCGAGTGGCACAAGGCCGCCTGATCGATCAGAATGCGCCCGCCTGGCAGCTTCCAGGCCGGCGCATTCGGAGAACACGGCAGAGCAACTGCCGGGGTTGACTGTTCCAGTGGATGCGACAGATCTGAACGATGCCGGAAGGAAACCCGATGAACCAGAACATGCCCGTTTCAACCCTCATTTTCGATGTCAACGAAACATTGCTCGACATCACCACGCTGGAGCCGCTGTTTGACCGCCTGTTCGGCGATCCGGCAGTTTTGAGGGAGTGGTTTGCAGAACTGATCCTGTATTCCCAGACGATGACACTTTCCGGCCTCTACACCCCGTTTGGCAAGCTGGCAGGCGGCACGCTGAAGATGATCGGCTCAATCCACGATGTCGACATTACCAACGACGACATCAGCGAACTGGCCCAGCGGATCGGCTCCATGCCCGCCCATGAAGATGCGGTTCCGGCGCTGACGCTGCTGCGCGATGCGGGTTTCCGGCTTGTGACATTGACGAACTCGGCCAGTGCGGCGTCACCGACACCGCTTGAACGAGCCGGGCTCGGCGAATTCTTCGAGCACTCCTTCAGCGTCGAATCAGTTGGCAAATTCAAGCCGGCGCCCGAAACCTATCAACTCGTCGCCGACGCGCTGAAAGCCGAGGCCTCGGACCTGTGTCTGGTCGCCTGCCATTTGTGGGATACGATCGGCGCCCAGGCCGCCGGCTGGCATGGCGCATTGGTCACACGACCGCACAACGCCCTGTTGCCGGCAGCGGAGGTGCCTGTGCCCGACCTTGTTGCGCCAGACCTTATCGAGCTTGCCGACCAGATTGTCCGGCGCTGGAAAGCCACCTGACCGCGGGCACGATACCGCTCGGCCAAGCAACACACCAATCAATCAACATCCAAACTTGAAAAACACGGAAAACATCATGACCAATCAATCTCCACCCCTGCGTATCGACATCGTGTCGGACGTCGTCTGCCCCTGGTGCGTGGTCGGCTATCGCCAATTGGCCCGCGCACTCGAAGAGACCGGCACTGACTATGAAGTTCACTGGCATCCGTTTGAACTCAACACCGACATGGCGCCCGAGGGCCAGAACCTTGGCGAGCACATCGCGGAAAAATATGGCAGCACCGCCGAGCAGTCGCAGGAGAACCGGGCAAGGATCACGGCTCTCGGCGCCGAGGTAGGATTTGATTTCAATTTTGCCGATGACATGCGCATGTACAACACCTTCAACGTCCACCAGTTGATCCACTGGGCCGACGCTCAGGGCCGCGGCCATGATTTGAAACAGGCGCTGTTTGCAGCCTATTTCACTGACCGGCGCGACCTGTCGGACGTCACTGTGCTCGCTGGTATCGCTGCAGAAACCGGTCTCGACCGCGCCGAGGCGGCAAAGGTGCTTGAGGATCAACGCCATGCGGCCGAAGTCCGCGCCGAGGAAGAATTCTGGGTCCAGCAGGGAATTCGTGGCGTGCCGGCCATGGTGTTTGAAAAGAAGCATCTGGTCACCGGCGCCCAGGGCGTTGCCAACTACACCGAGATTCTCAAACAGCTTGCCAGCACGCGGGCCTGAGAGAGGCTGGCGGGTCCGGTTCCATCGGCTGATGTCGCCGCTTCAGATAAGGACTCCACCATGACATCTTCTCGTGAGGGCTCCCGGAACATGGCAGCCGACATCTGGCACTCATTCAGGGCGTTGGCCGGTTGGGTGCAGATCTGGGTCGTATTTCTGCTGGTTCCGATCAACGTGACAAGCGTGTTCTTCATCGACAAGCCGATGGGATTGTGGGTCGCGCTGCTCGCCAATATCGCCATGCTGCCCAATCTCTGGGTGATGATCCACGACCGTGGCTTTTCAAAGCTAATGGCGTTGCCGCATATCGTTCCCTGGACAGCGCTGGTGTTGCTGCTGGTGTTCGCCCGGCCAGAGGCAACCGGCGGCTACGAGGCCTATCTCTGGATCCTGCTTGCCACCAATGTAATCTCGCTGGCGTTCGACTATCCCGACGCCATTGCCTGGCTGAAAGGCAACCGCACAGTCGCCGGAAGATAGGCATTACGAAATGATCTGGCTGCAGACACAAAAAACCCGGGCGTTTTGGCGCCCGGGTTTTCCATTTGAGAAGTTCTGTGGGATCAGAACTTCATGCCGATGCCGAGACGCACGGAATGATCATCAAACCCGGACGAGACGTTGCCTGCGCCAAGAGTGAAGTTTTCCGAACCGTAGTCGGAGTAACGGTACTCGACTCGGGTGGTGATGGTGTCGGTCACGAAGGCTTCCGCGCCGGCGCCAGCGGTCCAGCCGAGCATCGTCTTGCTGTCGGAACCAGCTGCATTGGTCAGCTTGGCCTGGGTCGCGGCAACACCGCCGGTGGCATAGAGCAAGAACGGGTTGATATCATAACCGATGCGGGCCCGGAGCGAACCGTTGACGCCCTGCTTAGCAGTCAAGCCGCCAGCAGTGGAATCGACGCCGGAATAACCGATATCGGCTTCCGCACCATAAACGATGTTCTCGGTCTGCCAGTTGTAGCCGCCGTAGACACCGCCGCCGAAGCCATCGGCGTCCTGCGTTGCCAACACGTCAAACTCGCCCCACTTGTACTCGCCATAACCGCCGAGATAGCCGCCCGACCAGAGAAAACTCTGCGGTGCGAGTTCCGCCATCGGCGGCTCAGGGGCTTGTTCGAGGATCGCGTCCGCGGCCAGCACGGGGGTGGCGAGCGGCACAGAAAGAGCTGCGGCCAGCAGTGCCAGTTTACGAATACGCATGTCATTCTCCTTGGTTTGTTCGACCCGACGCATAACAGCGGGCCGCTAAGGCCGGGGCCGGTTGATTTCACGCCCCCAACAACTGACAAGATGGAGGTCGAATGCGGCAGCCGCGAAGCGGGAATGTGGAAACACAGCGGCAGAAAAAGGGCATGCCGGACTGTTGCTTTGGGGCAACATTTTCATGGTGATGAAAGCATGCTTTCCATTGCGAATGGGGCGACTACGCCTATATGTGGACAGGTCCATTCCTAATCGCGAGCGTTGATCCCCGGCATGTTGAGTATTTTGACCCTGATTGCGGGTTTGGTCGTCCTTGTGTTTGCCGGCGACTATCTGGTCCGCGGCGCGGTGGCGCTGGCCGAGAAATTGTCGATCGACCCGCTGATCATCGGTCTGACCATTGTGGCGTTCGGCACGTCGGCGCCGGAACTGTTTGTTTCGTTGCAGGCGGCCTTTGACGGGGTTTCCGGAATCGCCATCGGCAACGTGGTCGGCTCCAACATCGCCAATGTGTTCCTGGTACTGGGCGCGCCGGCGCTGCTGATGACCATCAATTGCCGCGAGGACGGCCTCGCCGTGTCGCAGGCGGTGATGGTTGGCATGAGTGTGGTGGTAATGATCTTGATGGCCTTCGACGGGCTCAGCCGCGTCGACGGCGCCATTCTGCTCGCGATGATGGGCGCTTATCTGGGCTGGCAGATCATGGCCGCACGCAAATGCGGCATGGCGCCGATTTCCGATTATCATGACGACGTTGCCGACCTGCCGCAGGAAAACTGGAAAACCATCACCTTCATTCTCGGCGGTCTGGTCGGACTGCCGATCGGCGCCTGGATGACGGTGGAAGGGGCCGCGCATATTGCGCGCATGCTCGGCGCCTCGGAAACGGCAATCGGGCTGACGATTGTCGCCATCGGCACATCGCTGCCGGAACTGGTGACATCGGTGATGGCCGCCTGGCGCAAATCCGGTGCCGTTGCGATCGGCACCGTGGTCGGGTCCAACATCTTCAACATCGGCCTGATTCTTGGCGGCACCGCCTTGATATTGCCGCTTGATGTCGATGCCCGGATCATCTCGATCGACATGTGGGTGATGCTGGCCGCAAGCCTGCTGGTGGTGGCGCTGGCGTACTGGAACATACCGCTGAAGAAGCTGGGGGGGCTGGCTATGCTTGCCCTCTTCGCAGCCTATATCCTATCCATATTTTGATGGGCAGCCGCGCCACGGCGGCAGATGTGAACTGGCAAGCTGATGACGTCGTTTAAATCTACAGCATTGATCACCGGAGCCGGCCGCCGGATCGGCAAGGCCATCGCTCTGGATCTGGCCGCTCATGGCTTCCAGGTGGCCGTTCATGCCAACAGCAGCCGGGCCGAAGCCGAGGCGGTGGTGGAAACAATCCGCTCGGACGGGGGCGTGGCCGAGGTCTTCGTCGCCGACCTGTCTGACGGCAAGGCTGTGCGACAACTCCACGCCGATGTCTCGGCGCAACTTGGCTCGCCCGTCCTGATCGTCAACAACGCCTCGGTGTTCGAGGATGACGATGTGCGGGCACTCGACGAAGCGGTGTTTGATCTGCATTTCGCGATTCACCTCAAAGCCCCGCTGATCCTGGCCGAAGCCATGGCCAACGGCCTGCCCAAGGACCGCGCAGGACTGATCGTCAACATCATCGACCAGCGCGTATGGCGCCTGACACCGCGTTTTTTCTCCTACACCCTGTCGAAATCAGCGCTCTGGACCGCGACGCAAACCATGGCGCAGGCGCTGGCGCCACATATTCGCGTCAACGCCATCGGCCCCGGGCCAACCCTTGCCAATGAGCGCCAGAGCGAAGATGATTTCGCTGTTCAAGCGAGGGCGGTTCCGCTCGGTCACGGACCGGAGCTTGCCGAATTCGGCGCAACCATCCGCTATCTCTATCAGGCGCGTTCGGTTACCGGCCAGATGATCGCGCTCGACGGCGGCCAGCATCTAGCATGGCAGACGCCGGATGTTGCTAATATCGCAGAATGAGTCGCCCTCCCCGCCCATCTTCACCAAAGAAGCCCGCAACGGCAGCGCTGGCCGATGGCGGCGTGCTTTATGACGAAAATGATGCCGATGAGGAAGAAGTCGCCGACGTCGATCCGTCTCCGATTTCAGCCCGCATCGATATCGCCGGCATCGAGTGGAACGAAAGCCCGGGTCTCGACTCCGGCCTGAAGGGCGCGGAAGTCATCCAAGCCTTCGTCAAGCACCTGCCCAATCAGCCCGGCGTCTACCGGATGATGAACGAGGCCGGTGATGTTCTATATGTCGGCAAGGCGCGCAGCCTGAAGAAGCGGGTGACCAATTACGCGCAAGGGCGTGGCCACTCCAACCGCATCACCAGAATGATCGCGCAGACGACCAACATGGAGTTCGTCACCACCCGCACCGAAACCGAAGCGCTGCTGCTCGAAGCCAATCTGATCAAGCGGCTGAAGCCGCGGTTCAACGTGCTGATGCGCGACGACAAGTCGTTTCCCTATATCCTCATCACCGACGACCATGTGGCGCCGGCAATTCTCAAGCATCGCGGTGCGCGTTCGCGAAAAGGCACCTATTTCGGCCCGTTCGCCTCAGCCGGCGCCGTCGGCCGCACCATCAACGCACTGCAGCGGGCGTTTTTGCTGCGCACCTGCACCGACAGCGTCTATGAAAGTCGCACCCGGCCCTGCCTGCTCTACCAGATCAAGCGCTGTTCGGCGCCGTGCACCGGCGAAATCGACGCCGAGGGCTATGCCAAGCTGGTGAGCGAGGCCAAGGATTTTCTCTCCGGGCGCAGCCAGGCGGTCAAATCGCAGCTGGCAAAAGCCATGCAGCAGGCCTCCGAAGATCTCGACTTCGAACGCGCAGCGGTCTACCGCGACCGGCTTTCGGCGCTCAGCCATGTGCAGAGCCACCAGGGGATCAACCCGCAAACGGTCGAGGAAGCCGATGTATTCGCGATCCACCACGACGCCGGCATGGCCTGCATCCAGGTGTTCTTCTTCCGCACCGGTCAGAACTGGGGCAACCGTGCCTATTTCCCCAAGGCCGATCCATCGCTGGCGCCGGGCGAAATCCTGGGCGCCTTCATCGGCCAGTTCTACGACGACAAGCCGACGCCACGGTTGATCCTGGTTTCCGATGATTTCGAGGACCGGACGCTGTTGCAGGAAGCACTCGGCGTGCGCATGGACCACAAGATCACCATCAGCCTGCCGCAGCGCGGCGAAAAGCGCGAACTGGTCGATCAGGTCCTGTCGAATGCACGCGAGGCGCATGGCCGGCATCTGGCCGAAACCGCATCGCAGACCCGGTTGCTCGAAGGACTGGCCCAGACCTTTGGCCTGCCGCGCCCGCCGCGCCGTATCGAGGTCTACGACAACTCCCACATCATGGGCACCAATGCGGTGGGCGGCATGATCGTCGCCGGACCCGAGGGGTTTGTCAAAAACCAGTATCGCAAGTTCAACATCCGTTCGACAGACATTACCCCCGGCGACGATTTTGGCATGATGCGCGAGGTCATGCAGCGGCGTTTTTCGCGACTGATCAAGGAGCATGGCGATGAAAGCCCGAATGATCCCGACCCGGCTCAGGACGACGATCCGGATGCGCCTGCACCAAGCGGGATCCCGGCCTGGCCCGACCTGGTACTGATCGATGGCGGCAAGGGCCAGATGAGCGCCGTACGCGGCATTCTCGAAGAATTGGGGATCGCCGGCAAGGTCACCGCGATCGGGGTTGCCAAAGGCATGGACCGGGAAGCCGGCCGTGAACGCTTCTTCATGCAGGGCAAACCCGACTTCACGCTGCCGCCGCGCGACCCGGTGCTGTATTTCGTGCAACGGCTGCGCGACGAGGCGCACCGCTTTGCCATCGGCACCCACCGCGCCCGGCGCAAGAAGGAACTGATCAGCAACCCGCTTGATGAAATTGCCGGTATCGGGCCGGCGCGCAAGCGGGCGCTGCTTCACCATTTCGGCACCGCCAAGGCGGTATCGCGCGCCGGTGTCGACGACCTGCTCGATGTCGAGGGCATTTCGGCAGCGACGGCGGAGCTGATTTACAATCATTTTCATGAGGAAAAACGATAATAGCTGCCATGTTTGGCGTCGAACTGAGACATTACGCCGCTATGGCGATTTACAACAGTTGACCTGACTGGCAACTGCCGCGCATCTTGCTCCAAATCATACGAATGGGGGGCCCAATGGCTTCGCCTGCATTGAATATTCCGAACATGTTGACTTACGCACGGATTCTCGCCGTTCCGCTGATCGTGCTGTGCTTTTTTGTCGAGGGCGAACTGCACGGATCGGATTTCGCGCGGTGGAGCGCGCTGGCGATCTTCATCGTGGCTTCAGTGACCGATTTCTTCGACGGCTATCTGGCCCGGATCTGGGACCAGACATCAACTATCGGCCGCATGCTCGATCCGATCGCCGACAAATTGCTGGTGGCCTCGGTGCTGCTGCTGATTGCCGCTGACGGCACCATTGCCGGCTGGTCGATCTGGGCAGCGATCATCATCCTGTGCCGCGAAATCCTGGTTTCGGGCTTGCGCGAATATCTCGCCGCATTGAAAGTATCGGTGCCGGTCACGCGGATCGCCAAATGGAAGACCACGCTGCAGATGGTGGCACTGGGCTTCCTGCTGGCTGGCCCCGCCGGCGACAAAGTGCTGCCCTACACGACCGAGATCGGCATCGGGTTGCTGTGGATCGCGGCGATCATTACCATTTACACCGGCTATGACTATTTCCGCGCCGGGTTGCGGCATGTGGTGGACCAATGAGCATCAAAATCGTCTATTTCGCCTGGGTGCGTGAGCGCCTTGGCAAGGGATCGGAAGAACTCGATCTGCCGGGTGGCGTCACCACCATCGGCCAGTTGATCGCCCATCTGGCGACGCTCGGCGAGGAATATGCCGAGGTCTTCGCGGTCCCCAAGGTCATCCGCGCGGCGATTGACGAGGAACACGCCGATCATGACGAAGCCATCGGTTCGGCGCGTGAGATCGCGCTGTTTCCGCCGATGACAGGTGGTTGAAATGGCCCCCGAGATCACCGTCCGGATCCAGGCCGAGGATTTTGATATCGCGGCGGAAATCGACCTGCTCACAAAGGGCCGCCCAGATATCGGCGCGGTGGCGAGTTTTATCGGCCTGTGCCGAGATGAAGGCGGGCGGCTGAAAAGTCTGGAACTGGAACATTATCCGGGCATGGCCGAGCGCGCGATCAGCGCCATTGCGCACCAGGCAGCAGAGCGGTTTTCGCTCAGCGGCGTTACCGCTATCCATCGCTATGGCAAGATTGCCCCGGGTGGCAACATCGTGCTGGTGCTGGCTTGCGCCAGCCACCGGCAGGCGGCGTTTGATGGCGCTGCGTTCCTGATGGACTATCTGAAAACCGACGCGCCGTTCTGGAAAAAAGAACATCTCATGGATGGCAGTGCTGGCGGTTGGGTGTCGGCGAAGGATGACGATGATGCTGCCAAGGCACGCTGGCAAAGCGGCCAGTGACCGGGACCATCAAGCTCGACGATAGCTGGAAGGCGGCTCTGTCGGAGGAACTGGCAAGTTCCTACATGGCCGATCTGCGATCTTTCCTGAAAACCGAGATGGCGGACGGCAAAGAGATCTTCCCGAAAGGTCCGGAAATTTTTGCCGCCCTCGACTTGACGCCACTTGACCGGGTCAAGATCGTCATCCTCGGGCAGGATCCCTATCACGGCGACGGTCAGGCGCACGGCCTGTGCTTCTCTGTCCAGCCGGGCGTCCGCACCCCGCCCTCGCTCAAGAACATTTACAAGGAACTTGCCGCCGACCTCGGTATCGCACCTGCCAGGCATGGAAACCTCGTCAGTTGGGCACAACAGGGTGTGTTGCTGCTCAACAGTGTGCTGACGGTGGAACGTGGCCTCGCCGCCTCGCATCGTGGCCGCGGCTGGGAGCATTTTACCGACGCGGTGATCGCCCGGGTCAACGAACTCAAGCATCCGGTGGTGTTTCTGCTCTGGGGCTCCTACGCTCAGAAGAAAGCCCAGTTCGTCGATGCCAGCCGCCATCTGGTGCTCAAGGCGCCGCACCCCTCACCGCTGTCAGCGCATACCGGTTTCCTCGGCTGCCGGCATTTTTCCCAGGCTAACGCCTTTCTTGAGAAAAATGGCATGGAGCCGGTTGACTGGCAACTGCCGGAGACACCCTGACCGGGCTGATAGGTAAGACCGGCCGTCTTGGGCAATGATGCTCCCTGCCCGCCCTCTCTGCCGGCGATCATGATTGCAGTCAATTCCCCCAGCCGCCCGAAAAACCGATCACGCTTGATCTGAGACAATTCATGCTTTTGCCAATCGTCCTATGACCAGAATGGTTGTGGTGATGGGTCCGACCTCATGATCCCGGCTGCGGATATGTGAGATTGGCAAAGGGGCCTTGGCAGTGAGAAATATCAAGCTTGTGTTCTGGGGCGTGCTGGCGCTCATCACCCTGCTCTGGATCGCAGCCGATCCGGCGGTGTTTGAGGCGCGCAGTGTTTTTGCGCTGCGCGGTTTCATGATGCAGTACAGCGGCCTGCTGGCGATCGGCGTCATGAGCATCGCCATGGTGCTGGCACTGCGACCGCGCTGGCCGGAGCAGAGGCTGGGCGGGCTCGACAAGATGTACCGGCTGCACAAATGGCTTGGCATTTCCGCGCTGATCTTTGCCGTCGTCCATTGGCTGTGGTCAGAGGCCCCGAAATGGGCGATCAACCTGGGACTGTTTACACGCCCGGAGCGCGGTGAAAAGCCGGTTCTGGTCAACCCGATAGAACAATTCCTGTCGGGCTTGCGCCACCCCGCCGAAGGCCTGGGCGAGTGGGCCTTTTATGCCGTTGTGCTGCTGATTGCCGTCGCGCTGATCAAGCTCATTCCCTACAGGCTGTTCTTCAAGACACACCGCTTGCTGGCCGTAGCCTATCTGGTGCTAGCATTCCACGCTGTGGTGCTGACGTCATTTGACTACTGGATGACGCCGCTCGGGATCGTTCTGGCGCTTATGCTGGCGTCGGGCATTTATGCGGCGGTGGTGGTGCTGTTCAGACGGGTTGCGCACGGGCGCCAGGTGGAGGGCGAGATTGTCGAACTCACCAGCTTTCCCGGCGTGCGGGTGCTCGAAAGCCGGATCAAGCTGCAACCCGGCTGGCCCGGTCACCAGCCCGGCCAGTTCGCCTTTGCCACCTCGGACGGTCAGGAAGGCGCCCACCCCTACACCATCGCCTCGGCATGGGACCCGGCAAATCCGGAAATCACCTTCATCGTCAAGGCGCTGGGTGACCACACAAAGCGGCTCGCCGAGACGCTGCGCATTGGCCAGAAGGTCAAGGTCGAAGGTCCCTATGGCTGTTTCACCTTCGATGACAACGCCCCGCGACAGATCTGGATCGGTGGCGGCATCGGCATCACGCCTTTCATTTCGCGTATGAAACACCTTGCCCATCAACGCAAACAGACACCAGATGCTGCCCGGCAAGTCATCGATCTGTTTCATACCACGGCTGATCTCGACGAGGCGGCGCTGGCGCGGCTTGCCGCCGATGCCGTAGACGCCGATGTGCGCCTGCATATCCTGGTCGACGCCAAGGACGGCAAACTCAGCGGCGACCGCATTCGCGCAGAAGTCCCGGACTGGCGCAACGCCAGTTTCTGGTTCTGCGGTCCGGTCGGGTTCGGCGATGCGCTTCGCGCCGACTTCGCCGCTCAAGGTCTGGATATCAACGCGAAGTTTCACCAGGAACTGTTCGGCATGCGGTGAAGGCTTCTACCGAAAATACGTACGAAAAAGGCGGCCCCGGAGGCCGCCTTTTGCTTTTGGATCAGGCGCACCGGCAAACCGGTTGCGCTGTAGTAGGCTTCAGCCGACGATTTCGGTGCCGGCGAACCAGTAGGCGATTTCTTCGGCGGCTGTTTCCGGCGCATCCGAGCCGTGGACCGAGTTTTCGCCGATCGACAGCGCAAAGGTCTTGCGGATGGTGCCTTCAGCCGCGTCGGCCGGGTTGGTGGCGCCCATGATTTCGCGGTTCTTGAGAATGGCGTTCTCGCCTTCGAGAACCTGAACAACGGTCGGGCCGGAGGTCATGCCATCAACGAGTTCGCCAAAGAACGGGCGTTCCTTGTGCACGGCGTAGAAACCTTCGGCTTCGCGGGTGCTCATCCAGACGCGCTTGGAAGCAACGACGCGCAGGCCATTGTCTTCAAAAATCTTGGTGATGGCGCCGGTGAGGTTGCGCTTGGTGGCGTCGGGCTTGATCATCGAGAAAGTGCGTTCAATCGCCATTGTGGTCTGTCCTGTCATTTGGTTGTTGTCACGAGACTTGAGCCCGGCGTTTGCCTGCGCAAGAAAATCGGTGCGAAAATCCGAGCTGAAGCTGGTCTGGCCCGGAGTTGGCGCCTAAATAGCCGCATGCCCGAATATCCGCAAGGGGCGTCAAGAGCATCATGCCCTGCCCTGCGGCGCCGCCCGAGCACCCGGCACACCCTGGATCAATCGTCAATTCATCGTGGAATTGTAACATGGCCGGTGCTGTGGCCACTTTCGGAGTTGCCGCTGCTGCCGGCGCTCTGCGGGCTTCAGCTTGATGCCTCTCAGCTCAAAGCCGGAACCGACCGGCCAAGGCCATCATGCAGATCGAGACAGCGTTCGAACCAGTCAAAGACCGGATCGTCCTCCTCCAGCAGCTTGGCCGATGAGATGACCCGGGCCCATTGCAGGGCGCCAAAGACAATGTAATCGGCAAACAGCGGCGATGACCCGCCGATCCACGGCTGCGCCTTGAGCGTCAGGCGCAATGGCATGAGTTTGGCGGAGAAGCCGGCGATTGCGGCCTCGCGGCCTTCCACGATCTGTTCCAGCGTCTTGCCCATACGGGCTTCTCGCGACTGGCGAAAATAGGCCTGATCTTCCGGCTCCAGCACGTCATGGATATCCTTCATCACGATGCCGGCCAAGGCCGTGTGCAAGGTCGAATTGGACCAGGACTCGATGAACCGCGCCATCGCCTGTCCGCCCTCTCCGCCAAACAGAGACGGTCGGTCGGGATAGGTTTGTTCCAGATAATCGGCGATCAGAAAGCTGTCGGCGACAACCTTGGTGCCATCACGGACCACCGGCACGATCTTGGAGATACCGCCCTCGACCTCGGGAACCTTTGTAAAACAGACATTGTTGCGTTCGAAATCCAGTCCCTTGTGGGCCAGCGCCATGGCCACCTTCCAGCAATGCGGGCTGAATGGGCGCGCCGGATCGGCGCCAATGAGATCATGAAAGATGATGGACATTAATTGCACTCTTTGGGAATGGTGAGATTATCGAAATCCGGAAGAAATCATGGATCCGGGAACTGATCAACGCTCATTGCCGAAAGCAATCCCAATTTTCGCTCCATCACTTCAAAATCCCGGTCCTTATGTAAAAGCGGCACTGCGCTTTCGATACACCAGGTAGCAATAATGACATCCACCGTCCCGCGCGGCGTAATCCCCGATCGCCGCAATTTGCGATAATTGGCTGCAGCCTTCGGCGCGATCAAAGGACCGCAGAGTGTTTCAACCGGCAGGTCAGCAAAGGCCCGTTGCAGGCGTCTCACATCGGCGTCATGTTTTGGCCCCTGTAGCAGTTCAACCAGAATAAGATCACCGACCAGCAACCTGCCGGCATCGGTGATGTCCTTCAGGCGGTCAACATGTGCCGATTTGCGCCCTGAGAAGAAATCGATCCAGACGGAAGTGTCGACGAGGATCACTGCTCACCACGCAACGTGGCGATTGAACCTTCCCATTCAATCGCACCTTCGAGCTTCAAAATAGCCTGGGCGGCACGCTTGCGCAGCAACTGATCGCGCAAGGCATCATCAACTACTTGGCGCTTGGTTTTCCGGCCCGTCAGTTTCATCAATTCAGCTACCAACTCATCGTCTATTTCGATATTTGTGCGCATGACAATTTCCGATGTGTATATTTTTGAGCATTATACACATGCAGAACTCGGCTCGCAAACCGCTTGCCCCTTGCCATTTATCCAAAATGCAGCCAGAAGCGCGGCCATGCTTACGATTACAGACCTTTCCGCACGCATTGCCGGGCGCCTTTTGATTGACAATGCCTCGCTGGCGCTGCCTGCGGGCATCAAGGCCGGGCTTGTCGGGCCCAATGGCGCGGGCAAATCAACGCTGTTCAAGATCATCACCGGCGAAATGGCGACAGAGACCGGCCATACCTCGATTCCGAAAAACACCCGGATCGGCCAGGTGGCGCAGGAAGCGCCGGCCGAGGACACCGCGCTGGTCGAGATCGTGCTGCGCGCCGATCTCGAGCGCACCAAGCTGATGAAGGAAGCGGAGACTGCGACCGATCCCAATCGCATCGCCGAGATCCAGACCCGGCTGGTTGATATCGATGCGCATTCGGCAGAAGCCCGCGCCTCGTCGATTCTGGCGGGTCTCGGCTTCGACCAGGAAGCCCAGCAACGCCCGGCGTCGAGCTTTTCGGGCGGCTGGCGCATGCGCGTGGCGCTGGCCTCGGTATTGTTTGCCGAACCAGACCTGCTGCTGCTGGACGAGCCGACCAACTACCTCGACCTCGAAGGCACGTTGTGGCTTGAGGAATATATCCGCCGCTATCCGCACACCGTGCTGATCATCAGCCATGACCGCGATCTCTTGAACACCGCGGCCAACGCCATCGTCCATCTCGACCAGAAGAAGCTGACGTTTTACCGAGGCGGCTTCGACCAGTTCGAGCGGCAGAAGGCCGAGCGCGACGAGCACCAGATGAAGGCGCGCGAAAAGAGCCTCGCCGCGCGCAAGCACATGGAAGAATTTGTCGAGCGCTTCCGCGCCAAGGCCTCGAAGGCGCGGCAGGCGCAATCGCGGCTCAAGGCGCTCGAACGTATGGGTACGGTCGACGCGGTAGTGGAGAACAATGTCAGCGGTTTCTCGTTTCCGCGTCCCGATCGCGGCGTCGCCTCGCCTATCATAGCTATTGAAGGTGGCTCGGTCGGCTATACGCCGGGCGAACCTATCCTGACCCGGTTGGACCTCAGAATTGATGCCGATGACCGCATCGCGCTGCTGGGCTCCAACGGTAACGGCAAATCCACCTTCGCCAAATTCATCGCCGGTCGGCTGCAGGCCGAAGCCGGCCTGATCCGCACCGCGCCAGCACTCAAGACCGGATTTTTCGCCCAGCATCAGATGGACGACCTCATTCCTGAAGAATCCGCCGTAGCGCATGTGCGCGCCTTGATGCCGGATGCGCAGGAAGCCAGGGTTCGCGCCCGGGTGGCGCAGATGGGCCTGAAGCAGGACAAGATGAACACCCCGGCCAAGGATCTGTCGGGGGGCGAGAAAGCGCGGCTGCTGATGGGGCTGTCGGCGTTCCATGCGCCCAACCTTATGATTCTCGATGAGCCGACCAACCATCTGGATATCGACAGCCGCGCGGCGCTGATCCGCGCGCTCAATGATTTCCCCGGCGCGGTCATCCTGATTTCCCATGACCGGCATCTGATCGAGGCCACGGTCGACCGTCTGTGGATCGTCAAGGACGGCACCGTGTCTCCGTTTGAGGGCGACCTTGAGGACTACCGCCAGGAAGTGGTCGGCGGCGGCAAGCAGAGTTCGAAATCAAGCGGTAGCGGCCAATCCAAGGCCGAGAAGCGGCGCGAGGCCGCCGAGCGCCGCGCCGCTGGTGCCCCGATCCACAAGAAGATCAAGGATATCGAGGCCTTGGTGGAGCGGCTTGGCAAACAGATTCAGGCGATCGACACCGAGCTTGCCGACCCCGATCTGCATACCAAGGCCGCCTACAAGGTACCGCAACTGTCCAAGAAGCGTGCCGAACGGCAAGCCGAACTGACCAAGGCGGAAGCCGACTGGCTGGAACTGACAAGCCAGGTGGATGATCCCGACGCGGCAGAATAAATCTGCCGCCACGCGGATTCGCGAGTGGTTGCCGTCAAACCGGCGAACCCGGTACCCGGGCCGGATATTCGCAGCACGGTCGGACGCGAGATTTCTGATAGGCAGCCATCATCTGCCCTGCCCGCATGGGTGCAAGAATCGATTGATTCCGCCATTGCAGCGATACAAGACCCTGCCGCCACGGCGTGGCTTGACGCACATCAAGCAATACTCGCCATTGCCGTGCTAGCAAGGTCCAAACGATAGGACTTGCAGATGCCTCCTTCCAAATCAGAAATCGAAGCAATCGTCAAAACCGCTGACAAGGGATCACCACTTCGGCGCAGACTGATCTGGGGTCTGGTGCTGCTCATTGCGGCCATCGGGGTATGGTACTGGTGGAGTGCAGCCTCAAAACAGAGCCTGCCGGTATATGTGACCGAGGCTGTCGAACGGACCGATATCATCGTCCAGGTAACGGCAACCGGAACGGTGGAACCCACCAACCAGGTTGAAATCTCGAGCGAATTGTCCGGAACCGTCCGCTCGGTGGAAGCCGACTACAATGATCTGGTCACCAAAGGTCAGATCCTGGCGCGACTGGACACCGACAAGCTTGAGGCCAATGTCGAACTCAGCCAGGCCTCGTTGACGGCCACCCAGGCCCGCCTGGCCGAAGCGACCGCGACACTGAATGAAACAAAAGACAATTATGACCGCGCGGTGCTGCTTGAAAAGAAAAATGTCACCACGCTCGAGGGCTTGCTCAAGGCGAAAGCGGCCTATGACCGGGCCAAGGCGGCGCTGAAGAGCGCGGAAGCCGACATTCGCGTGGCCGAGGCCAATCTGAAGATCAATCAGGCCAATCTCGAGAAGGCCTGTATCTGCTCTTCCATTGATGGCGTCGTGCTCGACCGCAATGTCGAGGTCGGACAGATCGTTGCCTCGTCGTTGCAAGCACCGGTGCTGTTCACGTTGGCGGCCGATCTGACGAGCATGCAGTTGCAGGTAGATATCGACGAGGCGGACATCGGCAAGGTCAAGGTTGGAGACAAGGCGATGTTTACGGTCGAGGCCTACCAGGGCCGCACCTTCCCCGCCGCCATTTCCGAATTGCGGTACGCACCCAGGACCGTCGATGGCGTGGTGACCTACGAAGCAATCCTGTCGATCGACAATTCCGACATGCTGCTGCGCCCCGGCATGACGGCGACCGCAGACATCACGGTTGCCGAAATCAAGGACACACTGGCGATTACCAACGCCGCGCTGCGGTTCGCGCCCCCCGTGCAAGCAGAGGAAACGGGCGGCACCGGGTTGCTGGGGATATTGTTCAAGGGCGGACGGCCCGGCCCGGCAGCCACCACACCGAAATCGGCCAGTGACGGAAGTCGCCAGATCTGGATCTTGAAGAATGGCCAAGCCACAGCCGTCGATATCGTGCCGGGTGAAACCGACGGAACCAGGACCGAAGTCCGCGAAGGAGACCTGAACGAGGGCGATCTGGTGATTACCGATCAGACCACCGAATGACGAGAAACCGTCCCCCCGCCACGGATACGTCCGAGACAATGCCGCTGATCAGACTTCGGGGCATCACCAAGATCTACGGAAGCGGGGATGCGGAAGTCCGGGCGTTGCGGGGCATCGACATGGATATTCATGGCGGTGAATTCGTCGCGATCATGGGCCCCAGCGGGTCGGGCAAGTCGACCGCCATGAACATAATGGGGTTTCTCGACAAGCCGACAAGCGGCACCTATCTGTTTGGCGGCGCCGAGGTTGACAATCTGGGGCGCGACCAGTTGGCGCTGTTGCGCCGCAATTTCCTGGGCTTTGTTTTCCAGGGTTACAATCTTCTGGCCCGGACATCGGCGCTCGACAATGTCGAACTGCCGCTGATTTACCAGGGCATGGCCGGGACCAAGCGGCGTCAATTGGCGCGTGAGGCACTTGCCAAGGTCGGACTGAAGGGCCGCGAGGACCATGACCCCTCCCAGCTTTCGGGCGGGCAGCAACAGCGCGTGGCGATCGCCCGCGCCATTGTCACCAATCCGGACGTGATCCTGGCCGACGAGCCCACGGGGAACCTCGACACCGCCCGCAGCCGCGAAATCATGGACCTGCTGACCAACCTCAACCGCACCGACGGCATCACCATCCTGATGGTCACTCATGAGCCCGACATGGCGGAATATGCCGACCGGCTGGTTCATTTTGTCGATGGCCTGATCGAATCGGACACGCGCAACGAGAAGGTTACGACCGATGCTCTATGAAGCAGTGCGGCTGGCCTTGCAGGCCATCTTGAGAAACGCATTCCGGTCCTTCCTGACGGTTTTGGGGATCGTCATCGGCGTCGCCGCGGTCATTGCCATGGTTACTGTCGGACAGGGCTCCACCGAGCAGGTGCAGGCCGATGTATCGACGCTCGGCACCAATTTGCTGATGATCCGTCCCGGGCAGCCATCGCAAGGTCCGGGTTCGGGCGTCGGTGGCTCTGCGGCGAGCCTCACGCTGAAGGACGTCGAGGCCATCGAGCAGCAGATCACCAGCGTTGTGGTTGCAACGCCCAGCAATTCGCGGTCGATGACAACGATTTTTGGTAATGTGAACTACTCGACCACCGTGACCGGCACCGACAACCGCTTTCTCACAGCCCGCGATTGGGGGCTTGCAAGCGGCCGTTCGTTTTACGAAAGCGAACTGCGGACCGGGTCCTCGGCCTGTATCCTGGGCGATACCGTGCGGCAGAAACTGTTCGGAAATGGCGATCCGCTCGGCGCCAACATCCGGCTCAAGCAGATTTCCTGCCGGGTTATTGGCACGCTTGAGGTCAAGGGAGCATCCAGTTTCGGCACCGATCAGGATGACATTGTGCTGATTCCGATCCGGGCCTTCATGCGTCGAATTTCCGGTAGCCAGGATGTGTCGATGATCTACGCTTCTATCCGGGACGGCATTTCCACGGACAAGGCCAAGGCAGACATCGAGAGCCTGATGCGCGAGCGCCGGAGGATCGGCCCCTTCGAGGAAGATGATTTCAATGTCTTCGACATGAAACAGATCAGCTCGATGCTGACCGGCATCACCAGCGTGCTGACTGGTCTGCTCTCCGCCGTTGCTGCCGTCAGCCTGCTGGTCGGCGGTATCGGCATCATGAACATCATGCTGGTCTCGGTCACCGAGCGCACCCGTGAGATCGGCATCCGCCTGGCGGTCGGCGCGACCGAGCGGCAGGTGCTGCTGCAGTTTCTGGTCGAGGCCACGGTGTTGTCGCTGATCGGCGGATTGATCGGCATTATGCTGGGGCTGGCCCTCGGTCTGCTGGGCGCGCGGATGCTGTCTGTGCCGTTCGCACCCTCGGCAAGCATTGTGCTGGCGGCCTTCGTGTTTTCAGCGATAGTGGGAATTGTGTTTGGCTATTTCCCCGCCCGCCGGGCCGCGCGAATGGACCCGATCGAGGCGCTGCGCCATCAATAGCGGCAGACCCGTGCGGCAAAGGCCACGCGATTGAGTTCTGTTACGCCTTCTTCTCCCAGCGCCGGTCCTCGGTCTGCTGCCAGTAGGTCAGCGTATGACCGGCCGTTTTGAGGCTGCGCCATTGGCCGCGCGCAGCCTCGAGCTGGCTCTGGTCGTGGCCGTCAAACATCATCACCAGTCGCTCGACGTCGTCGAGCGCGGGAATTTCCGCGCCATCAACGACAAACCGCACGGTCGCTGCATTCGCCGCCTCGGCACCAAGTGTCAGCAGTACCGGCTGACGCTCGGCATGCGGTGCCTGATCGCCGCCATGAGGCAGAAAGCTGTCTTCCCGGAAGGTCCACAAATGGGCGTCAAGCGCTGCGCGGCGCTCCTCGCTGCCCAGATGCACCGAGACGCGCCAGCCACGCTCGAGACTTTTCTCGAGCAATGGCGGCAGCGCGTCTTCGAGCCGCGATTCGGTCAGATGGTAAAACAGCACCTCGGCCACGCTGGCAGGTCCCCTCAGTTTTCGTAGTTGGCGCGCACCAGCTCATCGAGCAGCCGCACACCAAAGCCCGATGCCCAGGACTGGTTGATGTCGGTGGCGGGCGAACCCATCGCCGTGCCGGCGATATCGAGATGGGCCCAAGGCGTGTCCTTGACAAAGCGCTTGAGGAACTGGGCGGCGGTGATCGATCCGGCGTGGCGGCCGCCGGTGTTCTTCATGTCAGCGAATCTGGAATCGATCATCTTGTCATACTTCTCGCCAAGCGGCATCCGCCAGACCCGCTCCTCGGTCACCTCGCCAGCCTTGGTCAACGCCGCCGACAGATCGTCATCATTGGAGAACAAGCCGGCATGATGCTGACCCAGAGCCACCAATACGGCGCCGGTCAGCGTCGCCAGATTGACCATGATCGCCGGCTTGAAGCGTTCCTGACAATAGGTAAGCGCATCGCACAGCACCAGACGGCCTTCGGCATCGGTATTGATGATCTCGATGGTCTGGCCGGACATCGAGCGAACGATGTCGCCGGGACGCTGGGCAGCGCCATCGGGCATGTTTTCGACAAGCCCGATGATGCCGATGGCGTTGACCTTGGCCTTGCGCGCGGCCAGCGTGTGCATCAGGCCGGTGACGGCTGCGGCCCCACCCATGTCGCCCTTCATGTCTTCCATGCCGCCGGACGGCTTGATGGAAATGCCACCGGTATCAAACACCACGCCCTTGCCGACAAAGGCAACGGGCTGATCCTTGGCCTTGCCACCCTGCCAGCGCATGATGGCCAGGCGCGGCGGCCGCGGCGAGCCCAACGAGACGCCGAGCAGCGCTTCCATCTTGAGCTTTTTCATTTCCTTCTCGGTCAGGATCTCGACTTCCACGCCAAGCGCTTCGAGTTCCTTGGCGCGGGCCGCAAATTCCACAGGGCCCAGCACATTGGCGGGCTCATTGACCAGATTGCGCGCCAGCATCACCCCATCGGCAACCGCCTGGCGGCTGACAAAGGCTTTCTTGCAGGCGGATGCATCGCCGTGCTGGAATACCACCTTGACCTTGCGGTCGCGCGTGTCTTCTTCATCAGGCTTCTTGGTCTTGTAGGTATCGAAGGCGTAGGCACGCATCATGAGGCCGAGCGCCATGTCGGCGGCTGCATCGGCCGAAGGTGTTCCCTCCTCGCCCAGCAGAACTGTCACCTTGTCGACCTTGCGGATCAGCGTGCAAATCTTGCCGCCTATCCGCATCCAGTCATGTGCAGTCAGCTTTTCTGGCTCGCCCATGCCCACCAGCGCGATCCGGTCGGCGTCCGAACCAGCCGGCGCAAGAATATCGACGGTGGTAAATGTCTTTCCGGTAAAACCTGCCACCTTGACGGCCTTGTCGAGCTGACCGGCAGGATCCATCGTGCGGGCCGTAGCGGCGACAGGTTCGGCGGCAGAGCCTAGGGCAACTACCAGTCCGCCTGATACTTTCACAGATTTGGAAAAACTGACTTCGAGACTCAGCGACATGACGGCTCCAATGGATTTTCAAGCGATTTGGTGTGGGACGCGATCTTGGCGTTTTCATGCGCGAAGGCAAGAGTAATCGGTCCGTTGCGGGTGCGCGTGCAGCATTGCATTTGCGACACAACGCTGCAAGAAACGGTTAACCGTGTTTGTTTGCCGCAGATTATCCATTTTGCGGTTTTATGGGGCTGGTCCATAGGTCGGTTCATCCGATCCCGTCATTCCCGTGTCCGCGCGGTTCATGCCGCTCCGGAAAGGCGCGATGAAGCAAATCGAACGTTACATATTGCGGCGCATGGCGTCCTTGACCTTCTGGTCACTGACTGCGGCGACGCTGCTGGTGATGACCACACAGGTCTTGATCCGCGTCGATGTGCTGACCACGACGGGACAGGCTTTCGGTGCGTTCATGATGCTTGCTGGCACGCTCGTGCCGTCGGTAGTTTCGATTGTCGCGCCCTTTGCGCTTCTGATCGGTGTTGGCCAGGTGTTGTCAGGCATGAACGCCGATAGCGAACTGGTGGTCATCGAAGCCGCGGGCGTCCGGCCCGTAACTGTCTTGAAACCGGTACTGGTGCTCTCCGTCGCGGTGTCTATTCTGGTGCTGCTGGTGGCGAATTTTGTCGAGCCATGGTCAAACCGCAAGCTTTATGACGTGCTGGCGCAAGCGCAATCCGATCTGTTTTCGGTGGCGGTCCGGTCCGGGACCTTCATGCAGCTTGAAGACGGTCTTTATGTCCAGGTCAATGAAAAGCTGCGTGGCGGCGTGTTGGGCGGGATCTTTCTTTCCGATACACGAACCAAAGGCACCGAGGCGATCTACTACGCCAAGAGCGGGGTCATCAAATCCAACGGTGATACCGACATCCTGTTCCTGATGGACGGGGAATTGCAGCAGCGCGACCTGTCCAACGACCAGATTTCAATCGTTACCTTCACCTCCTACGCGCTCGACATGGCCGCATTCGTACCTGCCGGCGGCTCATCGGCGCGCAGACCGAAGGAGCAGCCGACCTCGTATCTGCTAAGCCCACCCAAGGATGATCACTTTTTCAAGGAAGTCCCCTTCCTCTTCAAGGAGGAACTGGTGCAGCGATTCGCGAGCTGGATGTATCCACTGGCTTTCGGCCTGATCTCGTTCACCTTTCTCGGCAAGGCACGGTCCAACCGGCATGAACAGTTCCAGAATGGGGCGATCGTCGCGGGCCTCGCCCTGACGGCCCGCGGGTTTGGCTTTTACAGCGGTGACGAAGCCGGCACCAATGTCGTCATGGAGCTTTTGTCCTATGCCGTGCCGGCAGGCTTTATCGTGGTTTTCGGGCTATTGGCGCTGACCGGGAAGTCGTTGACCATTCCGAGAGCCTGGGCGCGTTTCAATGAGCGGATGCTCGAAACCATCAATTCCCGCGTTGTCCGCTGGCGTGGCGGTAGCAGTGGCGGGCAATCGGCATGAGTATGCTCTGGTCGACCCTGTCGCGCTATTTCTTCCGGCGCTATGTTTTCACTTTCCTGACCTATTGCCTGGCGATCCTGCTGGTGATCCTGCTTGTCGATTTCAATGAATCGGCGCGGCGCCTGTCGGCTGCGGCCAACTATACGCTGTCGACAGGCCTGTTGATTTCTGCCCTGCGCGTGCCGACGATACTGCAAACAGCGATTCCCTTCGTGGTGCTGATCGCGTCGATCGCGACGCTTCTGCAACTCAACCGCAAATACGAGTTGGTGGTCACCCGCGCGGCCGGAATTTCGGCCTGGCAATTCCTGACCCCGCTGATTGCTGCAAATCTGCTGATCGGCGTTGTCGCCGTCGTAGGGCTCAACACGCTCGCCGCCTCGGCACTGCAGCTGGCCGAGAACATCGTTGTTGAACGCAATTTGGGAGCGCAGCAGACTTCCGGCAAGACACCGTGGCTGCGGCAACGCACCGAATTCGGCGACACGGTGGTGGGTGCTCGCGCAAGTGCGGCCGACGGCACCAAGCTGTCCGGCGCCACGTTCTTTCTTTTTGACGAGAATCAACGGATCAAGGAACGGCTTGAAGCCGAAAGTGCGGTGCTGGGTGACGGCGAATGGGTGCTGACGAATGTGAAGGTCATTCGCAGCTCACAGCCGATGGAGCGATTGGATACGGTAACTGTGCCGACCACACTGAAGGCCGAATTCGTTGGCGAATCACTCACTTCGCCCGAAACTGTGCCGTTCTTCGAGTTACGCTCCAAGATTGCTACAGCAAAATCTTTCGGCCTTTCCGCCACCAGTTACGAGATGCAATTTCACCGTTTGCTGGCGCAGCCGGCGCTTTTGGCGGCGATGACGCTGATCGCGGCGATGGTGTCACTGAAATTTGTGCGCTTTGGACAGTCTTTAACGGTCATTCTGGGTGGAATCCTAGCTGGCTTCGTGCTTTATGTCGTTTCCGAGTTGATCCAGGCGTTCGCCAATGCGGGAACCGTCCCGCCTGTGGTGGCTGCTTGGCTTCCGGTTTTGGTTGCGGCGGCATTGGGGACGACAGTGCTTCTCCACAAGGAGGATGGTTAGTGACGGGTGTGCGCCGGTCTAGAGTTCATGCGTTCGCCAGCGCTCTGTGCGCGGGTGCGGCTGTGTGCGCGATTTTTGCATTCGCGGCACCCGAGGCTTCGGCGCAATCGCCATCTGGTGGCGACTTCACCATACCGGCAGACCAGAAAATGCTGCTGGCCGCCGACGAGCTGATTTACAACAACGACACCGGCCTCGTGGTGGCAAGCGGTGGCGTGCAGATTGATTACGGCTCTTACAAGCTGGTCGCCGACCGGGTTGAATACGATCAGACTACTGGTCGCATGAAGGCAATCGGTTCGGTCGAGATGGTCGAACCCGATGGCAACAAGATCTATGCCGACAATCTTGATGTGACCGATGATTTTGCCAATGGCTTTATCAATGCACTCAGGGTCGAGACACCCGACAAGACCTACATTGCCGCCGAGAGCGCTGAACGCAGCGATGGGCGTCAAACCACCTTCAACAGTGGCGTTTACACTGCGTGCGAGCCCTGCGAGGAAAATCCCGAGCGGGCGCCTGTCTGGCAGATCAGGGCCAAACGGGTAATTCAGGACGGTGAAACCAAGACGATCCGCCTGATACGGCCGACCTTCGAATTGTTCGGCCTGCCGATCGCGATGCTGCCCTATCTCGAGATTCCGGATCACAACACCAAACGCAAGACCGGCTTTCTGGCGCCCAGCTACCGCAGTTCCGACACGCTCGGTTACGGGTTGACGGTGCCCTACTATGTTGTGATTTCGCCGTATATGGACGCGACACTGACCGGCACCGCCTATTCCAAGCAGGGCTTTCTGGGGGAAGTAGAATTCAGGCAGAAATTCGCTAACGGGTCGCACACGCTGCGTATGGCAGGAATTTCACAGACCGGGCAGGACGAATTCACGGCCAACACCTCCGACGCTCTTGTACAGGAACGCGGCATGATCGCGTCGAAGGGCGCGTTCAGGATCAACCCACGCTGGACCTTTGGTTGGGACGTGATGGCCCAGACCGACAACAATTTCTCTCGGACTTATGGGATAGAAGGTTATAACGCGAGCACCGTGCAATCGGCAGTTTACCTGACGGGCCAGTCAAACCGTAGCTATTTCGATCTGCGCGGCTACCGGTTCGACAAACAGGATGCCGACGAAACCAATGCAACCGAACGCATGCAGGCCTTCGTCCACCCCTCGCTCGATTATAGTCGCACATTCTCCGATCCGATCGCCGGTGGCGAACTGGCGCTTAACGTCAATGGCTATTCACTGTCGCGTAAAGCTAACGACATCGGCGTACGGGCGGGTCCGGACCGCTACAGGGGATTTGCTGGAGACAATGCGAGGCTAAGCGCTGAACTGGAATGGAAGAAAACGGTGACCGTTGGCAACGGCCTGCGGCTGACACCGATCCTGGCCGCCCGTGGGGATCTCAACTCGGTCAATGTCGAGACCGCGCCGACCGATTATGACGGTGTCTTTGCCGGCAATGGTTCGCATGCCCGCGGCATGGTGACTGCCGGGCTTGAAGCCAGTTACCCGGTGTTGGTGAGCACTGCCACCTCCAGCCATGTGTTTGAGCCAATCGCCCAGATTTTCGTCCGCCCCGACGAGCAGCTTGCCGGTGGCATTCCCAATGAGGACGCGCAGAGTTTCGTGTTTGACGCGACCTCGTTGTTCGAGCGCGATAAGTTTTCCGGTTTCGACCGGACCGAGGGTGGCACTCGCGCCAATGTCGGCCTGCGTTACACCGGCAATTTCGACAATGGCCTGAAGACCCAGGCCGCGGTCGGACAATCCTATCACCTGGCGGGGCTCAATTCGTTCGCCACGCCGGATCTGGCGCAGGCCACACGTAATTCGGGGCTTGATCAGGACGTATCGGATTTCGTTGGCATGGTCGGGCTGTCAACGGCAAACGGCCTGTCACTGGCTGCCTCGGCACGGTTCGACAAGGATGATTTCCGCGCCGAACGCACCGATGTGCGGGCCGGTTACTCCAGGGACAGATTTAAGACCAGCATCACTTATACCGAAATCAAGGCGCCACGGCCAAATCTGTTGAGCGAACTGGACCGGAGCGAAGTCACCGGCTACGTCTCGCTCAAGCTTCACGAAAACTGGAGCGTTGCCGCCTCGACCAGCTATGATCTAACCGACGAAAAATTCAACCGTCAGGCATTCGGGGTACTGTATGCCGACGAATGCATCGCGCTGTCACTTTCCTACGAAGAAATCCGCGACGATTATGACACCGAGGCGCGCGACTGGAAGATTGGCGCACGACTGAGCTTCCGAACCCTGGGCGGTATCGACGGTGGAAACGATACGACCCCATTGCTGAAGGCAGATTTCTAGGACATGCCACGCTGTGGCGCGGTCCACCTGGTGACGCGGCAAAGGCGCTGTACCAACCAGATGTAATCTTGCTTGTGCCGGCAGTCGCTGGCACAACCGTCGGGAGGGCCCGCGGCGGGGATAGTCAGCGCCTCGTTTTCGCCGCATGACAGATGCATTTACGGGCGGCTTCGGATTTGCAAGACTGATCTTGACGGATCTGCCTGAAACAAAGGACCTGAAAGCATGCACTTTCCCGCGATCACCCGCTTCACTGGCCTGTTGCTTGTGGCCACCATGGCTTTTTGCTTCGCACCTATCTCGACGCCCACAGCCCGGGCCGCCAGCGAAATCAAGATCGTGGTCAATAACCAGGCCATCACCAGCGTCGATATTGCGCGCCGAGTGGCGTTCTTGAAGTTGCAGCGCACTGGTGGCAACCTCGCCCAGAAGGCACGGGAGCAACTGGTCGAGGAGGCCCTCAAGTATCAGGAGGCTGCCCGTATTCGCGCGCTTGTCTCCGATGCCCAGGTCCAAGCCTCTTTCGAGAGGTTTGCCGCTTCCAACAAGCTGTCGACCAAACAACTTACCCAGGTTCTCAACCAAGCCGGTGTCACCCCCAAGCACTTCAAGAACTTCATCCGCATTCAGATGAGCTGGCCACGCGTCATCCAAGCTGCGACCGGCAGCAGCGGCGGCATGACACCGCAGGATCTGGTATCGAAGATGCTCGAGCGCGGCGACGACAAACCGTCGACCACCGAGTATATCCTTCAGCAGGTAATTTTCGTGGTTCCCGCCAGCAAGCGCTCCAAGTCGACGCTCAATGCACGCAAGCGCGAAGCTGATCAGTTGCGGGGCCGCTATCAGGGCTGTGACAATGCTGCTGCCCAGATTACCGGTCTGCGCGACGTGACGCTGCGCCAGCTCGGCCGCATCATGCAGCCGCAACTGCCGCCGGATTGGAAGCCACTGATCGAAAAGACCAAGGTGGGAAAAGCCACATCAACGCGCATTACCGATCGCGGCGTCGAGTTCATTGTTGTCTGCTCGGCCAAGACGGTTACCGATGACAAGGCCGCAGAACTGGTCTTCCGCGCCGAAAACGAAGGCAGCGGCGATAGCGAAGAGGCCAAGAAGTTCCTCGCCGATCTGCGCAAACGCGCCGTCATCGCCAACAAGTAAGGGGCCGTCGGTGATCAATCGGAATAGCAACGCCCTGGCTCTGACCATGGGCGATCCCGCCGGTATTGGTCCCGATGTGACGCTTGCCGCCTGGCGCGATCGGGTTGCTCTTGGGCTGCCGGCGTTCTTTTTGATCGGCGATCTGCAGATGCTCAAAGCAAGGGCAAAGCTTGTCGGCCTCGATATTCCGATCACTGAGGCTACACCGGAGACTGCCGCCTCCCTCTTCGCCACCGCCCTGCCCGTGCTGCCGCTCGAATTGGCGAAGCCGGTTCGCCCCGGCCAACCTGATCCGGACAACGGCGCCACGGTGATCGAAGCGATCCGGCTGGCGGTGGAATTGACGCTTGCCGGCCACGCCCGCGGAATCGTTACCAATCCGATCGCCAAATCAGTGCTTTATGCCGCAGGGTTCGGATTTCCCGGCCATACCGAATATTTGGCGCATCTGTCCGGAGAGGCGCTTGGCAAGGCCGTCACCCCGGTGATGCTGCTTGCGGGGCCGCATCTGCGCGTCGCCCCTGTCACCATTCATATTCCGCTCCAGGATGTACCCTCTGCGCTGACCACCGAGGCCATCATCGAGACGGCACGGATCATGGCCTCTGATCTCGCCAGTCGTTTCGGCCTGCGTGCGCCACGGATCGCCATTTCCGGGCTCAACCCGCATGCCGGCGAGGACGGAGCACTTGGCAAGGAAGACATCGAGATTGTCGCGCCCGCCATTGCGGCATTGCAGGCCGAAGGTATCGATGCGTTCGGTCCGCTGCCAGCCGACACCATGTTTCACGCCGAGGCGCGCGCCGGCTATGACGCGGCGCTATGCATGTATCATGATCAGGCGTTGATCCCCGCCAAGACACTGGGGTTCCATGATTCGGTCAATGTCACACTGGGATTACCGTTCATCCGCACCTCGCCCGACCATGGAACTGCGTTTTCGCTTGCCGGAACCGGCACCGCGCGCGCCGACAGCCTTGTGGCGGCGATCAAGCTTGCGGGCACGATGGCCGACACAGAAGCCCGCCGCACGTCGAGTGCCGTCTAATGGCACTGGCGCATGATGGATTGCCTGCACTGCGCGATGTCGTGGCCACCCACGGTCTGGCCCCCAAAAAAGCTCTAGGCCAGAATTTCCTGTTCGATCTCAACCTGACGGCGAAGATTGCCCGGTCTGCGGGGCCGCTTGAAGGTTTCACCATCTTCGAGATCGGCCCAGGTCCCGGCGGGTTGACGCGAGCGCTGCTTGCCCAGGGCGCGGACCGTGTGGTGGTGATCGAACGCGATCCCCGCTGCCTGCCGATTCTGGCCGAGATCTCCGAGTACTATCCCGGACGGCTGGAGGTGGTGGAAGGCGACGCGCTGAAGGTTGATCTGGCAGCGCTGGCGGGTGGCGCGCCGGCAAAGATTGTCGCCAACCTGCCCTACAATGTCGGCACCCAATTGCTGATCAACTGGCTGACCGCCAATCCCGAGGCCCCGTTCTGGCAATCGATGACATTGATGTTCCAGAAGGAAGTCGGTCAGCGCATCATCGCCACGCCGGGCTCCAATCATTACGGCCGGCTCGGCGTGCTGGCGGGGTGGCTGACCATGGCCGACATCCTGTTTGACGTGCCGCCGCAAGCCTTCACGCCGCCCCCCAAGGTGACATCCAGCGTGGTGCAGCTTGTGCCACGCGCGAGTCGCCTGCCCTGCGAACTGTCCAAGCTCGAACACGTCACCCAGGCTGCGTTCGGTCAGCGGCGCAAGATGCTCCGGCAAAGCCTCAAACCGCTGGGTGGCGAGGCGTTGCTCACAAAGGTTGGCATCGATCCGGCGCGGCGTGCAGAAACGCTGAGTATCGAGGAATTCTGCACGCTCGCCAACGCACTGTGAAAGCGCGGGAGACAACCGCCTGTACCGACGGTTGCCCTTGATCCGGGACGGGGCCTGATCTGTATCGCGGACCTAAGTTTAAAACTCTTCCCAGTTGTCCTGCGCTACCGCGGCATTGCCATGGCTCTGGTAAGCCCTTTCAAGCTTTTGCGTAAGCTTTCGCGCCGGCGATGTCAGCCCGGCAACCGGCGCCGAACCTGCCTGCTCGGTTGCGTGGCTGGTCTTGAAGCCGGCAATCATCCGCGCGATGCGGTCGACCTCGTCGACCAAAACATGGCTCGAAGCGCTGGATTCCTCCACCATGGCCGCGTTCTGCTGGGTGTTTTGGTCCATCATGTTGACCGCGGTGTTGATTTCGGTGAGTGCGGTGGCCTGTTCCTGGCTGGACTTGACGATGGTGACAATGTTGGCGTTGATCTCATTGACCTCAGCGACAATCTCGTTGAGAGACTTACCGGTCTCGCCCACAAGTGCCACGCCATTCTTGACCTGATCGCCTGAATTAGTAATCAGCGTCTTGATCTCCTTGGCCGCACTCGCCGATCTTTGCGCCAGTTCACGGACCTCCTGGGCCACCACGGCAAAGCCTTTGCCTGCATCTCCGGCGCGCGCCGCCTCGACGCCAGCATTGAGCGCCAGCAGGTTGGTCTGGAAGGCGATGTCGTCGATCACGCCGATGATGTTGGAAATCTCTCCGGAGGATTGTTCGATGATTCCCATCGCCTCCACTGCGCGACCGACCACCTCGCCGGCCTTCTCGGCGCCGAGCTTGGCACGTGTAACGATCTGGCCGGCCTCTTCGGCGCGGTCGCTGGTGTCCTTGACGGTGGTGGTGATCTGTTCCAGCGCGGCGGCCGTTTCCTCAACTGACGCAGCCTGCTGCTCGGTCCGCTTGGAAAGGTCGTCAACCGACGCCATAATCGAATTGGCGCCGTCATTGATCTGCGAGGCACCAGCGCCGATATCGCCGATGGTGGCGGATAATTGCTCCAGCGCGTTGTTGAAATTGTCACGCAGCGCTTGATAGGCGTCGGGCAAATCATCATTGATCCGGTAGGACAGATCCTTGTTGACGATCGCGCTCATCGCCTTGCCAAAGCAATCGTTGACCAATTCCCTTTCCTTGGCGATGGCTTCCTGCTGCGCCTTCTGCTTGGCGATTTCTGCTTCCTCGATATAAACCGAGATCGCCAGATCCATGTCGAGGAACACGGCTTTTACCAGGCTGCCGAGCGCTTCGCCGAGCCTGTCGGGGCTCATGCCCTTGTTCGACAGCAGGCCACGCTTGGGTGCTGTTTCCATAATGATACAGTTTATAAGGTGGTCGAGAACGATGGCGTAACCGCCCATGTACCATCGTGGCTCAAGTCCAATTTTCGCATGAACCTGGCCGATGATCCGGACTTTTTGAACAAATTCCTCACTAAAGTCGCCATTCGCGATGTTTTTCCAGTGACCTTCCTGGCCGGACTTGGCGCGTCCGATATGCTCTTCCGAGGAGAAGAAACGCTTGACCCTCGGGGTCTGGCGCAACTGATCATAAAACCGGTCGAGGCCATTGGGCAGCTCGCGGTCGACGATGGCTTTCAGGCTGCGGATTGCGGCACAGCCATCGTCATCGAGTTGCAGGAACTCCAGGCGAGCGGCGATATCTTGGTCCGGCGTGCTAGGCTGGTGTGTCTCTCCATCTGGCCGCGATAGCTGCTGCATGTTTAAATCTCCACCCACATTATTTTGAAGCCGTTATTCTTTCAGCCTCCGACCCCCTAAAATTTCCGGGGCCTTCATTAGGTAAAAATGAGACTCTAGTGTTGACGATTGGTTAACGCAGTCCAAACGGGGCGGAACATTGCTCCATATTCAGGCTCGTAAACTTGCCAGAATTGGGCACACATATTTGAATTTAATGATTTTTTCGAACCAACCAGAATCAGAACTACGAACATATTCCGCCGCACGTCATTACTCTTCCGGTCCCAATATTCCGCTCTTTTGATCGTCTGATATCAGGCTAGTGCCGGAAAAACGGCGGTTTTCTTGACTGTGCCGTAGACAATGCTGGTATCGATCGAGGCAATGCCGCCGATGCCGTGAATGCGATTGCGGATAAAATCCTCGTAATGGTCGAGCCCGGCCACCACCACCCTCAGCAGATAATCTGCCGGGCCGGTCATCAAATGGCATTCCAGCACCTCGTCGAGAGCCCTGATGCGGTCCTCAAACACCTTGATGTGGTCACCGGTATGGCGCTCGAGGCGAATGCGGATGAACACCGTCATCGGCAAGCCGTAGGCCTTGGCGTCGACATCGACGCTGTAACCGCGAATGACGCCACTATCCTCGAGAATGCGCAGCCGGCGCAGACAGGGCGACGGCGACAGGTTGACCTCCGCAGCCAGGTCCTGATTGGTGATCCGGCCGTTCGTCTGCAGAGCGCGGATAATCTGACGGTCCTTGCTATCCATATCACTGTTCCTTGGCATATTCTGCCACTAAATGCATCTGTGACGGCATGATTAGCAATCAAATGCCGCTTGAGAAAGGGTAATATTGTTTCATATCAGCAAGGAGCAATGTCATGAGCACCAGCAGCAAGAGCTTTTCCACCCGCGCCATCCACCATGGTTACAATCCGCTCGACAATGAGGGTGCGTTGACGCCGCCGCTGCATCTGACCTCGACCTTTGCATTTGAAAGCGCTGAAGCCGGCGGCGAGATGTTTGCCGGCGAGCGGCCCGGCCATGTCTATTCGCGCATTTCCAATCCGACACTCGATCTTCTGGAGCGCCGCATCGCCGTGCTCGAAGGTGGCGAAGCAGGCCTCGCGCTGGCGTCCGGCATGGGCGCAATCACGGCGGCACTGTGGACGCTGTTGGCGCCGGGTGACGAGATCATCGTCGACAAGACGCTCTATGGCTGCACGTTTGCCTTCATGCGCCACGGGCTGGCCAAGTTCGGCATCAAAGTCACCCACGTCGACATGACCGACCCCGACAAGCTGACAGCGGCGATGTCGGACCAAACCAAAGTGATCTATTTCGAAACGCCGGCCAATCCGAACATGCGGCTGGTCGATATTGCGGCAATTTCTGAGATCGCCCACAAGGATGGCGCCACGGTTGTCGTCGATAACACCTATGCCACGCCGTACCTCACCCGGCCGATTGAACTGGGTGCCGATATCGTCGTGCATTCGGCCACCAAATATCTTGGCGGCCATGGCGATGTGGTGGCGGGACTGCTGGTGGGGACAGCCGAACAGGTGGCTGCTATCCGCCTGTTTGGCATGAAGGACATGACCGGCGCAGTCATGGCCCCGTTCAACGCCATGCTGGTGCTGCGCGGATTGAAGACGCTGGCGCTCAGGATGGACCGCCATTGCGCCAATGCACAGTTGGTGGCCGAAATGCTGGAAGCCAGCCCGGGCGTGGCGACGGTCTACTATCCCGGCCTCGCAAGCTTTGCCCAGCATGATCTTGCCAAGCGGCAGATGCCGGGGTTCGGCGGCATGATCGCCTTTGAACTTGATGGCGGGATCGACGCCGGCCGGCGTTTGATGAACCGGTTGTCGATGATCGGCCGTGCGGTATCGCTCGGCGATGCGGAATCGCTGATCCAGCACCCGGCGAGCATGACGCATTCGACCTACACCGCCGAGGAACGCGCCGAATACGGCATTTCCGACGGGCTGATCCGCCTCTCGGTCGGTCTGGAAGATGTCGACGACATTATCGCCGATCTGCATCAGGCGCTGGCCGCGGACCCGGTCCGCGCTGTCGCCTAGCCGCTTGAAAGTCATGTGCCAAAAGGGCGACGCTGCAGGATCAGGGTATCCGCGCCGGTGTCGCCCTGACGCGGCGCAGCGGGATCGAGGATTCTATTGCAGAATTTTTTGCACGAAGCCACCCGATGGTTCAGGGTAACGTCTGCAAAACGAAGCTAGGAACCACAGATGTTTTCCATTTCCGAGATCGAACAGGCCGCCACGCTGGTGCACCGACAGATGCCGCCGACGCCGCAATACAGCTGGCCGCTGATCAATCAGGAGATTGGCGCCGAAGTCTGGGTCAAGCACGAGAACCACACCCCTACCGGCGCCTTCAAGGTTCGCGGCGGCATCACCTTTATCGACTGGCTGAAACGCAACCGACCGGAAGCACGCGGGATCTGCACCGCTACGCGCGGCAACCATGGCCAAAGCCAGGCCCGCGCCGCCACCGCTGCCGGCCTGACGGCGAAGATCTATGTGCCGGAGGGCAACTCGGTCGAGAAAAACGCGGCGATGGCAGCCTTTGGCGCCGAGGTCATCGTCTTCGGCTCGGATTTTGATGAGGCGCGGATCGAGGCGGTTCGGGTTGCCGAAGCGGAAGGCCTGGCGGTGGTGCCGCCGTTCCACCGTGAACTGGTGCGCGGTGTCGCCACCTATGCCTATGAATTATTCTCTACAGTGCCCGATCTCGATACGGTCTATGTGCCGATCGGCTGCGGCTCAGGGATCTGCTCGACGATTGCGGTTCGCGATGCGCTGAACTCCAAGACCCGGATCGTCGGCGTCGTCTCGACAGAAGCCCAGGCGGCGAAACTCTCGTTTGAAACCGGGCGGCTGATTGAGACTGAGAGCGCGCGCACCTTTGCCGACGGCATGGCGGTGCGGGTGCCGGTTGCCGAAGCCTTCAAGATCTATTCAAAGGGGGCTGAGCGGATCGTCGCGGTCAGCGAGACAGAGATCGCCGAGGCGGTGCGTTGCTATTTCCGCTCGGCCCACAATGCCGCCGAGGGCGCGGGCGCCGCTGCGCTGGCGGCCCTGATGCAGGAAAAATCGCTGATGGCGGGAAAACGCGTCGGCGTCATCCTGTCCGGCGGCAATATCGATACCGATCAATTCACCACTGTCATGCAGGGCAGGATCCCCCAATTATGAGCAATACGCATCTCAAGACCATCGAACAGCGGCTGCTGTGGCTGTCGCACTGGATGATTCACAACGCCAACCACATTCGCGAGAAGGCGGACGGCATCAAGGTCGGCGGCCACCAGGCCTCATCGGCGTCGATGGTGTCGATCATGACGGCGCTGTATTATTCGGCGCTGAAGCCCGAGGACCGGGTGGCGGTAAAGCCGCACGCTTCGCCGATCTTTCACGCCATCCAGTATCTGATGGGCAATCAGACGCGCGAGAAGATGGAGAATTTTCGCGGCTTCGGCGGGGTGCAGTCCTATCCGTCACGGACCAAGGACATCGACGACGTGGATTTTTCCACCGGATCGGTCGGCCTCGGCGTGGCCATCACCTCGTTTGCCTCGATCGTGCAGGATTACATCGCCGCCAAGCAATGGGGCAGCGACCTGCCGCTGGGCCGCATGGTGGCGCTGGTAGGAGATGCGGAGCTTGATGAAGGCAACATCTATGAATGCCTGCAGGAGGGCTGGAAGAACGACCTGCGCAACACCTGGTGGGTCATCGACTACAACCGCCAATCGCTCGACGGCATTGTCCATGAAGGCTTGTTCCGCCGCGTCGAAAAGATCTTCGAAGCCTTTGGCTGGGACGTGGTGCGGGTCAAATACGGGCATCTTCAGCGCGCAGCCTTTGCCGAAAAGGGCGGAGACAAGCTCAAGCAATGGATCGATGATTGCCCCAACCAGCTCTATTCGGCGCTGACCTTCATGGGTGGCGCGGTGTGGCGCAAGCGCCTGATGGACGATCTCGGCGATCAGGGCGATGTCACCGCGCTGATAGACGCCCGCTCCGACCAGGAACTGGCCGAGTTGATGGAAAATCTCGGCGGCAACTGCGTGACCACCATGGCCGATGTGTTTGCCTCGATCGACCATGACCGGCCGGTCTGCTTCCTGGCCTACACCATCAAGGGCTGGGGCACGCCGATTGCCGGGCACAAGGACAATCATGGCGGACTGATGAACAAGACCCAGATGGCCGCCTGGCAACGCCATATGGGCGTGGCTGAGGGTGAGGAATGGGAAAAGTTCGCCACCGTCGAGGATCCCGACGCCCTGCAGGCATTCCTCGACCGCACACCGTTCTTCGCCAAGGGTCGGCGACGCTATTCGGCAGAAGTCATTGTCACGCCGGAGATTGAGATTGCCAGTGATCGCGAGATCTCAACGCAGATGGCATTCGGCAAGATCCTCGACGATTTATCAAAAACCGACAGCGAACTGGCGGCGCGCATCGTCACCACCTCGCCGGATGTGACCGGCACCACCAATCTCGGGCCCTGGGTCAATCGCCGCAAGCTGTTTGCACGCGAGGTTCGCGAGGACACGTTCAAGACCCACAACATCCCCTCGACGGCGAAATGGGAATTTACCCCTGACGGCCAGCACATCGAGCTTGGCATTGCCGAGATGAACCTGTTCCTGCTGCTTGGTGCTGCGGGCCTGTCGCATTCGCTGTTTGGCAAGCGGCTGATCCCGATCGGCACTGTCTATGACCCGTTCGTCGCCCGCGGTCTGGATGCGCTCAACTACGCCTGCTATCAGGATTCACGCTTCATGATCGTCGGCACGCCATCGGGCGTGACTCTGGCGCCGGAGGGCGGCGCGCACCAGTCGATCGGCTCTCCGCTGATCGGCATGAGCCAGGACGGGTTGGCGGCGTTCGAGCCGGCCTTTGCCGACGAACTGGCAGTGATCATGAAATGGGCGTTCGACTACATGCAGAAGGATGGCGAGGGCGATCCCGACGAGCGCACTTGGCTGCGCGACGAGACCGGCGGTTCGGTCTACCTCAGGCTGACCACCAGCCCGCTTGAACAGCCCGGTACGCGCGCCGACGAGGATTTCCGCCAGGGCGCCATCGACGGCGCCTACTGGCTGCGCAAGCCGGGACCGAATTGCGAGGTCGTGGTGGCCTACCAGGGCGCGGTGGCAGCGGAAGCAATCCGGGCTGCCGGCCGCATCGCCGAAACACGGCGCGATGTCGGCGTGTTGGCTGTAACATCGGCCGACCGGCTCAATGCCGGCTGGACGGCGGCACAACGGGCGCGTGCGCGCGGCAATGCGGCGGCCGAAAGCCATATCGAAACGCTGACCCGCGATCTGCCAAGACATTGCCGCTTTGTCACCGTGATCGACGGCCATCCGGCAACGCTCGGCTGGATCGGTTCGGTGCATGGTCATCAGACAATTCCGCTGGGCGTCGAGCATTTCGGCCAGACCGGGACGATTGGCGATCTCTACGCCCATTTCGGCATCAATGCAGAGGCGATCGCGCAAGCGGCCATCGGGTTGACCGACGGCAGACGGGCAATGCCGAGGCTGATCGGCGCGTAGATCTGCGTTCAAGCAATAATAGCCGCGGTGTTCCCACGAATGCAGGCCACCGTGGCGTTTCTCAAAGCTGGAGCGGAGGCACTTATTCGCCGAGCAGGCCTGCCACGAAATCGAACAGGCCGGGACGGCGGTCACGGCGCAGACGCTCGGCCTGGACGATGCAGCGCACGGCGGAATAGGCCCGGTTAAGGTCGTCATTGATGACGACATAATCATACTCCCGCCAGTGCTCGATCTCCGAACGGGCGTTGGCGAGCCGGCGTTCGATCACATCGTCGGCGTCTTCGGCGCGGCGTTGCAGCCGCGCGCGCAATTCTTCCATCGATGGCGGCAGGATAAAGATCGACACTACGTCGGCGCTCATCTTTTCCTGCAATTGCTGGGCGCCCTGCCAATCGATGTCGAACAGCATGTCGCGGCCTTCGGACATGGCGGCCTCGGCTGATTCGCGCGGCGTGCCGTAATAATTGCCGTGGACTTCCGCCCATTCGAGCAGCGCCTCGGAATCGCGCATGCCTTCGAACTCGCGCTGCGACTTGAAATGATAGTGCACGCCCTCGATTTCGCTGCCACGGCGTGGCCGCGTTGTGACGCTCACCGACAGGCTCAGGCCGTTGTCGTTTTCAAGCAGATTGCGTGCAATCGTCGATTTGCCGGCACCCGATGGCGACGAAATAACCAGCATCAGCCCGCGCCGCTTGAGACGGCTCGAGGGAAGGTCGGCGGGAGGCAGGTTCATCGCTACTCCAGATTCTGTACTTGCTCGCGAAACTGATCGATCAGCACCTTCAAATCAAGCCCCATGGCCGTGACCGAAGCCGCATTCGATTTCGAGCATATGGTGTTGGTTTCCCGATTGAATTCCTGGGCCAGGAAGTCGAGGCGACGGCCTGCGCCACCACTGGTTGCAAGCAGCGCCCGAGCCGCCTCGACATGGGCCTTGAGCCGGTCAATTTCCTCGCGCACATCCGCCTTGGTGGCGATCAATGCCGCCTCCATGTGAAGCCGGTCGCGGTCCAGCCCCGCGCCGGTATCCATCAGCGCGGCAATCTGGTCGGCAAGCCGGGTGCGGATTGCTTCGGGAGAGCGCGACGGATCGGCTTCGACTGCCAGCGCCAGCGCTTCGATGCGGTCGATCTGATCGCCGAGAACGGGGGCCAGTGCCGCGCCCTCGCCCCGGCGCACCGAGACCAGTTCTTCCAGCGCCTTCGTAAAGCCCGCCAGCACCGCCTGATCACGAGTGGTGCGGTCGGCGTCAGAGAGTTCCGGGTCGCGTAATTCGAGCACGCCCCTGATGTTGAGGATCCCGTCCAGCGCCGGCTTGCGGGCGTCAATCCGGTCGCCCAACCGTTCGAGCAGCGCGATGACCGCTTCCAGCGCTGCTTCATTGACCACAGCCTCGGTGGTCGCAGTGGTGGCGTTGACCGAGAGCACGACCTGTACATTGCCGCGCGCCAGTACGCCGGCGGCGGCCTTGCGCACCGGCTGTTCCAACGCTTCAAAGCCCGAAGGCAAGCGCAGCCGGATATCAAGTCCCTTGCCATTGACGGAACGGAGCTCCCAGACAAAACGGCAGCCTTCGGCCTCACCCTCATGGCGGGCAAAACCTGTCATTGACTGGATCGCCATGTCGTCTCCCTGCTTGCCCACTGGCGCCAACATAGCTGCCAGTGTCGTCAGATCAATTGCCTTCCGGCTTTTCTGCGTCCGCTGCGGCTTTCTCAGCCGCTAGCGCCTTCTGGCGTTCGGCTTCAAGCCTGCGCCAGCGCGCGACATTGGTGTTGTGTTCGTCGAGCGATTCGGCAAATGCGTGACCGCCGGTGCCGTCGGCCACGAAGTACAGATCCTTGGTGCGCGACGGATTGGCCACTGCCTCCATCGCCTCGCGACCCGGGTTGGCGATCGGCGTCGGCGGAAGAGCGTCGATCACATAGGTGTTGTAGGGCGTCGGCTTTTCGATGTCGGATTTGTAGATCGGCCGATCGGATGGCTTTCCGGCACCGCCGAACAGGCCATAGATGATGGTCGGATCCGACTGCAGCCGAATGCCGCGCTCGAGCCGGTTGATGAACACACCCGCAACCCGCGGCCGTTCGTCGGCGCGTGCGGTTTCCTTCTCGACGATTGATGCCAGGATCACCAATTCTTCCGGAGTTTCGAGTGGAAGATCCGGGGCCCGCCGCTCCCATATCTGCTCGAGTGCACGGGTCTGGGCCTGGGCCATCTGCTCGATGATTTCGGCACGGGTGGTGCCACGGGAAAACTTGTATGTCTCGGGCAGCAGCGCGCCCTCGGCCGGCATCTCGTCAGGCAGATCGCCGACAAGCACGGTCGCTTCACGCAGGCGGTCGAAAACCTGCTGCACGGTCTGCCCTTCGGGCACGGTGAAGGTGTGCAGGATCGACTTGCCGGATTGCATCAGTTCGACGATCTCACGCATGGAAGCGCCGGCCTTGATTTCGTATTCACCGGCTTTCAGCGTGTCGTCGCCCAGCACGCCCTTGGCGCCGAGCGAGAAGATGCGCTGGTTGGTGATGATGCCCTGACGCTCGAGCCCGGCGGCGATCTGGTTGAGACCGGCGCCGTCACGCACCATGTAATCGGTGGTCTGGTCGAGCGGGCCGGTGGCTTCGAATTCGCTGTGACCATACCAGAACACACCGACGCCGATGACGGCGACAAAGATGATCAGCGACAGAATGAAGTTGAGAAAAACCACGATCTGGTTGCGGGCGCGACGCGAGCGCTTGGGCGGTTGCGGCGCTTGCTCCGGCTTCAGCGCCTGAGACGGCGAAACCGGTACAATCGGGCCGGAAGATGTGGAAGCGCGATCACCAGCACGGCCAAACACGCCACGGCTTTGGTCTTTGGGGTCGTTCACGGGAGCACCCTCCGCAGGAATTGGAATCGGCTGACTTGTTGCCGCTCAATGTGGCAAAATGCCGGTTCACATAACTTGGTCAGGCGTCGGCAATCAGCCATCAGGCTTGAAAGCGTTTGAGCACAAGCGATGCATTGGTGCCGCCAAAACCGAAGGAGTTGGACAGGGCAACGTCGATATTCCGCTTGCGCGCCACCTTCGGCACCAGATCGATCCGGGTTTCAACCTCGGGATTGTCCAGATTGAGCGTCGGCGGGGCAATGTTGTCGCGAATGGCGAAGGCGGAAAACACCGCTTCCATCGCACCGGCAGCACCGAGCAGATGGCCAATCGCGGATTTGGTCGATGACATCGACACGGTATCGGCGGCATCGCCGAGCAGTCGCTCGACCGCGCCCAGTTCAATCGTGTCGGCCATAGTCGAGGTGCCGTGGGCATTGATGTAGTCGATGTCAGACACGTCAAGGCCGGCGCGCTTGATTGCCATCTGCATGCAGCGATAGGCGCCATCGCCATCGGCTGCCGGCGCGGTGATGTGATAGGCATCACCGGAAAGGCCATAGCCAACCACTTCCGCGAGGATGTTGGCACCGCGCGCCAAAGCGTGTTCGAGTTCCTCGAGCACCATGATGGCAGCGCCCTCGCCCATGACGAAGCCGTCGCGGTCGCGGTCGTAGGGGCGCGAGGCCTTTTCGGGCGTGTCGTTGAACGAGGTCGAGAGCGCCTTGCAGGCCGCAAAACCGGCGATGCCGATGCGGCAGATGGCGGCTTCGGCGCCGCCGGCAACCATGACGTCGGCATCGCCCAAAGCGATCAGCCGGGACGCGTCACCGATCGCATGGGCACCTGTGGAGCAGGCAGTGACCACGGCATGGTTGGGGCCGCGCAAGCCATGCCGGATCGAGACATGGCCGGAAACCAGATTGATCAGGCGACCGGGAATGAAGAACGGCGAGACCCGGCGCGGACCCTTGTCGCGCAGCGTGTAGCCAGCCTCGACAATGCCTTCCAGCCCGCCAACACCGGAACCGATCATGACACCGGTAGCGATCTGGTCTTCACGGGTCTGGGGATTCCAGCCGGCATCCTTGAGCGCCATCTCGGCCGCGGCAACGCCAAAAAGAATGAACTTGTCGATCTTGCGTTGTTCCTTTGGCTCCATCCAGTCATCCGGATTAAAGGCGCCCTCAACCGATGGGTCGGTGGGCACGGAACAGGCGATCTGGGCGGTGATGTCGCTGACATCGAAACCAGTGATGCGCGAAGCACCATTTTGGCTGTTGATCAGGCGGGACCATGTGATTTCGGCACCGCAACCGAGTGGCGAAACGACACCCGTACCGGTGATGACGACTCGACGCATCGTCTCAATTCCCCGTCATGTCAGAAAAGCAACAAACCGGCGCAGGAACTGCGCCGGTCTTGAAAACGGGCCGATTAACCGCCCGTCCGTTCATTCCACTCAGGCCTGGGCCTTGGAAATGAACTTGACCGCGTCTCCGACGGTCAGAATGGTGTCGGCTGCGTCGTCGGGGATTTCCACGCCGAATTCTTCTTCGAACGCCATCACCAGCTCGACCGTGTCGAGCGAATCCGCACCGAGATCGTCAATGAAGCTTGCGCCTTCGTTCACTTTTTCAGCGTCAACGCCCAGATGTTCGATGACAATTTTCTTTACGCGGTCTGCGATGTCGCTCATGTCGGTTTCCTCGACCTGTTCTACGTTGGACTTGTGCTTCGTTACCTGCACAAGCATGGGTAATCAAGTTAGTTGCACGTTTTTATGCGCTCGGCTCGGTTCCGTCAAAGCCGAAGCTGTGGAATTCGGCCTTTTCGAACCCGAAGCGGGCGCAAACTGTGCTCTCAGCGGGGCGAAGTACCATGGTTTGGCAAACGGGCAAAGCCGGAAAATGTTCCACGGCGGCGATTCCCTGCCCCGCAGCCATAACCTGTGCAAAACCCCGACAGCGATGCCTCCACTCAGACCATCAGCATGCCGCCATTGACGTGGATGGTCTGGCCGGTGACGTAAGACGCCTCGTTGGAGGCCAGATAAGTCACAGCGGAGGCGATTTCCGCGCCCGTTCCCATGCGGCGCATCGGAATCGCGCCCATGATCGCGTCTTTCTGCTTGTCGTTGAGTTTTTCTGTCATCGCGCTTTCGATAAAGCCCGGCGCAACGCAGTTGACGGTGATGTTGCGGGGGGCGATTTCCTGAGCGAGGCTTTTGGAAAAGCCGATCATGCCCGCCTTGGAGGCGCAGTAATTGGCCTGCCCCGGGTTCCCGGACACGCCGACCACGGACGTGATGTTGATGATGCGGCCATGGCGGCGCTTCATCATCGGATGGGCCAGTTCGCGGGTCAGCCGGAAAACCGCTGTCAGATTGACCTCAAGCACCTGATCCCAGGCGTCGTCGCTCATGCGTACAAACAGGCCGTCCTTGGTGATGCCGGCATTGTTGACCAGAATGTCGACGCCCTCGAGCTCGCGCTCGGCAGTCTTGCCGAGTTCGGACACCTGATCGCGGTTAGACAGATCGGCCGGAAACAGCTTCACCCGTTCGCCAAGATCGGCAGCGAGCGCCTCCAACCGCTCGACGCGGGTGCCGTGCAGGCCGACAAATGCGCCGCGGCTGTGGAGCTGGCGGGCGATTGCTTCGCCTATGCCGCCAGACGCGCCGGTCACCAGGGCCTTGCGGCCGGTCAGATCGAACATGGTTGGTCCCTTTCGCTAATTCTGCTTTTGGCTGGCTCAAGCCGGAATCGTGAACAATCACGTTCGCCCCGGATAGCCTACCCTAGAGGGTCTACCCCTAGGCTGTCTGCCCGTTGATTGCGGCCAGAAATGGATCGATATCGGCAGGCCCGGCGACATTGAGACCGGTCACCGAGCGGTCAATGCGGCGGGCGAGCCCGGTGAGCACCTTGCCAGCGCCGATTTCGGCGAGGGTGGTAACACCATTGTTTGCAAACCAGATCACCGTTTCGCGCCAGCGGACACGGCCGGTGACCTGCTCGACCAGCAATTCGGCGATCTCGTCGGGGTCGGACACCGGTGCGGCGCGGACATTGGAAATTACCGGCACCACCGGCGCCGATTTTGCAACGCCTGCCAGTGCTTCGCGCATGGCGTCGGCGGCAGGCTGCATCAGGCTCGAATGGAACGGGGCTGAGACCGACAGCATCAGCGCGCGCTTGGCGCCCTTGGCGGTAGCAGCCGCAGCCGCGGCTTCGACTGCCGGCTTGATGCCGGAAATTACCAGTTGGCCGCCGCCATTGTCATTGGCGATCTGCACCGCGCCATGAACTGCGCCCTCGGCGCAGGCAGCTTCAACGTCTTCCTGTTCCAGACCGATGATCGCCGCCATCGCGCCCTCGCCAGCCGGCACCGCTCCCTGCATGGCGTTGCCGCGGATGCGCAACAGCCGCGCCGTGTCGCCGATCGAGAACATGCCGGCAGCACACAGCGCTGAATATTCTCCGAGCGAATGGCCGGCGACATAGCTGGCGGCATCTGCCAGCTTCAGGCCGCGCGCTTCAAGCACCCGGATCAGCGCCATCGACACCGCCATCAGTGCGGGTTGAGCATTGGCTGTCAGCGTCAGGGTTTCCTCGGGACCTTCGAAAATCGTCGTCGACAGCTTTTCGCCAAGCGCCGCATCGACTTCGTCAAACACCGCGCGGGCTTCGGGATAGGCCTCTGCGAGATCCTTGCCCATGCCGACTGCCTGGCTGCCTTGCCCCGGAAAAGTGAATGCTGTGGCCATGTCGTGGCTCCGATCATTGGTGTCGTGTTGGCGCTTCAATTCACATTCGCAACGCCGGTGTCAAGTTTACGCCCTGTCGCAAAATCAAGCGACCGGTCGGTCAACGCTAAATGATCCGGCCAAAAACCGCCGGAAAACGCATCGACTTGATGTGTGCATGGAGAGCTTCAAAAGGGTCCATTTAGACCGTACCGCTCATCAGGCTCCGGCTTTGACGAGTTCGGTTATCCCGTTGATCACGGCATCGACGGCAACCGCTGCGAGGACCATGCCCATCACCCGGCTGACAATCGCTGCGCCGCCATTGCCGATCACCCGCAGGATTGGTGAGGCCAGCAACATGCATCCCAGCGCGACCGCGACAACGCACACCATGACGGTACCGGTGATGATCTGTTCCTGAACGCTGAAGCGGTTGTTGTCGGTGAGCAGGACAATGGCGAGCATGGCGCCGGGTGACGCCAGTGACGGCACCGCCAGCGGAAATACCGCAACAGTGTGCGCATCTGCCAGCTTCTTTGCTTCGGCGGTTTCCGCTTCAGGCTTCGAAGTGTCGAAAATCATGGTCAAGGCGAACAGGAACAGGATCAGGCCGCCAGCGATCTGAAAGGCCGGAAGGCTGATATCGAGCGCCTCGAGCAGGAACTGCCCGGCAACCAGGAAAAACAGCAACACGCAGGCCGCAATCAAGGCGGCCCGGATCGCGGTCTTTACCCGTTCGGAAGACGACATACTGGCGGTAATTGCCACGAAAACGGGGATCGTACCGATAGGATCGATCACCACCCACAGCGTCACAAATTGCTCGAAAATCCCTATCATCAGCCTACTTTCATTGTTTCCTCGCCTGCGCGCTGCATTTTGCAAGGACAAAGGCGTCAGATAGCGGCCGACAGGTCATCTCCTCTGCCTGTCGCCGGATCTCAGATCTTAAAGGGAAAATATTTCTCACCCATGAACGCAGGCATCTTGAATTTGCCATCGAGCGCCTTCACATCATCGTCGTTGCGCTCGAAACCAGCAGCGCCTTTTTTCGGACAAACAACGATGTCGCAAACTGCGTCACACACTGCATCGGCCCAATCCACCGAGAGCTTTACCGTGCCTGTTCCCAGAACCAAGTTCGTCGCGTTTCTAACCGCTATCGGCGCCATCGTGCTGATCACCTCGGAAATTTGGCTGGCGGCTGTTGCCGCCTTGTGGGCCGCCGGCGGTGTCTTCGGCTTTGGTATGACGGGCGATATTATTCTGATTGCCCTGATCATACCGCCCGCGTTGTGGGGCACGTGGATGACGGTGAAACTCGCCATCGCCGCCGAGCTGGACCCGGAAAACACTGACTGAACAGGCACATTTGCGCTGTTTCGCATGGGCTTCAGCGGTGCGAAGACCTGATCCGCAGTGGGAGCTGGTCCTGCCCGATGGCAACCGGCGGCGGCGCTTGCTGTCGTGCAGAATTGTTGGCTCATAGCAGGCGGCAGTATGGCCGGGGCCGCTGCCTGCGCCCAGGCTTCGTGACGCCGGCTTCCCGATGGCCAACACAAGGCGCGCTCGCTCTTCCCGCGATGGCGCGCAGGAACAAGAATCATGCTGATGCACATCGTTTTACTGTCTCTCGGCCTGGCGCTTCTCACCGCCGGGGCTGAATTTCTGGTGCGCGGCGCGATCTCGCTCGCCAATCGCTTCGGCATGCCGCCATTGCTGATCGGGTTGACGGTGGTTGGCTTTGGCACGTCGATGCCGGAACTGCTGGTATCACTCAAGGCAGCCCTTGCCGGCGCCCCGGCGCTTGCAGTCGGGAATGTGGTCGGCTCCAACACCGCCAATATCCTGCTCATTCTCGGTGCTGCGGCAATCATATCGCCGATCGCCGCGCGCATCCCCAATCTTACGCGCGATCTGGTGATGATGCTGGTCGCCGCCCTGACCATGCTCGGGCTTGGTTATCTGGGCAACGTCACACCCGTGCTCGGCGGCGCCATGGTGGTGGTGCTGGTGGCCTATCTGGCCTGGATCGCTTCAGTCAAAAGCGGCGCGAGTTGTGCCGACGAAGCGGAACTGCACACCCGGCTTGCCGGGTGGAAGGAGGCAGCCTTCATCATCGGCGGGCTTGCCGGCCTGTTCATCGGCGCCAGCCTGCTGATCGATTCGGCCACTGCCATTGCCCGGCAGTTCGGCATCTCCGAAGCAGTGATCGGCCTGACCATCGTCGCCATCGGCACCAGCCTGCCCGAGCTTGCCACGTCGGTGGTCGCCGCCATTCGTGGCCACGCCGAAGTGGCGCTGGGCAATGTGGTCGGCTCCAACATCTTCAACATTCTGGGCATTCTCGGGGTCACCGCGATGGTGGCGCCGGTGCCGGTCGACGCCTCGATGGCCAACTTTGACATCCCGGTGATGCTTGCCGTCTCGCTGGCGCTGTTCGCACTGATCCTGATTGCCGGTCGGATCGGCCGTGGCGCCGGGCTGGCGATGCTGGCGGCCTATACCGGCTATGTCGCCTGGCTGTACTAAGCCTGATCCATAACAATGGTTTTACCGGTGCGCGGGTTGCGCCGCGCCTACCCGCCAGTATTGTGCGCCGAATTCAAGACAAGAGGAATGAGCTGCATGAAAATGAACCCGCTCGGGCGCACGGAGATAATGGTGAGCGAGATTTGTCTCGGCACCATGACCTGGGGCGAACAGAACACTGAGGTCGAAGCCCACCAACAAATGGATTATGCGCTGACGCAAGGCGTGAATTTTTTCGACACGGCCGAAATGTATCCGACCCAGCCGACACGGGCTGAAACACAAGGCCGCACCGAGGAATATATCGGCAGCTGGTTTAAAGCCTCAGGCAAACGCAACGAGGTGATCCTGGCCACCAAGATGACCGGCGACGGCGTCAAATGGACCCGCGACGGACAGGGGTTTACCCGCGCGTCGATTCAACAGGCGATCGATGGCAGCCTGAAGCGGCTCGGTGTCGATCACATTGACCTCTACCAGTTGCACTGGCCCAACCGCGGCTCCTATCATTTCCGCAAGCACTGGGCCTTTGACCCCAGCACGCAGGACAAATCCAGCACCGTGCCCGACATTCGCGAGACGCTGGAAGGCCTGGGTGATGCGGTCAAGGCAGGCAAGATCCGCGCCATCGGCCTGTCCAATGAAAGCGCTTGGGGAACCATGCAGTTCGTGCAGCTGGCCGAACAACACGGCCTGCCGCGGGCGGCTTCGATCCAGAACGAATACAATCTGATCTGCCGGTTGTTCGACACCGACCTGGCCGAAGTTGCCCACCACGAGGATGTCGGGTTGCTGGCCTTTTCGCCGCTCGCCGCCGGCATTCTGACCGGCAAATACCAGGGCGGCGCGCTGCCCGAAGGTTCGCGCCGGGTACGGGTCGAAAGTCTCGGTGGGCGCTGGTGCCCGCAAACGGAGGCGGCAACCCAGGCCTATCTCGATGTCGCCAACAAGCACGGGCTCGATCCGGCACAAATGGCGATTGCGTTCTGCCTGACGCGGCCGTTCATGACCTCGGCCATTATCGGTGCGACCAACATGGATCAGCTGAAAATCGCCATCGGCGCCAAGGACGTCGAGCTGTCGGAAGCGGCGCTCGAAGACATCGCCACCGCCCGCCGCGCGCATCCGTTGCCGATCTGACGGTTTCGCTGCCGCCGGCCTTGCGTAGCGCAAGCCGGCGGTGGCGTCTTTCCTGAGGTCGGTGTCGGGACCGCTACAGACGCAGCCCTCCTCTGGCGGACGATGCGCTGCAGCTTTCGGCAAAATCGAGTCACTTCAGACATTTACGGGCGGAAGCTTGCATGACCTCAGGCTTTGCGTGCACCAAGTCGACGGTGGGTACGCCGGGCGATAAAGGCGCAGCCAATCAGCACCAGGCCGGTGGCTGCAAACACCCCCTGTACCGGTACAAATACGAGCACCAGCCGGGCGAGCGCCGGCGAGCTGACCGCGGAGACATCACGGTAGGTGGCATAGACTGCCGCCATCTCGGTGCGCTCTGAGGGCTTGACGGTGAGCAGGAACGGCAGCCCGCCGCTGACATCAAGCAGCACCAGAAACAATGTTGCCGACAGCAATATGGCAAGCGCCGCAAAGGGCAACGGCGAGGCCAAGGCTGCGACCACGAACAGGATGCCACTGCCGGTAAACCCGGTGATGATGGCATTGCGCACACTGGTTTTCTGGAGAAACCCGAGCATCAACGGGGTGAGGAACAGAAAACCGTTGGAGATCGACAATGCCAGCCCGCCGAGCTGGTCGCTCAGCCCTGACTTGACCGCAAAAATCGGCACATAGATGATGTAGACGGCCCAACCGGTGGAGCGCAGGCAGGCAAAGAACCAACCGGCCACCAGTGTCGGCTGGCGGAAGAATCGCGGCACGTAACGCAGCGGGTTTGTCGGTGGCCTTCGCGCCTTGGTGATCGCCTTGCCGTCGCCAAGCCGCAGATGCCAGAAATAGGCCAGCATCACCAGGCTGGCGAGGATCGAGATCAGAAACGGTATCTGCGGGTGCAGGTCCATCAGGAACACGCCCAGGAAAGGACCAACGCTCCAGGGGATGCCACTGTAGAGCAACCGCCGGCTCTCGTTGCGGCCCATCGAGGCGCGCTCGACATAATCCATCACATAGGCGTTGAAACAGATCGCCAGCATCACCAGCCCGGCGGCGTTGGCGGCGACGGCAAACGGCACGAACCGCAGCGGCAGGAAGCCGCCGATGATACTGCCGCAAATCATCATCACGATGCCCAGCGTGTAGAGCCAGCGCCGCGGCAGGTAGCGCGCCAACAACGGCACACCCATGGCAAACGCCAGGCTGGTGAGGCCGACAAGCACGTAGATTTCGGAGACCCGCGCAGCATTGCCGAGCGCGCGGTACATCAACACCGGATAGACCGATATCAGCGTCGAGCGGGCTGCGGCTTCGCAGGCGGCCAGCGTCGCAAACGCATGGATACCGGGGCGGGCCGGCGGAAATTCAGAAAGAGAAAGGCGGTTCTGGATCAATTTGCTGGCTACCGCGATAATGAGGCAACTGAAAATGTCTGCTGGCCGCACAGTCTGCGCGAAACCTGATTCTGGCAAGACACCGGAGCGACATCACAACCATGCACCAGCGACCTCGGCGATTGCGGTGCGGAGGCGGGTTCAGCGTTCACGGTTCTGTCAGCCAGAGCAGCTTCGATTTCAGCGATCGTTTCCGCATCGCCGGGAGCGGACCGGCCTCAGCTGCGGTGCGCGGTTTTCGCGTCGACATCAGCCTCAGTCGCATTCTCGGCAAGCGATTTGAGTAAAGTCAGGTGGACCTGATCAATCGGCTGCGGGCGACCGAGCAGATAGCCTTGGGCAATGTGGCAGCCGCTTTTGCGCAGGATCTCGTTCTGGTCAACCGTCTCAACGCCTTCGGCCACCACCTTCATGCCAAGTTCCGTGGCCAGATCGACCACAGATTCGACAATCGACAACGCCCGCGGATCATTACCAAGATTATCGACGAAGGACTTGTCGATCTTGAGCTCGTCCCAATCGAACTGCCTGAGATAGGATAGCGCCGAATAGCCGGTTCCAAAATCATCAAGCGCAATCGAGATGCCGAGTTCTTTGAGACCGTTGAGAATACGGGTGGCCAGTTCCGGCTCCGACATCATCACCGATTCTGTCACTTCCAGCGTCAGCCGGTGCGCCGGAAAGCCGGTGCTGGCGAGGATGCCGGTGACCATGCTGATGACATCGTCGCGCAACATCTGGCCAACCGAGAGATTGACCGAAACCCGGATATTGTCTGGAAACGCCATCGCATCGGAGCATGCGGTAGTCAGAATACAACGTCCGAGTTCGACAATCTGCGACGAGGTTTCGGCGATCGGAATGAACTCGTTCGGCCCGATCCAGCCCAGCTCCGGATGATTCCAGCGAGCCAGGGCCTCAAAGCCAACCAGTTGACCGGTCTTGATGTCCACCTGCGGCTGATAAAACGGGAATATTTCACCATTGGTGAGTGCACGTTTCAGATCGTTTTCGAGATGACCGCGCCTTTCGAAATCCTTGCGCATGGAAGGATGGAAAGTTACCACGATCCCCTTGCCCAGCGCCTTGGCATTGCTGAGCGCCAGATCGGCATCGAGCAACGGATTGGAGTCTGAATCCTTGGCGCGATCAAGCAGCGCCAATCCAATCGTGGCGCCGATTGCCACCGTGCTGTTTTGTATGAGGTAGGGCTGGCTCAATTCCGCCAGCATTTCCGCAGCGATGGCGTCATGCCGTCTGAAGGCAACCTCGCCCTGCAGCAACACGACAAATTCATCGCCGCCAAAGCGGGAGACGACATTGCCCTGCCCCGCCTTGGCGATCAGACTTCTGAGCCGGTCAGCGACGGAAACCAGCAGTTCATCGCCGGCGGCGTGGCCGAGCAGGTCGTTGACCGCCTTGAACCCGTCAAGATCGATCGCAAACACCGCCAGCATGTCGCTTTCGCCATCCTCGACGGCCATGGCTGCGTCAAACTCGCGTTTGAAGGCGAGCCGGTTGGGAAGACCGGTCAGGCCATCATGATGGGCAAGTTCGGAAAACCCGGTGGCGGCTTCGCGGGCCACGCGATGGGCGCGTTCGAGTGATCGGTTCTGATACACCATCACCAGCAACAGCAATGCGCCAACACCAATCAATCCGAAGGACAGATATTTCTGCACCCGTTGCTCTTCGGCCAACTGGTTGCGAATTTCGCTGTTGACCATCATCGTACTGGTGTGGGCGTCAGCACCAATACGATGGATGACCGGAGCGATCTTTGCGAGTTTTTTGACGATGCGCTGCTGGACCTGCGGATCATCGAGATTGGCAAATTCGGTAACAGCTTCGCCAAATTCAGCCCGGATCTGATTGAACTGGGCACGGCGATCGGGCGACAGGTCGATATACTCTCCGAATTTGCCGGAGTTCCAGTTGTTCAACCGACCCTCGACGATCTGGCTGTACAAATATACCTGAGCGGCATCCTCCGGGCTGCCGCTTTTCAGATAATCGGACACCCACTTCTGCAATTCCAGAATTTCCATTCGCCCCGCCGAGCCCGTCCAGGTCACGTCATAGCGGGCTGAACGGGCAACCGACTCCTCCGATTCGGCCACAAGACCCGCGTGAATCCAGCCAATGGCGCCGAGGGCGACAAGGCTGGCAATCGCGAACAGGTTGAATGTGGTTTTGGGAAGCCGCATGAATGGAATGGTCTTTGGTGCTCGGTCTATTCGATGATGATGCTGCGGACCTGCCAGGCAGACCGCGAGTGATAGATTTCGGTGTTCAATTCGGGTTTGTCATCGAACGGATAGACAACAAACAGCGGACCTTTGTCGCTGATCGGCATGGGTTCACCATTCTTGCGGCTCGCCAGGATCACACCATGATCGGTGAAATCGGTGATCGGCACTTCGGTGCGGTATTTATTCAGCGCCAAAATCGCCGCGGTCTCGCCAGTCGCTCCAACTGACAAGAGCAACGCCGCTATTGGAACGCCTTCAAAGGTAACGGGATCGGTTTCCCAGGGTGAACTGGTGGTGATGACCGACATGCCAAGCGCTTCGAGTTCGGCGAACGTGAAGTCCACCGCTTCGCCGTTGGTCACTTTTCCGGAGACAGTCAGCACCACCTTGTCGGACTCTGCGGCCTGTGCGGAGATGCCGCCAAGCATGAGTGTCGCGCCGACAATCAGGGCCTTCAGAAATAAGGACATGAGCGTTTCCTTCTGTTTCAACAATCAGACCAGTTTGGCCGCCGGGTGGCATTTCCAGCGCAGGATCCGGAAAGCATACTGTTCAGCTTCCAATGAATCCGGGGTTAAGCTGGCCATATAGTACTTACCAGTACGAATTCAGGGTAAAAATGCCGGCCGAAATCTATGTAAGTTTGTATTCATCTGAAATGTCGGCCCCACCTGTTATGGTGGAGCCGAAAACAGCACGCCCCCGCTGTGCAGAGGCACGGGCAGATATCGCGGCGTATTGGCCGGTTTTATGGGCCGTCTTCATCCAGACTGGATGGCTTTGGTCTTGCAATGCAGCAAGAACCGCGTATAAGCGCCCTTGTTCGAACACCCGGTCATCTGGCTGGTGGCTGAACGGAGGGTGCGATCCTTGTCAAAGGATCCTAGGGGCACAAGCGCTCCGGCCTCCCGTGTCTCCGCTCACGACCGTCTCGATACCACGTCTTTCTTGCCCGGCTGACACGCCGACAGGACAAGTCGCTGGGGCTTAGCGCCGGACCCGGGTGATGTAAAATGCAAGAAAGGCAAGTCAATCATGGCTCTATATGAACATGTATTCCTTGCTCGACAGGATGTTTCCAGCCAGCAGGTCGAAGCCCTTGTGGACCAGTACAAGGGTGTGATCGAGGCAAACGGCGGCAAAGTCGGGCGTATTGAACACTGGGGGCTGAAGTCCCTTACCTACCGCATCAACAAGAACCGGAAGGCGCATTACGCGCTGATGGACATCGACGCACCGTCGGATGCCGTGAAGGAAATGGAGCGCCAGATGCGCTTCAACGAAGACATTCTTCGCTTCATGACCGTCTCGGTCGCTGCTCATGAAGAAGGCCCGTCGGCCATGCTTCAGAAGCGCGAACGTGACGACCGCCCGCGTGGCGGCGACCGTGACCGAGGCGATCGCGGTGACCGCGGCGATCGTGGCCCGCGCCGTCCGCGCGAAGACCGCGAATAGGAGAACAGACAATGGTCGACATCAACCAGATCCCGACACGCCGTCCGTTCCACCGCCGTCGCAAGACCTGCCCGTTCTCGGGCGCCAATGCACCGCGGATTGATTACAAGGACGTACGTCTGCTGCAGCGCTACATTTCCGAGCGCGGCAAGATCGTTCCTTCACGCATCACGGCCGTGAGCCAGAAGAAGCAGCGCGAACTCGCCCGGGCGATCAAGCGTGCACGTTTCCTCGGCCTGCTGCCTTACGTGCTGAAGTAGGACATTCAGGGACCTGGCAATATTTGCCGGGTCCCGTTCCCTTCCCGCGAACGGGCGTGGGGTCTGGGCAAACACTCTCCCGGGTTGGGGTTGAGGCGCGAAATCGGTCGCGACTGACCTCTAACTGCTTGAACGCAGGACAGCGATTTATGACACAGCAAAGCACATCGCTCCTTGTGGGCCTGCTCGCCGGCGTATCCGCCGCGCTTCTGCTTGTCAGCGCGGGCTATTCTTCCGGTCTTTCCTTTCTGATGTTTGCCACTGCGGCACTGCCGATCCTGATTGCCGGGCTGGGCTGGTCAAACCTTGCCTCGATCGTTGCGGTCGCTGCGGCGATGGCCATTGTCGGCTTTGCCACCACGCCGCAAGCTGCACTGGTGACCGCCGTGACAACGCTGGCGCCAGCCGCCTGGATTGCGCATCTGTCCAACCTCGGTCGGCCGGCCGAGGAACTTGGCGGGCCTGAGGGCGCAGTCGCCTGGTATCCGTTGTCCGACATCCTCTTGAGCATTTCGACCGTGGTCTGCACCGGCCTGTTCGCCGTCGGCCTGGCGATGGGCTATGGCGAAGGGTTCATCGGCGAGTTGGTCGACATGTTTGTTGAAGCGCTGAAGCTCAACAACGCCGAATACCAGCCTACCGCAAACGGCATTGCCGAGATGAAACGGTTCTTTCTGTTTGCCCTGCCCGCCATCCAGGCGGCAATCTGGGTGCTAATCCTGCTTGCCGGGTGGTATGTCGCTTCGGCAATCGTGCGCCTGTCAGGCCGTTCTAGGCGGCCAAAGGATGATCTTCCCACGCAATTGCGGATGCCGCCGATGGGCGCGGTCGGGCTCGGCGCTGGCGTTGTGCTGAGCTTCGTGCCCGGCGTTGCAGCCCTGGTCGGCTGGACCATCATCGGTGCTTTCGGCATCGGTTTCGTGGCAGCCGGTTTCGCCATTGCCCATAAGCGTACGCGCGGCAAGCCGGCGCGCGGCATGCTGTTGTGGTTGGCCTATCTGTCGACGGTGCTGTTTACACTGCCGCTCGGCTTCTTTCTGTTTCTCGGGCTGTTCGATACCGCCCGCACACTGACGGTGACCGGTGGACCCGGTCCCGATACCCACCCCTGACACACTGAACAACCCCTGGAAAGGACACCACAATGGACGTCATTCTTCTCGAACGCATCACCAAGCTCGGCCAGATGGGCGACACCGTAAAGGTTCGCGACGGCTACGCGCGCAACTACCTGCTGCCGCAGGGCAAGGCGCTGCGCGCCAACGCCGCCAACAAGACCCGTTTTGAAGCCGAGCGCACGGTGCTGGAAGCCCGCAACCTCGAGCGCAAGTCGGAAGCCGAACAGATTGCCGAAAAGCTCAACGGCAAGACCTTCGTGGTCGTCCGTTCGGCTGGTGAAACCGGTCAGCTTTACGGTTCGGTCGCCGCCCGCGACGTGATCGCCGTTCTCGCCGACAACGGCTTCACCATCGGCCGCAGCCAGGTCGACATGAACAACCCGGTCAAGACCATCGGCCTGCACACCGTGCCGCTGGCGCTGCATGCCGAAGTCAATGTCGAAGTGACCTTCAACGTCGCCCGTTCCGCTGATGAAGCCGAGCGTCAGTCCAAGGGTGAGGATCTGTCCTCCGCCGATGCCATCTACGGCATTGACGAGGAAGCCGTTGCGGAAGCGGAAGAAGCTGCCGCCAACGATCCGGACTACAATGACGACGAAGACGGCGAAGGCAATGAAGGCGCCGGCGAGAACGAATACAACGCCTGATATCAGGCTATCTGATCGCACACATCAACCGCCCGGGACCTCGTTCCGGGCGGTTTTTCATATCCTGATCGCAGGCATCAAACCAGGATCACCGGGGCCAGGCCGCCGCCGGGCGTACGGAAATTCGTGGTCTGCCCGGCATACATCCGCGCCACCGGGAACAACGGCTTGCCGGCATAGGCATAGAGTCGGATGTCGAATTTGAGCTCCACCGGCACACCACCCACCAGCAAGCCGCGGGCGGCGGGCGCAACGAATTGCTGGGCGACATATCCTCCCTCCAGAATTGTCTTCCAGACCCCCGTTGTCAGCTTGTCGCCGCGATAGGCAGCCCGGCTGCCATAGCCACCTGCGGGTTTGAAAAATTTGGTCTTGCGCGCCTTCCAGGCGGCAGCAGCGTCGATCATGTCGACCGTCTGTGTCAGCGGAATCATGGCCCGGAGATCGGTCTCCACCGCCCCGGGTTCACCATCATCGCCACCGAGCAGCACAAGGTTGCGCTTGTCGGCATAGAGCGCATGGTGACGCGGGGACGGCGAGATCACCGCCCCGTCCTCGAGATAGGCCTGCCGCAACGCCCAGTTGCTGTCGGCTTCGAGTTTGAAATCGGTGAGCCGGTTATAGACCATATCGATGGTTTCACCGTCATGGCGCAATGCACGGTCGCGATAGTCGAGTGTTGATGGGTCGACAATCAGCGTGCGAATGCCGCGCGAATTGAGCAGTTCGGCAGCAAGCAGCATGTCGGGGTAGAGATACTGGCTTTCGGGTTTCTCATCGACAATGGCGAGCGTGCCAAGCGGTTTGCCCGGTCGCAGAGTGTTCCATTCGTCCAAGAACATCGACACCAGCAGATCATCGAGCCGGGACTCGGTAAAATCCGGACGGTTTGTTCCGACAGGTAAACAGGACGATCCGGGCTCGGCAAATTGCTTGGCGAGGAAGGCTGCGCCGGCATTGGTGTTGATTTCGATCAGCCGCGGCCCGTCGGACGAAATATGGAAATCGAAGCCCATCAGCAGGCTCTGACTTTTCCGCTGGCGCATGAGGTCGATGCCTGGATCGCGGGCGTGAATGGCTGTCTCATAATCGTCGGTTGCCGTGCTGTGGGCAACCGCCTCCACCAATTGCGCCATCTGCAGGTAGTGGTCGCGGGCAACGAACACCGCCGTGCCGGCATAGAGCCCGGGCCGATGGGCCAGAAGGCCTTCCAGCCGCGAATCATGGCTGCCGGAGACCACCCTACGTCGGCGCGTTTCAGCGTCAAACGGAAGGCAATGGCATCCGCTGTTGATCACATCGACAGGCGTCGCCGCGCAGCAATTGGAATCAGAAGCCGGCGTCAGCATTTGCACACCCGCTGCACGGTGCGGCGCAGGTCTTCATGGCCGCCACAACAATCATGCATGATGAAGGAAAACAGCGCGCCAAGTGTGTCGTATTGAGCGCAATAAATCATCTGTTTTCCCTCGCGGCGGGCGCGCACCAGCCCGGCATCAGCCATCAGTTGCAGTTGCGCGGAGACAGTCTTGAGGTTTTGCCCGATTGCCTCCGCCAAAGCGCCCACCGAGGCCCCCTCCTCACCGGCCTGCACCAGTGTTTGCAACAGCGACACGCGCCCTTCATGGGCCAGAACCGAGAGAATCTTGACGGCGTTTTGTGTTTTCATCACTCTTTTATTCCATGGATTGTCAGAACGTACAAGCACCCAGAGACGTAATGGCGCACAGCGCGGTGGACCGGGATGATTACGCCCCTTCCCACTGCATGGCCCATCAGATAGAATCCGGCGATGGCAGGCATGGCACATGAAATGAACTCCGCGGAGCTGGCAGCACTTCTGCACTTCTACGCCGACAGCGGCGTCGGCGAGCTGTGCGAAGACGCGCCCATCGACCGGTTCGTGCAGACAGCCGAGGCGCTTCAGGCGCGCAAACGGCCGCAACCGCAGACTAATGCCCCCGCGGCAGTCGTACATGGCCAGCAGCCTGCCGCGCCAACACCGCAGCCTGCTCCGAGCATCAGCCGCAAGCCCGCGCCGCAACCGCTCACCCCGGATCCGCAAGCCTCGCAGCTGACCGTTCCCGGTGTGGCTGCGTTCGAACAGGCCCGGGCGCTGGCCGCGAGTGCCAACTCGATTTCCGAACTGCGCGCGGCGCTTGATGGTTTTACCGGTTGCAACTTGCGCCACAGCGCAAAATCACTGGTATTTGCGGACGGCAACCCTGAAGCGCCGGTGATGTTTATCGGCGAAGCTCCGGGACGTGACGAGGATCTGCAGGGAGCGCCTTTCGTTGGCCGTGCCGGGCAGATGCTCGACCGCATGCTGGCTGCCATCGGGCTCGATCGCGACAGCGCCTACATCACCAACATGATTCCCTGGCGGCCGCCAGGCAACCGCACCCCTGCCCCGCACGAGATCGAGCTGTGCCGGCCGTTTATCGAGCGCCATGTGGCGTTGGCTGCGCCAAAGATCGTTGTCATGCTCGGCAACGTCGCGAGCAAGTCGCTGCTGAACACCGACAAGGGAATTTTGTCGATACGCGGCAACTGGATGGACTATCAGGTTGGCGACGCGCCGATCCCGGCGCTGCCGACGCTGCACCCGGCCTATCTGCTGCGCAACCCGGCACAAAAACGGTTTGTCTGGGCTGACCTGCTATCCTTGCAGGAACGGTTGGAGGCACTGGCTGCCGGCTAACCCGTCGCCTCGCCAATTTCCCACCACATCGAAAATATTTTTGCGAAGTCGCAATCGGGCATTCCCGTCGCAATTTGCCATGGCATGATCCAGCTAGAATCGCAGTGTAATTGGGTCTTCCCTTCTCCAGAGAACACACGGGAGAACGGCAAGGCCGTTTTTTTTGTTGGTAGGAAGAGCCGCCATGATCCAGTCCGTACGATCGGTGGCATCGCTGCTACTTTCGACATTTTTCATGCTGGCAGCGGTCGGACTCTCCGGTTATCTGATCCCGATCCGGGCGGTGGAAGAAGGCTGGTCAACCTTCGCCATTTCGCTAATTGCCACCGGATATGCAATTGCGTTCACCGCAAGCTGCATCATCACGCCGCGGCTGGTGCTGCGCGTCGGCCATGTACGCGTGTTCGGCGTGCTGACGACAATGATGGCGATGTCGTTTCTGTTGCATTCGTTGGTGGTTCACCCGATGGCCTGGGTGCTGATCCGGGCGCTGGCCGGTTTCTCCATCGCCGGCGGCTACATGATCATCGAAAGCTGGCTCAACGAGAAGGTCAGCAATGAAAATCGCGGTGCTCTGTTTTCGGTCTACATGATGGTGACCATGTCGGCGATCATGCTCGGTCAGTATGTGGTGCCGTTTGGCGACGTCATGCAGCCGGCCCTGTTCATGGTCTGCGCGTTGATCTGCTCGTTGGCAATCATGCCGACGGCGCTATCGAGCGCACAGTCGCCGCAACCGCTGACCCAAGTGAAATTCGATGTGCCTGCGCTCTACCGGCGCTCGCCGGCGGCAGTCATCGGCACGCTTCTTGCCGGCCTGATCGCCAGCGGATGGAACGGGCTGGGCCCGGTCTATGCCTCGCAACTCGGCCTCACGACAACCGAAGGTGCCTCGATGCTGGCCGTGGCGATGGTCGGCGGAGCGATTTTCCAGTATCCGCTTGGCCGCGCTTCGGACCGGATGGATCGCCGCAAGGTGATGATTTTTGCCGGCCTCGTCGGCGTCATTACCTGCAGCATGACCGCCGTGTTCGGTGTTGAAAACCGAATGATGTTCTTCGCCCTGATGCTGGTGCTGGGCACGGTGCTGTTTCCGATCTATTCGCTCAACGTGGCGCATGCAAATGACCATGCCGAGGCCGATGAATTCGTCGAGGTGTCGAGTGGTCTGATGATCATTTATGGCGTGGCTACCATGATCGGACCGATCATCATCGGCCTGGCAATGGACGGGCTTGGCCCGTTTGCGCTGTTTGCAGCCATGGCGATCTGTTTTGCCACCTATAGCGGCCATGCCGCCTGGCGCATCAGCCGTCGCGAGCAGCCCTCCGAAGAGACGCGCTCGGACTTCCTGATGATGGCGCCGATGCGCGAACAGACCCCGCAAACCGCCGAGCTCGATCCCCGTTCTGACCCGGCCTATAACGACGACCCGGAGGAAGAGCCCGAAGAAGCGGAAGCCGACGCCGACACTCCTCCCGGGACCGTTTGACCGACCGGGCACCGCCCAAATCCCTGGCTAAACACCGGGCACGGGCCGGTCAGACTTGACCCGCAGCTGGTGCGTCCGGGCGGTGGGCTACCGGATGATGAACACGGAAATACCCACGTGAGAAGCCAGGTAACCGGCCTTGGATGAGAAGAAATGGTCGAGAAATCCCGGAACATGCGAGGCCATGACCACCAGGTCGGCGCCAAGTTCTTCCGCTGCTTCCTTGAGCCGGAAATCAAGGTCCACCGCGGGGTCATGCGAGGTCTTGGCCATGGCTGCAAATGTCACGCCGTGCCTGACGGATTGATCTGAAGCAAAAGCGTCGAGCTTGGCCGCAAACTCCTTCGGATTATGCGACACCGGCCCCGGTTCAGCGCCAGCCACGCCAACAATGGTCACGGATGAATTGTAAAGCTTTGCCAGATCTGCCGCGGTGGTCAGCGCCTTTTCGAGCTGAACAGCGTGCGTGAGATCGACCGGCACCATGATCTTTGAATACATTTCTTGCTCCTTTCAGGATCAGCCGCAGAATTGGGCGTGATCGACGGCGCAAACAGGGCGCGCCGTTTCGATGCGCCTATTGGAGCAAATCCGAAACGACGGCGCCTTGACCAGTGTCAACTGGTCAATATCAGGCGGTAATACTGAAATTCTGACCCTATATACCTTGTGCGGCGCACCGCACCCTACGCCGAGCCATACCAATATGCAGGGTGCCAACTATCCCTGCGGGGTGACAAGCCGGCGCTGGGCCCGACGTTCAAGCCCGAGCCTGTGCTCGCGCAGGATGACGAACAGACCGGCGCTGACGACAATCGCGGTACCGGTCAGCATGGTCCAGGTCGGCACGTCGCCAAACACGACATAACCGATGACGATACCCAGAATGATCGAGGTGTATTCAAACGGGGCGATGGTCGATACATCGGCATGACGGTAGCTTTGGGTCAGCAATATCTGCCCGAGACCGCCACAAAATCCGGCCAGCGCCATCAGCACCAGTGTCTGCCAGTCCGGCACGACCCAGCCAAAGGGAATCGTGGCCAGCGACAGAACTGTGGCTGTGAGCGAGAAATAGAGCACGATCGTCGGCGTCCGTTCGGTCAGAACCAGCTTGCGCACCAGAATCATGGCGGTGGCGCCGAGCGAGGCGGAAATCAGAACCGCAACCGCGCCGAGCGCTTCGCCGGAACCGAAGCCGTCGCTGAACAGACTCAGCCGCGGCCAGGAGATGATCATCACCCCGCCAAGACCAACGGCCACCGCCGACCAGCGAAAGATGCGCACGGTCTCGCGCAGGAAAACCGCGGCGAATACCACAGCTATCAGCGGCATGGCGTAGCCAATGGCGATCGCATCGGGCAATGGCAGTTGCATCAGGCCGTAAAACCCAAACCCCATGGCCATGACGCCGACCAGACCGCGCATTACATGCGACAGCGGGTTGGCGGTGCGCCAGGCGCCATCAAGCTGTCCGCGCAGAGCCAGATAGACCAAGATCGGAACGATGGCGAAGGCCGAGCGGAAGAACACGATCTGCCCCGCAGGCAGGCCCTCACCGCCGGCCTTGATCAAGGTCGACATGCTGACGAAGACACAGACCGACATCACCTTGAGCCCGATTCCAACCATCGGCGATGCGCTCTGCGCCGGAGTTGATGACACATCCAGTCGCGCCGCTTTTGTCTCGGTCTCAACCGGGCTTTTTTGACTCACTTGAATTTCCTTTCATGCGGGCCGTAGACAGGGACACACCGGGCTTGCAATTGGACCGGCAAACGTGGCGGCAGATCAGAAGGCAAACCACCGGACCATAGCCCGTCAGCTGGCTGGCGTCCGATCAAATAAGCTGATGATCGGGCTGCACTTTGCTGATGGGCCCCGTCTTCACCCGATGCCTGATCTAAATGTTGAGCGCCTCCCAGACCCGTAGCGGCGTCGCCGGCATGTCGATATGGCGCACGCCGCGGGCTCGGTCGAGCGCATCGACCAGCGCGTTGGCCACCGCCGGACAGGCGCCAATGGTGCCGGCCTCGCCCGCCCCCTTGATTCCCATGGCGTTAGTGGTCGAGGGAACATTGCGGGTCTCGAAATCAAAATACGGCACGCTGTCGGCGCGCGGCATGGCATAGTCCATGAAGCTCGCAGTCAGCAATTGTCCGTCCTCAGAATAGACCACGCCTTCGCTCAGGCACTGGCCGATACCCTGCATGACGCCGCCATGCACCTGCCCCAGAAGCAGCACCGGGTTCACGGTAACGCCGAAATCATCGACGATGGTGTAGGCAATAACTTCAACATGGCCGGTTTCCGGATCGATTTCGACCTCGCAGATATGGGTGCCGTTGGGATAGGTTGCCTCGTCCTGCACCACATCGGCTTCGCCGGTGCGGTCTTCATCGGACTTGGCGACGCGGGCGATCTCGGCGAAACTGAGCACCCGGTCGGTACCGACGATCCGCGCCGAACCTTCGACCAACTCGATATCGGCGGCCGAGGCTTCGAGTTCATCGACGGCCAGCTTCCTGATCTTGTCAGCCAATACTTCGGAAGCGCGGTTGACCGAGACGCCGCCAAGCGGGATCGATCTCGAACCGCCGGTGCCGCCGCCCCTGGCAAGTTCGTTGGTATCGCCCTGGCGCACCGTGATCCGGTCAAAATCAATGCCGATCTTGTCGGCAACGAACTGGCTATAGGCCGTGGCATGGCCCTGACCATTGGTCTGGGTGCCGATATAAAGGGTTACGCCACCATCGGCATCGAGCGTCAGCTTCGCAGGTTCGGAACCTGCAAAGGCGCAGGCCTCGATATAGACGGCCGTACCGAAGCCGCGCAGCTTGCCGCGCGTTGCAGCCTCGGCTGCTCGTTCGGGAAAACTTGCCGCGCCCGCCTTTTCCAGTGCCCGGGTCATGTGGCCGTCAAATTCGCCGACATCGTAGTTGCGCCCGCCCTGGGTCATATAGGGCATTTGCTCGGGCCGGATGAAATTGCGCCGGCGCAGTTCTGCCACCGGCATGCCGATTTCGCGCGCGGTGGCGTCGATCAGCCTCTCGATCAGGAACGCCGCTTCGGGGCGCCCGGCGCCGCGATAGGCGTCGACCGGCGTGGTGTGGGTGTAGACCCCGCGTAGCTTGAAATCGAGATTGGCGATGTCGTAGACACCGGTCGCCATCGAGCCGCCAAAAGTTGGCACATAGGGACCGAACTGGCTCAGATAGCCGCCCATATTGGCGAGAATGTCGATCTGCAGCCCGGTGATACGGGCATCCTTGTCGAGCGCCAGCGACGCGGTCACGAGGTGATCACGGCCATGGGCGTCGGCAAGGAAATGCTCGGTGCGGTCGCAGACCCATTTGACCGGCCGACCGAGTTGCCGCGCGCTTTCCAGCGCCAGCGGGTATTCGCGATAATTGAACGATTTGGTGCCAAAGCCGCCGCCGACATCGCGGGTGACAACCCGGAAGGCGTCGAGGTCCATGCCGAACACGTCCTTGGCGAGCGTACGGCGAATGGAATGAACACCTTGCGAGCCGAGCGTCAGCGTGAATTTTCCAGCCTCACCATCCCATTCGGCGAGACAGGCGCGCGGTTCCATGTAATTGGAGACCAGTCGGTTATTGACGAAACGGACGGTCGTCACATGATCGGCGCTGGCGACAGCAGCTTCGGTCGCCTCGGCATTGCCAACCCGGTACAAGAACGCCTGGTTGGTGCCCAGATCCGGCCAGACCAGCGGCCGGTCCTGATCGAGCGCGGTGGCGAGGTCGACATGGGCGTTACTGATTTTCCAATCAATGTCGATCAGCTCCGAGGCTTCCTGGGCCTGCGCCAGCGTGTCGGCGACAATAAAAGCCACCGCGTCGCCGACGTGACGTACCTCGCCGTCGCATAAAAGCGGTGTGTGCTTGAGCGCGTGGCGGGTTCCATCGGGCTGCTTGAGCGGCGTCTGGCAGATCACCGGGCCGAGATGGGCCACATCCTTGGCAGTCAGCACCAGATGCACGCCGTCGGCCGAACGCGCCGCGTCGAGATCATTGAAGCTGAACCGGGCCGCAGCATAGGATGAGCGCAGCACGTACCCACGCAATTCACCTTCGGCGGTGATGTCATCGGTAAAGGCGCCCTCACCGCGAATCAGCTTAGGGTCTTCCTTGCGCAACGCGGATGCGCCGACTCCGAATTTTGGGGTGGCGATGTTCATGGTATTTCCTGTTGAATGCTTGGACGTCGGGCACATGCGCGATTCCAGTCTATATTTAGAGTGCCTGGACGATTTGTCGAGGCAAACGGAGACCACCCTGCCTCTCATCCGCCAGCTGATGCAGCAGGCGCGATCAACCGGTAAAACAGTGGCAAAGCCATGGTCGTAAGCCACTCTAAGTGATGAAATTGCCGTACCCCGGCGATGCCGAGCATATTAACGCTTCAGCATTAACGCCATAGCAGCATCCTCTGTGATAGCGTCCGGACCAATATTGAATAGTGCGGGGTATTTCATATGCGGACTGAATCGGGACAGGTCTTCAAGCTTGACGACTATCGACCTACGGATTTCGTTGTCGAACGGATCGACCTTACGTTCGAACTGGACCCGGCGGCGACCAAGGTAGTCTCGCGGGTGATCCTGCACCGGCGCGAAGGCGTGGCGGCGGACGCGGCGCTGGTGTTTGATGGCGACGAATTAACGCTCGACGGTCTGCAGCTTGATGGTACTGACATTGATCCAGCCAATTACGCGGCGACGCCTGACAGGCTGACCATTCGCGCTCTGCCCGAAAGCGGCCCGTTCGAGATCACAGTCTCCACCACGATCTCGCCCGAAAGCAACACCACATTGATGGGGCTTTACCGCTCCAGCGGGGTCTATTGCACGCAGTGTGAGGCCGAAGGGTTCCGCCGCATCACCTATTTCTATGACCGGCCGGATGTGCTTGCGGTCTACACCATTACTGTCATAGCCCGCAAAGACGATGCCAAGCTGTTGCTGTCGAATGGCAATTTCCTCGGCGGCGGTGACTATGACGAAAGCCGCCATTTCGCCGCCTGGTTTGATCCGCACCCCAAGCCCTCCTATCTTTTCGCGCTGGTTGGCGGCGACCTCGGCATGATCGAAGACAGCTTCACCACCATGAGCGGCCGCGACGTGGCGCTGAAGATCTATGTCGAGCACGGCAAGGAAGCCCGCGCCGGCTATGCGATGGACGCCCTCAAGCGCTCGATGAAATGGGACGAAGAAGTCTATGGGCGGGAGTATGATCTCGATATCTTCCAGATCGTCGCGGTGTCGGATTTCAACATGGGGGCGATGGAGAACAAGGGGCTCAATGTCTTCAACGACAAATACGTACTGGCTGACCCGGAGACGGCGACCGACGCTGACTACGCCAATATCGAGGCGATTATCGCGCATGAGTATTTTCACAACTGGACGGGTAACCGCATCACCTGCCGCGACTGGTTCCAGCTCTGCCTGAAGGAAGGACTGACGGTCTATCGCGACCACACTTTCTCGGCCGACCAGCGCTCGGCGCCGGTCAAGCGCATCGCCGAAATCCGGCTGCTCAAGGCGCATCAGTTCCCCGAGGATGCGGGTCCACTCGCCCATCCGGTGCGTCCGGAAAAATATCGTGAGATCAACAACTTCTACACGGCAACCGTCTATGAAAAAGGCTCGGAAGTGGTGCGCATGATCCGCTCCATTCTGGGCGCGGATGATTTCCGCAAGGGCATGGATCTGTATTTCGAGCGGCATGATGGCGACGCCTCAACCATCGAAGATTTTCTCGCCTGTTTCACAGACGCCAGCGGCCGTGACCTGACACAGTTCGCACTCTGGTACAGCCAGGCAGGCACCCCGTCGGTCACCGTGTCGACCGATTGGAACGAAGCCGACAAGGCTTTCAGTGTGACACTCGAGCAGTCGCTGGCGCCGACGCCCGGGCAGTCACGCAAGGCGCTGATGCATATTCCGCTGGCCTATGGGCTGATCCTGCCCGATGGTCGCGAATTCGAGGGGCAACCCAGCGGTGGCGGGGCCGAGAACGGCGTATTTCACCTGACCAAACGCAAACAGACCTTCCGTTTTGCCGATGTGCCCGAGCGGCCGGTGCTGTCGATCAATCGCGGCTTTTCAGCCCCGGTCAATATCGCCATGGAACAAAGCATCGCTGATCTGGCACATATCGCCCGCTTTGACAGCGATGGCGTGGCCCGATGGCAGGCGATCAACGACCATGCAACCCGAAGCCTGATAAGTGCGGCTCAGCTTACCCGCGACGACCGCAAACTGCCGTCGGTCGCCGAACTGGCTGAAATCCTTATCGCCACGGCAGCCGATGAGAGCCTCGAGCCGGCCTTCCGCGCCCAAGCGCTGACACTGCCCGCTGAAAGCGACATCGCCCGCGAGATCGGCAGCAATATCGACCCTGACGCTATTCACACAGCCCGCGAAGCGGTGATGATGGAAGTGGCACATGCCGGTCTGGAAACCTTTGCCGCGCTGGCTGACGGCGCGCCAAAGGGTGCCTACAGCCCGAATGCGGCGGATGCCGGCAAGCGGGCACTGGCAGCCACGGCTATGGCCTATGCATCGATCGCCGAAGGCTGGCCGGACCGGCTCAAGAAGGCGTTCGATGCGGCCGACAACATGACCATGATGGCACAGGCGCTGCAATTGCTGGTATACCAGTTTGCCGGCGCGGAAGAGACCCGGGAGGCGCTGGAGAGCTTTCGGACGCGCTTTGCCGACAATCCGCTGGCGCTTGATAAATGGTACACGATCCAGGCAATGGCGCCGGGTGCAAACAGTTGTGACCGGGTCGAGCAACTGCTTGCCAGTCCGGATTTCGATCGCACCAACCCCAACCGCATGCGCGCGTTGGTCGGCGCCTTCTCGGCAGGCAACCCCACCGGTTTCAACCGCGCCGACGGCGCCGGCTACCGGCTGTTGGCACGCGAGGTAATTGCCATCGACAAGCGCAATCCGCAACTCGCTGCACGGATTCTCACTGCCCTTCGTTCGTGGCAATCGCTGGAAGCTGGACGGCAAGAACAAGCCCGTCTCGCGCTCGTTTCAATCCGTGAAGCCGGCGCGCTCTCGGCCGATGTGAGCGATATTGTCGACCGCATGCTGCCAGACTGAGACCGCGTCGGCCAACAATCAAACACCTGCAGCCGCTGCTGTTAAGCCCCTTTGCGAAGCCACCAATTGAGGCTTGGCCGGGGTTCCGCCGCATCGGATTTCGCGAACCGGCGTGGCAAGCTGCATCCGGACCCATAACAGTTGCGACTCGATTCTAACAATATCGACATGAAATCAACTCGTTAACAGAACCTTTCTTTTAAGGCTGGACAAGCCGAATCGCCTTTGATTCATTAGGGCAGATTCGGAGATGCGGTTGTCCGAATCCCAATGGGGACAGATACAAATTATGGCGGACGCGCAGCCTATTCCTGCGGCCGAAGGGTCGATTCATGCTCACAAACCAGACGCAAAACGTGCGTCAGGACGAGTGCTTTCCGGGCATGCGAAACTGTTTGCGCAACCTGCCTATGATCGTCTGATTGGTGCCGAGCCGTTTCTCAAGCGCCTCATTCCCGTGCTCATCATCGCTTTCCTGGTGGTGGTGGCCGCTGCTCGCTACATCAACATCAACGAGGGCCGCGAGCGGCTGCAGACCGCTGCCGAGCAACTGACGGCGCTTTCGGCCGTGGCAGCGAGCGCCGCGCTGTCGGTCGACCTGACGCCGGTGCGCGCAGGATTGCGCTGGGAAACGGAGGCGCGGCTCAACCGGGCACTCGATTCAATATCCCAGAACGGGGGGCGTTATATGCTGGTGCTGGACGCCACCAACCGGGTGTTTGCCGCCACCGCCGGCGGCCGTCATCTGGTCGGTCGCTCTGCGGCGAGCCTGATGCCGGAAACCTCACCGCTGTGGCTGTTTGGCAATCGCGCCGGAGTTCAGGCGATCGAGTTTGACGGCGAACAAAACCTGGCCGCCTTGACCCGGCTGCCCGATGGCGTAGGCGCATTGTTGTCGCTGACACCCGTCACGGACATGGACGAAGCCTGGCGGCAGGCGGTTTCGGTCAATGTTACTCTTTTCATCGCCACCTCCTCCATTCTGCTGGTCATTCTCTATGCCTATTTCAGCCAGGCCGGCCGCGCCCAAGAAGCCGATGACATCTATCTCGAAAGCCACCGGCGGGTCGACATGGCGCTGTCACGTGGTCGCTGCGGATTGTGGGACTGGGACATGGCGCGCGGTCGGCTCTACTGGTCGCGCTCGATGTACGAGATGCTCGGGCTGTCGCCACGCGACAGCGTGATCTCGTTCGGCGAAGCCTCGCAGCTGATCCATCCCGATGACGGCGATCTTTACGAAGTCGCACAGAAAGTGGCCAGCGGCGATATCAAGCAGGTTGATCACCTGTTCCGCATGCGCCACGCCAATGGGCATTACGTATGGATGCGGACCCGGGCGCAGGTGGTAGACCCAAGCTCGGGACAGACCCATCTGATCGGTATCGCCATGGATGTGACCGAACAGCATCGGTTGCAGCAACACTCTGCAGAGGCCGATCAGCGGCTGTTTGATGCGATCGAAAGCACCTCCGAAGCCTTTGTGCTGTGGGACAGTGATGACAATCTGGTGCTGTGGAACAAGCACTATCAGGAGATCCACGGTCTGCCGAACGAGATCCTGGCGCCCGGCACGCCGCGCGCGGTGGTCGAAAATGCCGCGACACGGCCGGTGGTCGCACGGCGGCTGGCAGTGCCCTGCGCGGCAGGCAGTGCGCAGAGCTTCGAAGTGCAACTGGGTGACGGTCGCTGGCTGCAGGTCAACGAACGCAAGACACGCGACGGCGGCCAGGTGTCGGTGGGCACCGACATTACCCCGCTCAAGCGCAATCAGGAGCGACTTCGCGACAGCGAGAAACGGCTGATGGCAACAATTGGCGACCTCACCTCGTCCCAGGCAGAGCTTAACCGCAAGGCCGCGGAGTTGTCCGAACTCAACCGTGATTACCAGATCGAGACCGAACGCGCCGAGGCCGCCAGCCGCGCCAAGTCGGAATTCCTGGCCAATATGAGCCATGAGTTGAGAACCCCGCTCAACGCCATCATCGGCTTTTCCGAAGTGTTGCAGGCGCGGATGTTCGGTCCGCTCGGGTCGGAAAAATACGCCGAATACGCCGACGATATCCACGGTTCCGGCATTCACCTGCTGAGCGTCATCAACGACATTCTCGACATGGCCAAGATCGAGTCCGGGCAGATGCAGATGGAGCGCGAGGATGTCGACCTGGCGCCGTTGCTGGAAGAGACCATGCGGTTGGTGGCAATCCAGGCGGAAAAGAAGGGCATCGAGGTTCAGCCACGAATCTCGCCCCGACTGTCGCTGCATGCCGACCGCCGGGCAATGAAGCAGATCTTGCTCAACCTTTTGTCCAATGCGGTCAAGTTCACCGAGCCCGGCGGCCGCATTCTGGTGCGCGCCCGCAAGACCTCGTGCGCGGTGACGCTGACGATCGAGGATACCGGCATCGGCATTCCCAAGACCTTGCTCCGCCGCATCGGTCAGCCCTTCGAGCAGGTGCAGAACCAGTTTTCCAAATCCACCGGCGGTTCCGGTCTGGGACTTGCGATCTCGCGCAGCCTGGCCGAACTTCATGGCGGCGCGATGAAGGTCCGTTCCACCGAGGGCGTAGGCACCATTGTCAGTGTGCGGGTGCCGATCGATTGCCCCGAAACACGGACTGCCAAGTCAGGAAAAGCCGATAGGCCCGAGGCCGCCCGCGAGGCTGCGGAGAGCGAAAGCACCGAAGCCTGAGTAGCAAGCTCTAAAACGGTCCGGTTGATTTCAGCCGGTGCCGGGTAGCATTTGTTCACCGCATTGTTGATCATTGCGCTGCTGGTTTCCGGCACGCCGGCCGATGTCTACGATCGGGGCCAGCATCACCGCATTGGCGCCAAGGTGCTGCTGGCGCTGCTTATCGGGCATGCGGGTGCGGCCCTTTTCCACCATTATATCAAGAAGGACGCGACGCTCCGGCGGATCGGTTTCGGACGTTCCTGAAAACAGAACCGGCGCCGGAAAGGTTCCAGCGCCGGTTCTGCAAGCGGATTGTCAATTTTGCGCTCAGGCGGCGCGGGCGGAAGCTGGTTGAGCCGAGTTGTGGCCCGCATTGTTCTGCGGCAGGCGGAAATTGCGCAGCATGCCGTGCAAATGCGTACTTTCCTGGCTCAGTGTCTGGCTGGCCGCACTGGTTTCTTCCACCATCGCTGCGTTCTGCTGGGTCATCTGGTCCATCTGGTTGATGGCCGTGTTGACCTCGGCCAGGGCGCTCGCCTGTTCGCGAGCAGCGGTGGCGATCGAATTGACCTGGTCATTGACCTGGTTGACGAAGGCTTCGATTTCAGCGAGCGCCTCACCGGTCGACTTCACCAGCGCCACGCCGGACTGGACCTCGGTAGCCGAACTGCTGATAAGTTCCTTGATCTCGCGCGCCGCAGTGGCGGAGCGCTGGGCCAATTCACGCACTTCCTGGGCGACCACGGCAAAGCCCCTGCCCGCCTCACCGGCACGCGCCGCCTCGACGCCGGCGTTGAGCGCCAACAGGTTGGTCTGGAAGGCGATTTCATCGATCACGCCGATGATCTTGCTGATGCGATCGGATTCGTCCTTGATCCGGGTCATCGCGGTGATGGCGCTGTTGACGATCTGGCCCGATTTATCGGTGCTCTGGCGGGTCTCTTCGACCACGCGGTTGGCCTCGTTGGCCCGCTCGGAAGAACTGCGCACCGTCGAGGTGATCTCATCGAGTGCTGCAGCGGTTTCTTCCAGCGATGCGGCCTGCTGTTCGGTCCGCATCGACAGATTGTTGGCGGCCTCCGAAATGCCATCGGCACTGGCGTGGACGACATCAGTCGACTGGGCGATCGTGGCGATCACGTCGGCAAGCGACATGACTGCATTGTTGAAGTCATCGCGCAGCTTGCCGTATTCGGGCGCAATCTCGCCGATATTGACGGTCAGGTCACCACTTGCCAGACGTTCCAGAGCCGACCCCAGCGTGTCCATGACATCGCTCTGGGTCTGGTTGATCTGCTGCTGGCGCCGTTCGCTTTCGCCACGTTCGCTCTCGAGATACTGCTGCTGTTCGGCTTCACGCTCTTTCAATTGCAGACGCTCGTGAACGCTGTCACGCAACACCAGAACCGCGGCAGCCATCTCGCCGATTTCGTCCTTGCGGCCGGTCTCGGGCACTTCGCAGCTGACATCTTCCTGCGCAATCGCATTCATGGTCTCATTCAGCCGTCCGATCGGGGTGACGACACTTCGGACGATGGCAACCGAGAACAGGATGATCGCCAGCGCGCCCAGCCCCAGGATAATGGCGGTGTTGATGGCGTTTTTGCTGAACATTGCGGCCAGATCGTCGCCATAGACTCCGGTGCCGATCACCCAGCCCCAAGGCGCGAATCCGGCCACGTGGGAATATTTGAGCACTGGCTCTTCACTGCCCGGCTTGGGCCAATAATACTCGACGAAACCTTGGCCGTGGGCTTTCACCACCTCGATGAATTCCCGGAAGAAGTACTTGCCTGTTGGGTCCTTCATATCGGCAAGATCGCTGCCTTCAAGCGCCGGCTGCATCGGGTGCATGACCATGAAGTTGGACAGATCGTTGATCCAGAAATAACCGTTGCCCTCGTAGCGCATTGGCCGAACGGCGTTGAGCGCGCGTGTCTGGGCCTCTTCACGGGTCAATTCACCGGAGGTTTCCATGGCATAAAAATGCGCGAGCATGGTGGTGACGTTTTCGTTCATCGCGCTCAGCTTGGCCTTGCGCTCAACCACCATCGAATCGTGGGATTCATAGAGTTTGTAAACTGCCGCTGCGGTGAACACCGCCAAGGCTAGGCCGACAAGCACGTACAGTCTCGTCGATATCCGGAAATTGCTCATCATTGTACTGGCCCAACCCATGCTGGAGGTGTTTCAAGTAGGGTCGGTTATCGTGAGACGCGATTAATTATTACATACAGGTGATAGGCGAGATTTGGGTATGAGCCGTTTTGACACACCCGTCGCTATTCCCTCATACACCGGTTTTAACGCTAGGTTTCTGCTCCATGAACCTGACGCGTTAAGCTCCTTCCGTGAGGGCCGCGTGATGAAGCAGGTTACTTGCCTTCAAGCACCCAGGCGCGGGCTTGTGCAAGCTCGGCATTGGCGAAGGTGCGCACCGGATAATGCAGTACCGGTGCGAAGATCATGATTGCATCACGCAGCCAGCCGACGTCACTGACAAAGGCCAGCCGTTCGAAATCCGACCATCGCGACAGGCCAAGCTTGGTATCTGACCACATCGCGCCCGGCGCCATCGCTTCAAACTCCGGTCCCATCTGGCAAAGCAGGCGGATGGTGCCATGCTGGTCGACGCGGCGGCTGGTCTCCGGAACCAGCACGGTTTCATAATCGTTGGCGGTCACCGTGCCGGTAAACGAAACCGCCAGTACGTCATCGGGATAGCCTTCAAGGACCGTGATCATCAGCTCGTTGCTCCCTTGTGTTTGTGCGCATTCGCTTCCGTGGCCGGTCGTGCCCCCTTGGTGAGTATCCAGTCAGCGATGCCGGGCCAGACGTCCTTGAGCGTGCGCGACCCCATGAACAGGCCGATATGGCCGCCGGGCACCAGTTGCTTGACGATGTCGGTCTGCGGCGTGCCCAACAGCTCGGCAGCCGCGAACACCTGCTCCTTTGTGGTGATATCGTCTTGCGCTCCCGCCAGCAGATAAGCGGGGCACGTCACATCCTTCAGGTTGAGCTTGCGGCCGAGCCCGGTGAACTCGCCCTTGGCAAAACGGTTCTGCTTGAACAGCAGCTCGATGGCCTGAAGATAATAAGCGCCCGGCAGGTCGAGTGGATTTTCGTACCAGCGCTCGAACCGCTCAGTGCGGGTGATATAGCTTCGGCTTTCGATATGGGCGTAAAGATCGAGAAACTTGCCCAGATACTGCTCGCCGGGATGCATGTTCTTCCAGCCGGCCAGCATGTATTTTCCGAGCATTCGGCCATGTCCCGCCGCAACCATCTCCTGATAGAGGCTGAGCGGCATGGCGTGCGCCAGTTTCTTGATCGGGCCATCACCGGCATCGGTGTCGATCGGCGCCCCGGCCAGAACCAGCGACGCTACCTTGTCGGGAAACCGGCAGGCATACATCGCCGACAACCAGCCACCCTGGCACAGCCCGACAAGCGCGACGCGGCCGCCAAGGTGATCGACGGCCAGGTTGAGATCAGCCAGATAGGTATCGATATCATAATCCCGCATCGCTTCGGTCGCCGCTTTCCAGTCGGTGACAAGCACCCGAGTCAGCCCTGATTGCATCAGCGTTTCGACCAGGCTCTGTCCCTTGGCGTAATCGGCAATGGTGGCGGAATGACCGGCATAGGGTGCGTCAATGATCACCGGCAGCGCATCGCTGTCGCCGGTGGAAAAATCGCGAAGCCGCATCGTGTCCAGATCCAGCGCGATCCGGTTTTCTGACGCCCATTCCGGTGGTGGCGGGGATTTTATCTTCTCGGCTTCGGCGACAAAGCGAAGATTATCACGAAACAGTTTCATCCCCGTCTGCTCCATCTCGATGGCGGCGGCCATCGGCCAGAACCACGGAACGGAGTGCTCATGGCGGGGAGCCGTGCAGGACTGGTCGGACATGTGTTTTTTCCTTGTCAGTATATGTAAACCAGCGTCATCGGGATTGCCGATCACACCGTGGATAAGACAGAGAAAAAACTAGACCTACATTGTGCCTCGAGTTTGACATACAGCAGACCGCTGTCGCGATCGCAGAGCACTACCCGTCCGCCGCGGTATGCATGGGTAGGAACCGGTTGGCGGATTATGCATCACCGCCCCTTCACAGCACCGAGCGTGATCACTGGGCAGCGCTGACCGCGCGAAGCGCATCCGACGTCGCAGTTTAACTCAGAAGGCCGTTGGTAATCGACTCTCGCAGCTCGAACTTGTCAATCACACCGAGAATGCCACGCGTTTGGTAGTCGCCGAATTTTTCATGATCGCGCGCGGCCGAAATCAGATAGATCAAGCTGTCTTGGCTGACGGCCCGGATCCTGTCGATGGTATCGGTGTAGTCCTTGTAGGGCGCCAAACGGTTGTCGAGCAAAATCACGTCGAACGACTGATTCTCAAGATGAGCGACCGCTTCTTCGAGATCGAACGCAGAGTTAAATTCGGCATCTTCGCCGAAACTCGATTTGAGAAAAAACGACAGAATCTTGTGCTGGACGGGATCGTCGTCAATCAGCAAGACACTTTTCATGGCACCCCCTGCGTGCTCTGTCAGCGCGCTGGCTTACTCGAACACGCGGTTCGCGGAGTCGGGCCCAACGGCTCCGATGGTGAACAACATGCCAGTACCGACTTGCACGAAACTTGTGTGAACCGCCTCATGAATTTCTCCGTATAACTGTCATTGAGCAATTTACCACCCTTTCGACTAATCCATGCGCATTGTATTGATAGATACTTGGATCTTCCCCGCAGAACTTTCCCGCCGGGATCCGAAATGAGGCCCCATGACCGACATCAGACTGCAGTTCGAGCAATTGATGGATCATTTGCAGGTCCCGGCCTTCATCCTCGACGTTGAAACGGATGGCAGCTTCGTATTCCGCGGTGTCAACGCGCTTCTCGCCTCGGCCATCGGCATGAGCAACAATCAACTCAAGGCCCAGAACGTCTATGATGTGCTGCCAAAGCGGTTTGCCGACACGGTGACGGCGAACTACGCCAAATGCGTTGAGCTTCGAGCGGCCCATAAATATGAGGAGGTGCTCGGCTTTGAAACCGGAGAGATCTGGTGGCTGACAACGCTGTCCCCGCTGTTCGACCACGAAGACCGGGTGATCGGCATCGTCGGCCTGGCGGAAGATATCACCGAGTACAAGCACCGCCAGTTCGAAGCTCTGGAGTCGCTGGTCGAGATGCAGAAACTGAGTGAGAAGGTCAGCGCCTTTACCGGCCTGGCGGCCCATGACCTGCGCGGCCCGCTCAGACAGATCCGTCTGGTCACCGAAATCGCAGAAGACGGCTTCATTGATCAGGGAGATGGCAAAAAGGAATTGCTGACGATGATCAAGGATGTGGCTGGTCGCGCGCTGGAGAAGGTCGACGAGGTGCTGCTGCATGCCCAATCGTTCATCGATGAGACCGACAACACCGGCGAGGTGGATTTTGCGCATCTGTGTGCCGATCTGATCGCCTTGCTCGATCCAATGTCACATTTCGAGGTGAGCTACCCGACGCTGATACTCAAGACCGAACCGGTGGCCTTGCAGTTGGTCTTGCGTAACCTGATGGACAACGCGTTCAAGCACGCAACTTTCAGGGTTGAGATCGAGGTAGAGCAATCCAAGGAAAGCGGCGAACGGTTGGAGATACGCGTTTCCGACGACGGCCCGGGCTTTGCCGACCCACAAGCCGCGCTTGAGCAGATCAAGGATCACGCGTCCAATAACAAGCGAGGCTTCGGCCTGTCGACAGTCGCCCGACTGGTAGCCTCACGGGGCGGTCATCTTTGGATAGGTGAACCGAAGTTCACTCCAGGCGCGACCATTTGCTGGACTGCCAATGCGTGGATATTGTCCGGCCCGGACGCTACGTAGGCAAGGCGTCAGGCTGGAGCATAGTGTCTATTTCTGGCTCGGCGCGGCGGCGGCAAACTCGCCTATTTCCGCGGCCAACAGGCGATAGCCTTGGAGTGTTTCAGGCTTTACCCGATACCAGTTCGCACCAAGCTGGTGCGCCTTTTGCTCGTCATGAACACTGGTCGAACCCGACAATATCATCGCCTTGAGGTGCGAAATTTGTGCGTCAGCGCGAACCTCGGCCAGCACGACAAAGCCATTCGGGTGCGGCATGCTGAGATCGACAACGGCAAGATCGGGATTTTCGTCCCGGATCACGCACACTGCGCGGCTACTGTCGATGACAGAGACCAGCTCTATTTCGACGTCAGCAGCCTCAAACCCGCGCCGCAGCATGGATATGTCAAACTGGTCGTCATCAATCACAACGATCTTCTTGTTCATGTCAGCTCCGATGGTTGGCGCAGGCAATTGAGCACCAACACTCCCCGATCCCGTCGCCACAGCGCACGGTCATTGTTTGATGCCACGATGTCCAACCAAAAGCCAGATCCGCTTTACACGATCCCTTCACATAACAGGTTCACGGACCTGCACGGAAACACAAACAAGACAAGGACGCGAAATCCAAACCCGGTGCCCACTAAACGCGAACCCTGCCCCTGCTACGCCCGGCATATCCGGCTGGACCGCAGAAAGCCGAGAGGCCAGCGCGGCGCCTGAGGCCGATTGCTACCCTGTGATCTTCTTGAACAGCGCACGCACGCGTTTGGAAGTGGTCTTGAAATCGGCTTCCAGGCTGGCAATGTCGGGTGCCTCGCCGGTGCGGGTGACGAGCTCGATCAGGCCGGCAGGTGCTTCGCTGGGTGCAAACGCGCCCTCGGTGCACAACCGCACGATCTGTGCATGGCCGCTCCACAACGCCAGTGCCCGGCGCAATTCCTCGGTCACCTCCTGGCCCAAGGCCTCCGGCCCCAGCGTCTTCAACGTGACATCGGTGCCGGTGCACTCGCCGGGATCAGGTCTGGGGGCTGCCTGTCCGGTGGCTGGATCAACCGCCGTGGCGGCTTCATTGTCGGCCTGATCATCAGGCAGCCAGCCGCCGGCACGGGCGCGCAACGAGAGATATTGGGCGATGAACTCGATATCGATCAGACCACCGGGGATCAGCTTTACGTCCCAGATGTCGCGCGGAGGCTTTTCCTGCTCAATCAAATCGCGCATTTCCACCAGATCAGCCTTGAGCTTGCGCTCTTCGCGCGGCCGCGCCAACGCCTCGTCGATCAGCGCCCGCGCTTCGTCGCAAAGGCTGGTTTCGCCGGCTACCGTACGGGCGCGGGTGAGTGCCATATGCTCCCAGGTCCAGGCCTCCTCGGCCTGGTATTTGGCAAAGGCGCGGATCGAGGTCGCCACAGGGCCCTTGTTGCCCGAAGGGCGCAGCCTGAGGTCGACATCATAGAGAATACCCTCGGCGGTCGGCGCCGAAAGCGCGGCCACCAGGCGCTGCGTCAGGCGGGTGTAGTAACGCACCGGATCAAGCGGCTTGGGACCATCGGATTCATCAGCATCCGGATCGTGATCGTAAAGCAGTATGATATCGATATCGGAGCCGGCGGTCAGTTCGCGACTGCCGAGCTTGCCCATGCCGATCACCGCGGCACGCCCCCCCGGCACACGACCATGGGCCTCCTCCATGCCCTGGCGGACGGCATCGAGGGCAGCCCCAATGATCAGGTCGGCCAGGTGGGAAAAGGCACGTGCAGCCCGTTCCGGTGCGATCGCCCCGGTCAGCAACCGCACCCCGATCAGGAACTTTTGTTCGAGCGCAACGATCCTGAGCCGGTCGAGAATATCTTCATAGGCGCTGGCACCTTGCAGGAACGCCTCCAGCCTCTCGGCCAGGTAATCCCGGGTCGGCAATTCCGCCATCAAGCCCGGATCGAGCATGCCGTCAAACACATGCGGCTTGCGGGCGATCACCTCGGCCAGCCGCGGCGCCGACGCCATGATCGTCACCATCAGCGACATCAGCGCCGGATTGCTGCCGATCAGAGAGAACAGCTGAATGCCTGCCGGAAGCCCGGCGATGAAGGCATCGAAGCGAAGCAACGCCTCGTCGGCACGCTTGGTGGCGCCGAACACCCTGAGCAGTTCAGGCGTCAATTCGGTCAGCCGTTCGCGTGCCTCGACAGACTGGGTGGCGCGGTAGCGGCCGTAATGCCAGGTGCGGATGATGCGGGCGATGTCGGCGGGACGTTCAAACCCCAGTTCGGCCAGCGTCTTGAGTGTGCCGGGGTCGTCGTCCTCGCCGGTAAACACCAGATTGCCGAGCTCTCCCGACAACCCCGCCTCCTTCTCGAACAGCGCCGCGTAACATTCCTCGACGCGTTTGAGGACGGCGACATAGGTCTGACCGAATGCTGCGGTATCGGCTTCGCCCATCATCAACGCAATGCGGGCAAGCTCGGCCTCTGTTTCAGGCAAGGTATGGCTCTGCTCGTCATGCACCATCTGGATGCGGTGCTCGACGTTGCGCAGGTACCAGTAGCTTTCGGCCAACGTGCGTGCGGTGACGGTGTCGATCCACCGGGCGCGGGCCAGCGCCACCAGCATCTCGTCGGTGCGCCGGCGTCTGAGCTTGGGCATGCGACCACCAGCGATCAGCTGCTGTGTCTGGACAAAAAACTCGATTTCGCGAATGCCGCCACGACCGAGCTTGACGTTGTGGCCCTTGACCGCAATGTCCCCAAAGCCTCGATGGGCATGGATCTGCCGCTTGATCGAGTGAATATCGGAAATGGCGGCAAAATCGAGATATTTGCGAAACACGAACGGCACAAGTTCGTCCAGGAAGCGTTCGCCGGCGGCCTGATCACCGGCCACGGCACGGGCCTTGATGAAGGCTGCACGCTCCCAGTTCTGACCTCGACTTTCATAATAATTGAGCGCCGCTTCGACTGGAAACGCCAGCGGCGTCGAGCCCGGATCGGGCCGCAGCCGCAGGTCGGTGCGGAATACGTAACCGTCGCCGGTGCGCTCCTGCATGATCCGCACCAGCCGCCGGACAAGGCGGGCAAAAATGTCGGTCGACTCTTCACTGTCGACGACGATGCCGGCATCCGGATCAAAGAAGATGACAATGTCGATGTCGGAGGAATAATTAAGCTCGCCGGCGCCATGCTTGCCCATGCCGAGCACAATCAGGCCGGAATCGGTACTGGGACGGTCCGGGTCCGGAAGCTTGAGCTTGCCTGAATCGTGGCCGGCGCGCAGCAGATGGTCGAACGCCGCCCCCAGTGCCGCATCCGCAAGCATGCTCAGCGACAAGGTGGTCATGCGGCAATCGATCAGCCGCGCCAGATCATTGAGCGCCAATGTGAGCGCCACCCGCCGCTTGGCACGGCGCAGATCGCGCATCAGTTCGGCTTCACTGGCAAGGGTTCCATCGCTGTTGCGCCAGCAGTCCCTGGCGCCGGCGATGGTTTCGGAAACCAGTTCTGCCGCTGGCCGGGTCAGCGCCAGGCTGAGCGTTTGCGGGTCGGCAAGGGCGAGTTCGCGCAGATAGGGCGATAGCGCCAGTGCTGCCAGCACAAACTCGCGCGCGGCGCCATTGGCGGCCAGCAACACGTCAATCTCGGGATGTTCGGCGCCCAACGGCTTGAGATCGGCAGCCACGGATTTGGCGGCAGTGGCCGATTGCGCCCGGATCGGACTTTCGGCGAGATCGATCAATCGGTCCTGAGCGCTGTCCTGGTGTCGGTCTTGGGCTTGCGGTTCGGTCATGTTTTCCCTGGCAGGGCCATGGTCGCGGCCAGGCCGGGGTTGATCTCGGCATCGGGCGTCGCGTCCGTGAGTTCCAATGACCCACCATGCAGCGCCGCCACCGCCTGGACAAGGCTCAATCCAAGTCCGGTGCCCGGTTTTGAACGGCTTTCATCGAGCCTCACAAAGCGCTTGACCACATCCTCGCGGCGATCGGCGGGAATCCCGGGACCATTGTCGATCACCGAAAGCCGCACCATCGCCTTTTCCCGCACCAGCCTGATATTGATGGTTGAAGCATCGCCATCACCCGCATATTTGATGGCGTTGTCGATCAGGTTCGACAGCGCCTGTGCCAGCAGTTCGCGGTTGCCCAAAATCGTCAGCCCCGGCGCGATATCTGCGGTCAGGCTGATCCCCTCTTCTTCGGCCACTGGCTCGTAAAGTTCGGCGGCGTCCGCGGCCAGGCCCGACAGATCGACCTGGCTCATCTGCGCGGTGGATGATCCCGCCTCCACCCGGCTGATCATCAACAACGCATTGAAGGTGCGGATCAACTGGTCACTGTCGGCGATCATCTGTTCAAGCGCCTGCTGCTGGGCTTCCGGCCCGCCATCGCTGGCAAGCGCTGCTTCGGCACGGTTTCTGAGCCGGGTCAGCGGAGTCTTGAGATCGTGGGCGATGTTGTCGGAGACCTGGCGCAGGCCCTCATTGAGCCGTTCGATCCGGCCCAGCATGGTGTTGAGCGACAGGCTCAGGCGGTCAAACTCATCGCCCGACCCGTTCACCGGCAGCCTTTGCGACAGGTCGCCGGCCAGAATTTTCTTGCTTGCTTCCGACATGTGATCGATGCGCTTGAGCGCACGACGGCCGACAAAAAACCAGATCCCCAGTGCGCCGGCAAACATGATCGCCAGAGCCGTGACGAGCGCCTGGCGAACCAGTCCGCGGGCCTGTTCACGTTCGCCGATGTCGCGGCCCACCATCAACCGCATGCCGTTGGGCAGAAACACCACCTGGGCCAGCGCCTGGTGGTCGTCGCTGGCAGTATCGCCAATGCGCTCGTAGCGGAAGGGCGACGCCGTCCAGCCCTCGGCGTCAAGCACGCCCGGGGCAATGGCGGCAATGTTGCCGGCAATCAGTTCGCCGGTCGGTGAAGCGATTGCGTAGAGATTGCCACCGGGCTGGCGGGCGCGGCGCTCAATCGAACGCACCAGTCCGGCGATGCCGTTGGAGCGGTAGGCGCCACCAATAATGCGCAGTTCGCTGCCGATTACCGCCTGGATCCGCTCGTGCTGCATGCCGACCGAGATGGAGGTGACGTAAAATACCAGCGCCACCGCGCAGAGCGCGAACAGGCCGAGGTAAAGCGCCGAAAGCCGCACCGCAGTGGTGCTGAGCATGGCGCGCAGACGGATCATCGAACCATCACCCCCCGGCTTTCATCATGTACCCGGCGCCGCGCACGGTTCTGAGCAGCGACTCGTCAAAATCCTTTTCGATTTTTGATCTCAGGCGCGAAATATGCACGTCGATGACATTGGTCTGCGGGTCAAAATGATAATCCCAGACATGCTCGAGCAGCATGGTGCGGGTGACGACCTGCCCCGCGTTCTTCATCAGGTATTCGAGCAACCGGTATTCGCGCGGCTGCAGCGGAATTTGCTGGCCGGCGCGGCGCACCTCGTGGCTCAACCGGTCAAGCTCGAGATCGCCAACCCGGTAAACGGTTTCCTGGTCGCGTCCGCCCTTGCGGCGGCCAAGAATTTCGACCCGGGCGAGCAGTTCGGAAAAGGCATAAGGCTTGGTGAGATAGTCGTCGCCGCCAGCGCGCAGGCCGGTGACCCGGTCATCTACCTGGCCGAGTGCGGACAGAATCAGCGCCGGCGTGTCGTCGCCCTTGCTGCGCAGTTCGCTGATGATCGAAAGACCGTCGCGCTTGGGCAGCATGCGATCGACCACGAGCACATCGTAATCGTTTTCCGAGGCGAGAAAGAAACCGGACTCACCATCGCTGGCGTGATCGATGGTGATCCCCGCCTCGCGGAATGCCTTGGAGAGATAGGCTGCCGTTTCCAGATCGTCTTCGATGATGAGAATCTTCATAAGTGCGATCCTAGCGACTGCCGCGCCAGCCGCAAGCTCGGTGGCCGGGGATCAAGGCTGCCGGCTGCATGGCGCAGGCGTAGCCCGGCGAGAAGGTGTGGGGAAATATCGTGCGAAAGATGACAGGCGCGGCGGGCCAATAGGGGGCAGCCCGCCGCGTGTCGGCTTTCGGTGCGCGCAATGCGTCACCGAAAGCCGGGGGACATCAGCCCTGTTCGATCGGCAACGCGACAAAGCGCGACCGGTTGTCATTTTCGACATGGAACAGTGCTGCCTTACGGCCATCCTTGGCGGCGGCATCGATGATCGCCACCACATCGCTGGCCTTAGAGACATCCTGGTTGTTGACACCCAGTATAAGATCGCCGGCACGAAGGCCGCGTTCGTCGGCGACGCTATCGGGCTCGACCGATGTAATGACAAGGCCGCTGCCGGTCTCTGCCGGCACCACGGTCAGGCCAAAGCTGTCGAGTGTTGCTTCAGCCTGCGGGGCCGAAGGTGCATTGTCCTCGTCAGGCGACAATGACGCCATGTCCGTGGGCAGTTCACCCAGTTCAACCTTGACGCTCTCGGACTTGCCGTTACGCCAGATGGTGATATCGACGCTCTTGCCCGGATCCATCGCTGCGATCTTCTTGGCCAGTTCGCGCGGATCCTTGACCGCGTCGCCGTTGACCGCGGTGACCACATCGCCAGCCTCGATGCCGGCCTTGGCGGCGGGTGCACCATCCTGTGGCTGTGTCACCAGAGCGCCCTTGGCCTCGGACAGGCCGAGGGATTCGGCAATGTCATCGGTGACCGGCTGGATCTGTACGCCAAGCCAGCCGCGCTCTACCGATCCGTCCTTGATCAAATCGTTGATCACGGTGCGTGCGGTGGAAGCGGGAATTGCAAAGGCAATACCGACATTGCCGCCCGACGGCGAGAAGATGGCGGTGTTAATGCCGATCACTTCACCATTGAGATTGAAGGTCGGACCACCGGAATTGCCGCGGTTGACGGCAGCGTCGACCTGGATGAAGTCGTCATAGGGGCCGGCGCCGATGTCACGACCGCGGGCAGAAACGATGCCGGCGGTAACAGTGCCGCCAAGGCCAAACGGGTTGCCGACAGCAACCACCCATTCGCCGACGCGGATCTTTGAGTCATCGGCAAAATCGACATAGGTAAACTTTCGATCGTCTTCGACCTTGAGCACGGCAAGATCGGTGCGCTTGTCGCGGCCGATCAGCTTGGCGTCGAGCTCGGTGCCATCATCCATGATGACGGTGAAAGCGGAGCCATCTTCAACAACATGGTTATTGGTCACTAACAGGCCATCTTCCGAGATGAAGAAGCCCGAACCCTGGCTAACCGGGCGCACGCGTCCTGGACGGTTCTTGCCCTTGGGGCCGCGGTGATCACGCTCGGCGCGGCGGTCTCCTTCAGCCTGGTCGTCGCCAAAGCCACGGCGGAATTCCTTGAAGAACCGCTTCATCGGATGGTCGTCGGGCAGGTCGTCAAAACCCTTGCCATCGAAATCGAAACCGAAGGTGCTGTCATCAGAGACCTCTTTCACCTTCGCCTGAACCCTCACCGACACGACTGCCGGAGATACTGCCTCGACCACATCGGCAAAGCTCGGAGCCTGGGGCGCTTCAACGCGCACCGCATCGGCAAGCGCACTACCGGTTGGCGCGGGCATGCCAGTGGCAAGCATCGCGGCGGCAATACCGGCGATAGCGGTGGTAGTCAGGAAGGTCTTGGAAATCTTGCGGGGGGACTGCGACATGGCTCAACCTCTTTGTTATCTGCAAAGCCGAGTTCCGGCTCTTGTCAGTTACACATAGGTCTCCTTCACTTACGACAAGCTTTCCAGATCATTAAACCTTTGTAATGTTTGCGCCGCGCCAGCGTCCCGATCAGCGCCACTGCGCGCGGCCAAAGTTATCCGGACGCCACCAATTGTCGGCAGCGCCAGCGGCAAAACCGGTCCGAGCCGCGGTTGCAACCGCCCTGACCCGATGCAGTTACTCGAGCCGGGTGACGACCTTTGCACCATGTTCCAGCGTGCGGTGAACCGGACATTTGTTGGCGATTTCGATGACCTTGTCCGCAAGTTCCGCCGGCGCGCCGCCATCAATCGAGATTATCCGCTCGAAACGGTCGATCTTGCCGCCTTTGGCGCGTTCGCTTTCGCTGCACTCGAGGCAATCGGCGGCATGCACCTTGTTGTGGCTTACCGTGACGGTGACGAGACCGAGGTCGATTTTCTTGAACCGGGCATACATGCGCAAGGTCATCGCCGTGCAGGCCCCCAGACCGGCGGCAACCAGGTCATAGGGCGTAGGCCCGGTGTCGGAACCGCCGACGCCGGCCGGTTCATCGGCCAAAAACCGGTGCGGTCCGGCCTGAACCGAAACCTGGAACTTGCCCTGCCCGGTTTCGCCGACCACCACATCCTCGACCGGCGCATTTTCAGTCCGGGGCGCTTCGCTGACCAGATAGCGCGTGGCCCAGGAGGCGATCACCCCGGCAACATAATTGGCGTCCGCAGGGTTGGTGAGAAGATGATCGGCGCGATCAAGCGAGACAAAGCTCTTGGGATGCTTGGCGGCGACGAAGATGGCACTGGCGTTATCGATACCCACCACCTGATCGCGCGGGGCGTGCAACACCAACAGTGCCTTTTTCATGCCGCCGATGCGTTCGGCCAGGCTGGTGGCGTTGAGATCCTCGACGAACTGGCTCTGAATGGTGAAGGTGCGTCCGCCGAGATTGACCTCGGCTTCGCCCTTGGCGGCGATTTCATCGACACGGCTGCCGAAATTCTGGATCACATGGCTCGCTTCAGACGGCGCGCCAATCGTCACCACCGCCTTGACAGATGGCAGGTCACCGGCCAGCGCCAGCACGGCGGCGCCACCCAGCGAATGGCCGACCAGAATTTCCGGCGCATCATAATGCTTGGCCAACCAATCAGCGGCGGCGCGCAGGTCGGCGACATTGGAGGAGAAATTGGTGGAGGCAAATTCACCGTCGCTTGAGCCGAGCCCGGTGAAATCGAAACGCATCACGGCAATGCCGGCGCGCGCCAGTTCACCGGAAATCCGGCGGGCGGCAAGCGTGTCCTTGGAACAGGTGAAACAATGCGCAAACAGCGCCCAGGCGCGAATCGCGCCGGCGGGCAGATCGAGCCGCGCCGCCAGCTTGGCCCCGGAATGGCCTTCGAAATCCGCGCGAATGGTGTGTGCAGTCATAATGTGCCCCTTTGTCTGATCAAAGGACTTGCATATCAGGCCTGTTGATCACGGTCTTTCAACAGTTTCGCGAGCTCGAGTTGTTCAGCCTCGCTCAGCCCGGAAGTTCCGGTGGCGCTTGCCGCACGGGACCGACCGCGACTGAGCACCGCCATGGCGACCCCTCCGATCAGCAGGATCAGCGCCGGGCCGCCCCACAACATCAGGGTCTGCAAGGTGATCCGCGGCTTGAGCAGCACGAATTCACCATAGCGCGAGACGACATAATCAAGCACCGCCTCATCGCTGTCGCCGGCTACCAGCCGATCACGCACCAGAACCCGCAGATCACGCGCCAGTTCGGCATTGGAATCGTCGATCGACTGGTTCTGGCAAACCATGCAACGCAACTCTTTCGAGAGGATGCGGGCGCGGTTTTCCAGCACCGGATCATCAAGCACTTCATCGGGATTGACCGCCCATGAAGGCGACGCCAGCGCAAACGTCAACAACAACAAAGCCAGCGCCTGGCGCAGCAGGATCATGCCGTTGCTCCGGCTTGTTTACGGGCGCGTGCACGGTTCGGAGCGCCGATGCGCAGACGCCGGTCGGACAGCGAAAACAAACCGCCGATCATCATCAGGATCGGGCCAAACCAGATCAGCGTGACCAGCGATTTCCACCAGATCCGCACCACCATTCCGCCATTCGGATCGAGTTCGCCCAGCGAAATGTACAGCTGGCTGGCGCCGAATGTGAGGATTCCCGACTCGGTGGTCGGCATGCCGCGAGCCGGATAAAACCGCTTAGCAGCACTGATCGTGTCAACCACTACCCCACCCCGGGACACGGTGAACTCGCCCTGTTGCGCTGTGTAATTGGGCCCGGCAATCTCGCGCAGGCCGTCGAAGCGCAGATCATAACCAGCCACCGGCGTGGTGTCGCCAGGGTTCATGGCGACCACCGATTCGGTGGACATCGTGCTCGCCGCGATAATGCCGATGACGGCAACGCCAAGCCCCATATGCGCAAATGCTGCGCCAAAAGCCGAGCGCGGCAGACCGATCAGACGAGCCCAAGCCACGCCCGGACGCAGTCGGCCGACCCCCGAACGCAAGGCAAGGTCGGTGAAAGCGCCAAAGATCAGGAAGGTGCCGAGCGCAATGCCCAGCCCCGCCAGCACCGGCGCGCCGGTACGCAGGTACACCACGCCAAGCCCCACCAACACCGCAATACCTGCGGCGAAATAAAGCCGTTGCGCGGCGCCTGCCAGATCAGCCCGTTTCCAGGCCAGCAACGGCCCGAACGGCACCGCCAGCAACAGCGGCACCATCAACGGACCGAACGTCAGGTTGAAGAACGGCGGGCCGACGGAAATCTTGGTCCCGGTCGTGGCTTCCAGCAACAGCGGATAGAGTGTGCCGATCAAAACCGTGGCGGCCGCCGTTGTCAAAAACAGGTTGTTGAGCACCAGCGCCCCTTCACGCGAAATCGGGGCAAAGATGCCGCCCGCTTTCAGCGAGCCGGCGCGCAGGCCGAACAGCGCCAGTGCGCCGCCAATGAAGACCACCAGTATGAGCAGGATGAAGACGCCGCGAACCGGATCGGAAGCAAAGGAGTGCACCGAGGTCAGCACCCCGGATCGGACCAGGAAGGCGCCGAGCAGCGAAAACGAAAACGTCAGGATAGCCAGCAGTACGGTCCAGATCTTCAGCGCTTCACGCTTTTCCATCACCAGTGCCGAATGCAGCAGCGCGGTGCCGACCAGCCAGGGCATGAAGGAGGAGTTTTCCACCGGATCCCAGAACCACCAACCACCCCAGCCAAGCTCATAATAGGCCCAGTAGCTACCCATCGCGATGCCGGCGGTCAGGAAGACCCACGCCGCCAATGTCCAGGGCCGAACCCAGCGCGCCCAGGCCGCATCGATGCGACCCTCGATCAGCGCGGCGATGGCAAAGGCAAAGGAGATCGAGAAGCCGACATAGCCGAGATAGAGCAACGGCGGGTGGATCGCCAGCCCAACATCCTGAAGGATCGGGTTGAGGTCATTGCCTTCTATCGGCGGCAGATCAACCCGCGCGAACGGGTTCGAAGTCAGCAGCACGAACAGCAGAAACGCCACGGTGATCCAGGCCTGAACCGAAAGCACATTGGCTTTGAGCGTATCAGGCAGGTTGCGGCCAAACACCGCCACCAGTCCGGAGAACAGCGCCAGAATCAGCAGCCACAGCAGCATAGAGCCTTCGTGATTGCCCCATACGCCGGTGATCTTGTAGAGCATCGGCTTGAGCGAATGCGAGTTCTCGATGACGTTTCGAACCGAGAAATCCGATGTCACGTAGGCATTGGTGAGCGCCACATACGAAATCGCCACCAGCATCAACGTGGTCAGCGCTGCGGTCGGGCCAACGGCCATCAGGCTTGCATCCCTACGGCGCGCGCCGATCAGCGGCACCAGCGACTGGACCACCGACGTCGCCAGGGCAAGAACAAGGGCGAAATGGCCGATCTCGGTTATCATGGCGTTTTCTCCTTTGCCGCAGCGGCGTCAATGACGGTCAGTTGGCGGATGCGGGTTGATCCCCGACGCCCGGCGTCGGGTCGCCTTCCTGCCAGACGCCCTGCGCCTTAAGCGCGTCGGCGACTTCCTTGGGCATATAATTCTCATCATGCTTGGCCAGCACCATATCGGCTTCGAAGATGCCCTGCTCGGGCGAGAATGTTCCTTCCGTCACCACTCCCTGCCCCTCGCGGAACAGGTCGGGAAGGATGCCGACATAGTGCACCTTCACCGATGCGTTGGTATCGGTGACGGCAAAGGTTACCGTTGAATTCTCGCCGCGCTCTACCGAGCCTTCCTCGACAAGTCCGCCTAGCCGCACCCGCGTGCCCGGCGCCAGCGGTTGCGCCAGCACGTCAGTGGGTGAATTGAAGAATACGATCTGCTCGCGCAGCGCAGAGGTGACCAGTGCAGCTGCGCCCACCAGAAATACTGCACCTGCGGCAATGATCATCAATCTCTTCTGCTTGCGGTTCATTGGCTATCCATTCCAACGTTGAGGCCCAATTCGGCAGCGAGTTCGGCAAGTGCCCGGCCGCCTTCGCTGTCGCCGGGGAACGTCACCGAAGCCTTCTGCAACGCCGCGCCCGCCGCTCCAGGGTCACCCAGCACCGCATAGGAGCGTACCAACCGCAGCCAGCCTTCCATATTGTCGGGATTCTCGCCAAGCTTGGCATCAAGCGATTCCACCATGCCGCGAATCATGGCCATACGATCTTCGGCCGGCATGCTGTCAGCGGCAGCAATGTCGGCCTCGCTTGGCCCTACAGCCTGTGTGGCAGCATTGGCCGTGCCCGGATCGGCCTCCGGCAGGATAAACGGCGTACCGAGCGCCGCGGCCGGTTTGCTCGGGGCAGATTGCAAGGCCGGCTTGGGTGGCGCCATCGGCACACCACCGAGCGTGGCAGTGGCACCTAAGTCTAGTTCCTCGGCAATCGTGACCAGCCGCTGGTTGTCTGTGCCGGGGGTCGCAAACACGGCAAAGGCGCGATCCAGCGCGGTCTGCGCCCGATCCCGTTCACCGGATACGACAAGCGAACGCACCAGACGCAGCCAGCCTTCGATATTGTCGGGATTTTCAGCAAGCCGAGCTTCCAGGCCGGCGATCATCGTGCCAATCATCGCCTGCCGATCTTCCGGACTCATGTCCTGGGCGGCAGCAATATCTGCTGCCGATGGTCCGCGCGGCATCGACCCGGCACCCGACAGTGGGCCGGGCGCCGGGCCGGAATCAGCCTGCAATTCGGCGATACGGGTTCGCACGGCGGGAAGCCAGGGGGCATCCACCGGTGCGTTATCTGCCATGACAGAAAAGGCAGACAGCGCCGCCTCGCGCTTGCCTGACTGCGACAATGCCAGTGCCAGGAAAAACTGCGGTTTTGGATCGCTGGGATCGAGTTCGCGCGCCGTCTGGAACGCCAGCCCGGCCTCCTCGGTAACGACGCCGCCGGCCTCCGAATACAAGGCTTCCCCGAGGTTAGACAACCGCCCTGCCGATGGCCCGAGAAGGGCTACCGCCTTGCGGAAGGCTGCGACTGATTCGGGGAACTGTCCGGTCCTGAGATAAATCGGACCAAGCACTTCCCACCCCCTGCCATCATCGGGGTTGCCCGCCAGGTGCTGTTCGGCGCGGTTTACCAGCATGGCGATGTCGACATTTTCGGGATCAGCCTGCAGCCGGGCAGCCAGCGGCAATTGCGGCAGGTCGGGCCGTCCGATTTCAAGGTAGACAGTCAGGGCCGCCAACGGCATGAACAAGGCGACCAACACGATCGCCGCGCGGCGCAAACCGCGGTTGTTGTGACTGCCGACACCTGCTTCGGCGGCATCGCTCTTGCGCGCTGCAGCCAGCAGTCTGCGCGAGATCTCGGTGCGCGCCACCTCCGCCTGCGTCGGCTCGACGAGGCCGCCGGCAAGGTCGCGGTCAACCTCGGCCAACTGGTCCCGATAGACTTCCACATCATGAAGTTCCGGAACATCCGCCGATTGCGAACGTGCACGCGCCAATGGTCCCAGCAGGACCAGGGTCGCGACGGCGGTCATGACAGCTGCAATCACCCAAAATAACATGTGGCTTCAATATCCGAGCATGGTTCAATTTCCAACCGCAAACGGCGCTCTGCACAACAATGGGGCGTTTGGTCGCGTTCGCTGTCGGCATTATCTGCACTTACCGCACTCATCGCCCGGTTGCGAGCATCAACAGACGATGATCAGCTGAGCGGTGTCCAGCTGCCATCGGGGTTGCGGCAAGCAGCCCCCTGGCCGGTCACCGGCGCGCCCCTGATGGTGGCCGTGTGGGTGTACTGACGGCAATTCTGCTGGCCGACCTGATAGGGCGTGCCTGCCGTTACCTCACCCGAGGCGCCGCCGACCGGGCTTGCCCAGGCGACCTTCTGGCCCAACGGGGTCTTTTCAAGCGCCTGATACTCGGCTTCCAGCGCCCGCAGTTTTTCCGGCTTCGACAGGCCGTTGACGGCGCTTTGCGGCAGAATACCGTTGTTGAGCGCCCCCAAAATGGTATCGCTGCTGGCAACTGCGGGTCGGGTGATCGATGCAAATGCCAGCGGCTTGGGACTATTGGCGCTGATACAGCCCGCAACCACCGCGGAAAGCGCAGCAATACAGACAAACTTTGCCAGTCTCGTCACTGAATAGGCCATGCCGTCATCATCCTTGTCCTTGCGCGGCATTTCTGCCGATCGTAGCCACGCTTGATCTTCTTGCCGCCTTGCTGTGGCCGCATTGTGACGTCGCCCTTCCACCGCACACGTGGTCAACTACGTCATCTTGCCCCAACGCCCTACCGGAATCGATGGTATTCCGGTCACTTTGGCGTCATGGGCTCAGCCATCAAGTTTCAACCCGGGCAATGTCAGCCGCGCCGACAGCCCGCCCGATGCGGTGCTCGCCAGCGTGAAACTGCCCTTGTATTCGGCGGCAATCTCGTCAACGATCGACAGGCCAAGGCCGGTGCCGGGCTTGGTTTCGTCAAGCCTGCGCCCGCGCTTGACCGCCTCCCTCATTTGCGTCTCGTCGAGCCCCGGACCGTCATCGTCGATATCGATCCGGAACATTGCCGCCTGCCCTTCCGATACCGGCACCGGACGCAGCCGGACGACAACATTGGTGCGGGCAAATTTGGCGGCATTTTCCACCAGATTGCCGAGCGCTTCTTCCAGATCCTGCGTTTCCATGGCGAGCACCGCGTCGGCCGGTTCGATATCGGCGGAAAAACTGATCTCGCGGTTGAGCTTGGCCATCACCCGCACCAGTCGCTCGATCACCGGAGCCGCTTCGGTTCGCGCCAGCACACTGCCGCGCTGGGCGGCGATGCGGGCGCGGTCGAGATAAGTCTGAACCTGCGCCTGCATGGTTTCAGCCTGAGCGCGAACCAGCTTGGCATGCGCCGGCGTCATGTCGCGCGATTCGTTGAGAAGCACGGCAATCGGTGTTTTGAGCGAATGCGCCAGATTTCCGACCTGCATGCGGGCGCGCTCGATCACCCGGTGATTGGCATCGATCAGCGCATTGATCTCGCCCGCCAGCGGCGCGATTTCCCTCGGGAATGAACCGTTGAGCCGGTCCGCCTCGCCTGCCCTGATCCGCCCCAACGCCTGGCGCGCCCCATCAAGCGGCCTGAGGCCGTAGAGGATCGCCACCGCATTGATCAGCAGGCTGCCGATCCCGAACAGGGCCAGCGCCAGATAAAGATTGGTTGAAAACGCGGAGATTTCCGCTTCAAGCACATCACGGTTGGCCGTCACCCGAAACCGTGCAGCGCGGCCCTGGTTATCGAGTTCGACTTCGGTTTCCACCACCTCGAGCTGATTGCCGAAACCGTCAGTGCTCCTGTAGAAGCGCAGATAGCGGTCATCGAAGGGAACCTCGGCAACCGGGGGTGATGGCAGCGTCGCCTCGCCGATCGAGATCGAAGCCAATCGCGGGCTGCTGACGCCGCCCAGCGGTTCGACCAGCCAGACCCAGCCGCTGCCGGGTTGATCAAACACCAGATCTCCCAATTGCGGACGGCCCGAAAGATGGCGTCTGGAATCAATCGTCACGGCATTGATGACGCTGTTGAGATGCGCCCGCAGCAGGTCACCAAAGGCGCGCTCGCTGCCTGAGCGGTACAGTTGGGAAATGACGATGGCGATAACAACCAGGGCAACCGCCACCCAGATCGAGGCAAACAGCAGGACGCGCGCGGTAAGAGATCCACGCTTCATCCGGTCTTGCCCGTACCTGCCCCCTCGGGTGGCGTCATGCGGTAGCCGAGCCCGCGTACCGTCTCGATCAGTTCAACCCCGATCTTCTTGCGCAGACGCCCGACAAACACTTCGATGGTGTTGGAATCACGGTCGAAATCCTGATCGTACATGTGTTCGACCAGTTCGGTGCGCGACACCACCTCGCCCATGTGGTGCATGAGATAGGAGAGCAGCCGGAACTCGTGACTGGTGAGCTTCAGCGTCACCCCATCGACACTCGCCTTGGAGGCCTTGGTGTCGAGCCGTACCGAACCGCAGGCAATTTCGGAACTGGCGTGCCCGGAAGCGCGGCGGATCAAGGCGCGGATCCGCGCCAGCACTTCCTCGACATGAAACGGTTTGGTGACGTAGTCGTCGGCACCCGCATCGATGCCGGCAACCTTGTCGCTCCAGCGATCGCGGGCAGTCAGAATCAGCACCGGCATAATCCGACCGTCGGCGCGCCATTTCTCGAGCACCGTCACACCGTCCATTTCCGGCAAGCCGATATCGAGGATCACCGCGTCATAGGGCTCGGTATCGCCAAGAAAATGGCCTTCCTCGCCGTCATGGGCGCGGTCGACCACATAGGCCTGCTCCTCCAGCGCCTCGGCAAGCTGGCGATTGAGATCCTTGTCATCCTCAACGATTAGAATGCGCACCTGAACTTGCTCCCGCTTTGTTGCCTCTTCGGCCTGCCAGAATTTTCTGGCGGTGGCCTGCATCATGCACCGACTCGCGCATTGTGCCCAAGCCTATCCGCTGCACCGGAAGGCGCGCGGACCGTACGCCTCTGATCTATTGGGGGACCGACACCGTAACTTTCTTGGGACGTTCGGAGCCGTTGCCTGGCACCAGCACGGTGATCACGCAGACCACTTTGCCGCCTTGCGTCTCGGCCGAGGCCGACAGCAATTGCCCGCCGGTCTGGCCCACCACCTGCGCGGCGGCGCCGGAACAATCAGCGGCCACGCGCTCGATGGCGGTTCCGTCAGGAGCGGTGCCGACAGGCGCACCCATATCGGCTGCCAGCGGCGTTGCCATGGCGGCCTGCGCGACAATTAAACCAACACTGAGAATATTCGCGATCATGATCAGCCCTAAAGCGGTTCGTGTTTGTACTTGAGGCGATTGATACAATATCCCGCCTGAACCGCAAATGAATGGATCAGGCGGGCGGTTCATGGATTACACCTTAGCCGATCCTGTGTTTGGCGGAAATCCGGCCAGCCACGGCGATCAGACCGCCGACCGCCGCGCCCAGCGAGGTCAATAATTCGATCAGGGCTTCACGGTCACCGGCGCCGAATTCCATACCGGCAAGCCCGAGCGCCGCTGAGCCGAGCGTTACAATGGCGCCCCACAAGGTTCGTGATTGCCACCAGGGTTTTGTCTCTGACATCACACATATCCTTTCATGTTGTTGAAATTTCAAGGTCGGAGCGTGGCAGTCCGGGCCACGCCCCAAGGCAGGAACTTGCCGGCCTGGGCCACCCGCAGCGTCAATTCGGTCTGCGGCGCGCCGAAATCAGCGAGTTCGTCGGCATCGAAATAGAGCCATTGCGGGTAATCCACCTCGATGCTGCGCAGCACTGCCCCTGCATCAAGCAGTTCCACCCGATAGCGCTCGCTGCCCTCGTCATCGGCAATTTCCGCAGGCGTCCAGTTGTCGGCGCCGATCCTGCCGCGCCGGATCCAGTCAAACAGCACGCCACCGGGCTGACGGCGGGCGCTCAGATGCACCGGCGACAGCGGCATCAACGCGCGCTCACCGCCGGCAAACAGCTGCGGCGTCGCGCCACGGGCGGCAGCACCGGCAGGTTCGGCAATCCAGTTGAGATCGCGGCCCGCTTCCTCGGGCAACAGGCCCAGCGGCCTGACCGCGGTATCGAGCAACACGAAGGTGGCGCCGGCCTCCGCGCCTGCACGCATGGCGTCGTCGGTTCCGGCCTGCCCGCGCAACAGGTTTTCAAGCCGCCAGCGACCGGGCGAGATTTCCTCAGCGACCTCGAATTGAAGCACTTCCCAGATACCTGTGACCGAGCGCACCGCAGCCGCATTGGCGCCGTTGAGAAGCGCCAGCCGGCTCACCGTTGCCAGTCCGCCAAATGCCAGATCGACTTCAATCGCCCCGCTCCGGTTGAGCCTTCCCTCGGCAAGGCCCGGCAGCAACGGCGTTGCCAGTTGCCCGATCCGGGCTGGCGCATCCAGCGTCGTGCGCAGCCGATAGCCCTCTTCTTCCACCGAACTCGACAGCGCCACCCGGCGCCATGGCCGCGACAGGCCGGCTGCCCGCGCCCAAGCCGTTACCTCCGTTCCGGAGAGTACCGGCAGGTCGAGAAAGACAATTTCGGGGGCAAAAAAGGCGTTGGCGTCGTCCGCCGCACGGTCCTGCAAGCTTTCCACCGCCGCCGCAGTCGCTGCCCCTGCATGCGACACCGCCTCGATCCGGCGCAAATCGCCGTCCTCAATACGGGTGACGCGGAACAGACCGCGCGGCGCCGTGTCGGAGAACAAGCGGATCGTATCGCCGGGCTGAAGTGCGATCGCTTGCGGCGGCAGCGCAAACCGCAACCGCCGGCGCTGCATCCGGTGATCGTGCAGCCAGCGATCGGCAGTCATCCGCGCCAATCCCGGATCGATTGCAATGCTCAGCGGCAGGTCACGCTGGCGCAGCGGCTCGCCTTCAAGCCTGCGCGATCGTGCCGAGGCGGGGGCGTGATCGGCCAGCGGATCGACAAACTGCAGAACTGCCTCATTGGCAAATTCGCTGATTTCGCCGCGGATTTCCTCAAAAAGCGGCCCCTCATCGGCTTCGGCGACAACATCAACCCCGCGCGCCGCAGTGCCTATGCGCAAGCGCGAGGAAAACTCCAGCCCCATAGGCCCTTCCCGCACATCGATGGCAAATGCCTCCATCAATGGCTCCAGTGCGGCGCGCGGCGACAGCGGGCTCGACAACACATGCCCGGTGATCATTCCATCCACCCGATCGACATCAAACGCGTCAAAATCGGCCTCAATCAGGAGGGCGGCGATCAGGTCCTTGAGCGCCACCGCCCCGAGCCTGCCATTGAGCCAGTGGCCGGTGCGCCAGTTGTCGCCATCCGACCAGATCTGGCGCGACAACGGAAACGCCGGAAACGGCCGCGCATCCCAACTCCACAGATGGATATGACGGGGATCAACCATGCCATCGGCATTGTCCGGCCCCGCCCAATGCGCCAGATGCGCTTCAAGAAAACTGCGCTGGGAAAGGTCGTCGCGGCCACCATTGGAAAACCACGGCAGGGCTGCTTCCGAGGACTTCGGGTCCGGAAACAGATTGGGTTGCCCCGCGCCCTTGTCGACTGACGGACAGCCAAGTTCGGTGAACCAGAACGGCTTTGATCCGGGAACCCAGGCGCTGGGCGCGGAGGCGTCACTGCCGCCGATGCGGTCGAGATGCTGGTTTTCCCACCAGCCGCGCAGATCCTTGACCCGGTAGAGCCAATGCTTGCCCGCCAATCCGTCGCTGATCGGCAGGCGCTCGCGGGCATTACGTCCGGACTCGTCCTGATAGTACCAGTCAAATCCCTCGCCGCCGGCAATCGCCGCTTCCATGGCGGCAGCATCATTGGCATGGCGGGCGCCATCGGGGTTGCCCACAGTGAGATCGCTGTCGCGCCAGTCGCTCAGCGGCATGTAATTGTCGATGCCGACAGCGCCAATCGCCGGATGCGCCCACAGCGGATCGAGATTGAAGATCACATCGCCGCTGCCATCAGCAGGGCGATAGCCTGTATACTCGCTCCAGTCGGCGGCATAGGTCAGCGTGGTCTCCGGTCCCAGCATCGCCCGGACCTCGGTTGCCAGCCCGATCAGTTGATCGACAAAGGGAAACCCGCCGCTTCCATCCCGCAAACGCGTCAGCCCGATCATTTCGGAGCCGACGATGAACCCGTCAACACCGCCGGCAGCTTCAGCCAGTGCCGCATGGTGCAGCACGAAGCGCCGGTAGCCCTCGTCGCCGCCAAGCCAGCTCACGATACCGCCGGTAATCGCGAAATCGGCGGCACTCGTCTCACCACACATGTTGTCGATATCATCTCGCATCGCCGCCATGCCATCGGGGCTGCCGGGTTCGCCCGGCGCCGGCGCTGCCGTCATCCGTCCGCGCCATGGATAGGCCGGTTGGCCGATACCGCCATGCGGGTCGGGCAGCACGTTGTCCGCTGCAATGTCCATCAGCACGAAGGGATACCCTCCTTGCCAGGTAGCTATCTGCCGTTCACAGTTTGATTCAGGAGCTTGCGGATGTGATTCCGCTTCAGTCTGCAACACGTTGATATCCAACAGCTTCCCGCTTTTCCTCGTCAGTCAGGAAATCGGCGTTGCCAACTCGTTGCCACAGCGCGTCGCGCTCGGCGGAAAGCCCCGGCAGGCGGTCGGCGTCGTAATCAACCCTCTGCCCGGAACCATGAATTGGCTGCAGCCATGCGGTAAATGCGGCGGCCGTGCGGGCCACCAGCGGCAGCACCGTGAGGCGGCAGAAGGCGCGGTTGGCCTCCTGGTAATTGGCGTAGGTGAGATCCCCGGGAATACCCAACAGCATCGGCGGCACACCCAGCGCCAGCGCGATATCGCGCGCTGCGCCATTGCGGGCTTCGATGAAATCCATGTCGCGCGGCGTCAGCCCCATCGCCTTCCAGTCGAGCCCGCCCTCAAGCAGCATTGGCCGTCCGGCGCGACGGGTGCCCTGATAACCATCCTCGAGTTCAGCCTTTAACCGCTGGTACTGCTCGTCGGTCAAATTGCCGCCATCGCGGGGCTGGTAGACCAGCGCCCCCGAGGGCCGGGCCGAATTATCCAATAGCGCCTTGTTCCAGCCCATTGCCGCATTGTGCAGATCGAGCGCCATCATCGCCGCCTCTAGCGGCGCGAATCCCAGATGATCATCAAGCGGATGAAACAGCTTGAGATGCAGCAGCCCCGGTCCCTCCTCCGGCGTTGCCGGAAAGCGCTGGCGCCGACCGCCGGCCTGATGCTCATAGGCCACCGGCCATCCGTCTGGTCCGGCGATCACCCGCATCCGGTCGGGCCTGAGCAATTGCAGCCCGGCAATCCGATCAGTCGTACCCACCGGGTTGATCCAGGCATTGCCGGAGAGAACCAGGTGACCGTAGAGCGTTTCGAAAGAGCCATCGCCGGCGCCGTTCGGGTCGGGACGATTAAGCAGGTCCAGCACCGGGTGGCGCTCCTGTTCGCGGCCACCGTCAAATACCAGCCAGGGCACCGAGGCGGCGGCTTCGGCGATCATCCGTGTGGCGCGGTGGGCGACCGGGTTGCGCATGAAGCCTTCGCGCGCAATCGCCGCGTAGCTGCGGCCGCTCCAGCGCGCACCGGCCTCACCCGAAAGGGCCGCCATCGCGCCGCTGGCCCAGCTTTTCACCGATGACGGCGCCGGTTGCTGTCGCCGCGTCCAGGGAAGCCTCAATCCGAATGCCATGTCCTCACCCTTGTGCTGATTGCGGAAACGAAAAACCCCGCCGAGGCTGCCCGGGCGGGGTCAAAAATCACATCACGATGGTCACTCTGGCGGCGCGGTTTTGAACGCCGGCGTCAGTCTCAGTTCCGGGCGGCGCCCTCGCCGCTCACGAAATCGGCGGCAATGCGCAATTCCCTCAGTGGCCTGACAACCTCGATCGAGTGCTGGTAAAGCGGATCAGCCTTGTAGGCTGAAAGAGCTGCCTCATCGTCAAACTCGGCATAGACAACGAAATCCACCGGCTCGGAAATCGCATCGTGGCCGATATTGCGGCCAACCTCGAAAGTCCGAGCATGCGGTGTTCGCGCCAGCAAGTTGAGACCCTTTTCGACGCGGTCGCGATCCTTGGGGTTCCTCACACTGAAAAACACGATATGGCGGATCATGGGCATCTTCCTGTCAATTCTGGCAATAACTCGGTGATCCACCGATCGGCGCCAATTGGCAACATCATTCGCACAACCGCTCACAAATGCCGCACCTGCGGCGCGCCGTGGCGCGTCAGCATCAGCTCGGTCAGCGCCCACACCAGCGCATCGAGCCGGTCGGGCGAGCGGCCAGACGATAACCCGTCGGGGCCGAAATCGCACATCTGGTCTTCGAGCGCCGCAAAATGCCCGGCATGGGCAACCCGTCCCTGCTCGTAAAGCGCTGCCACCGGTTCGGCGCGCAGATATTTGCCGCGCGTCGCTCGCACGGTCTTGACCGGCAGCGTCGGCTCCACGGTCCTCAGCACACTGGTCACCATGTCGCCACCCTGGTTGATCTCGGCCACCACGCAATCGGCATCAAACCGACGGTAGAGCCGCGCCACGGCCTGCGCCCAGCGGGTGGGGCTCGCCCCCTCGACCGAGCCGTCGGCCAGCACCATTGCCCGGCCATCTTCCGCCAGCCCGGCAGCAACGATGCCGCAACACGAATATTTGGCCGCGCCATTGGCTGGCGGGTCGACGGCAATCACGATACGGCTGAGCGGACCATGCTTGCGCAGCACCAGCGCCTCGATCTGGTCGCGCCGCCACAGCCCGTCCTCGCGGTCGGCGATCAATTCACCGTCAAGCTCCTGCCGGCCCAGCCGGGTGCCGCCATAGCGCGCGCGCATCGCCACCAGAAAGCCGCTGGCGAGGTTGGCCTGATTGTCCTCGGTGCGAATCCGCGTAACCCGCGTGGCCACGTCCTTGACCAGCGTCAGCATCAACGGTGTCGCCCTTGGCGTGGTCGTCACCAGTTGCCGGGGCCGCGCGCCCAGCCGGAGCGCAAACTGTAGCATGTCCCAGGTGTCGCGGGCGTGGCGCCATTTGCCCAGTTCATCGGCCCAGGCGAGATCGAATTGCGGACCGCGCAGGCTTTCGGGGTCTTCCGACGAGAACATTTGCGCCACCGCGCCCGAGGGCCGCAGCAACCGCCGCCGGGTCGCCTCGAAGGCCGGCCGCTCGGCGCGCGCCACCCCCAGAATGCCCGACACGCCGTCAACCATCACCTCGCGCGCATCGGCAAAACTTTCCGCCACCAGCGCGATGCGTCCGTCGCCCGAAAGCCCCGGCATCAGACCCGAAGCCAGCCCATGCACCCATTCGGCGCCTGCGCGGGTTTTTCCTGAACCGCGCCCGCCCATCAAGAGCCAGGTGCGCCAGTCGCCCTCGGGCGGCAATTGCTCGGGCCGGGCCAAGAGCTGCCAATCCACGGCATTGTCCCGCAACGCCCGATCGTCAAATCGCAACACATGCGCCGCGACCAGCGCTTCGGCGTCGACTGCCTCATGCGGATCATTGGCCCCCGGAATATTACCGTCCAGGTCAAGCGCCCCCAGATCAGAGGCACCCAAGTCAGGAGCTTGCGAAATTGAGTCACCAATCCGCTCTATCACGTTGTTATTCCATCCAACCTGGACGTCGTCGGTTTGCCGCTTTGCGCAGGTTAGCTCCGATAGTTCCTGCACACCTGGACGTTCCAACGCGCTGGCGCTTTCGAGCTGCTCCGGTGTTTCGGACGCTTCCGGCACACAGGCTTCCCCGATCCCCAGCAGTGTTGGCGTATCAAGCCGTTCCTGTTCGCTATTGTCTTCCGGCGTCTGCGCCGTGTCGGGCATACCGCCCTTCCCGATCCTGTCCAGGTCTGATTGCGCATCTGGCAATTCCAGCCCACTTGCGCCTTCCGACATTTCGGGCACATCGTCCGGCCCTGCGCTGTGCCGTGCGTTGCATCCATTCAACTTTGCCTGCGTCGTACAGAGCAGCAGGTTGCCAACCGGTCTGGCGCGGTCTGACACGGGGTTCCCCCACACGCCGCCTCGCAACGCTGCCGCCATCGACCGAACCGTCATGCGCCTGCTCCTGCCACCAGTGCATGTCGCGTTCAAATGGACTCATTTGAACGACAACGTACATGCATCATTTCAAAAAATTTCAGCGTCCTTTGCGCTTCCAATTGGATACGCGGCGCTGTAATGCCCGACTACGATTTTCGACTTCGGGGCGCTCACGCCCCAGCCTCCATTGTTCTCGCCGTGAGCCAGACAAACGAAGCAATGTCGTGGCCTGCGGAGGCCAGCACTTTCTTAGCTGCCCGGTAAAAACGAACCATTTCGCCCCGTGGAGCGATGCCAACCAGATGCCGCATCCGGGTCCGATTTCTGCACCAGTTCTACGACTGCCGACATCCCCGTTGCTGCGTCGCAACCGGCCATCAGCCACTGCAAACGTCGTCACCCCCATTGGCATTAGAAATGTCGTGCTCTATCGGCTTATCCCCAGCGCTATCCGAAATGCTCTGCTCTGCAGGCTCGTCCGTGTCAGAGTCAATCTCGCTCTCCCCGACCCCACCCTCCTGGGTGCCGGTCTGCATCCCGTCCCGCTTACCTGCCTGCTCAGCCGCCATCCGCGCGGCGGCGGCGAGGATCAGTTGCCTTACGGTCTGCCTGAGTTGCTCGCGCTCCTCGCCCGACAGGGTCGTGCCGGCGGCGCGCGCTTCATCCTCGGCAATCAGCCGTTCCAACTGATCGATTTTTTCGAGCGTCCGGGCGATCAGCGCCACCTGGTCCACCGCCGCCTTGCCCTCGAGCCCGTCGTCGCCAAGCCGAGCCGCCTCGCGGTCGAGCACGGCGCGCATCCTCCTGAGCATCGCCCGGGTACTCCGCGACGACAGCCCGGCGCCCCTGCCCGCCACCTCCGCACTGTCTTCAACAGCGTCAAGTCCAGCCGAACCAGGCGCACCCAACGGCTCCCCCTGCTTGATCTCGAACGGCTCGAGCGCCAGCACCAGATCAATCAACCGATCGATCAGCACCGCCTCGCCCGCCGCCATTGGCTTGGCACCTGACAGCCGGCTCGGCCCGACACCCGCAAAGCTCTCGATCATGGCAAACCTCTCAAATTCCCTGCAATCCTGGCCTGATGCATGCCGCGTTCATATGGATTCAGTTAACTGATAACGTCGATGCACACTTTCACGGAGTTACGGCGTCCTTTGCCCATCCGATCGGATGCGCGGCGCTGTAAACCAGCCAACAAAAAAGCGCCCCGGACGAACCAGAGGCGCTTGACGCACATATCAATCTTGTCACTCGACGCCCACCAAACCCGGCGGACCCAACCGCCGTTCCCGGCGCAAATCCGTGACGATGACATAAACCTATCAGAGCACCGTCACACCGTCAAGGATTATTTTCCTATTTTGATATTCACGTAACATACCGATCTATCCAAAGAAAAATCTCGTTAGGCGGGTTGGATTTTTAGATTAGGTGAATAAGGTAGCAACGGTGGAGGCGGTGGGAATTGAACCCACTGGGCCATGGATGAGAAGCCCCGGACCAGCACCAAGCCGCCCCCACTACGACAGAGTCCGACGACGACTCTGAAGGCACCCGTAACAGGGTTGCACCAGCCCCCGGGCCAGATGGCGGGCAGTAGATTATGAGGTTGCACCCTCGGGCTACTGCCCCCGTCGCGGGAACAGATCAATACAGCAGCGACTCGGGTGGATGCGTCAAGAGGTCGGGCATTTCCGAATCATGAATGCCCCTTTTCGGACCGGGATCTTGGGGAAAACGAGAGTAACTCAAGATGACAGACGGGCAGGATTGACATGATGAGAAGCAGTTCAACACGGCACTAATTCGCTCGATGAACCGTCCTCATTCGCCGAATGCATGTTCTATCCATTAGCTGGCAATTACACACCCCAAAAGCCAATTCGCACTCACCATGAAAACGCCGTCGACTATAGCCATTCTTCCCGCTTGATCTCAAAGGAGCCCCATCATGGTCCAATTTACCGGCGGGTGCCTTTGCGGCAATGTGCGGCTGGTGGCGTCGGGGCGGCCCTACCGGGTTGGCCTGTGTCATTGCCTGAGTTGCCGTAAGCATCACGGAGCGCTGTTTCATGCCTCAGCGGTGTTTCCCGAGGATGCGGTCACCATCAAGGGCGAAACCGGCAGCTATGCCGGGCGGCACTTCTGCCCGGCTTGCGGCTCGTCGGTTTTTTCCCGCAGCGACGATGAGATCGAAATCAATCTGGGCTCGCTCGATGCGCCCGACCAGTTGCAGCCAAGCTACGAACTCTGGACCGTTCGCCGTGAATCCTGGCTGCCCTCATTTCCCCTCGCACACAGCTACGACCGCGATAGCGACGAGACGACCCGCTACGAATACTAACGCCGTGTGCCGGTTGCTGACCACAAACGCAAAACGGCCGCCGGGAGCGGGGACCGGCGGCCGTTTCGATGCGCGTACACTCAGGGGGTAAGGAGTCGCGCAAACCAGACTAGGGGCTGTTGACGTTCGGGATTCCCAAATCACCTGACTTCTGATTCAAGGTTGCAAACGGAGGAGAGTAACCTTGACCCGAAGAGTCCTATCCAATTCGCAATGGGCGATCATCGAACCATACTGCCTGGGTAAAACCACCGATCCCGGACAAACCGGACGTGACCCACGACTTTTCATGGAGGCAGTCCTCTGGATCGTCCGCACGGGCGCGCAATGGCGCGAATTGCCGGGTGAGTTTGGCAAATGGAATTCTGTATTCAAGCGGTTCCGCAGATGGGTCAAAGCGGATGCTTTCTATTGTATGTTCAAAGCATTAGCCTCAGACGCCGATCTGGAATACGCAATGATCGACGGTACTATCGTCAAGGTTCATCGCTCGGGTCAGGGCGCAAAAGGGGGACTCTCTGCCAGGCCATTGGACGCTCACGCGGCGGCATAACGACAAAGATACTGGCTCTGACGGATGCGCTCGGTAATCTCGTCGATTTCTGTCTGATGCCAGGGCAAGCTCATGATCTGCGCGAGACCGATGCGTTGATCAGCGGCTTGTCCGCCGGATATTTGCTGGCGGACAGGGCCTTTGACGCGGATTGGCTGCGCAATGGCCTGCTGGATCGCGGCATAACCCCGGTCATACCGCCAAAATCCAACCGGAGGTTCCCGGCAGAGTTCGACAAGGAAACCTACAAATGGCGGCATTTGATCGAAAACTACTTTGGCAAACTGAAGGAAAACAGAGGGATAGCAATGCGCTCTTGCAAAACCGACCAGAGTTTCAAAGCCTTCATCTCAATTGCCGCAACGCTCATTCACACACGGTAAACGTCAACAGCCCCTAGGCGATGGCTATAATTCCGAGCACAGCGAGCAGGAACAGAACCAGCACGATGGCGATCAGGAACTTTGCGCCGGTCAGTGCCGCGCCTGACAACCGGCCAAAGCCCAGCAGACCGGCCACAGCGGCGACAATCAGCAAAATCAGAATCCATTTGATCACAAGGCAACCCTCCATTGGCAATACAATGCGTTAACACCGAAAGCCGGAATTGGTTCCCGCCGCCCGTTCCAAAATATTCAGCGGTACTCGCGCCGATCCCTGATGGTCCCAAACGCCACCCGCGAGATACAAGCGACGGCGCACCGATGGCGAGACCGTCAAATCGCCAACAGAAAACTGGTTCGGGCTTGTTACATAAAGCGCGTGTACGGGCTGCGGCCGGCACGCATAGAGCCGCCGGAATCTCGCCAGCGCCGGCGGAGGCTAGGCCTCCTCGGCCGGCCATTCGACCAGGTAATCCTCGAAATCTTCAACTTCGACATCGGTTTCACTGACGGTGCGGTCACGCACCGAAACGCCGGCTTCGTGCACCGTGTCGGCATCGCCCGACACCAGCGGATGCCACCAGTAGAGATCACGGCCCTCGGCCACCAGCCGGTAACCGCAGGTCGGCGGCAGCCACGGAATGGTTTCAACCTGGTCCGGCGTCAGCCCGATGCAATCAGGCACGATAGCCTGGCGGTTGGGATAATCCTTGCAGCGGCAGGTGTAGCCGTCGAGCAACCGGCAGGCAATGTTGGTCCAGGCAATCTCGCCGGTATCCCAGTCCTCCAGCTTGTTCAAACAGCAACGGCCGCAGCCATCGCACAGGCTTTCCCATTCGGCGGCGTTCATCTCGTCCAGGGTCTTGGTTTTCCAGAAGGGCTTGGAGCCCATTATATGCGTCCTTTTTTATTTTCCGGCAGGAGTCGGTTTGCTTATCTGACTTGTTCTTTGACTGAAAATCGGCCAAAAGCATAGGTCGTAGGGGCAATATAGGCAGCTGTTTTTCGGCGACCACAAAAGCAACAGGCGAGGCCACAAGCCCACGCCGTGATGGATCGAGACCCGTGCAAGACCCGTTCAACCAGGAAAACCGGCCGCGCAAGCGCTCCAATATCCTGCTCAGGATCGATTCCTGGATCGATTCCAGCATCTGGAACGCAGGCTTCGGCGTCGGCGAATTATGGGAAGAAATCACCATCTTTTTCCGCAGGTTCCGCACTCGCGGGATCTGGAAAGCCGTGTTCGAATTTGCCGGCGAAGGCATGAATGTCGGCACCGCCGGCTTCGTGCTGCTGTTGGCGTTGGCGCTGCCGGCGTTCGAGGAGACCGCCGGCAATTGGCGTGCCCAGGATGATTTCGCTGTCACCTTCCTCGACCGCTACGGCAATGAAATCGGCCATCGCGGCATCATCCACGAGGATTCAGCCCCAGTCGACCAACTGCCCGATCATTTCGTCAAGGCGGTGCTGGCCACCGAGGACCGGCGCTTTTTCGATCATTTCGGCATCGATTTTTTAGGCCTGGTCCGCGCCATGACCGAAAACGTCAAGGCCAACTCGGTGGTTCAGGGCGGCTCGACCATCACCCAGCAGCTGGCCAAGAACCTGTTTTTGACCAATGAACGGACCATCGAGCGCAAGATCAAGGAAGCCTTTCTGGCGTTCTGGCTCGAAGCCAATCTGCCGAAGAAGGAGATCCTCAGGCTCTATCTCGACCGCGCCTATATGGGCGGCGGCACCTTTGGCGCAGCCGCAGCGGCGCAATTCTATTTCGGCAAGGACATCACCGAGGTTTCGCTTGCGGAAGCGGCGATGCTGGCCGGGCTGTTCAAGGCGCCTGCCCGCTATGCCCCGCACATCAACCTGCCTGCCGCCCGGGCGCGCGCCAACGAGGTGCTGTCAAACATGGTGCAGGGCAACCTGATGACCGAGGGCCAGGTCATCGGCGCGCGGCGCAATCCGGCCAGCGTCATCGACCGCGGTGACCACGATGCGCCGGACTATTTCCTCGACTGGGCGTTCGAAGAGGTCAAACGCATCGCCGCCCGGTTCGACACGCACTCGCTGATCGTCCGCACCACCATAGATATCGGCATGCAGGAAGCCGCCGAAGCTTCGCTGGAAACCAGCCTGCGCCAGTATGGCGAACAATACAGAGCCAGCCAAGGCGCACTGGTGCTGATTGAAAATGGCGGCGCCGTGCGGGCCATGGTCGGCGGCCGCGACTACGGCGAAAGCCAGTTCAACCGCGCCACAAGGGCGCTCAGGCAACCGGGGTCGTCGTTCAAGATCTACACCTATTCGCTGGCCATGGAAAAAGGCATGACGCCCGACAGCCCGATCATCGATGCACCGATCCACTGGGGTAACTGGAACCCGAAGAATTACGGCAACAGCTACCGTGGGCGCACCGACATCAAGACCGCACTGGCAAAATCGATCAACACCATCCCGGTCCGGCTCGCCAAGGAGAAACTCGGCCCCAACCCGATCGAACAGATCATGGCCCAGGCCAAGAAATTCGGAGTGCAGACGCCAATCCGCAAGGACGTCACCATCCCCATCGGCACTTCCGAAGTCACGGTGCTCGACCAAGCCACCGCCTTTGCGGTGTTTCCCGCCGGCGGCATGGAATCGCGCCGCCACGGCATCACCCAGATCATGAATTACAAGGGCGATGTGCTGTATGATTTCAACCGCGACGAACCGCCCGCCAAACGGGTGCTGTCGGAAACGGCCGAAGCCTACATGACGCAGATGCTGACCCGGGTGCCCTATGTCGGCACCGCCCGGCGCGCCGCCGTCGACGGGGTGCTGACCGGTGGCAAGACCGGCACGACGCAGGCCTATCGCGATGCCTGGTTCTGCGGCTTTACCGGTAATTTTGCCGCAGCCGTCTGGTTCGGCAATGACGATTATACCTCGTCCAACCGGATGACCGGCGGCTCGCTACCGGCGATGACCTTCAAGCGGTTGATGGATTACGCCCACCAGGGCATCGAGCTTCGGGCCATTCCCGGGGTCGAAAATCCGCTGCCAACTCCGCGTGCCGCCCCGCTGGTCGCCGACACCTCGGGCGATGGCAACGGGCTGGCGCCACCGCAAAGGCCGCGCACGCTCAACCGCCAGACCACCGACATCCTGCGCGCGCTGTCCGACCTGTTCGACAAGGCCAAGCCGCTGGGTGCACCAGATCAGCTCGCCGCCGCCGGCAGCGTGCCTGCGCTGGTTCCCATCACTGCCGAACAATGATATTCCAAATCGCTCACTCGCGGGTTCCATAAAACGGTGTGGTCAATGTATGATTTCAAGACATTAGGACGCCCCGTCCACTCCCGATCCAGCGCCGTGCCCGTCACGTCGCTGGCTTGACGAAGGAAAACCCAGCTCGTGTTTCGTCTGCCTGTTCTGGTTCTGCTCACGCTGGCTGTCGCCTTCGGCATTGGTGGCTGGTCCGCCGCGTGGACGCTCAAGGCCACATCCGGCTTCGGCGCCATCAAGCTGGGCTCGTGGAGCGCGTATCCGAAAGTACAGACCGCCAGCGCCGACCCCTTTGCCAAGGCCCACCGCGCCGGTGAAGGACGCATCCTGCTCGGGCGCGCCGAAGGGCTGGTGTTTACCGCGCTGACCGATCAGGACGGCAAGCCCCTGTCGGGGCGCTGCAGTTACACGGTGTCGGGAACGACGCCGCCGTCACGGTTCTGGACGCTGCGCCTCACCGACACCAAAGGGACACCGGTAACCGCGCCACCGCAGTTTCCCTCGAGCATCAATTCCTGGAATACCTTGCGCAACAGCGATGGTGCCTTCACCATCCAGGTCGCAGCCCAAGCCATGCCCGGCAACTGGATCAGGCTCGATCACCCGGGCAACGTCGCCCTGGTGCTGACCCTGATCGATACGCCCACTGCGGGCTCCACCGGATTGGTCGAACTCGACATGCCGACAGTATCTATGATTGGCTGCGACAATGCGTAATATCGTGCTGGCCATCGCCATCGGTCTGGTTGGCGCGGCGCTCATCCATATCATCATCATTCTGTCGATGCCCAAATGGACCGGCACCGACGCCTGGACCCGGATAGTGGCGCTGGATGACGAAAACCGGTTCTTCACACTTGCCAACGAGCCCAACACCTCGGGGCTCTACAATGACGATCCCTACATCCGAACCGCAGTCTGCCGGTTTGACATCAGCGACCGGCCGGTCCGGGTAATGGCGTCGGGCGATGTGCCGTTGTGGACTGTATCGGTCTACGATTCCGCGTCGAATGAAACCTATTCGATGAACGACCGCTCCTCGATCGGCGAAAGTGTCGACATCGCCCTCGTCACCCCGACACAGATGCTGCAATTGCGGCGCGCCATGCCGCGCACGCTTGAGCGCGCGGTGCTGGTCGAATTGCCGGCAACGCAAGGCTATGTGGCACTGCGCGCCATCGCTCCGGCACCAAGCCAGGAACCCGCTGCACGGGCGTTCCTGGCCAACGCAATCTGTTCCCGTTTCAAGATCGACCCCGCCTGAAGACACCCATCCGGCTAAACCATCCTGACAAGCCACGCCGTCTCGAGATGTTCTCTCCGCCGCGCGGCTCCGACCCTGCCCAATACCCGGGCCGGTGAGTTCCCGAGTGGCAGCAGAAGCCGTTTGGCGCAATGATTAGGCACCTTGGCAGGCATGGAACCAGATCCGCGCGCTCACCCTCGCTGCAGCAGTGCACCTGATCGGGACTGGATTGATCGCGGTAGAGCCGACTTCCCCGGCATGAAAGAACCGTCGGGCAAATTGACTTCGGTCAATGAGGTTCCCGAACGATGCGCTATATATATATCGGTGATGATTTATATTTGACCGGCCACATATGTGCCGGTCCACCAGAGGATAAGCACATGAAAAAGGCAGATATCGTCGTCCTTGGAGCAGGTCTTGGTGGAATATCCATGGTTTTCGATCTCAAGGCGGAGCTCGGAAAAGACCACCGCATCGTTCTGGTCAACAAGGCTGAAACCTTCCAGTTCACCCCGTCCAACCCCTGGGTCGGAGTCGGCTGGCGCGAGAAAAGCGATATCACCATCGAACTGGCGCCGTTGATGGCCAAGCACGGCATCGATTTCATTCAGGCCTCGGCCAAAAAGCTGGTCCCGGAGAGCAACAGGATCGAGATGGAGGATGGCAGCTCGGTCGACTATGACTACCTGATCATCGCCACCGGTCCGGAACTGGCTTTCGACGAAATCGAGGGCTTCGGCCCTGACGGGTACACCCAGTCGGTTTGCACCGTCGATCACGCGGTTCAGGCAAATGTGGCATTTGAAGCCTTCTGTGCCGATCCCGGCCCGATCGTCGTTGGCGCGGCGCAGGGCGCCTCGTGCTTCGGCCCGGCCTATGAATATGCAATGATCCTCGAGAAGGAACTGCGCAACCGCAAGATCCGCGACAAGGTGCCGATGACCTTTGTCACCTCCGAGCCCTATATCGGCCATCTCGGTCTCGGCGGCGTCGGCGACACCAAGGGTTTGCTCGAACACGAGATGCGTCAGCGCAGCGTCCGCTGGATCACCAATGCCAAGGTGGAAAAGGTCGAAGCTACCACCATGACTGTGTCCGAACACAATGATGACGGTTCGGAAAAGACCAAGCATCAGCTCGACTTCAAGTATTCGATGATGTTGCCGGCGTTCCGTGGCATTGCCGCCGTGAGGGATATCGAAGGCCTGGTCAATCCGCGCGGTTTCATCATCGTCGACAAGCACCAGCGCAATCCGAAATATCCCAATATCTTCGGCATCGGCGTTGCCATCGCTATCGCGCCGTCGGAAAAGACTCCCGTGCCTACCGGCGTACCCAAGACCGGTTACATGATCGAAAGCATGGTCGCGGCAACCGCGAAGAACATCGGAGCTTTGCTCGCCGAGAGAGAGCCTACAGAGGAAGCCACCTGGAACGCCTTCTGCCTGGCAGACTTCGGTGATCGCGGCGTGGCCTTTCTGGCGCAACCGCAAAATCCTCCGCGCAACATCAACTGGGCAGCCGAAGGCATGTGGGTGCATCTGGCCAAGGTGGCATTCGAGAAATACTTCATGCACAAGGTCCGCAAGGGCATCACCGAGACCTATTACGAGAATGCGGTGATGAAAATGCTGGCCATGCACAAACTGAAATAAGCGAGCGCAGTATTATTTTCGCTGCCGGGGTCCCCGCGTACAGGCATCCCGGCGCCTATTCGGCGTCGACAAACGGAGTGCCTTGCCGGGTTGGCGCACTGTTGCGGTCACCGGTAATTCAGAAACATTTTCACGTTTGTTACGCCGGGCGGTAACCCCGGCGGCCACGCCGCGTCGCGCGCAGCGTCTGGCGCGCTCATCAGCGCAATCCTCTTGCAGCAGACCCGGTAAAACCTCAGGCGTGCTTGCCGCGTTTCGGCTTCTTGCCGCGGCGCTTGCAGGGCGCGGGATCTTCAAACATCGGCTCGTATGGTACCGGGACGTAGAGTTCCGACGCGGCCTCGATGAATTCACGGCGCACACCGGTAAAGAACAGAACCTGTCCAGATCTCTTAGCGGCTTTACCTGGCGGCTGAGTCACTGAAACTCGTCGACATCTTGACTGGTCAAAGGATAAAATCTTCGTCATTTCTGGCCTCCAAATGCTTGGAACAGGAATACGCTGAACACCCTTCTTCTTCCTCTCCCTCCATCAAGTCACTACTTGGTTAACAGCTTGCTAACGGTTTACCGATAGTTTGTATCAATTGTTTCGTAGCGTTCCAGTCAGGTGTGCCCGTGTCCAACAGTTTCCGCGATCTCGAACGGCTCGATTCCGCCCACCGCAAGGATGCGGTGCTGATGGCGACAATCAGCGGCCTTGAATATCTCGAACGCCCCTCGCGCCAGGACATGGCGCGGTTCTCGCGCCTTTTCATTCCCCTCTTTGAAGCTGCTGACCCGCAAACCCGGCGCACCGCCTCGGCAGCGCTGTCGCGGCTGTCACGGGTGCCCGACGATGTTGCGGAAATGATCATCAATCAGCCGATCGACATTGCCGCCCCCTTCATCGCTCATTTTGCCGGTCTCAGGGAAAGTGCGCTGGCCCGCGCCGTGGCGCGGATGGGTGCCCCGCATGCGCGCGCCGCCGCACGCCGCTCGGACCTGTCGCCGCAGGCCATCAGGACGTTGCGCGGGCTCAATGATCCGTCGGTGGAGGGTCTTCTGATATTGCGCGGGCTGATCCCCGATCCGGCCAGGCTGCCAGCCAGCAAACCCGAAGCGCCGAACGAACGTCCGCACATCGATACGCCGCCGCTCGATCCGAGCGAGAAGCTGCGCAACGAACTGCGTGCGCTGGCGCAGCGCAGCCCCACCCCGAAATCGCCGCTCAACCGGCCAACCAGCACCCGTAAGCCGCGCATCGAGCCTGCCACCCCCACCACCGAACCCTCCGAGCGCCAGGTTTCGCCTGCGACCCGGCGCAGAATCGCCGAGGCGCGGCTAAGCCAGCTCGCGCGCCATGCCAAGCCCGACCACGAAGCCTGGTTTGCCACCGCCCTTGCCGACGCCATGGAGACCAGTTTCGCCCTGTCCGAGCGCATCATGATGGATCTGTCCGGGCGCCAACTGGCGACCGCGTTGATCGGGCTGGAGGCGCCCGCCGACACCATCAAGACCGCGCTTGAGTGCTTCTTTCCGCACCTGGCGCAGCCTTCCGCCCGCCGGACGCTTGCCAACGACCTGATTGACGACCTTGATCCGCAAAGTTGTGCTGCGCGTCTTTCAACCTGGCAACGCGCCGACAGCTACACCTCTGGTGGGCCCCTGCATGTTCCGGCGCTGGCCGACAGCAAGCCGGCGCGCCCTGCTCCCGTCTCCCGTCCAACTTCACAGGACAATCAACGCGCAGCGCAATCCCGCAAGACCGGCTGACCCAAGCGAGCTTCGGCTTAGCGCGTTGTTTCGCTCAGGCGCATGTCCGCCGGACGGAGGCACGTCACGGTCAAATCGAATCACTCGGCCCGGGCATGGGAACCAGCGCTATTGCCGGGCTTTTCGCCAACCTGCGGAGCGGGCTTCGGATTCAGTGCAGAACCAGCGCTCGCCATATCGAGGCGTTATCTTCGTCGGGATATAAAACTTCTGACCCGGCACATGGTAGATGCGCTCGCCGGAGTTGATGCTGACATTTCCCTTGATCAGGCACTGTTTAGTATCCCGGGAGGACTTAACTGGGGATGGTGACCCAATCCGGCTGATCGCGCTTGGCGCGATGAAAGCAACGGTTGAAAAGACAATCACCAATGCTGGAAATCTGATCATGACAATCCGGAAATACTATTGGGATTTCCGAATCTACGCGCTGTGGATTAATTTTGGCTGCGTGTAATCGTTAAAATTGCACGTGCATTAATCGTCGCTGAAATCCAGATAGGTTTCCGGCGTCTCGGTTTCGATCTCCAACACCCAGATATCGGGGTCGAAGCGGATCTCGCGGGCGATTGTTTCGGAGACTTCGTTCTCGGCAACGCGGGATTTCCTAAGCTCGAAAAGCCGGCCATCTGGATGGTCGCTGTCAAATGCGGTCTGCGGCGCCGGTGCAGCCAGGCTTTCGCTGCCATCGCGGTGACGGATACGGACGAAGATCGCGCCGGCCTCTTCCGACCCGCGCCGTTCGATCACCGCCATGCCGCCATCGGCAAAAACCCGGCGCACAATGGCCGAGACGAATATCCCGGCCTTCAGTCTCATAACGCGCCGATTTCGAGCAGCTTCTTGAGCACCGTCTGATTGGGCTCGCCGGTGACCGGCAACCGGTAGTGCTTTTCGAAAGCGCTGATCGCGTTCTTGGTTTCGGCACCGGCAACGCCGTCAACGGCGATATCGGCATAGGCGATATTGGACAGTCCGGACTGGATCTGGCGCACCAGTTCGCTGACCGCAGGCACTTCGGCCGCGGCTTCGGTGACAGGTTCGCCGGCACGCTGATCGGCCGCAACTGCCGGAGCCGGGCGCGGTTGCGGACGGACCACCTTGTCGATGCTGACCATCTTGACCGGCGGGGCAGCACTGGCCGGGGTTTCCATCACCGCCAGCAGGCCGGGTGTGGGCTCGCCGGTCTCGACATAGCCATTGGCTTTTTCCCAGGCGCGGATGGCAGCAGCCGATTTCGGCCCCATCAGGCCATCGACCTCTCCACCATAAAGACCGTTGCTGGCCAGAATTTGCTGGATGCGGCTCAACACTGGATCGGTTTGCGAGACCACTGGCGCCGGCGCTTGCTGCACGGCGGTCTGAACCTGCGCGGGTGCAACGTTGGGAACCGGGATTGAGGCGGTCTGTGTGTCGTCGCTGTGCTCGATCCGGTAGGTGGTGACCGAGCGCGTGGGGGCACCTTCCGTCAGCGCCATACGGGTTTCGGGCGTTGCCGCTGTCACCGGCCGCAGCGATGCGGAGACGTCGCGGGTCTTGAGAATCGGCGCAGGATGACGTCCGGGCTGGGCCCACAGCGCGTTGGCGGCAACAAAGCTGAATATCACCGTGAACGCCACGGTTCCCCCGGCAAGCGAGGGGTGCGCGGAGACGACACGCCCCAGCGTGGTCAGGACTCCCCGGCCAAAGCCGCTTTCCTCATCTATCAAGTCAGGCGCTACGCGCTGTCTCGGCATGGTCTTCATTCCTGATTCTATCGTGGTTTCGGGCTGCCCGGGGCAGCACCGGCGGAAACGCAACCGGCGCGGTTGCTGTTGTTTCGGCTTGGGGGCGATTGGCACCCGAACCGTCGGCCGGCAGATCGATGGTCACAACTGTGCCCTCGCCTTCGCGGCTGTCGATGGTAAACGCGCCGCCATGAAGGTCAACCAGGCCTCTAACCAGCGAAAGGCCAAGTCCGGTGCCTTCATACTGGCGCGCAAGTCCGTTTTGCGCCTGCACAAAGGGATCTCCGATGCAGGCGAGCTTGTCGGCCGGGATGCCGATGCCGGTATCGCTGACCACCAGCTTGAGCCGGCCGTCCTGAACCGCTGCGTCGACATTGATCACGCCGCCGGCCTCGGTGAACTTGATGGAGTTGCCGACCAGGTTGATCAGCATCTGCTGCACCGCCCGCCGGTCGGCGACGACATCACCGATACCGGGTGCCAGACGGCGGGTCAGCGTGACGCCGCGGTCGGCGGCCTGCAGGCGCAGCATGGCGTCGCAGCCCTCGACCACTTCGCCGATGGCGAAGGGTTCGACAAACACCTCGTAACGGCCGGCCTCGATCTTCGACATGTCAAGCATGGCGTTGACCAGCGCCAGCAGATGCTCGCCCGACTGATGGATCAGACCGACATATTCACGCTGACGCTCATCGTTGAAGGTGCCGAAATATTCACGCGCCAAGACGTCGGAAAATCCGATGATGGCATTGAGCGGGGTGCGCAATTCATGGCTGACGGCGGCCAGAAACCGGGTCTTGGCGGCGTTGGCAGTTTCGGCTTCCTCTGCGTCGGCGTCGGCGCGCATGCGCTCGTCGACCATCTGCGAGATGTCACGGCTCTGCGCCAGGGCGCCGGTGAAACTGCCGTCAGTTGCCCGTTCGGCGGTCAGCGAGATGGCGACATGGACAAATTGTGCGGCCTCGTCGAGAGCCTCGAAGCGCACTTCGAGATCGCGCCGACGTTCGCCGCGGCGCAGCGCATCAAAGGCGTCGAGAAAAATGATCCGGTCGGCGACATGGATGCGTTTGACAAAGCCCTTGCCGCTGATATCGCCAAGACGGGCGCGATAGTCGGCCTGGTCATGGCCGGCAGTATAGATGACATCGCCGCGCGCATCGTGCAGCGTGATCAGGCCCGGCAACCGGTCGAGAAGGTCGGCGGTATCATCGCGTTCAGGGGGCACTTCTGGCGCCGGTGCCGCCAGTTGCTCCGTAGGCTCGAAAACCTGTGCAGCACCGCGCAACAGCGCGTAAAGTCCAAAAGATAGGCTGATGGCAAGTCCCCCCGCCTGCGGCGTTTGTCCGGCCAGACCGGCGCCGCTGAGCGCAGCATTGGCAGCCAGCGCCACACCGGCAGCCGACAGGCCGAGCAGCAGGCCGGAACGTGAATTGGAACGGATGGCCGCCTCCAGCGGCAGCAGCGCCAGCAGAGGCAGGAACGGCGAAGCCAGCCCGCCGCTCAGGCCGGCCAGTCCACCAAGCGCCAGCGCCGCAGCAGCAAGGGCTGCGCGCCCGGTAACCTTGGGAGATCCGGAAGCCGACAATATCCCCGCCATCGCGATCGGCAAGGCAGCGAGCGCCAGGGCGCCGGCCAGCGCATGCGGCCAGGCAAACACCGAAAGGAGCACCGGCACGGTAACCAGTGGAGCGACAACTGCCCCATAAAGGCACGTCGCCATGATGCCGACCCGACGCTGGTAATCAGCGGGATCCAATTCTGACGGCGCAAGCCAGGTTTCGGCGATTTGCCGTCCCGCAATGGTTACCCTGTCTATGATTTTATCAAATCCTGTCACTGCCGAATCCGTACACGCCGCAGTTTCTTGTTGTTGGCCCGACTGTCTCATTGCCAACTTAAGGAAAGAATAAAGCAGGCCCGGGAACGACAGGAAAGGCATTCAAACCCTCCGGTCCGCGGGGCGGTACGGCCAGCTTTGGCGATCATGGTTAACGAGTGGTTTTCGTGCTGACATCCCGGTCGTGGGGTGCGGCGAGCGACAATCACTAAAATTTTCAACAAATTTGTCTCAAATCCCCGCACCTGTCTCAAACTGGTTTTGAAGAATATGCGGCAATGTGGTGTACAGGTTCGGGACAACCCGGGCATTTCCACCCAACGATGGCGGATAACAGGAAGGGCATATCCATGTGGTTCTTGATCAAGGGAAGTTTCTGGTTCTCGCTTGTGCTGATCGCCTTGCCATTTCTCGACAGTGGCTCGGACAAAGCGCTGGAGGCTGCTCCGCCGCTTGAAGTCGGCCACAGCATGGCCGCGGCGATGGAGGCCTTCGAGGACATCAAGCAGATCTGCGTCCGCAAACCCGGTATCTGCGAAACCGGCAGCGAAACCTTCGCCGCACTCGGCAGCCGTGCCAAGCAGGGCGCCCGTATCGCCTATGATTTTCTCGACGCCAAATTTGCCGATGGCGAACCGGACCTGACGACCGCTTCACTGCCGCCTGAAACCGCCGAGGCAGAGACTGCCAGCAACTAACGGCCGGCAGCAGCCAGCCGCAATAATTGAAATTGCCGATCGCGCCGACGTCATTGCCACCCGGCCTCCACCATGGGGATCATTCCCATCCATCCTGTCATGATGCAGGACACTGCCAACTCAAGCCACGTCTGACGTGCCGCCGCCGGGAAAGCCCTTCCTACCGGCGGCGCTTTTCTTTTTGGGCAGAGGCACTGGTAGCAATTCACCAGCTATGGAATTCCTCCGGATTTTGCCAGAACCGGGGTGCCTTGACGGCAAATAACGCCTATATGGGACCAGGCAAAGGAGCCCGGCATGGCGACGATTGAAACGATCATTGACGACTTTGAATATCTGGACGACTGGGAAGACCGCTATCGCTACATCATCGAAATCGGCAAGGCACTGCCGGAGATGCCCAAGAGCGAGCAGATCGACGCCAACAAGGTGAGAGGCTGTGCCAGCCAGGTCTGGCTGGTAGCCGAGACCGAACCGGGAGAGCCCGGCGATCCGGTGATGATTTTCCGGGGTGATTCCGACGCGCATATCGTGCGCGGGCTTGTTGCCGTGGTGCTGGCGGCAAATTCCGGCAAGAAAGCATCGGAGGTCGAGCAGCTTGACGAAACGCCGCTGTTGTCGCGGCTGGGGCTCGCCGAACACCTGTCGGCGCAACGGGCCAACGGGTTGCGCTCGATGATCATGCGCATCAAGGCGCATGCGGCAGCGGCACGCGCCGCGGCCTGATGCCAAAGCGCCGCCGCGATCGTCACAAGGCGCGAAGCCGCTTCCGCGCCTTCGTTGAAGGCAATGCCGCGGCCCGCCAGACTCATCAATATGAGCCTTATGTGCATCAACGTTTTGGCGCGGCGTAGTACCGTGCCAGTGCCGCCAGCGCGGTGCGCAGCATCAGCTTGGCTGACCGCGCCGGCCATTGCCGTTCGCGCTCGATCTCAGACAACAGCTTGAGAAAACAACACGCATCCAGAAGCACGCCGGAGAGTTCCGGGCCGACCGCCGTGATCGCCGCCTCGACACGCTGACGCGCCGACAGCGCCGCGTCGGTGAGTTCGCCTATTCCGCCGGCAACGCCCGAAGGACGACCCGTGCGCAGCGGCTCCCAGTTTTGCGTTACCGACGGCGTCAGCTGGCCTCGGGTGAAATCGGCGCGCAACCTTTCACCAGCCTCGATCAGGTCGGCTGACAGAAACAGTGCGCCATCCCTGCCCTTGATCCGCGCCAGTGCCGCAAGCGGCGATTCGCAATCATTGACAGTCATCCGCCCGTGATCGGGATCGGTGCGGGCGGAAAGTTCACGGTGCTGGTTCTGGAACGCGTGCTCCGGATCGCACAGCCAGCGCTTGAGTGCTGCCCTGCCCTCCGGCGCTGACATGTAGCCCCGCTCGCCTGAATCGGAGCGAGAACATTCGGCAATCAGCCCGCGGCGCAACGCCACGGAGAATACTGTGGCCTCGACCAGGCGACGAACACCGTCACCGCGCACAAGTGCCAGCTTGCCTTGGGCCGATACCGCCGATTGCCCCGCGGCCTCGATCTCCGCCCCGCGCGCGAGAAAGCCAATCAGGCCTGCCAGTGCCTTGCGGGCGGCGCGGGTTTCAGCGGCCGCCATGGGGCTGCCCGAAGGGCTGGAACACGGCCATGATGCAGCGTTCGCAGCGCTCGATGAAACGGTCATAGGCAAGATCGTCGCGACGGTCCTCGATCACCGCACAGGCGTGCATCACGGAGGTTCGGTCGAGACCGAAGGCGGCAGCGATGGTCTGGTAGGGAAGCGACAACATGACATGGCTGAGATACATGGCAATCTGGCGCATGTGGCAGTGCGGCCGGCGGCGGGCCATGGCCGCGGGCAATTCCGCCCCACAAGCTGCAACAAACAATTCCGTCACCAGCCGCCAGACCACCCGGCAACTAACGAGATCAACCGGATTGAGGCGAAGTGGCGTCAATCCGGGGTGTCCTCGGGCTGATTTTCCCGGTAATGCATTCGCCAACCCGCCTGCCATACCGAGCACTTCACTCAGCCAGGCATTGTTGGCAATCGAAGCTACAGCCAGGCCGGGCTCACCCTTTATTGGGTCAGATGAATCGGCCGTGTACAAGGATTGCCGAGGGCGGCCGGAGTGCGCCGCCGCTGTTGCGGTTGAGGCTGTGGGTGGGGCTGGAGTTGGGACCAGGGAACTCGGGGATGGTTTTGCCATGATGAAAACCTCCTATATAGGATTATTTTCTTACATGATATGCAGATGATGCGGACGTGTGGCTACCCACACCTCACACTCTATCGTTGTTTTTGCGCTGTTTTCTGGAAAACCAATTGTAATTTTGAGGATTATTTTCCTCTTATTTGTTTCACGGGGTCAACATCTGGATTCCTGCCATCGCGCCCCGAACTCGGCTTGAGCGACCAGCAAACCAATCGGCCAATGTGAGCACCACGAGGCCCGAAGGTGAAAGCTATGCATGACACACGCTGCCAGAAAACCAAAAAACCGTGGCCTGAGGCCACGGTTTTGATCATTCGCTGCGACACCAGCAGGTGCGGCAGCATATCGGGTATCAGGGCAGGTCCGGCGGTCCCGGGTTGACGACTGAACCGCTGTCCGCCTGTTGTTCTCTAAAGCCTTACTTGCCGCGCTTGCGCTTTTGGCCCAGGCCCATTTCCTTGGCCAGACGCGAACGCGCCTCGGCGTAGGACGGCGCGACCATCGGGTAATCAGCCGGCAGTTCCCACTTCTCGCGGTACTGCTCCGGGGTCAGACCGTGGTGGGTCATCAGGTGACGCTTGAGAGACTTGAACTTCTGACCGTCTTCCAGACAGATCAGGTAATCGCTCTGCACCGACCGGCGTACCGGAACGGCCGGCTTGGGTTTCTCAACAACTTCTTCGATCGGCGTGGTCGCTCCGCCCAATGCGGCGTGAACCTGCGAAATCACGTTGGGAAGATCATTTGTAGCGACAGAATTGTTGCTTACATAGGCCGCGACAATTTCAGCCGTGAGTTCTATGAGAATATCGGAACCGCCATCGTTGGTTGCTTCAGTCATATTGTGGTCCTAACGTTTGTGAGTAAGCAGGCGCCGATTTCCGCAGAAGTAGTTTGGAATTCTTCTAGAGCGAATTCGCGCAGCGTGCCTTGATGACATGCCTTACATGAAATGCCACTCATCACAAGTACTAATTTTAGTAAGATGAACGACTATAAAGGTGCGCAGAGAACTAGACTGCGACATTTTGTCAATTTTATGAGATCTTAAAAAAATTAAAGTTACAGGTTGCGCCTGCAACATTCGCAACTTCTAAAGTATTATTGCTGATCTTTCGGCGCCATTTCATCCGTTACGGAAGTTGAATGCAGCCGGTACCCCACGGCGTAGGCCGCCTTTGCCAACAAATGGGAGGAGACCGGCGCTGTCAGCAGAAAAAACACGACCCCCGCCAGCGCCCGCGACATGGTGCCAACATCGGTGGTGTGGATTGCCAGCGCAATCAACATCAGGCAGGAACCCATCGTACCCGCCTTGGAAGCGGCATGCATGCGCGTATAGAGGTCGGGCAACCGCAGCAGGCCAATCGAGGCGACCAGCGCAAAGGCGGAACCGATCAGCAGGAAGGCCGCCGAGACCAGTGTGACAATATCATGCATGGGGGTCTCCTGACCGGCCGGATACACCAGCATCTGGCTCCTGCTTGCCAGCGTCGCGGCGCAGTTGCTCCTTCGCTGCCGCCCTGCCCTCGCGGCGCGCATCGGATGCCGCTTGCTGCGCTTCGGCGAGAATATCGTCCTCGGTCTTGCCACGCGCAAGAACGAACCGGGCAAAGGCCACGGTCGCCAGAAAGCCGACGAGGCCAAGCGCAATGGCAACATCAACATAGAGTGTGTAGCCGGTCTTGATGCCGATCACAGTAATGAAGCCGATGGCAACCGCCACCAGCATATCAAGGCCGAGGATCCGGTCCGGCAATGTCGGCCCTCTGATAATGCGGTAAATGGTGACCAGGAACGACAGGCTCAGGATTGCCAGTGCCGCCAGCACCGCATGATCGAAAATCGACTGGACGCTGATCATCGGAATGCCTCCATGATCTTGCGCTCGAAGCCTTCGGCGATGTCGCGCCTGGTGGCGTCGGGATCGGAAGCGTCAAGCGCATGCACATAGAGAAAGCGCCGGTCATCGGAGACATCCACCGACAAGGTCCCCGGGGTCAGTGTGATCAGATTGGCCAGCATGGTGATTTCGAAATCGCGATCGATCCTGAGCGGATAAGCAATGATGCCCGGCTTCAGATCCATTTTCGGCGTCAGCACCAGCACCGCCACCCGCCACGCCGACAACACCAGTTCATAGCTGAACAGCAGCGCCAGCGAGATCACCCGGCGGGCGCGCGAGAAATATCCGGTCGAGCCCACCTGTTCGCGGATCAGCGACAGAGCAAAAATCGCAAGCACGAAACCAAAGGCAAAATTGAAAAATGAGAACGAGCCGGTGACCGCCGACCAGGCCAGCGCCAACAATACATTGACCAGAAACAGGCTCATTGCGCAGCCTCCACGGGAAACACCGATAATATGTAGGCCGAGGGATCAATCAGGCCACGCGCCGCATCCTGGGCGAGCACCACCAGCGGTTCCGGCCAGACGCCGGCAGCCGTGGTCAGCGCCACCAGCCCGACCAGGGCCACAACCGCCCCGACTGCCGGCGGCGCCACTGTGGCGGTCTCTTCGGCTTCAGATTTTGCCGGGCGCCAATAGGCCAGCACCCAGATCCGGGCAACGGTAATGGTGGTCAGGAAGCCGGTCAACAGCATGGCAGCGGCAAGCCACCAGGCACCGATATCGAGCGAGGCCTTGACCAGCATGACCTTGGGCCAGAACCCCGAAAACGGCGGCAGGCCGGCGACCGAGAAAAACAGCATCAGCGTCAAGCCGGAAATCGCCGCGCTGCGGGCATAAAGCCCGCCAGATGCCGAAAGCCTGAAATCGCCGCCAAGCTGGGCACCGATGCCGACGGCAAAATAAAGTGCCGTCATCACCACCATCGAATGGGCGGCGTAGAAGATCGCACCGGAAAACCCGGCCGGGCTGCCAAGTGCGAGGCCGGCCATCATCATGCCGATGCCGGAAATCACCAGATAGCCCATCGCGCGACGCATGTCATTCTGGGCCATCGCCCCCAACACCCCAAGCACCATGGTCAAGGCCGCAGCGACAGCGATGATGAACGACAGTTCCTCGCGCTCGACCGGAAACAGCATGCCGAGAATCCGCAGCAGCGCATACACGCCGACCTTGGTGAGCAGACCGGCAAAGATGCCGCCAACCGCCAGCCGTGGCGTGTGATAGGAAGCAGGCAGCCAGAAATTGACCGGAAACGCCGCAGCCTTCATGGCAAACGCCAGCAGATAGAGCGCGACCAGCGTCATCAGCGGCGCAGTGCCGCGCAATTCGGATGCCTTGACGGCGATATCGGCCATGTTGAGCGTGCCGAACAGCCCGTAGAGATAACCGGTGGCAACCAGGAACAAGGTGGTGGCGATCAGGTTGAGGAAGGCATACTTGATGCCGCCGTCAAGCTGGAGGCGCTCGGAACCCAGCACCAGCAGCCCGAACGAGGAGATCAGCAGCACCTCGAACCAGACATAGAGGTTGAAGATATCGCCGGTCAGGAACGCGCCAATGATGCCGGCCATCATCAGCATCAGGAACGGGTAGAAGCCGTAGCGCCGTCCTGAATCGTCGACATCGCTGCGGCCGTAAATGCCAGTGGCGAGCGCGACCAGCGACGAGGTGGCGGCAAAAAATGCACCCAGCAAATCGGCGGTAAAGGAGATCCCAAACGGCGGCAGCCAGCGCCCCATGGTCATTGTCACCGTGCCACTGGTGAGCACATGGGCGAGCAATCCCAAAGTCATCAGCGTCAACACCACCAGTGCCGGGATGGCGATCAGCGGCTGCAGGTCGGTGCGCTTGCGCAGCATCAACAGTACCGCGCCCATCAGGATGCACCAGACCACCGGCGCGACGACCAGCCAGTCAGCGGCAGCCACCGGCTGCAGCACATAGACAGCGGAGAAATCCTTGAGGCCAGCGCCCTCTACAGCCATTCGCACACTCTCCTAATAACGCAATGGCGGCACCGGCTCACCCACCGGTTCGGCCACACGCATCTTGTCGCTGTCATCGGTCTTCAGCACATGAAAGGTCCGGTAACTCAGCACCAGGAGAAACGCGAAGAATGAAAACGAAATCACGATCGCCGTCAGGATCAGAGCCTGCGGCAGCGGGTTGGCGGCAGCGCCGGTCAAAGTGTCGGCACCGCCCGGAATGATCGGCGGCACTTCGCGGGTAACCCGACCAGTGGTAAAAATCAGCAAATTGACGCCATTGCTAAGGATGGCCGCGCCCATCAACACACGGATGATGTGCTTGGAAAGGAACAGGTAGATGGCGACGGTAAACAACGCGCCCACCAGCAAGGCAAAGATCGGTTCCATCAGTCGCGGTCCCTTTCTTCTAGCGCCAGGGCAATCGAGCTGATGGCGCCGACGACAACCAGATAGACGCCGATATCGAAGGTCAGCACGGTCGACAACGGCACTTCCACGCCAAACAGTTTCGGATAGATCCAGAGCCCCGTCATGTATGGCACGCCGGCAAGCATCGACAGCACACCCGACATGGCCGACATGAACAGACCGAAGGCGGCGATACCCATCGGATGGAAATAGATCGCCCGGCGTACCGGAGCGACACCACAGGCAATGCCGTAGATGGCCAGCGCGGAGGCTGCGATCAGGCCGCCGATAAAGCCGCCACCGGGCTCATTATGGCCGCGCAGCAGCACGAAGATCGAAAACAGCACCATCAGGCTGGTAAGATAAGGGGCGATCGAGCGGAATATTACGGTGCGCATGTCAGCCAGCCTCCTCGCGCCGGTCGGGATCATTATCAGCGACCACCACACGCGGTGTGCGAATGCGGATCAGCGACAGGATCGCCAGGCCGGTGACCATGACCACGGCGATCTCGCCCAAAGTATCCGTGCCGCGGAAATCAACGATGATGACGTTGACGACATTGGCGCCGTGGGCGACGACCTTCGAATAGGCCGAGAAGAAATCGCTCAGATAGGAGTTGAAGGGTTGCTGGGTGACTGCCAGCAGATAGAGCGCGAAGCCTGTCCCGCAGGCCAGCGCCACGCTCATGTCGCTCACCTTCTCCCGGGTCGGACGATGATCGACCGCCGTCAGTTTCAGCCGGGTCATGACCAGAGCGAGGATGACAACGGCCAGGGTCTCGACCATGAACTGGGTGAACGACAGGTCGGGCGCGCCGAACAGCATGAAGATCAGCGCCACGGCAAAGCCCTGAATACCCAGCGAAACGATCGCCGTGAGCCGGTCCTTGGCGTTGATCACGGCGAGAATCCCGATGAAGGCGATGGCGATGACAACCAACTCGTGGAACTGCGCGTCCTTTGGCCAGACCGGCATAGACGGCCATTCGCCATACCAGGCCATCGGGCCGAGGAAAGCGATGGCGATCATGATGAAGGTCACGGTCATGTAGATGTCGAGCCGGCCCGGCTGAAGCACACGGGTGATGGACGACGAAAACCGGACCAGACCGAAAATGAATTGGTCAAAGCCGCGGTCCGGTCCCCAGCCGAAGGCGGCAAGCACGCGGGCGACCATGTCGCGGGCGCGGTCAAACAGCCGGTAGACGACAATGCCGAAGACGATGGTGACAAGTGACAGTGCCAGCGGCATACCGATATGCGGGATCAGCGAGATCGTCACCGTTTCGGGTTCGCCGACAACCGCGCTGGTCATGGGCGAGGTGAACAGGTGGTGGGCAAATGGCGATGCAAGCGCGCCGACCAGCGCCACGATGCCGAGCGTCAGCGGTCCTAGCCACAGCAGGATCGGCCCCTCATGGGCATGTTTCGGGGTTTTGACCACCGGGCCGAAGAACGGCTTGATGGCGACCACGAAACCGGCCACGAACATCAGCCCGTTGCCGATTACCGCAACGGCAACGAAGAACAGCGACCAGGCATCGGCCGCCCACAGCGCGGCATAGACTTCTTCCTTGGCAAGGAAGCCGAACATCGGCGGCAGACCGCCCATCGACACGGCGGCGATCATGGCGGCGACAAAGGTGATCGGCATCGCCTTGCGCAATCCGCCAAGCCGGGTGACATCGCGCGTGCCTGTTCCATGGTCGATCAGACCTGCAACCATGAACAGCGCACCCTTGAACAGCGAATGGGCCAGCAGATAGAGCACGGCGGCAGCGATCGCATGTTCGGAGCCAAAGCCGGTCAGCATCACCATCAGCCCCAGCGAGGCAACGGTGGTATAGGCCAGCATGATCTTGATGTCGGTCTGGCGGATGGCGAGCAGCGATCCGACGATCAGGGTGGTGCCGCCAAAGATCGGAAGGATGGTTTCCCACCAGAACGTATCGCCCAGCACCGGGTTGAGCCGCATCAACAGATAGACGCCGGCTTTGACCATGGTGGCGGAATGCAGATAGGCCGACACCGGGGTCGGCGCCTCCATGGCGTTGGGCAACCAGAAATGCAGCGGGAACTGCGCCGATTTCGAAAATGCGCCGCCGAGAACCAGCAGCAGCGCGGCCAGATAGAACGGGCTGTTGCGCAGATCATCGCCGAGTGTCAGCAGCAGCGAAATCTGGCTGACACCGGTGATGTTCCAGATCACCAGTAGGCCCGCCAGCAGCGCCAGTCCGCCGCCGCCGGTCACGACCAGCGCCTGCAATGCTGCGCGGCGCGAGGCCTCGCGGGTGTTATCAAAACCGATCAGCAGGAACGAGGTGATGGAGGTCAATTCCCAATAGACAAACAGCATCAGGAAGCTGTCGGAGATGACGACGCCGAGCATCGCCCCCATGAACAAAAGCATGAAGGAGAAGAACCGGCCCAGTTGGGCGTTGCCTTTGAGATAGCCGCCGGAATAGAGCATGATCAACGCGCCGATGCCGGAGATCAGCAGCGCGAACGTCATCGACAGGCCGTCAATCAGCCAGGAGAAGCTGACATTGTAGGACGGCACCCATTTGAAGCCGCCGGTGACAACCTCGCCCCTGGCAATTTCAGCAGAAAAGCCCAAGAAATGGATGAAGATCGCCAGTGGCGCCAAGGCCAGCAACCAGGCCGCATTATGTCCCAACTTTCGGGTCAGCCACGGAGCCACAAGCGCCGCGAGAAACGGCAACATCAACACAATAAAAGTCGTACCTGGCGCGGCGGCGCTCATTCAATTTCCCCGGGAGAGGCATCTGGAAAAACCACTTGGCGCGGTTTTGTTGTTAACGTCACTTAATCGCGACCAAGGGCCACGACAAGACAATGATTGCCTTTACTGGGGGAAAAGCAGCCGAATGGGAATGCAAAATTTCAAATTGAGCAGAAACTGTGATGATTTGGCGCATAACTGCCTCTTCATAGGCTCGTTTTTCGAGCGTACCACCGGGAATCAAATCAATGCGGAATGGCCTGATTGGCGGCCACGGCAATAGGTCAGCATTATTGACACAATTGAACGTTCGTGATCATGCTTTCGTCTAAGCTTCCAGGGAGATCAGGGCATGGCCGCCGACAGCAGCACCGCATCGCATAATCAGGCAGGCGCAATGGATATCGCGCCGGGGCTCGACTGGCCACACCTGTTCGCCACGCGGGCCGAACGGATGAAGGCTTCCGAAATCCGCGAGCTTCTCAAGCTGCTGGACCAGCCGGACGTGATTTCGTTTGCCGGCGGCATTCCCGACCCGGCGCTGTTTCCTGCGCAAGCCTTTGGTGCGGCACTGACATCGGCGCTTTCAGGCGACAGCAAGGGTGCGGCGCTGCAATACTCGGTCAGCGAAGGCTACAGGCCGTTGCGCGACTGGCTGGTCACCCGGATGGCCTCGCTCGGGGTGCCCTGCACCGCCGACAACATCCTGATCACTTCGGGCTCGCAACAGGCGCTGGATTATTTAGGTAAGTTATTTCTTACCAAAGGCGACACCGCGCTGGTCGGCTGGCCGACCTATCTTGGCGCACTGCAGGCGTTCAATGCCTATGAGCCTTATTACGACCGCCTCACGCCGCTCGGCAACCGCTCGGCTGCCGATTACCGCGAGACAGCGCGTGCCAATGGCGGTCAGGTGAAATTCGCCTATGCCTCGGCCGATTTCGCCAATCCCACCGGCGAGACCCTCCCCGCCTCGGCGCGGGAACGGATACTCGATCTTGCCACCGAACTCGACATCGCCGTGATCGAGGATGCGGCCTATCAGTCGCTGCGCTACGAGGGCGACGAGGTGCCGCCACTGCTGGCGCTCGACATTGCCCGGTCGGGCTCGATCAACGCCACCCGCACGATCTATTGCGGCAGCTTTTCCAAGACGCTGGCGCCGGGCCTGCGCGTCGGCTGGGTTTGCGCCGCCGAACCGGTAATCTCCAAACTGGTGTTGATGAAACAGGCTGCCGATCTGCATTCGGCCACGCTCAACCAGATGGCGATCCACACAGTGGCCTCCGATGGCTTCGAGGCCCAGGTCGCCAAGATCCGCGAGACCTACCAGGGACGCCGCGACGCGATGCTGTCGGCGCTGAGCACCTACATGCCCGAGGGCGTGAGCTGGACCAAGCCCGATGGCGGCATGTTCATCTGGGTCACCCTGCCCGAACACATGGATGGCGCGGCGCTGCTGGCCGAAAGCCTGAAAGCCGAACGCGTCGCGTTTGTTCCGGGCAAGGCGTTTTTCGCCGACGGCTCCGGCGCCAACACGCTCAGACTGTCGTTCTCCTGCGCCAATGAGACGATGATCGACGAGGGCATCAAGCGGCTGGGACGGGTGATCAGCGGCGGCGAAACGCCCGCCTAATTCCACTCCACCCCGAACTGTTCGCTGAGCCAGCTTGCCAGACGGTTTCGGTCTCTGATGGCGTGACCGGGGCGGATCAGCCCCACGGCATAAAAGCCGGCGGGTGATTTCGTCTCGTCGCGCCAAACCACCTTGAGCTCGCCCGATTCGATTTCCGGTTCGATCAGCGCCCGGGGGGCAATTGCCACACCGCGGCCGGCGCGGGCGGCGCCGATGGCCAGCGCCGTCTGGTTGAAGCGTGACACGCGTGCGGCAGGGCCAGCCACTTCATCGGTGCCGAGCAGGCGCAGCCAGTGGCGGTGGCCATCTTCGAGCAGGCGGTGAGCGCGAAAATCTTCCATCGCATTGGCCGGCGGTGCGGTCTGCAGATAGGCGGGACTGGCGACCGCGACCAGATTGAGCGGCGCAAGCAGGACCGACTTGAGCCCGGCGGCAAAAGGCGGCGCCGCCTGACGAACTACCAGATCAACGCCATCACCGTCAAAATCCGCAATTTTTTCCGAGGCCAGAACCTGCAGGTCGATGTCGGGATAGCGGGCCTCGAATTCGGCAAGCCGCGGCATCAGCCACATGCTCGCGAATGACGGCGGCACGCTCAAAACCACACTGCGCGACGCTGGCATCAGTTGTTCGGTGGCGGTGCTGATGAGGCCCATCGCCTGATGTACAGCCTTGGCGAAGAGCTCTCCCCTTTCGGTCAGTTCCAGCCCGCGCGCCTTGCGCACAAACAGTTTTTGACCGAGCGAACCCTCGAGCTTGCGCACCTGCTGGGCGACGGCGCCTTGCGTCAGGTTGAGCTCGTCGGCAGCAAGGCGGAAATTGAGATGGCGGGCGGCACATTCGAAGGCGCGCACGCCATTGAGATTGGGCAGACGCATGATGCGCTCCAGATGACAGTAGATTTTCTACAGTCTGAGTGAGAAATCATGATTGGTCAACGTCCCTGCCGGGCAGTACCACTAGGGCAGATTTTCAAGGAGAGATAACATGAGCGAACAGAAAGTTGCATTGATCACCGCCGGCGGCAGCGGCATGGGCGCGGACGCGGCGCGTCGTTTGGCAGCCGATGGTTTCAAGGTCGCCATCCTGTCCTCGTCGGGCAAGGGCGAGGCGCTGGCCGAAGAACTCGGCGGTATCGGTCATACCGGATCCAACCTCGATGCGGACGCGCTCAAGGCTTTTGTCGACAAGGCCGTTGCGGCATGGGGGCGTGTCGATGTGCTGGTCAATTCCGCCGGCCACGGCCCCAAGGGCGATGTCCTGACCATCAGCGACGAGGACTGGCACAAGGGCATGGAGGTCTATCTGATGAACGTGATCCGCCCTACCCGGCTGGTCACCCCGCACATGAAAGCCCAGGGCGGCGGCACGATCATCAACATCTCCACCTTCGCGGCGTTCGAACCCGATCCGCTGTTTCCGACCTCGGGTGTGTTTCGTGCCGGTCTCGCGGCCTTTACCAAGCTCTATACTGATCGCTATGCGGAGCAAAACATCCGCATGAACAATGTGCTGCCGGGCTTCATCGACTCGCTGCCTGAAACCGAGGACCGCAAGGCACGGATTCCGATGGGCCGCTATGGCCACGCCCGCGAAGTGTCTTCGCTGATTTCCTATCTGGCATCCGATGACGCCGCCTACATTACCGGTCAGAATTTGCGCATCGATGGCGGACTCACCCGATCGGTGTGATCGGCGGCCAAAACGCCTTTAACTAAATTGACTCATCTGCCGGGCCGGATCTGATCCGGCAGGCTTTGGCACGCCTATGCACCAGGAACACCAGACCATGACCATCGCGGTAGTATCGAATGATCGAATTGCTTTTGCTGTCAAATGGGCCGCGTCGATCATCCAGATTCTCGGTTACACGGCGACCGGCTTCGGCTTTACGCCGTGGAACCTGTATCTGTTCGTGGTCGGTGTGTTCGGCTGGTTTGCCGTGGGCGTGTTGTGGAACGACAAGGCGATCATGCTGATCCACATCGTGGCGCTGGCGGCGATGATCGCCGGCATGTCGGCAAGCTGACCGCCGCGCGTTGGTGGCCCGCAATCATTTGCAGATGGCTGGAGGAGAGTTGGGGCGGGGACGATGTCTCGCAAACGAGATATATGGGCCTTCATGACGGCCGCCGCGAAAAGCCAATGCCTTGAACGCAAATGAGCCAGCCGACGGGAGGATGTCGACTGGCTCAACTGGTCTCATGCGAGATCAGGTAGTGCAGATCTTAGTTGCCGGTAGCGGTCTTGCAACGGCTGGCAACCATGTCGGAGAACTCGGCTTTGGCTTCCTGAGCTGCGGTGCAGGCGTCCTTCAGAGCAGTCTGCTGTTCAGGCGTGGCGCCATCCCAGCGAGCCTGGAAATCCGCGTCATCACGGTCCATGCCTTCTTCATCCATCATCATGTCCCAGACAGCAGTGTCGCCGTTAGCATAAGCGTCAAGTTCAGTGCGGGTGTTATTGGCGTTGGTCTGGGCCATTGCACCGGCGGCAAAGAACATTGTCATGGCGGTAGCAGCAAGAATCTTTTTCATTTTGATCTCCTCGAGCAAGGCGTGAGCCTCTGGTTGTTGATTACGGAGATAGAATGCCCTGCGCCGGAATTGGTTCCGGCCAGCCGCCAATAATCGTTCGATATTTTTGCCAGTGACTACAGCAGTCACGCCACAAACCATCGAAGTGACCACTGGGTGGGCCACCAGCCGGAGATGACAAAAGGCCGGGGATTGCGCCCCGGCCTTTCTCATTGCTCCAAAACTTGGGAGGCTTAGTTCTTTTCCTTGTCGACCAGGGCGTTACCCTTGATCCACGGCATCATGCCGCGCAGCTTTTCGCCGACTTCCTCGATCTGGTGACGATCGTTCATGCGGCGGATGGCCTTGAAGCGCGAGCCGCCAGCCTTGTATTCCTGCATCCAGTCGGAGGTGAACTTACCAGTCTGGATGTCGGCAAGAACGCGCTTCATTTCAGCCTTGGTTTCCGAGGTGATGATGCGCGGGCCGGAGACATATTCGCCCCATTCTGCGGTGTTGGAGATCGAGTAGTTCATGTTGGCGATGCCACCTTCATAGATCAGGTCGACGATCAGCTTGACCTCATGCAGGCACTCGAAATAGGCCATTTCCGGTGCATAACCGGCTTCAACCAGGGTTTCGAATCCGGCGCGGATCAGCTCGACCAGACCGCCGCAGAGAACAACCTGTTCGCCGAACAGGTCGGTTTCACACTCTTCGCGGAAGTTGGTTTCGATGATGCCGGAACGGCCGCCACCGACGCCACAGGCGTAGGAAAGAGCCAGTTCATGGGCGTTGCCCGAAGCATCGTGATGAACGGCGATCAGGCACGGCACGCCGCCGCCCTTCTGGTATTCGCCGCGCACGGTGTGGCCAGGGCCCTTGGGGGCGATCATGACGACGTCGACGGTCGACTTCGGCTCGATCAGGCCAAAATGCACGTTGAGGCCGTGAGCAAAGGCAATGGCTGCGCCATCACGGATGTTGGCGGCGATGTGGTCCTTGTAGATGTCGGCCTGCAGCTCGTCGGGAGCGGCCATCATCATCAGGTCGGCCCATCCGGCAGCTTCGGCAACACTCATCACCTTGAAGCCATCGGCTTCAGCCTTCTTGGCCGTGGCCGAGCCTTCGCGCAGGGCGACGGCGACATTGTTGGCGCCCGAATCCTTGAGGTTGAGCGCATGCGCCCGGCCTTGGGATCCGTAACCGATGATGGCTACCTTTTTCGACTTGATCAGATTGAGATCGGCGTCGCGATCATAATATACGCGCATGAGACACTCCCGTTGGTTCACGTTGTTCGTTGTTATGCCGGCGTCAGGCACCTTGCCTGCCGCCAATTTCCGGAGCAGCAATTCCTGAAGATCGAATTGCCGCTCCAAATTTTCCAATGCCGCGCATCTTGTCCGAAAACCGGTTCCCGTTTTTCGGGATGCGCTGTTCTACCTACCCCTGCCCGTAAAGGCCGAGGAATTGCTGTGCCGCCCTGGCGGACATGGTTTTGATCTCCGCTGCACCGGGGCGGTTGTCTTCGCCGAGCAGCGCGCGGATCTGCGTGTCCGCCACAGCCAGACCGAAAAACGCGCGGGAAGCTTCTCCCACATCGTCAAAGCTTAACAGCCCGGCCGCCCTGCCCGCCAGAAACACCGGCTCGAGCCGCTGTTTCATCGCAATCGGTCCGTTGGTCAAGACGATTTCGCCCAACCGGCTCTTGCCCGAGCCTGCATGGGAAACGGCAGCGCGGTTGAGCGCGATCGACAGGTCACTGGTAATCACCGTGAGCCAGCTTGTCGCAAAGCCCGTGAGTGCCGCCTTGAGGCTGTCGCGCGTCAGCTGGTCCTGCGGCAATTTCGGCGTCCGCACCTTGGAGGCCTGCCAACGCACGGTGGCGGTGAGAAGACCGTCGCGGTCGCCAAACCATTTGTACAGGGTTTCCTTGGAGCAACTGGCGGCGCGGGCCACGGCAGCCACTGAAAACCCGTCGCCCTCGGCCACCATCAGCTTGAGCACCGCATCAAGCACTTCCTGCTGACGCTCGGACAGACCCTCGCCCGCTGAGGCGCCGGAGGCGGTCTCAGCAGGCGCTGCGGTCTGCTTGGGAGCAGGGTCTGCGACAAGGGACAAGTTCATGCGTCATGCTGTACCGTACCGTTCGGTACAGTGTCAAGGCAAGTTAATTCACACAACCAAAATTGCTCGTCGTCGAGTCTACCACTCTTAATATACCGGTGCCCGCCATCAGATATTAACCTGCTGATCCACAAGAAGGACGGCGCAGAACGATGCGTATCGGTCACTCAAGCCGTCCGACGCGGTGGGCGGCAGCTTTCAGCCAACCCGACGGGCCGCATGCCTTCCGTCTGAGCATGCCATGCGTTAGCGCTGCAGATGGCAGCGGATCATCCTGGTGCCGGGGCGGTCGGCGTCGTTTGAAAGCACCATGCTCTGGCTGTTGAGCATCTCCACCAGGATTGGCCGGTTCGAAATCTTGCGGTTGCGCGTGCAGCTTGCCTCCAGGCGAACGCTGCCTTCGCCCGGCGCGCCGGGCTCGAAGCTGCAGGTTTCACCCGGTTGGCGCAGGCTGTCGGGAGTGATCACCGCAAAGCCCTCGAAACTGGTCTGGTCCATCATCGCGCAATGGTCGGCATCCACCGCCCAGACCCCGACATAGGCAAGCCGGCTCTGGCTGCGGTTGTGGGTGAGTGCGGTAACGGTATCCTCGCGCAACAGCACCTGCGGCGGCAGCACCGCGTCGGGATCGACCAGCGAGGCCCGCGCCGATGTGGCAGGATGGGTGCCGGAGCCTGGATGTGCGACACAGCCCGCCAGGGCAAGTACGGCGGCAAGCGCGATGGTTTTGGTCCGACTCATTCTGTCCCCGGTCAAAGCGATGACGCTTTTCTGACCGAGCCTTGCCACGATTTCAAGTCTGGGTCGCAGGGCATTAGCCATTGGCGCTACAGCCGAGGCTCGTCTTATCATTAGCCCCGCTGGCCGGAGTTTCAGCCGCAAGCCTTGATGAAACGCTGCACAGTTGCTGCCATTCCGTATTCCAATGCGTCGGCAGTCAGACCGTGACCGATCGAAACTTCCAACAGGTCGGGAATGGCGCGGGCCAGCGCAGGCAGATTTTCGACGGTGAGATCGTGGCCGGCATTGACGCCGAGGCCCAGTTCGTAAGCGATCCTGCCGGCGGCCTCGAGCTTGGCCAGTTCTTCGGCGGCGCGCGCCGGATCGTCATAGGTTCCGCCGTAGGGACCGGTGTAGAATTCGACGCGGTCGGCGCCGGTGGCCTTGGCGGCTTCCAGTGCTGCGCGGCTGGCATCGGGATCGCAGAACAACGACACCCGCACGCCGCGCTTCTTCAACCGCTGGACCACGGAGCGCAGATAGTTTCCCTTGCCTTCGAAATCCCAACCGTGATCGGAAGTGGCCTGCGTGGGATCATCCGGCACGAGGGTCACCTGCTCGGGCTCGTTGGCCTCGGCAAGTTCGAGAAACGCATCGGTCGGATAGCCCTCGATGTTGAACTCGGCGTTGGGAAACTCGTCATCGATCAGTGCGCGGATGGCCGGCAGATCGGAAAAGCGGATGTGGCGCTGGTCAGGCCGGGGATGAACGGTCAGGCCGTGGGCGCCGTTCTCCAATGCGATCCGCCCCAGTGCGGTGACACTCGGCCAAGGCAGATCACGGCGATTTCTGAGCATGGCGACGGCGTTGAGATTGACGGAGAGTTTGGCGGACATGACACAACCGGTTCGGTGGAAGAATGATATCTCTCTAGCACCGAAGCGGGCAACCCGAAACCCGGTTCACAAACAGGCCCGGGGCCTTGCCTCAGCGCTTGCCGCGCTTGAGCCGGGTGGAATAATCCTGCAGCTGTCCATGGTAGTTTTCGATCATGCGTTTCTGCCGACGTTTACCGATCCGCAACGCATTCCAGAAGAACAGCACCACGACGACACCGAGCAGGGCAAAGAACGGCAGGCCCAGATCCTTGAGGTCGGATGAGCCAAAAACCTGCTTGAGCATCTGGTCCAAATCAAGCGCGTAGGCGGGTGCCGCCATCGTCACGGCAGCCAGCATCGCGGCGAGTGGCAAGAGGTTGCGCATGGGCTGGATCCTTGTTCAGCTGGTCTGACTGGATACTACGCCTACAGTCTTAAAAAACTTGCCACCTGACCGGGGTGTGGGCCCGGCAGGTTTTCCACAGACTGCGCAGTAAAGGTATGTCCTGGCGGAAGCAGGTCTTGCGGAGCGGAACGAAATCGCTCCGCCCTCGCCGCCGGTTTAAACGAATGCGAAGCCGGCAATCTGTGCCTACCGCGGTACGGGGCCACCGGCCCCGCTTCAAGCCGGCGGCGGGACCGCTCAGGCCGCCCTGTCGGTGTGGTTCCACCCGGCAGATGCACTGGCTTGACCGGACACCGTGAAACGCCCGGTCAGCTCGGCCAGGTTCTGGTTAATCTGCAGCAGGTTATGTGTGGCGGCATTGGTTTGCTCCACCATGCTGGCGTTTTGCTGGGTGATCAGATCCATCGAACTGACTGCCTGGTTGATCTCGGCAATGCCTGCGGCCTGTTCCTGGGCGGATTGCGAGATCGAAACGAAATGATCGCTGATGACACGCACCTGACCGCCGATGCTGTCGAGAGCTTCGCCGGTCTTGTTGACCAGTGAAACACCATGCACCACATCATTGTAGGAGGTCTCGATAAGTTCCTTGATCTCCTTGGCGGCAGCAGCCGAGCGCTGTGCAAGTTCTCGGACCTCCTGGGCAACCACGGCAAACCCTCTTCCGGCCTCACCGGCGCGCGCCGCTTCGACGCCGGCGTTAAGCGCCAGCAAATTGGTCTGGAAGGAAATCTCGTCAATAACGGTGATGATCTGCGTGATCTTTTTCGAGGATTGCTCGATCTTGCCCATGGCGTCTACCGCCTGCTCAACCGTCTTGACCGAATCGGTAGCCTGCTGGGAGGTCTGTTCGACGACCCGGCGCGCCTCGCCGGTGCGATCGGCCGACTGGCTCGAGATCGTGGTGATCTGCTCGATTGCCGCAGCAGTCTGCTCAAGCGCGGCAGCCTGTTGTTCGGTTCGTCGGGCCATGTCGTCGGTGGCGCCGGACAATTCACGGGTATCGGAGACAGCCTGGCGGGTGGCACCAATGATTTCCGCAAAGGTCTCACTCAGCTTGGCGATGGAGCCATTGTAATTCTCCTTGAGTCCATCGAATTCAGTAGCCAGAGGCTCGGTGATGCCGGCGCTCAGATCGCCATCGGCCATGCGCACAAGTGCTTGCTGAAGCGCGCCCAAGGCGGCATCCTGCTCACCCTTGGCCCTGGCTCTTTCCATCTCGACCTCGGCACGCTCATGGGCAAGGACCTCAAGATAGACGGAGATCGCGTAATCCATGTCGATCAGCGCCGCCTTGACCACAGCCGACAGATCACGACCGGTTTCCTGGACTTTCCTGGTGCGACCAAAGCCGCCGAGCTTCTTGCTAATGATGCCCGTCAACAAGGCCTCGAGAATATGGGTGTAGCCGCCAATGTACCAGTTCGGCTCAAGCCCTAATCTGGCGTGCACCTTGCCAACCCGAGTGACCGCATCGACATAATTCTGATCAAATGCGCCCGAGGCGATCAATGACCAATGCCCCTGCTGCATGGATTTTGCATGACTGATTTGGTCATCATCGCGGAAAAAGCGGGCTGTTTCCGGGGTCGCCCGGACCTTGTCGTAAAACTTGTCGAGAGCCGGGCCAACCATCTCGTCAATCATCGGCTTAAGGGCTGACAGCGCCTGGCGTTGGGTTTCATCCAGACCCACGAACTGGAGCTTCCGGGCGATGTCGTTGCTTTTGACGGTGTCTCGGTTCATGGCTGCACGATCTCGTGTCTCTGTCTTAAACTATGCGGATCATCCGCCGTGTTAAGACCTGTTGGCGAGCCCTGATGGCTCCCGGCCTAGATATTAAGTGCCTGGTAAATGCTTGGTAAACTTAATTGATTTCGTCCCTGAAAGAGCTCATTTCTGAATTATCGACGTAAAACGCGGAGAAATTTCAACCCGTGGAAGAGCATGCTGACATCCACACCCTAACTGCCGCCGGACAACCCAACGAAAAACGTCAGCAGTTCGATCTGGCGAAAGACGAGCACCAATGCTGCATTGCCGGCCCAGGCCACCGTCAGGAACCGCGCCAGTTGCGCCCAGGCGCTGTCTTCGTCTCGCGAGCAGCGCCAGATGGAGACCAGAATCCAGACCGTATAGAGTCCGAGCAAAAGCAGCAGCACCTGTTCCGCCACGATCATCTTGAGATAGACCAAACGCGCGTAAAACAGGATCAGGGTGGAACTGGTTAGAACACCATAAAACCAGAACACGGTTGCGAGGCTGGCGTTGCCGTACCAGGCGCGAATTTCCGGCGCGAAGATGTAGGCAAGCACCGGCAAGAAGGGGGCAGGCGGCCGTGGCTGGATGTTCATATGGCTTTTCCAGCACGAAACAACGTCACCAGATAGGCGCAGAAGGTCAGCATCCATGCCGCCAGCGCAATCCACGCGAATGCCAGTGGCAGACTGTCGAGAAAGTCGAAATCCAGGGCCCGGGCCATCTCAAAGGTGCTGACCGCATACATGCCGAGCGGGAACACCGCCCCCCAGTAAAGCGGATCATAGGTCAGCGGAAAGCGCTTGTAGCCGTGGCGCCAGATCCCGAGGATCACCAGCATCGGGATCCACCAGGTGCCGGTGGCCCAGTAAAATACCGTAAACCCCTTCATGAACGGCACAATGGAATGCAGGAACGGAGCACCCTCGGAGTTGATGATCAGCAGCGAGCCGGCCAGTGTCGAAATCGCCATCGCCCCCATGTTGATCCAGTAGGGCGGCGACAGATCGCTCGGCGAAAACTTGAAAAACGTGTAGCGGTAGAAAATCAGCGACATCATCCAGATGTAGAGCATGCCGCCCCACAGCCACATCGACAGCGCCAGGAAGTTGAGGTCGAGCCGGTAGGGTTGCTCAACCTCGGCGGCCAGCAGCGACGACAGCACGGCAATCGACTGGGTGGCCACCACCGCCAACAGCCAGGCTCCGCTGATGCCCTGAGCAAGTGACGGCTTGTCCTCTTTGATGGTGAGCGCGGTGAAGATCGTGTAGGTGAGCCCGAACCACAGGATCACGGCGACCCACCAGAAGGCGAAACCGGCGTTTGCGTTGTGGGCGAGGATGACGAATTCGCTGCCGAGAATGCTGGACGCGGCAACCATGGTGAAAAAGCCTGGCCCGCGCAGGTGGTCGATCATGTCCCTGAAGAAGCTCACGCGGTGCCGGATGATGCGCGCGATGGTCAATCCCCACAGCACCAGATAGGCGGTGAGCGCAACAGCGAACAAAACCCAGGCCACCAGTGAAAGGCCGATCCGGTTGGCCGCGAGCGAAACGATTCCCGTTGCCATTACCATGCCGAAATAGGCCGGCGACAACGTTGTCAGATCAGGATGCCGCATGCGACTTAGCGCCGAGGGCCATTGTTGTGTGTTAGGCCCTAGGGACAAGACTTTTTCCTCCCGGCTGCGTACCGGTTATTTTATGCGCTATGCAGGCATCCGGGCAAGCTACCGCGAGATCCGGACAAGCTCCCTGCCCGGTGCACCAAAAGGGAGGCGAGCAGGCGCGTGTGCGACCATGCCACATCGCAATTTAACTTGAGTTTTCAAGAACCAACCGATGCATCTGATCGGCAACCCTTGTCTATCCGACGGGGTAATAGTTCCCGCGATCCGACAATTCGGCCAGATGGGGCTGATTGACGCGCCGGCGCGATATGAAGGCATTTGGCAGCGCTACAAGCTCATGGCCAGCACCCGGCTGATGTCGGTCAGCGATCGACCGGATTGCTGCATCCAGACATTAAAGGCCGATTGCACATCAGCGAGCGCCTTCTTCGAGGTCGGCTGACGGTCGACCACGCCCTCGGCGATCAGGCGGGCGACGACACTTTGCGACAGGATGAAACTGTCCTTGCCGATGAAGCGAAGACAATATTGACCCGAGGTGCCGCCGAGCCGACTGCCGCGTTTCTTCAACAGTTCGAGCAGGCCGATGAAGTCGGTTGACGGCCAGTCGGCGATGGCCTTGCCGGCACTTCCGGCTTGCGCCGCAAGCGTCTGAACAAAGATCGCATTCTCCTGCACGGAGCGGATCTTGGCACCATTGCGGATGATCCGCTTGTCGGAGACCAGCCGCTCGAAATCCTCGTCGGTGAGCATGGCGCAGCGGCCGACGTCGAAACCATCGAAAGCGGCCTCGAAGCCGGGCCACATGTTGTCGACCACCTTCCAGTTGAAGCCCGCCTGGAATACGCAGCGGGTCATCGTTGCCAGCCAGCGGTCGTCGGGGATCGCTGCCAGCTCGGCGGCGGGCTTGGGCGGCGTCAGCATCGCGTTGAGCGCCTCGGCGCCGCCCTTGCGGCTGGCCGCAATCTCGAAAATCTCGTCGAACGCGCGCATGCTGCCTCACCTGTCTGTCTTGCATTGCTGCAAGATTATCCCAGCCGCTGCGGGTTGGCGAGGGCGCCACGTCCCGATCCGCACGCGCAGCAATGTCCAGACGCCTGGCGCGTCAGCCAGGCCTGACGGCAACCCAGATCATGTGCCGTGCGCCGCGCTTTTTGGTTCTAGCGCGGGTCGGCACTTCGGTGACGGTAAAGCCCGCTTGCTTGAGCCGTCGGGTGAAGGCGGCATCGGGCGCCGAAGACCAGACCGAGAAGACCCCGCCCGGCTTGAGCGCCAGATAGGCGCTCGCCAGCCCCTGGGCTGAATAGAGCGCGTCGTTGCCCTGGCGGGTGAGACCATCGGGGCCGTTGTCGACATCGAGCAGGATGGCATCCCAAACGCCCCTGTCGGCACGGATCAGCGCGCCTACATCGCCCTCATGCAGGCTGACGCGGGGGTCAGCGAGGCAATCGCCGAGCACCGGCGCCATCGGACCGTGCGCCCATTCAATGACGGCAGGCACCAGTTCGGCGACGGTGATACGAGCACTCTGATCCAGAGCCTTGAGCGCGGCGCGCAGGGTAAAGCCCATGCCGAGCCCACCGATCAGCAGGCTTGGCTGCGCCCTGCCCTCAAGCTTGGCCGCAGCAAGATCAGCCAGCGCCTCTTCCGAGCCGCTCAGCCTGCTGTTCATCAGCTCGTTGGACCCGAGCATGATCGAGAACTCGCTGCCTCGCTGCATCAGCCGCAGTTCCACCCCGTCGTCGAGTGTTACGGCATCCAGTCGGATCCAGGGGATCATCGCACATTCCATCGCATCGGTTTCATTGGCGCCACCCCATAACACGCCAGACAGCCGAAAACGAAGATGCGCGAAGAACGAAACAACGGACAATTACCGGGGCGGCACCGGCCACCCCGGCAATCTCATTCGGCGGCTTGGCTTGCCGCATTGCCGGTTCCCACCCTTCCACTCGCGAGGCAAAAGGGGCAGCCCAGGCATTTGCCGGTCGACATTCGAGGGCATTGGGCAGCCGGTCTGCGGTTTCTGACAGTACGCATCAGCATAATGCGGCCTCCAGCTCCATCCAGTCGCCCGATTGCCAGGGATGGCCTACCACGGCAGCCATCAAGCCGAGGAATACGCCCTCTGGCATTCCGGCGCGCATGCCATCCACCATGCCGATCCGTTCGGGCCGGCTGGCAGCGCCGAGCATGGCGCGGGTGAACAGCACCATCATCTCAGGTGCGACGGCGTGCACAATGCGTTCGCGAATTCCGGTAATTTCGTCTGCCGAGAAATGCTCTTCGATCTGCGGCATGATCCCGGTTTCTTCCTCATGCATGTGCTTGAAATCATCAGCGACGAACAAGGCAAACCGCTGGTAAAGCCTGCGTAACCAGATCGGACGTTCCTCGTCCGCCGCAACCAATTCGCTGGCCAGCACGCGCAGTTCATCGAAGGCTGCAACATGGTGTTCATGGTCTTCGCCGGCATGATCGGACGCACCGGGCAGACGCTGGTCCACGGCGGTATGAACCTCGAGGTTTTCATGGGTGAGATGGCTCATGCCCATGGCAATGTGATCGGACAGTTGCCGCATGGTGGAGGCGACCGCGTCATCGTCAAACGGGTTCAACTGCCCCAGTGCAATCAGCATCCGGGCGTTTGCAAGCCTCAGGCCCTTGTGAACAGCGTAATAGAGGTCTTCCTTTTCTTCGGTTGAAGCAATCGGTTTGGAATGGGCATTCATCGGGTGGTCTCCTTGGTTTGCCGGAGGTCCGGCTGTTGAATGGAGCGCCACATAGCCAAAATATTTTACTTGAAAAACCGATCCGCTTTGGATTGAGTGTCCTGAAATTCGAGACAATCCATGGATCAGATCCGCGCAATGAAGGTGTTTTTGCGGGTGGCCGAGCGTGGCAGCCTGACCGCTGCCAGCCTTGACCTGGGGCTGTCGCGCGGCGGCGCCAGCGCGATGCTCACGGAGCTGGAAAGGTATCTTGGTGTGCAACTGATCGAGCGCACCACCCGCAGCCTGCGGCTGACCGAAGACGGTCAGTATTATCTCGACAAGGCACGCGCCATCACCGAGGCGGTGGAAAATCTGGAAGACGAAGTCGGCTCTGCCGAGCGCCAGCCGCGTGGACGACTCAGGGTGCAGATCCCGGCGGGACTGACCACGCTTGCCTTGGCGCCGGCCTTGCTAGGGTTTCTTGCCGCCTATCCGCAGGTCGATCTGGAAATCCTGTCACGCGACGGAGTGCCTGATTTTGTCGGCGCGCAGATCGACGCCGCAGTGTTGATCGGCACCCTGCCCGCCATCGACATTGTCGCCCGCCCGTTGGGCCGGATACCGTTGATGACGGTTGCCGCGCCGCACTATCTCGCCACCCATGGAAGCCCGGTCTCAGCTGCGGATCTGGCGCAGCACCAGTGCATTCCGATCATCTCGTCAATCAGTGGCCGGGTGGTTCCCTGGCGGTTCCGGATCGAGGGAGAAGTAACAACAGTTCCGGTTCACGGCCGTGTGGCATTCGAGACCGCGGCGGCAGCCGTGGTGGCGGCAAAGCGCGGCGCGGGCATCATTCAGCTTGCCAGCTATCTGGTTTACCACGAGGTCCGCGCCGGAACCCTGGTTCCTGTGCTGGACGCGGTGCGGCCGGGCAGCAACGAGATGTTCCTTGTCCATCCGCGCCACCGGCTGAAACCGAAAAAGCTCAAGGTATTCGAGAAGTTTTTGATCGAGCTCAATCCCAAGACCCGTGAAAAATGGGGCGTGCGGCAGGATAGGTGACGGCATGCCCGTCGCACGTCGACGACAGTTCGACGCTGGCATCGAGCGTTGTGGCATCCAACCGGGCCATGTTACATTGCGTTGCATCGGTTACAGTCGCGCCATTCCATAGCGAAGCTTTCCCGCATAGCCCCCAGTACAGACGCGCCAACATTGCTTGGACTTGGCGTACGGTTTTCGGCAAACTGTTCGCTGAGCGCTTTTCATTGTAGATAATGAACGTCGAACTTCTGCACGGGATCAAAATTTGCAGCACGAACCATTCTTCGGACTGAATTCCTATCACGTAGCCCTCGCCGTTATCGGCATCATCGTGATCGTTGCGCGGTGGCTGCCACGGCTGATTTCCAAACGCGAACCGGCATCAGCGCCACTGATGATCCTGTTCGGTGCTGGGGCCGCCTTGCTGATGCCGGGCTTGCCGACGCTGCCGGACCCGCGCCAAGTGCCCCTGCCCTGGGAACTGGTGAGTGAACTGACCGTGATCGTGGCCCTGTTCGGCGCTGGCATGCGCATCGACAACCTGCGACCGTGGAAACGCTGGAAACCGACGTTTCGGATGCTGGCGATCGCGATGCCACTGACCATTCTGGCCGTCGCTTTGCTGGGGATTGGTGTTGTAGGGCTGACAGCGGCCGGCGCGATATTGCTGGGCGCGGTGCTGGCGCCAACAGATCCGGTGCTGGCAGCCGACGTTCAGGTCGGGCCGCCGCATGAAGGCGCTGAGCACCCGGTTCGCTTCACTCTGACCACAGAGGCGGGTCTGAACGACGGGTTGGCATTTCCCTTCGTCTATCTCGGGTTGATCGTCGCTGCCGAAGGCCTCAACCCCGGGACATGGGCCGTCGACTGGTTCCTGCGTGATATCATCTACCGGATTGCGCTGGGGGTCGGTATGGGCTGGGTCGGCGGCAGGCTGTTGGGGTTCATCCTTTTCAAGGTGCCAAAAGGAGCGGTTCTGGCTGAAACCGGGTCCGGGGTCATCGCGCTGGCGGGCGTGCTGTTGTGTTACGGCTCGACCGAACTGATCGAAGGCTATGGCTTCATCGCGGTTGCGGTTCTGGGGCTGACGCTGCGGCGGATCAACGAAGAGCACCGTTTCCACCGGCAGCTCCACGATTTCTCCGAATCTATCGAGCACGCGCTGACTGCGCTGCTGCTGATCGCGCTCGGCAGTGTTCTGCCGATCCTGTTTGCCGATCTGACCTGGACGCATTTTGTCGTGGCCATCCTGCTGATTTTGGTGATCCGCCCGCTATCGGGATGGATCGCCTTGTCGAAGACAAACCTCGACAGCCGCAGCAGAGCGGTGGTTTCCGTCTACGGGGTTCGCGGCATCGGCTCGATCTACTATTTGTGCTACGCGGGAAGCCATATCGAGTTCATCAACGAGGCCCAGCTCTGGTCGCTGATCGCTCTCGTCATCTTGATATCGACAGTCCTGCACGGGTTCACCGTCGGCTGGGCCATGGACCGTCTGAAAGAAGAGTGAGCCAGGCCAAAAGCCACCGAATGCGAAGAACCTGCACAATCTGTGTGAGGCGGGCAGTTATACTTCCATAAAACGATACTGCTTCAAGCACTCGCCGACCGGACCGGGTCTCACTTTAAGCAGCTATTTACCATAAGGGCGTATCCATTGGAGATACTGATACGACGTCCGCTTATTGGTGCGGCTGCGCCGAGGTGTCACAACGATGGAGATCACCATGAAACCTCTCATGAACACAATTCTGGCGATGGGCCTTGTAGCCATGATCGCACCGGCCCAGGCAGCTGACCTTGCTCCCCCCACCTATGTCGAATATCCGGTCGTTCAGGCTACATCCGGTTGGTATTTGCGGGGCGACGTCGGCTATTCCAAAAGCCAGGAAGCCGAAGGCGAATGGGATTTCTGGAACCAGTTCGTCGGCGTTCGGGGAATTGACGATACCTATCGTTTCGACTCGCTGAAATTGCGTGATACCGCCTCCGTTGGCGTCGGTGTCGGCTATCAGATCAACGATCACGTTAGAACAGACGCCACGCTGGATTTCTTCCGCACAAAGGTTGCCGGCAAAACCGAATGCCCGCTGATGATCAAATCCGATCCGCAGCACGCTCTGCCGTTTCCGTCCGACTGCCACTATGATGACAGCTCAACTGCGAATGTCTGGACAGCAATGGCCAATGCCTATGTTGACCTGGAGTCAGTGGGGGGCTTTCGTCCCTATCTCGGGGCAGGCGTCGGCGCCGCATTTGTCGAATACGGAACCCTGACCGGGCAGGAAGTCTGCCCGCGTTGTCCTGCGGCCTATGTCCCCTACAGCGGTCAACAGGAAGGCATATCCAGTCTGCGTATGGCTACCGCACTTATGGTCGGCACAACTTACGACCTCACCGACCGGCTGAAACTTGATGCAGGCTATCGCTTCATGCACATCTTTGGTGGCGACGCCTTCAAGTATGATGCCGCCGATCAGGCCACTGGCGCAACCGGCGCTCAGGTTCGCGATCATGGCTTCAACATTCACCAGATCCGGGCCGGCCTGCGTTACGCACTCAATTAATATATCCGTAGACGAAACCCAAACGTCGGGGCGCGGTTGCAGAACAGGGTGGTCACTGAATCTCACCGCATCTGCCAAAAGGCTGCGCCCCTTACCTGACAATCACCAGCCGCTCGGCGGCCCGGGTGATCGCCGTATAGAGCCAGCGCTCACGGCTTTCGCGAAAAGCGTAGCTTTCATCGAACAGGACGACGGAATTCCACTGCGAGCCCTGGGCCTTGTGGACGGTGAGCGCATAGCCGTAGTCGAAATCATCATAGCGCTTCTTGGTCTGCCACGGCACTTCGAGGTCGGGATCATCAAAAGCGCTTTTGAGAAGCTTGATCTTGGCAGAGCCGCGGTCCATGTCATCGTCTTCGGGTCTGACCAGCAGGTTGATGCCAGGTTTGACGGTTTCCTTGGACGAGGTCATGACCTGCCAGAGCGAGCCGTTGAGCAGACCCTTGGAGGGATCGTTCCTCAGACACACCAGCTTGTCGCCGGACTGTGGAAAGGCTTGCGTAAAACCCTTCAGCTCGCGCAGACGCTGATTGTAGCGCCGCCGTGTGCGGTTGGTGCCGACCAGCACCTGATCGGCTTCAAGCACCATGTCGCGGTCGACGTCATTCTTGCCGATCACCTGGGCGGTGCCATAATCACCATGCATGATTTCGCGGCCTTCGCGGACTTGCATGGCGAGATCAATGATCGGGTTATCGCGGGCCTGGCGATGGATCTCGGTGAGCAGGATATCGGGCTCGTGCTCGGTGAAATAACCGCCGCCGGAAATCGGCGGCAATTGCCCGGGATCGCCCAGCACCAGGATCGGCGTGCCGAAGCTCATCAGATCCTTGCCCAGCGCCTCGTCGACCATAGAGCATTCATCGATGATGATCAGCGCTGCCTGGGCCAGCGGGCTTTGCCGGTTGATCGAGAACAACGGCGAGACAGTAGTCTTGCCGGTTTCTTCGTCGGAGACCTCTTCCTCGCCCTTGGGCCGGTAGATCAGCGAATGGATGGTGCGTGCGTTCTTGGCGCCGCGGGCACGCAGCACTTGGGCAGCCTTACCGGTGAAGGCTGCAAACAGCACTTCGCCATCCACATTATCGGCAAAATATTTGGCCAACGTGGTCTTGCCGGTGCCGGCATAGCCGAACAGCCGGAAGATCGGTGTGCGCCCATCCTTGAGCCAACGCGAGACGGCTTTCAGCGCCTCATCTTGTTGCGGAGAGAATTTCATGCCCCCTCATGGCAGATTCGGCTGCCTCTGTCGTGGCCGATCGGCAGCTTGATGCACGGGTATTTCCAGCCCGGCATTCTTCAGATGATGGATTGCAGATTGTAGCCGTCCAGGGATTGCAAAAATGCGTATTTCGCCTGCCCGAGCACACCCTTGAGGCGGCAGCCCGGTAAAAACGTGCAGTTTTGATTGGCAAAGCACTCGGCGATGTTGAAATCCGGCTCCATGTGCAGCGCCACCGCCTTGAGGTTGATGTCGCTCGCCGGCATCGCCAGCCGGACGCCGCCATTGCGACCGCGTACCGTGTCGACAAAACCGCCGGCAGCAAGATTGCGCGCCACCTTCATCAGATGATGCTTGGAAACGCCAAACTGCCGCGCCAGGTCGTCAACCGATTTAACCTGATCGGGCGCCTGGCCCAATGCCATCAGGATGCGGAATGCGTAATCTGTGTGCAACGTCAAATGCATGTGAAACCTCGCAGGCGGGGTATTCATATATTGCATTTGTTGTCTATTTCAAATACTGGTAAATTTAATACCAATTAAGGGACTTCAATGAAAAACATGATTTGGCTCTTCATGTTGCCGGGCGATCTGGTTCGCAGCAAGCGCTGCCTTTCCGTTAAGCAGGATGGCCGCTTGATCCGCTCCTCCATCAATATGGGTTTCTGGGGGGTGATCACGCAGATGATCACGCCGCGCCATGTCTGACAGGCCCGATCCAGTTTACATCCCGGCGCGCGCCGCGCCGCCCAGAACGCCGACAGTGTCGATCACGCCCGAACAGATCGCCGAGATGGTGGACCAGTTCTATTCGGCAATCCGCGAGCATCCCCGGTTGGGACCCTTGTTCGAGCAGAAACTTGCCGGCAAATGGGATCCGCATCTGGAGCGCATGAACTTTTTCTGGCGCTCGGTGCTGCTGCATTCGGGCGAATATTCGGGCCAACCGGTGGTCAAGCACAATGCGTTGCCGGATCTGGAGGAAGATGACTATCTGCTCTGGCTCGAGCTGTTCGAGACCACCACCGACAGGCTGTTTCAATCACGGGAATCTGAAGCCATCCTCATGGTCGCCCGGCGCATTGCCCGCAGCCTGTGGATGGCCCGCTTCGGCACGCCGTTCAACAAACCGCCGGCCTGGTTGAGCTGACGTGGCCGCGACGGCGAGACTTGTTCATTCTGCCTATCAAGCCATTGCCACCGCCGGCGATGGCACCCAAGGCCGTGAAATGACTGCCTGAGACAGAAGCCGTGTCAGCCGTGTTGCGGATCGTTTTCCAAAAGAATCGGGCTGCCATGCGGCGTGGCCTGGGCAGCACGGCGCCAGGAAGCGGCAAGCGAATCGACAATATCTTTGCCGGCCACGCCCTTTTCCGACAGCAGCGCCTCAAGGGCTGCAACCCAGTGCTGGTAATAGTCGGCGCCGTCGGCTGCGGCATCCGGGCTTTTGACCTCATGCGACAGATGGGCGGCCCATTCGCCCCAGCTGAAAACTCCACGCTCGTGCAACGCCACCGCCAACGCAAACGCCTGCGCCTGCCAGGGTTCGGCAAAAACCGGCGCATCAGCATCGGATCCAGATGGCAGGCGGAACGGTGTAGACGACAACGGGTCAGGCGCGCTCAAGATAACTCTCCCAGGCATCAATCGAGACACTGAGCGACGGATCGGCCCCCTGCCCCCACAATTCATGACCGTCGAAGCTGACGGTGTAGACGTGTTGCGCCTGCTCGCCATTGCCGTGGGCGTTGCTATCGGGGAAGACATAAGCCTCACGTACCGCCTCGATCACGCCTGTCTTGCCGCGGGCATAGCGCGGCAGCCTGGTGTGGCCGACGGGGTGGGCGTTGATCGTCCGCACCCGGTCGCCAACAGCGAATTTCGGCGTAGCCGCAACCGCGCGGTTGCACGGCCCACCGCGGGCCAGCGTGGCGGCGACATCACCTGCTTGAAGCACGCGCGCGGGCTCAGCTCCCTTGCCGAGGCTGTGACCGGCCTCAAGTTCGTCAGACGTGAGAAAACCGTGACGCACGAGCAGCGTCTTCAGCGCCCGGGTCCAGATTTCGTAATAGCTCGAGGAATAATATGTTGCCGGATGCAGGCTTTCGCGGGCGTGGCGGCTTTCGTCGATGTTCCAGGCACCGAAGGCGCCGGTCGCCAGCGTAACCCCCAACGCCCGACGCTCCCACTCGGCATGAAACACCGGTTCATTGGGTTCTGGCGCCACCGGGCCAAAACCCATCTGCCCACCAAGATCGTGCGGGCCGTTCATCAGGCTGCTCCCGACGCAAGCGGCAAACCGGTGCCGATCATCGAATCGCGGGTGACAAGCGCTGCAAGTTCCGCCTCGCTCATGCCGTCGGTCCCCTCGGGGCGCATCGGCACCACCATGTAGCGCAGCTCGGCAGTTGAATCCCACACCCGGATGCGGGTGGATTGTGGCAGTTCAAGCCCGAATTCGGCCAGCACGCCGCGCGGATTGATCACCGCCTGGCTTCGGTAGGATGGCGCCTTGTACCAGACCGGCGGCACCCCGAGCACGGTCCACGGATAGCAGGAGCAGAGCGTGCAGACGATCATGTTGTGAGTGTCAGGCGTGTTGAACACTGACTGCATGTGCTCGCCCTGGCGCCCCATATAGCCAAGCGAGGCGATCGCTGCGGTGGCATCGCGCTTGAGCCAGTCATTGAACTCTGGATCGGTCCACGCCTTGGCCACCACATGGGCGCCGTTGCGCGGACCCACCTTGGTCTCATAGGTTTCGACAATGGCATCGATAGCGGCCGGATCAATCAACCCCTTTTCGGTGAGGATCGTTTCCAGCGCTTTTACCCGGGCGGCAAAAGGATCGAGATCATTGTCGTGATGGTGGTCGTGGTGATCGTGTGACATGGCGGGAGATTATGCCCGGTTGCGCCAGATCGCAATATGGATCGAGCGTCAGTAACAGTGATCACGCCTGCACCGCTTGTTCGGCCACGTTATCGCAACATCGGCCAGAGACTGGCGACCAGCAGCAGGGCCATGGTGATGTTGAACCATTTCAGCCGCACCGGATGCGACAGCCATTGCCGCATCACCGAGCCGAAGCCGGCCCAGGTCGATACGCTCGGCATGTTGGTGAGCGTGAAGGCAAAGCCGACAAGCGTCACCGAGAGCGGATAGCGGTCCGGATCGGTGTAGAGCGTCATCGCTGTCACCGCCATCACCCAGGCCTTCGGGTTGACCCACTGAAACGCTGCCGCTTCGAGAAAAGTCATCGGCTGGGCGCCGACCTTGCCGTCGGGCAGCGCCCGTGAGGTGCCGATCTTCCAGGCGATGTAGAGAAGATAGCCGCCGCCGAGCAGTTTGAGAGCGAGGTACAGCGTCGGCACGGTTTCCAGCAGCGCGCCAAGACCGAAGCCGACACCGAGCAGCAAGGAGAGAAAACCACAGCCGATGCCGATCATGTGCGGCAGGGTGCGGCGAAAACCGAAATTCACCCCCGAAGCAAACAGCATCATGTTGTTGGGGCCCGGCGTCACCGAGGTGACAAAGGCAAAGACGATCAGCGCGGCGAAGGTTTCGGCGGTCATCGAAAATCCGTCTCTAAACTCACGCCGGCCACGGCGGATCGACTGCTATGGCTGCATGATCGCCGCCAGGGAATTGATGCGTAGTTTGGGCGCCGATGGCTGCCGCGTTCTGTCGGATACAGTTGCACGACAGGGCACATGTATCCATTCAAGCCAAGCTACGGCGCCTTTGCGCGCGCAATCGGATGGGGCGGCGCCGAAGCGCCTTTTTCACATCCCCTGCGGCCCGCGGTTCATGGCGGCGATGCCGGTGCGGCAGATCTCGACCAGGCCGAGCGGTTTCATGATCGAGATGAACTGCTCGATCTTGGAAACACGACCGGTGATCTCGAAAATGAAATGCTCGGTATTGGCGTCGATCACCTGGGCGCGGAAGGCGTCGGCGAGCCTGAGCGCCTCGACCCGGTCTTCGCCGGTGCCGGTCACCTTGACCAGAGCGAGCTCGCGTTCGAGCGGCTTGTCGTGGCCGAGTTCGGCCGAGCGCACGGTCAGATCCACCACCCGGTGAACCGGAACGATACGTTCAAGTTGCGCCTTGACCTGTTCCAGCACATTCGGGGTTGCGGTGGTGACGATGGTGATGCGTGAGAGATGCGCTTCGTGCTCGGTTTCCGAGACCGTCAGGCTTTCGATATTGTAGCCGCGACCGGAAAACAGGCCGATGACACGGGCAAGAACGCCCGGCTCGTTGTCGACCAGAACCGAGAGCGTATGGGTTTCCGGAAGGGCGGTTTCGGCGGTCATGAAATAGGCCGAACCTGTGGGTTGGTGCTGAGCGTTCATGGGATCAGTTCCTGTTGCAGGCGCGGCTCAAACGAGCGCGCGACCTTTTGCATCAATGGCGTTGGCGACAGCTTCGTCGGTGGCTTCATCAGGCAGCAGCATATCGTTATGCGCCTTGCCCGACGGAATCATCGGGAAGCAGTTTGCCAGTGACGCCACACGGCAATCAAAGATAACCGGCTGCGGCGTATCGATCATTTTGGTGATCGCATCGTCGAGCTCGCCTGGCTTGTCGCAGCGGATGCCGACGCCGCCATAGGCTTCAGCCAGCTTGACGAAATCCGGCATCGATTCAGTGTAGGAATGCGACAGCCGGTTGCCATGCAACAGCTGCTGCCATTGCCGCACCATGCCCATGTACTGGTTGTTGAGAATGAAGATCTTGACCGGCAACTGGTGTTGAACCGCACAGGACATTTCCTGGATGCACATCTGGATCGAGGCGTCGCCGGCAATATCGATGACCAGGCTGTCGCGGTGGGCGACCTGGGCACCGATGGCAGCAGGGAACCCATAGCCCATGGTGCCAAGTCCGCCTGATGTCATCCAGCGGTTGGGTTGCTCGAAGCCATAGAACTGCGCCGCCCACATCTGGTGCTGGCCAACCTCGGTGGTGATGTAGGTGTCGCGGTCCTTGGTCAGCTCATAGAGCCGCTGGATCGCGTATTGCGGCATGATCACGTCCTTGTTGGACGGATAGGCCAGCGAATTGCGCCCTCTCCACTTGGAGATCTGGGTCCACCAGTCAGCCAACTGGCTGCGGTCGGTCTTCTTCGACGCGCGCCACAACCGGACCATGTCCTCAAGCACATGGCCGATATCGCCGACAATACCGATTTCGGTTCTGACGATCTTGTTGATCGAGGATGGATCGATGTCGATATGGATCTTCTTCGAATTCGGCGAGAACGCATCCAGACGCCCGGTGATGCGGTCGTCGAAACGGGCGCCGATGCAGACCATGACATCGCAGTCATGCATCGCCATGTTGGCTTCATAGGTGCCGTGCATGCCGAGCATGCCCATCCAGTTCTTGCCCGACGCCGGATAGGCGCCCAGACCCATCAGGGTGGAGGTGATCGGATAGCCGGTGAGCTCGACCAGTTCGCGCAGCAACTGGCTGGCTTCGGGACCGGAATTGACCACGCCGCCGCCGGAATAGATGATCGGACGCTTGGCGCCGGCCATCAACTCGACGGCCTCGCGGATCTTTTCAAGATCGCCGGTCAGTTTCGGCTGGTAGCTCTTCTGCTCGATCACCGGCGATGGCGGGGTGTAGATGCCGGTGGCGAACTGGACGTCCTTGGGGATATCGACAACCACCGGGCCGGGACGGCCGGTGGTGGCGATGCGGAAGGCTTCATGAATGACGCGGGAGAGCTGGTTGACGTCCTTGACCAGCCAGTTGTGCTTGGTGCACGGCCGGGTGATGCCGACGGTGTCGCATTCCTGGAAGGCATCCGAGCCGATCAGCGAGGTCGGGACCTGGCCGGTAAGGCAGACCAGCGGGATGGAATCCATCAGCGCGTCCTGCAGCGCGGTGACGACATTGGTAGCGCCGGGGCCAGAAGTGACGAGCACAACACCGGGCTTGCCGGTGGAACGGGCGTAGCCCTCGGCCATATGGCCGGCGCCCTGTTCGTGACGCACCAGAATGTGCTGGATCGTGTCCTGCTGATGCAGTTCATCGTAGATCGGCAGAACCGCGCCGCCGGGATAGCCGAAGATGTGTTCGACGCCGTTGTCGCGCAGCGCCTGCAAGACCATTTCAGCGCCTGTCATTTCCATTTCATTGCCGGCCATATCGCCTGACCCCTTGTGCCATCTGTTTGTCGGGCTCAATAACCCGGTTTAAGCCATAAAAAAAGGCTCCGGAAGGAGCCTGGTGTCGCGCATGGGTGCTTTCGCCGGGTGACTACGCCACCCTGCCCATGCGCCTTCGTACTACAATAATGCTTGCAAATTTTGTCATGATCATTGTCGTACCGCCTCGGAAAGCCAGCGTCAACGGCAAAATTCGCCAAAAACATCCGATATTTGCCGATATGCGACAGGGTTAAAGATCCCGTTAACCCCGCAGTGCCATGCTTGGTGAAAGATAGGAAGGCCTGTTGTGGACAGTGGCATGACTTCAATCCCCGACGAAATAGCCGATGGTCGCAATCGTCGCGACCACGCTGCACCGGGAAACCGTCTGCTTGGCCGCGTCATTGGCTGCTCTGGTTCCAAGGCCACAGTCAGCGCCATTGCCGGTACCGATGGCAACGGGCTGGCTGAACTCTGGTCCGTCGGCCGGCTGATTTCGATCAGCGTCGGCAAGAACCGGGTGGTTGCCCTGGTCTGCTCAATGAAGACCAATATGGCTGCCTGGTCCGAAATCGAAGACAACATCATGCATATCGAGGTGGAACTGGTCGGCGAGATCCGAACCAGTATCGAAGGCAAGGTGGAATTCAGCGCCGGCATCTCGCAATATCCCTATCTCGGCGCCGTGGTGCACCGGATGCGCTCGTCGGACCTCGCCGTCATCTATGATCCCGGCGTAACCGAAACCGCCGTCATCGGCACCCTGACGCAGGACCCTTCGCTGGACGCGCTTATCCATGTCCCCTCGCTGTTGTCGCGGCACTTTGCCGTTGTGGGCACCACTGGCGTGGGCAAGACCACGGCGGTGGCGCTGCTTCTGCACAAGGCGTTGAAGGCAGACCCCGCGCTCAGGATTCTCATCCTTGACCCGCACAATGAATTTGCTGCTGCGTTTCCGACCGAATCCGTGGTGATCGATACCGACACGCTGGACCTGCCGTTCTGGCTGTTCCGGCTGGAAGAATTTACCGAAGTGCTGTTTCGCGGGCGGCCGGCCATATCTGAGGAAATCGACGTGCTGCGCGACCTCATCCCCGAGGCCAAGCGGATGTTCAAGGGTGGCAATCACGACGGCCCGCTGGTGCGCCGCGCCCAGGAGCGCTCATCGCTGACCGCTGACACGCCGATGCCCTACCGGGTCGCCGATCTTCTGGCGTTGATCGATGAACGGATCGGCAAGCTCGAAGGCCGCAGCGAAAAACCTCATCTCAGATCGCTTAAGGTCCGTGTACAGGCGGCAATCAACGACCCGCGCTACGAGTTCATGTTTTCCTCCAACACCATTCACGACACGATCCTGACTACCATCAGCCATATTTTTAGGATTCCCGGCGACGGCAAACCGGTCACCACTTTCCAGTTGGCCGGCATTCCCTCCGAGGTGGTCAATTCGGTCGCGTCGATCCTGTGCCGCATGGCCTTCGAGATCGCCTTGTGGAGCGCTGGCGGCGTGCGCATTCTGGTGGTCTGCGAAGAGGCTCACCGCTACGTTCCGGCAGATCCGAAACTTGGGTTTTTCCCGACCCGGCAAGCGATTTCACGGATTGCCAAGGAAGGTCGAAAATACGGTGTCAGCCTCGGCGTCATCACTCAACGCCCGGGCGAACTTGACCCGACCATCCTGTCACAATGCTCGACCGTGTTTGCAATGCGGCTGTCGAATGACCGGGACCAGGACATCATCCGTTCGGCGATCCCGGATTCATCCGCCTCGACCATGAGTTTTCTCTCGTCAATCGGCAATGGCGAGGCGATTGCCTTTGGCGAAGCTGTGGCGGTGCCGATGCGCATGGTGTTCGAGCGCGTTCCCGAGCATATCCTGCCAAAGGCCAATTCGGGTTTGCAACCAGTGCGCCACATCGACACCAACAGCGTCGACCTGCGCAGGATCGTCATGCGGATGCGCCATATCGACGATACCGAAAAGCCGGCGGTGGCGTTCGCTGAAGGGATCGCGCAGTCCCCATCGCTCGATCCGACATTGGCGATGCCGGGCGCACAGACCCATGATGGCATCGACGATGCCGCAGCCCCGGGCGCGCCTGCGTATCAACACGGCGAGACCATGCGGCAGCCTCCCGAGCCGCGCGGACAAAGCAATTACGGCGAAGCCCTGCATCCCGCCCCTGAACCGCACGCACAAAACCACCACGGCGAGGCCATCCGTCCAGCCGGCGAATCGCGTGAGCAGAACCCGCAGGCGGGGCCTCGGCACGAATTGCGCTCGATCCGCTCGAGCCTGCTCAAGAAGCCTCTGTCATCGCTTCTCAAGCCCTGATGCTGCGCCAGCCAGCGTAACGGTCGCCGACGCAGCCGCAGCCGCAGCCGCAGCCGCGATAAATATCGGCGGCGGCTCAAGCCCTCCAGGCCATTTGCAAATTGAATAAAGTCAGCGGCTTTCGCCAAGAGCGCCCTGCCCTGCGGACAGAATTTCTGCAAACACGGGTCTTCCCTGAAAATCTCATTCAGCCCCAACAAGGCCTTGCTCACCGAGTCAGGCGGCGCAGACCCGATTGCGGCCCAGACGTTTTGCCTCATAGAGCTTCTTGTCGGTGCGTCGGTAGAGCTCCTCGCCGCTTTCGGCTCCGTTCCAAATCGCCAGGCCGGCGCTGGTGGTCACCTTCAAGGTGACACTGCCGCTCTTGATGTTGAGCTGCGAAATAGCGTGGCGGATACGGTCTGCGAGATGGTAGAGCTGCTGCTCATTGATGTTGGGCGACAGGATCGCAAATTCCTCGCCCCCCAAACGGGCCAGAACATCGTGATAACGGGTGAAAACACGCAGGCACTCGGCAACCTGCCGCAGCACCTCGTCACCCACATCATGGCCATGGGTGTCGTTGATCTTCTTGAAATGATCGAGATCGAGGATAACCATGCCAATCGGCTTGCCGATGCGCCGGAAGGCATCGAGATACTCGCTTAACGCATCGTCAAAATAGCGCCGGTTGTACATGCCCGTCAGCCCATCGGTGACAGCGGCATGCTCGAGCGATTGCGAGCGCACGGACAGCGATTCAGTCATTTTCTGAAGCTTGCCGCGCTCGCGAAGCCCGGACGACATGATCGGAAAGATCAACGTTACGCCGCAGACGACCGAAAGACCGGCCAGGACTGCACTCATGAAGGCAAAATGGGCCGCGGTTTCAACCCCACCGACAACAACGCCATTTGTGGCAGCCGAAAACGCCGCCCATGCGAACGCGCCCCCGAAACCAACGAGGCCGATCAGCAAGAAAAAGAAAATTTCCGCCTTGTGAAAACGCATGGCCTCGACGAATATCCCAACCTCAATCGCCGCAGAGTAGGCACAACCCGTTAGCTTTGCTTTAACACGAAGCCTCAATTAGAAGTATTCTTATAATTATTTCTTCTACTCAGGGTAGATCTTTTCCCAGCCGGAATCGAACTGATTTCGGAACCAGGTCATTTGTCGTTTGGCGTATTGCCGGGTAGCAGCACTGGAAAGCTCGATTACCTTTTCCAGAGACATCTCGCCCCTTAGATAAGCCGCGAGGTGATTGACGCCGATGGCTTTCATGGCCGGATGCTGTGGGGGAATATCCAGCAATATCAATTGCCTGACTTCATCAACAGCGCCCTCATCGAGCATTTTTTCAAACCGCGCGTTGATCCGTGCATGCAACAGGCCGCGGTCGGGTTCGAGCACCAGGCGTCGGGCGGTTGCGGGATCGACCACCATGGCACTGCCGCGCCCCTGAAACTCGGCGATCGAGCGGCCAGTGGCCAGAACCACTTCGAGCGCACGGAGAATGCGCTGGCGATCGGCAGGGCGCAGCCGCACCGCCATCTCCGGGTCAAGGCGCGCCAGTTCCCGATGCAGCACTTTTATGCCCTCGGACTCCAACCGGGCGCGCAAGCTGTCGCGAATGTCCGTCGGGATCGGCGGCATATCCGACAATCCGCCGGTGAGCGCACGGAAATAGAGCCCGGTCCCGCCAACCACGACAGGGATCGCACCGCGTGCCCTTATATCGGCGATGGCTTGGCTGGCCTCGCTGAGCCAGATCCCGGTGGAATAGGCGGTCTGTGGCGTTACATGGCCATAAAGGTGATGGGGGACCTGCGCCAGATCCGCAGGCCCGGGGCGCGCTGTCAATTTCTCCAGCACACCATAGACCTGCATCGAATCAGCGTTGACGATCTCGCCACCAAGCTCGCGCGCCAACTCGATCGCCAGCGCGGACTTGCCGCTCGCGGTTGGCCCGGCTATCAGAAGCGCCGTGATATCCTGTCGCCGGAGTTTTTCAATCATGGCCCTCGTTGCCACGCTTATCGCCAATCCGTCAAATCCGGCCCTGTCGGTCGCCGTGGGCGAAACCGCCTGCCGTGCTGTGGATGGCGCGGGGCTCTACTGGCTTGCCGATGGTGTGGCCTGCGACATCGCGCTGAAAGACGGTGCCGATCCGGCCGCCGCACTTTCCAGTTTACGGACAGTGATCGGCAACCTGCCGGTCGACGCGGCGGTGCAGGAAGCCGAGACGCGGCGCAAGAAGATCCTGATCGCCGATATGGATTCGACCATGATCGGTCAGGAATGCATCGACGAACTGGCCGCTGAAGTCGGGCTCAAGGAAAAGGTCGCAGGCATCACTGCGCGGGCGATGAATGGTGAAATTGCCTTCGAGCCGGCACTGCGCGAGCGCGTGGCGCTGCTGGCCGGTCTGCCGGTCAGCGTCATCGCGCAGGTGATCGCAAGCCGCATCACGCTGACGCCGGGCGGAACGGCACTGGTTGCCACCATGCGCGCCCATGGCGGCTACTGCGCGCTGGTCTCGGGCGGGTTTACCGCTTTCACAGCGGTGGTCGCCGGCAAGATCGGGTTTGACGAAAACCGCGCCAACATCCTTGAAGAAGCGGATGGCGAGCTCAGCGGCACCGTGCGCGAACCTATTCTGGGCAAGCAGGCCAAGGTCGATGCGCTTGAGGAGATCGCCGCACGTCTGGGGCTTGATCCGTCCGATGCCATTGCCGTGGGCGACGGCGCCAATGATCTGGGCATGCTCGGACGCGCCGGCACCGGCGTGGCGCTGCACGCCAAGCCTTCCGTTGCCGCACAGGCCGGAATCCGCATCAATCATGGTGACCTGACTGCGCTGCTCTATCTGCAGGGCTACCGGCTGACTGATTTTGTGCCGGCATGAAGATCGGCCGGACAATTCTGACCGAGCGGCAACGCATCCGGGGCTGGGAAGACACCGACACCGATCGTGCATTCTTTCATCGGGTCAACAGCGACGACCAGATACAGCGCTATTTCCCATGGCGCTGGAGCCGCGCCGAAGCGGACGAGAATTTCGATCAGATGCAGGCCCGTACGGCTGAAAACGGATTTGGCTGGGCAGTCGCTGAAGATCTGGAAACCGGCGTACCGATCGGCTTTGTCGGTCTGGGCCGGATGCGCCATACGCAAACTACCGGACCCGGAGTCGAAATCGGCTGGCGCTACGTCCCCGAAGCCTGGGGCAAAGGTCTGGCCACAGAAGCCGCGCGGGCACTGCTGGTCCACGGCTTCGAGGATTTGGGGCTGGAGCGTATCGTCGCCTATGCGGTTGCCAGCAATCGGCCTTCGCTTGCGGTGATGGCGCGCATCGGCATGCGTGAACGGCCGGATCTGAGCTTTGACCACCCGATGGTTCCCGACGACATGCCGCATCTCAAGCGCCATGCATTGTGGGAGAAACTCGCCTCAGCGCCGCGCAACTGAGGCGGCTGACTGGGGCAAATGCTGAAATAAAAAAAGGCGGCCCGTAAGCCGCCCTTCATTATTGGTTTGGCAGAACGACGGTCAGTCCATGCGCACGGTCACGAAACGCAGTTCACCGGTCTTGCCCGACAGCATCAACAGCGCGTTACGGCGCCCGTCCTGCTTCAAGGCGGCGATGCGGCTTTCGACATCAGCCGGCGTCAAGACTTCTTCCTGGGCGATCTCGACGATGACATCGCCGGCTTCGATGCGCTTGTCGGCAGCAGCTGAATCCGGGTCCACTGCGACAATCAGCACACCCTCGACTTCATCGGAAATGCCAAATTCGCGGCGGCTATCCGCGGTCAGCTCAGCCAGCGACATGCCCAGCACCGCCACCGTTTTCGGCGTCTGCGCGAGATCCGAGCCGGGCTCGTCGACATCATCGGCGCTGGCGAGTTGATCGCTGTCCTCAAGCCGGCCAAGCGTCACCTTGACAGTCTGCTCCTCGCCCTTGCGGATGACGGTCACATCGACCGCCTTGCCGACCGGACTTTCGGCGACAACGCGCGGCAGGTCGCGCATGGTGTCTACATCCTTGCCGTCAAAGCGGATGATCACGTCGCCGGGCTCGATTGATCCGTCATCGACCGGCCCGCCGCGAATGACGCCGGCCACCAGCGCACCCATGGCCTTGTCCATGCCGAGGCTTTCGGCAATTTCATCGGTTACAGGCTGAATTCGCACGCCGAGCCATCCGCGCCGGGTCTCACCAAACTCCTTGAGCTGGTTGATGACATTGACGGCGAGTTCGGTGGGTACGGCAAAGCCGATGCCGATCGAGCCGCCTGACGGCGAGATGATAGCCGTGTTGATGCCGATGACTTCGCCGTTCATGTTGAAGAGCGGTCCGCCGGAGTTGCCGCGGTTGATGGCGGCATCGGTCTGAATGAAGTTGTCATAGGGCCCGGAATTGATATCGCGGCCGCGCGCGGAAATGATGCCGACCGTCACCGTGCCGCCAAGGCCGAATGGATTGCCGATCGCCATCACCCAGTCGCCGATACGCATTTCATCGGAATCACCAAACGGCACTTCGGTCAACGGCTTGACTGGTTCAACCTTGAGCACGGCAAGATCGGTCTTCGGATCGGCGCCAACCAATTCAGCCTTGAGCTTGGAGCCATCGGCGAAAATCACCTCGATATCGTCGGCACCGTCAATCACATGATTGTTGGTGACGATCACGCCCTCCTTGGCGTCGATGACAAAACCCGATCCGAGCGACGAGACCTTGCGGTTGCGCAGGCCTTCGCCATCGCGGTCCTTGAAGAACTCGTCAAAAAAATCCTGAAACGGCGAGCCATCCGGGACCTGCATGCGCGGCGGCGCCACAGCACCACCGACACTTTGCGAGGTCGAGATATTGACCACCGCATCAAGCAGGCCTTCGGCAAGATCGGCCACCGAGGCCGGGCCCTGCTGGGTTTCCGCGCGGGTCTGAGTGATTGCCGGGGACGCCATCAACATGGCCGCGGCAAATGCCACTCCAACGGGACGAAAGCGGAATTTCCTCATCTGGCAGTCTCCTTACGCAGCGATACATCAATACGATTGAGCTTAGAAATAGGGCGTTATTCCGGCGAAACCAATCACTCCGTCGGCATTTAAATGCAAACGATCAGAGATGTCGGGCCAGATAGACGAGGCCGACCCCGATCGCCAGCGCCACGACGCCGAAGGTTCGCAAATATTCATCGCCGAGCTTGGGCAATTCCGCGGCCATGCGCCGGATAAACGAAGGGGCCAGCGCATAGGCCAGCCCCTCCACGACAAGTACCAGTCCAACTGCCAGAAAGAACGTGCTCACCGGCGGTCAATCCTGTTTCAGTTGGCGGCAGCGGCGGGAGCCGCATTTGCCGGAGCAGCAGGCGCAGGCGCATTTGCACCCTTGGCACTGCCGAAGTAGCGGAAGAACTCCGAAGTCGGCGACAGCACCATGGTGGTGCCCGAATCCGACAACGCTTCAGCATAGGCATTCATCGAGCGGTAGAACTCGAAGAATTCCGGATCGCGCTGAAACGCCTCGGCGAAGATGCGGTTACGTTCACCATCACCCTCACCTCGGATGATCTCGGAATCACGCGTGGCCTCGGAGACGATTTCGACGACCTGACGGTCGGCGATGGCGCGAATACGCTGCGCCGCCTCGTTACCACGTGCGCGGATCAGTTCGGCTTCGGCAAGACGCTCGGCCTTCATCCGTTCGAAGGTCTGCTGCGAGACTTCCTGGGTCAGGTCGGTACGACGGATGCGAACATCGTCGATCCGCAGCCCCAGCGCTTCGGCTTCAGGACGAAGCTGGTCGCGGACTTCCCGCATCATCGAGGTGCGTTCTTCCGACAATGCCGCCTCGAAACCACGCAGACCGTAAACGGTACGCAAGGCCGAGTTCAGGCGGGTACGCAGCCGGGATTCGGCCGAAGCCAGATCGCCGGAAACAGTCTGCCGGAACAGTCGCGCATTGGTGATCTTGTAGAGCACGAATGCGTCGACTTCGTAGAACTTGCCGCCCGAAACCTGAACACGCATGTTTTCGAGATCGAAGCGCAACGCACGATCCTCAATATACTGCACGGTATCAGCATCGACAAAGCCGAAGGGCAGCTTGAAATACAGCCCCGGTTCGGTCTTGACGTCCTGGATCTCACCAAAGCGCGTGACGATTGCCTGCTGGCGTTCGTTGACCACGAAAATCGACGACCAGACGATGAAGGCGATGACGGCCAGAAGGCCGAGAATAAGGGGAAGACGATTGCCCATTAGTTGGTGCCTCCGGCATTTTTCTTGATTTCAGGCAGGGGCAGATAAGGCACCACGCCAGAACCGCTACCATCCTGGCCGATGATCACCTTGTCGGATCCGCCGAGGACCTTTTCCAGGGTCTCGAGATAGAGCCGCGAACGGGTCACTTCAGGCGCCTTGGCGTATTCTTCATAGACCGAGAGGAAACGACCGGCTTCACCGGACGCCTCATTGACGACACGGTCCTTGTAAGCCGACGCTTCTTCGCGCTTCTGAGCGGCCTGACCACGCGCCTGACCAAGTTTCTGGTTGGCGTACTGATTGCCTTCCTCGACAAACCGGTCTTCGTCCTGCTCGGCACGCTGCACCTCGTCAAAGGCGTCAGCAACCTCGCGCGGCGGTGCCGCGTCTTCGATCGAGACCTGATTGATGGCGATGCCTGCCGGGAAGCTGTCCATCACGTTTTGCATGATGGTCTGAACTTCAACCGCGATGGCTTCACGATTATCACGGAAAATGTCCTGTGCCGGCCTACGGCCAACCACCTCACGCATGGCGCTTTCAGCAACCTGACGCAATGTGTCTTCCGGACGAGCGACGTTGAACAGGAACGCCTTCGGATCGGAGACCCCGTAAAGCACCTTGAACTCGACATCGACAATGTTCTGGTCACCCGACAGCATCAGACCGTCGCTGGAACCGGTACGCGAACTGCCGCCGGTGCTCATTTCGCGCTCGACGATACTGGTCAATTCTACCGTCTCAAACGGCCAGAACACCATGTGCAGACCTGGCTGCGAGATTTCGTCCTTGGGCACGCCAAAGCGCAGCTCGACGCCGCGTTCGTCCTGCTGGACCGTGTAGACCGACTGCATCAGCCAAAGCCCGACCAGACCGAGAACCACGAGAACGCCGATCAGCTTGCCGCTGCCCGAGCCGCCACCGCCGCCGGGCAAAGCCTGACGCAGCTTGTCCTGGCCGCGCCGGATCAATTCCTCAAGATCGGGCGGGTTGCCGCCGCCGCGCGGCGGTTGCGGACCCTTGCCCCAAGGACCCTGATTGTTGCCGCCACCGCCGCCGCCCCATGGACCGCCGCCTCCTCCGTTTTGATTACTCCAGGGCATCAAGACCTCTTTTCAAACTGTGTTATGCCGCTCACCGCCGAAAACCAATGGTTCGCGCACGCTGCCCTCGTTATAGGTATGGCGGCGGGCGCTTTCAACGCGACATCGCGTTTCCGATGCCAATTTGGCCCGATTAGGGTCGATTTATGCTGCGCGGCGACGCCACAGCGCAAAACGCACGGAATGACTGTCGTTTTCGCCCCGCACCGGATCGGACAGACTGACCCTTTCCCATACGAGCGAATCGATTGCAGGAAACAAAGTGTCGCCTTCGATGACGGCATCGACTTCGGTGACATGAAGCTGGTCGGCAAGCGCCATCGCCTGGGCGTAGATTTGACCGCCACCGATGATCGACACCTTGTCCGCACCCGATTGTCGGGCCAGTTCACCGGCGCGGATGATCGCTGCCTCCAGATCGGGAGCAGCTTCCACGCCATCGGCGGTAAATCCGGAGCGGGAGACGACGATGTTGGCACGGCCCGGCAAAGGTCGGCCGATCGATTGATATGTCTTGCGCCCCATGATCACTGGCGCACCGAGCGTTGCCGCCTTGAAGTGCTTGAGATCGGACGGCAGCCGCCAGGGCATGTCGCCATCACGACCGATCACCCCGTTTTGGGCACGGGCGACAACCAGCGCGATGCTGATATCCGGATTACCGCTGGGCATCTGGTGGCTCACACTGCGATCGGCGCGGAAATTGCCGGATCGGGGGTGTAATTCTCAAGCGTGAAATCCTCGTAGCTGAAACCGAACAGATCGTTGATATCGGGATTGAGCCGCATCGTCGGCAATGGCTTCGGGGTGCGCGACAATTGCAGCCGGGCCTGGTCGAAATGGTTGTTGTACAGATGCGTATCGCCCAGCGTGTGGACGAAATCGCCGGGCTTGAGCCCGGTGACCTGGGCCACCATCATGGTGAGCAATGCATAGGAGGCGATGTTGAACGGCACGCCGAGAAAGATGTCGGCGGAGCGCTGATAGAGCTGGCAGGACAACTTGCCATCGGCGACATAGAACTGGAACAGGCAATGGCACGGCGGCAGCGCCATGTCATCGACCTCGGCGGGGTTCCAGGCCGAGACGATGTGCCTGCGCGAGGCAGGGTTGTTCCGGATCTGGCTGACGACACCAGCGATCTGGTCGATGGTCTTGCCGCCTGGCGCCGGCCAGGAACGCCATTGCGCGCCATAGACCGGGCCGAGATCGCCGTTTTCATCGGCCCATTCATCCCAGATCGAGACGCCATTGGCCTTGAGATAGGCAATGTTGGTTTCGCCTTTGAGAAACCACAGCAACTCGTGGATGATCGAGCGCAGATGCAGCTTCTTGGTGGTCAGTGCCGGAAACCCCTCCGCCAGGTCAAACCGCATCTGATGACCGAACAGGCTGCGCGTGCCGGTGCCGGTGCGGTCGTCCCTGTCGGTGCCCTGTTCAAGCACCAGGCGAAGTAGATCGTGATATTGCCGCATGACCGCCGCTTTGTGATTCGAGATGGCCAGACCTTAGCGGAGTTGGCGCGCCATCGAAACGCTGCCCGCAGGTTATCCCCGCCCTGCCCGACTATTGCCTGTCGACAACTTCCACCGACAGGATGGTCGGCAGATGCTGGGCGATCTCCTGCCAGGTATCGCCCTCATTGATGCTGGCAAACAGCGAACCGCTGTTGGTGCCGAAATAGACCCCGGCCGGATCGCGGCTGTCGCCTGCCATGGCCTGACGCAGAACCGTGAAATAGCAACTTTGCTGCGGCAGGCCTTCGCGCATATCCTGCCAGGTCTTGCCGCCATCGCGGGAGCGCCAGACCGCGGCGGCAGCATCGGGTGGATAGCGGCCCTGGTTGTCGCCGTTAAGCGGCAACGTCCAGATCGTATCCGGGTCGCGCGGATGCACCCTGATCGGAAAGCCGAATGTCGAAGGCAGCCCTTCGGTAATGTCATCCCAGTTGCGGCCGCCATCGACCGAGCGCCAGACCCCGTGATGGTTTTGTTGGTAGAGCAGATCGGAAGAACCAGGCGCGCGCATCATGTTGTGCACGCAATGGCCGATTTCACCGTCGCGCGGGCCGGCCGGATGATCGTGACCGGCGCAGGCTTCGGCATTCGACACCCGGTTGCGGCGTTCCCAGGAAGCACCGCCGTCTTCAGTGGCAAACACGCCGGCCGCCGAAATGCCGACCCAGAGCTTTTGCGGATTTTTTGGATCGGAGACGATGGTATGCAGCACCAGCCCGGCGGCACCGGGGTTCCAGTCGGCTGCCGAGGGATGATCGGTCAGCCCCTGCACCTTCTCCCAGCTCGCGCCGCCGTCGCCGCTTTTCAGCAAACCCGCGGGCTTGGTGCCGGCATAAAGCGTTCCGTGGGTGAGGCCGAGTGACCAGACCTGTGAAAAATCACCAGCAAACGGCAAGGCTTCGGGGGTCCAGCTGACCATGGAAGCGAAATCTGGATCGTTGGCGGCCCAGTCATCGAGCGTGCCCTTGGTCAGCCGGGTGACCGTCCAGTTCTCGCCACCATCGGTCGAGCGCCAGACACCGGCGCCGTGCCACTCGCCACCGCCGGCGGCCCAGAGCGTGCCGCTGGCCGGATCGCCGATCATGTGGTTGATCGGCCAGCCATCGCAGAAGGGGCCCTTGACTGTCCACCCGGTGCGGTCGGCGTCCGATAAAATCATAAAGGCACCTTTGGTGGTGCCGATCAGGATCGTGAAGTTATCTGCAGGCATCGCATTCGCCTCCGACAATCTGAACCCAAAATACCACCGATGAAAAAGTCTGCCTAGAGGCCGGCGCAAGGTGCCCGGGCAATCGTTGACACCCGAAGAATCCGGGCAACAAAAAGCCCCGCCCCGGCGTGGTTGCCGGAACGGGGCCTGAAGATGAACCCGTGGCTTAAAGCGCGTCGAGCTTGCCCAGATGCTTGGCAACCAGATAATAGAAGGTGACGCGAGCCTTGGAACGGTCGGCCTTCATGGTTTCGCAAACGGCGGCAACGGCATCTTCGGCGGCAGCGCCGGTAACGCCAAGCTTCTTGCCACACCATTTTTCGACAACGCGGGCCAGTTCCGACGGATCGGAACAAGAAACCAGCGAGGCATCGCGGCTGCGCAAGGCGATGCCAAGATGCTTGACAATCTTGCCGATGGTTTCATCGGATGCACCGGCATCATACTTCTTCACATCGGCTGTATAGTCAGTCATGAATAATCCCCTTTGTTGGAAAAGCCCGCGCTGGACGCCTTTTCCCGTGGCAATGCAATAACGCCATGTTTGGCAATCGAACTGTCACTGTCAATAGCCGCTTGAAGGGATTACCCCTTTTCAAGCGGCTTCGCGCTCCCTATATTGGGGATGCTGTGCAAGCAGCTATGACAATAAACGAGCGTTGAAATAAACCATTCGGACCCGGGGGCGGTACCCGGCGCCTCCACCATGATCCGGCCCAGATGCCGACAGGCCACGCGGCCGGATGATGATGGGGGCGAAACAGGATCGACGAGGGTGTAAAGAGCGACTTTTTGTTCGGTATTGTACCACCGTTATCGGGCTAAACTTGTAGTTGCAAATGACAACTATGCGGAAGCTCGTCTCGCTGCTTAATTGCGGTGTGACACTTCAAATTAAGTCCTAGAGGGTCGCACTTCTGGGCGGGGTTCGGAGGTACCTGGCAACAGAAACCTCCACTTATTTCTCTTCCCTTGATACTGCCGGATTTGTTCGGCTTTCCGCAGGGGCCAGTTTGCGCTTATAAAGAGGCATGCTGACTCGGCAATGTTGTAACCATCGTACGAGTTGATCTTAAGCGATACGTAGCCCGAACGGGCAAGGTGACAGGAAAGAACGCGCTGATGCCGCAAGACCACATTCGATACGACATACTTGCCCAGGACGCGCTACGCGGCGTGATCCGCAAGGTCCTGTCCGAAGTTGCGGCAACCGGCTATTTGCCCGGTGACCATCATTTTTTCATCACCTTCCTGACCGAAGCCCCGGGCGTGCGGATTTCGACCGCGCTCAAGGAGCGCTACCCGGAACAGATGACCATCGTGGTCCAGCATCAGTTCTGGGAAATGAAAGTGACGGAATCGCTGTTCGAGATCGGCCTCTCCTTCTCCGACAAGCCGGAAAAACTGATCATTCCGTTTGCCGCCGTGCGCGGATTCTACGATCCGTCAGTCAATTTCGAGCTGGAGTTCGACACCGTGCTCGAAAACGCGGCCAATGACGGTGGCGACAACGAAGGTGACGAACGCGCCGAACTGGCGGGCACGATCGAGCGACTGGTCGAGCCCGAAAGCGCCGACGCATCCAAGACCAAGGAAGCCTCTACCAACGAGGCCGGCACGGAACCTGACGGCGACGGGGACAAAAAGCCGGGCGCCGATGTGGTTTCGCTCGATTCCTTCCGCAAGAAAAGCTGACAGGCTGGTGCCATGAGCGGCGATATCGTCAATCTGCGCACCGCCCGCAAACGCCGCGACCGGGCCGACAAGGAAGCCGCTGCCGAGCGCAACCGCTTCGAGCACGGACGCAGCAAGGCCGAGCGCGAACTGGCCAAAGCCCGCAATGACAAGGCCACGCGCGATCACCAGGCTTCGCACCGCGATCCCGGCAAGCCTGAAAGCTGACTGATGAGCGATGGGCGGATCCGCAAGCAGTCGGTCAACATTCGCGGCCACCGCACCAGCATCACACTTGAAGACGCCTTCATGGATGCGCTCAGAAAGATGGCCGCGCAGCGCGATCTTTCGGTGGCGGCGCTGATTGCTGAAATCGATGGCAACCAGTCAACACCGGGCAACTTGTCATCGGCAATCCGCGTGGCGGTACTCGAATGGGCGCTCGACGGCGGCGCCAGCCAAACTTCTCGCAACGACCAATCCGACGACATTTAGCCAACAAATCCTACCCATCGGGGGCTATCAGGCTGCGAATCGGATCGTTGACGCCGGGAAGACCCTCGAACTGAAGTTGGGGAAGACCCTGCGCGGGTGGTTCATTGTCCACCGCTGCAGGCGGATCGGCAACCGGATCAGGCAAAGGGCGGCGTTCGACTGTCGGCGCCTGTCGGGCTTTTTCGCGGGCCGCCTCCTCCGCGGCGCGCTGCGCCTCGGTCTTGGCTCCCGCCGCAGCTTCTGCTTCCCGCGCCTTTCGGGCATTTTCCTCAGCAAGCCGCGCGGCCTGTTCCGCCGCTTCACGCTCGGCCTGTGCGGCGGCTTCACGCTCGGCCTGTTCCGCCGCTTCACGCCTGGCCTGCTCGTCTGCTTTCGCCTGTTGCTCGGCACGAAGCTGTTCGGCGGCCCTGGCCGCTGCTTCGGCCTCGGCTGCCTGGCGGGCCTGTTCCTCGGCCAATCGCGCGGCTTCTTCTTCTGCCTGGCGGTTGATTTCCTCGATCGCCCGTTGAGCGGCCTGCGCAACCTCGGCGCGGGCTTGGCGCTGCGCGGCGCGTTCCTTGAGCAATGCCACCTCACGGCGCAATCGCTGTTTTTCGACCACACCTGCTTGCAACAATTCGACCTTGCGCCGTTCACGTTCGAAAGCCCGCATAGACAGGTAATTGGTCATCTGAGCAGCATCGATCGACAGCGCCGGATCGACCAGCAGCCCGGCAATTGCGAACACCACGGACGGATCGCCACCGGGGATTGCCTCGACGCCGGGATCGAAACTCAGTCGCCAATCGGATTCGAGTTTGAGCCCGAGCAGATCGACCCGGGCATCGCCCGTCAGCCTCGCCCGCTCGCCGTCGATCTCCGCGGTTGAAAAGCGCATCACTCCGCCGGTCAGCGTGAACGGCAGAGCCAGGCTCTCGGCGCGCATTTCACCACCGGTCATGAAGCCGGCAACCATGTCGCCGACCGTATCGGTCTCGATCTTGAAGTCTTCCCTGTCGGCAGCGCCGAGGATACGGGCAAAGGCCCCTGGGTCCAGGTCATTGATCAAGAGATCGCCAACTGCCAGTTCACCCCCACCGGCAAGCGAAGCCACCAGGTCGCGCATCGACTTGCCGGTCCCCTCGATGCTTGCGCTGATGTCCAGTTCGCCAGTCAGCACACCAGATCCATGGATGGCGCGCTCGACCGCGGCAAGATCGACCGCAGTTGAGGAAACCCTGCCCGACAGGAACACCGAGCCATCGGCATTGGTCAGCGAGAGATCGCCGCCGAGACGACCGCCGAACCAGTCGGCCTCGGCGCCTGCCAAAGCGATCACGCCCGAACCGGTTGTCAGCTTGGATGTGAAGTTGCGGGCATTGCCGGCACGCCCGAGTTCGATGCGGTCGGCTGTCAGCGCGATCTGCATTTCCGGCTGTCCGAGCGCCGGCGGCAGGAATGGCTCGGCGCTCCAGATGGCACCGTCGGAGCCCGTCAATGAAGGCCCGAGCGCGAGCGTCGACAACCAGTCCAGATCTGCGCGCTCGACATGAAGCGTGCCGGTACCGGTTATCGGGTCAACGCTCCGGTCAAAGCTGAGCTCGCCTGAAAATTCGTTGCCGGCGGCTGCACCCTCAATTTCAGACAGCAGGGTCTGCTCACCATTTATCGCCAGACTGGCCGTCAGCGATGCAGGCAGCCCGGCTCCGGTCTGCGGCAGCGACACCCCGAACATGACGGCAAAGGGTTCAATGTCACCGGACTCAACACCCAGACTGAACAGGCCGGTGAGCGGCCCGGCGGCAGGCATGGTGCCATTGCCGTCAAGCGACAACACTGTCGAACCCGACGAGAATGTTGCGTCGATGGCGAGATCACCACTGTCAGCGCCGCCAGTAACATTGAGCTTGAGCGCTGCGGGGCCTTCGCCCTCATAGGGCAGTACCGCAAAGCCCACCTGCTCGAGAACCCGGTAGGCTTCGGGATTGTCGATATCGATGGTAACCGTGCGCGGACCGTCGCCGCGCGGCCTCAGGCCGGTGCCACTTGCGCGCAGGCTGAAGCCACTGCCGCCGGCTTGCCCTTCCAGCGCCAGTTCAGGCCCGGACTCCGGCGTCAGGTTCAAATTCAAGTCAGCCGACAGCCCATCAAAGGCAAAGCTGTTGGCCGCCAGACGGCGCACCAGCGCGTGGCCGCCGCTGAGGCGGTCGGCAAGATCGAACAAACCGGCGGTACTTTCCGCGCTCATATGCCCGTCAACCGTACCGCTCGGCGCCTCGAGCGGGCCGGTGAGTGCTGCAGTAAACGCTCCAGACGCACCGGCGAGATCGGCAAATGCCAGATTTTCGACGGTGAGGCGCTGGTCGCGCCAGAGAAACGAGGTATCGACACCGCCAAGCTGATAGTCGTCCACGGTCAGGATATCCGCCTTGATGCGGGCGGCGACATTGTAATCGGTCAGCGGACCGACCGCGCCACCATCGGCATCGACGAGCAGCGCAAGCGCGCGGACGGCATCGACATCAAAGGTGTCGCCGGCCAACTCGATTGACAGCGAGGGTGCGCCCTCAGCCGGCAAATGTCGCTCCATCCGCCCCTTGAGAATGGCCGGTCCGATGGCTATCTCCAGCGCCTCGAAACGCTGCAATTGTGCCGACAGGCTGACATTGGCGGAAAAGCCGGCAGCGTTCAGCCGCCGGATCACCGGGTCGACATCGCCGACAAGCCAGTTGGCAAGACCCGAGGGCTGGGTCGAGGCCACGGTGAGCGTGCCGTCAAAGCTTGCCGATGCGCCGGACATGAGCCGCCCACGCGCCTCTACCGTGGTGCGGCCGGGAAGATTGGCAGAGAACTTGTCGATCAACCAGGCATTGCCATCGGGACGGGCGTTGAGCCGTATTTCCCGCAAGGTGGTGTCGCCGGCGACGATGGCCGGCAGGATGAGCGATATCCGTCCGGGCAGCGGCGGCGGCGGCAGCCGGTCAATCAGGGTGTTGAGCAGGGCCAGCCGCGGTTCCAGCGGCACCGGCGCAGAGTTTTCACCGGCGTCTGCCTGCTCTTCGCCGAGCCGGTCCATATCAATCTGCTGGCCATCGGCGATCAACAGAAAATCGGGGTCCGGGCCGGTGTCGATCGTGGCCTGGCCGGTGACCACATAAGGATCATCGGACAGGCCGATCTCCGCGCGCCATTCTTCGATCGCGAGCCGCTCGTTGGTGGCAGCAAAATCGCCCTTGGCAACAATCAATGGCCGCGCCGGATTGGCGCCCTCGCCTGTTTCACTCGACAGTGCGGTGAAGGTGAACAACCCGTCATAGAGCGGCTTGTTGTCTTTGATCCGCGCCTCACCCTCGGCTTCCAGCAGCACCGGCCATTCATCCGGCGCGAGTTTCATGCGCATGCGGATCGATCCGTCGGCGAGCACAGATCCGGTACTGATCGACACCCCACCGCGGTGGCCCTCGATCTCGCCCTCGGCCTCGATCGACCACGGCCCGGACAGCGAACCGGCCGATACCTGCGCATTGATGCCGCGTAGACGGTGGGTGCGGCCATTCTGCTCATCGACGACTGTTATGTCGGCATTCTTTATCGAGACATTCTCCAAAACCACCAGATCGCCGGGCGTCGTCGGCTTGCGCTTGAGCGCCCAGTCCAGGGTGCCGTCTTCAAGAATCCGCACCACCGCTTTCGGCGCCTCGATGCGCATGTCGAAAATCAGCACTTCGCCGCTCAGGAAGGGGGCCAGTTCGGCATCCATCGAAAACTTCGCGATGGTCATCGCCGGCTGCGCATCATCGCCCACGGTCACATCGGAAAAGGTGACCGAGGGAAACGGCAGCAGCCGCGCGTCGGCATCACCACGCACCTTGACCGGTTGACCAACGATACGGCTGGCTTCCGCCTCGAACGCCGTGCGGTAGCTGGTCCAGTCGATAAAATGCGGAGCGATCAGCGCCGCAAACAGCGCCAACACCAACAAGCCACCGATGGTGACGAATATCCGGACCAGCTTTCAATCCTCCCTGGCGGTTGCTTCAACCGCAGTTGCCTGCGCCAGTCTTGGCGCTGTCAGTTTTCGTCCCCGTCAATCTTCGAAAGCGAACACCTTGCCCGGGTTCATGATGTTGAACGGATCGAGCGCGTGCTTGATCTGCCGCATGACGGAGACACCCTCGCCCATTTCCTGCGTCAGATAGGAACGCTTGCCCTGACCGATGCCATGCTCGCCGGTACACGTGCCATCCATCGCCAGCGCCCGGGTGTTGAGCCGTTCGACAAACGCCTCGGCAGCGTCGACTTCAGCGGCAATCTCGGGATCGAGTAACACCAGAACATGGAAATTGCCATCGCCAGCGTGACCAACGATCGGGGCGATCAACCCGGCGGACGCAATGTCGGCCTGGGTTTGACTGACACATTCGGCCAGCCGGGAAATCGGCACGCAGACATCGGTGGAAATACCCTTGGCGCCAGGCCGCAATTGCAGCGCCGCCCAATAGGCATTGTGGCGCGCTTTCCACAGTTCGGTGCGGCGTTCCGCATTGGTGGTCCACAAGAACTCGCCGCCACCGCATTCGGCGGCGATCTCGGCAAACATCGCCGCCTGTTCAGCGACGCCTGCGTCGGTGCCGTGAAATTCCAGAAACAACGCCGGGGTTTCGGGATTGGAGAGTTTCGAATAGGCGTTGCAAGCCTTCATCTGCAGTGCGTCGAGCAGTTCGATGCGCGCGACCGGGACCCCAATCTGGATGGTCATGATCACCGCGTTGCAAGCTGCCTCGACGCTCGGAAACGGACAGACACCGCCGGAAATTGCCTGCGGGATTCCCTGCAGCCTGAGCGTGACCGAAGTAATGACGCCCAGCGTACCCTCTGATCCGACAAACAGGCGGGTGAGATCGTATCCGGCCGAGGATTTGCGGGCGCGGCGGGCAGTACGGATTTCCGCGCCACTGGCGGTCACTGCCGTAACGGCGATGACATTGTCGCGCATGGTGCCGTAGCGCACCGCATTGGTGCCCGACGCGCGGGTCGCGGTCATGCCGCCGATGGTCGCGTTGGCGCCCGGATCAATCGGAAAGAACAGGCCGGTGTCGCGCAGGTCGGAATTGAGCTGCTCGCGGGTAACGCCCGGCTCGACAGTACAATCGAGATCCTCGGCGTTGATTTCCAGCACCTTGTTCATCCGTCCCATGTCAATCGAGATGCCGCCATGCGGCGCATTGACGTGGCCTTCGAGCGAGGTTCCGACTCCAAAGGGTATGACCGGCACCTGATGATCAGCGCAGGCTCGCACGATCATCGCGACGTCTTCAGTCGATTCGGGAAACACCACCGCATCGGGCAACTGGCCGGGAATGTAGGTCGTGGTATGGGCGTGCTGGGCGCGCAGCGTCTCGCCGGTTTGCAACTGATCGCCAAGCCGCTGGCGCAGCACCCCGATAACAGTGGCAATGCCGGTCTCGTTGCGATGACCGACCTCCACATCTTTCAATCCCATGGTTTTACTCCTCGTACCGGCGATGATCCCGGTCAGGCTGCAATTGTTGCCGTATCGGCCTGATCAGGTAATGTGCAAACTGTGGCGTGCTTGTCCAGTGCGAGCGACGCCGCAGGCGTCGGTTAATGAAGGAAAGTGCATGCTAATTGATTCTCCGGTGGTTGCACCCGCACGCGGACTCGATCCAGCCTGGCTCGATTACAATGGCCATCTGAACATGGCCTACTACAATGTGCTGTTTGATCAAGCAGTTGATCATGCATTCGAACTGATCGGTTGCGGCCCCGAGTATCGCACCAGCCGCAACCTGAGCTTCTTCGTCGCCGAGACCCATGTGAGCTATCTGCGCGAACTCAAGCCGGACGCGATCGTCACCGCGAACGTTCAATTGCTCGATTTCGATGCCAAGCGGGTGCATCTGTTCCAGGAGATCCGCCACACTGAAGGCTGGCTGTCGGCAACCTGTGAAGCGCTGTTGCTGCATGTCGACCTGAACGGTCCGCACAGCACACCGATGCCCGACGATGTGCAGGCAAGGGTAGCGGAAATGGCCAGGGCCCATGCCAGTTTGCCACGACCCGAGCGGGCCGGACGCGCAATCTCGATTCCTCGCTCTAGCTGTCCCGGAGCCAATCCTGAGGCGAGCCGACGGGCCGGTCCACGAGACCGGCTGCCCCATGTTTCCTGATATCCTGCGAACCATGCCGGGGCGCATTCGCCAGTGGGTGATGCCCAATATCCGTGCTTTCATCGAAAACCGGCAACCGGTAATCTGGCTGCTGTCGCTGCTGATCGGACTTTCTGTCGCCTGCGCGGCGATCCTTTTCCGCAGGCTGATCGGCATCGTCCAGCTCTACTGGCTCGGCGACACCAGCGAACAGGTGCTGACGGTGGCCAGCCGCACACCCTGGTACATGATCATTGCCGGCCCGACGCTGGGCGGTATCGTCGTCGGCATTCTGATCACAAAATTCATCCCCTCGCGGCGTACCAGTGCGGTGGCTGACGTGATCGAGGCGCGGGCGCTGTCGGGGCGACGATTGAGCCTGCGCGAAGGGCTGGTGAGTGCGCTGACCACAGCGGTTTCGCTGGGCGCGGGCGGCAGCGCCGGCCGCGAAGGCCCGGTGATCCATCTCGGTGCAACACTGGCTAGCGCCGTGGGCGACCGGCTGCATCTGCCAGACTACGCCCGGCGGACATTGCTGGCAGCCGGCGTCGCCTCGGCAATTTCGGCAAGCTTCAATGCCCCGATCGCCGGCGTCCTGTTTGCCCATGAAGTGATCCTGGGCCATTACGCACCGCGTTCATTCGTGCCGGTGGTGATTTCGTCTGCGGCAGGCGCAATTGTCTCTCGGCTGTGGTTTGGCGATTCCGCGGCGTTCATTGTGCCCTCCTACCAGATCACCTCCTATTGGGAGTTTCCTGCGTTTGCGCTCCTGGGCGTGGTTTGCGCGATGGTGGCGGTAGCGTTCCAGTTTGCGTTGTTTTCCGCCGAATATCTGGCGCGACTATCGCCGGTTCCAGTATGGGCATTGCCAATTTGCGGCGGCGTGATTGTCGGGCTGATGGGCGTGGCTTTCCCGCATGTTCTGGGCGTGGGCTATGAGACCACCGACCTGGCATTGTGGGGGCAATTGCCGCTGATGCTGATGCTGATGCTGATCGTCATGAAAACCCTGGCCACGGCGGTCACACTGGCGGCACGGTTTGGCGGCGGGGTGTTTTCGCCATCGCTCTATCTCGGGGCAATGACAGGCGGCGCCTTCGGCATCATCGCCGCCAGCCTGTTTCCCGACCTCGCCTCAAGCCAGGCGCTGTATTCGATCCTCGGCATGGGTGCCGTGGCCGGCGCGGTGCTGGGCGCACCGATCTCGACGACTGTGATCGTGTTCGAGCTGACCGGCGGCTACGCGTTGTCGATAGCGCTGTTGCTGACGGTGGCCATTGCCCACGGCGTCAATCTGGCACTGCACGGCCATTCCTATTTCCAGTGGCAGCTGGAGATGCGCGGGCTGTTCGTGCAGGACGGGCCACACCGCGCGGTGTTGCGAAATGTAAGGGTGATGGATTTCATGACCCTGCCGGAAAAGGATGCAGAACCCGAAATCCTTGACCGCGAGCGCCATCCGACGACGCTCAAACCCGCCGACACGCTGGAAACGGCATTGCGATTGTTTGACTCCAGCGGCCACACCCGGCTGCCGGTGGTCGCCGAAGGCAAGAACCAGACGATCATCGCCTGGGCCGAGCAGGTCACCGCGATCAGCCATTTCAACCGCCGCCTGATCGCCGCCAGCGAGGAAGAACACCGCTAGGGAGGAGAACCCGGCGAATGAGGAAGGATGCAATGACAGCCTTTGCCGTTGCCGTTGCCGAAATGGGATAGGCCGCCCCGCCCCCAACTCTATTCCGGCTGCATGAGACGGCGCGCAATTCAACAAAATCAGCGCCTTCGGTGCCGGCTTCAACCAACATTTCCGGATGCTGCAACGAAATTAGCCCCCTCGCCCGTCGAAGGCCTTTGCTAAATTCTTGCGCACCGCGTTCGGGGTATTTGCAGCCGGTTGTTGATGCCGCAACTTACGTCCCAAGGCCACAATTTCACCTTGCAACAAAATCTGTTTGTTGTAGCTTCAAGCTGTAGTGCGTGATCGTAACGGAGCATACTTCCAGTTGAACACATCCAGTTTGAGACAGGCATCTGTCGTGGGCGGTTTGAGCTTGAGCTCAAACTTGATTTGCCATGCGGCCCTACAGGCGGAGATGCAGCCCTGGATCGAGATGGAGTGTTTTCAGCTCAGTCAGGGCAAGCGCTTGGGGCAGTTGGACAGTATCGATCTGGGAAATCAGCGGATCGTTCGGGAAACTCAGGAAGCCACAGTTCACAAAGTCGGCGCCACCCCCGCCAATCTATGCACCTTGTCGTATTGCAGCCTTGATCCGGCTTGCCGGTTTTCGGAACATGATGCGGGCAACGCCGGCACGATTTTCTTCATGTCCGAGCAGACGGAATTCGACATCTACGTGCCGGCGGGAGCCCAGACCACCTACATCAGTCTTGACCAAGACGAATTCCTCAGCGCAGCGCGGGTGCTGAACCCGGCAGAATGGGAAAACGCCCCGTCAGGTGTGACAATGCTCTATTCAAGGCAAAAAGCCCTGTTTCAGGACGCCGTCGAGATGTGGTTCAAAGTGGCTGCAATGCCAGGCAACGCCATGCATGCAGACGTCATGCGCCGTCTTCTTTTCCAGACGATGCTGCAAATCGCAACAACGACCACACAAGACAACGCCAGCAATCTGCCCGCGGCTGCGCGCCTTCGTGCGCTTCGGATTTGCCGGGACGCACGCACCTTTGCAGAAAATCTTTTGGAGACCGAAGACCTACCGACAATCGTTGAACTTTGCGCGGCGGTCGGCGTTTCTGAACGTACGCTTCAATATGCCTTCCGTACCTATGCCGGAATGTCTCCGCTGGTCTATCTCCGCAAACTGCGGCTCAATCGCGTCCGGACAGCACTCATGCAGGCGTCTCCCAGCGAGATGACGGTAACGGCGGCTGCGATGCGCTACGGCTTCCTGCACCTGAGCCGATTTGCTCAGGACTACAAGCGCGTCTTTGACGAAACACCATCAGTGACACTCGCCTCCTGAGCGGCGCCCGACACGATTACGCGAATTCCGGCGACGGCTTTGCAGTTTGCGGAAATGGGATAGCCGGGCCCAAAACCTCACGATAGTCTCGCCTCACATCCCATCGGCCTGGATTGATCGCTTGCGAAATTCCGGCCCTGAGACAGAAACTGCTCGCCGCGGTGAAGGCGAGGCGACATCGGATATTTGAGACAATGACCCATCTGACCGCGCGTACATATCACCCGAAATTTGCCTGCCTTGCGCTGACCGGCCTGGTCAGTGCGATGCTCGTGCTGACGCCCGTAGCTGCCAAAGCGCTGGATCTCGACAGCTATCTGGACACCGTCCGCAAGGACAATGGTTTGCCCGCGCTTGCAGCGGCAGTGATCGAGGACGGAAAAGTCGTAGCAGCTGCGGCAGTCGGCACCCGCGTATTGGGCAAGGACTTTCCTGTCACCATTGATGACCGGTTCCATATCGGCTCGAACACAAAATCGATGACCGCAACCCTGGCCGGAATGATGGTCGAAGAGGGCAAACTGCGGTGGGACTCGCGCATCGGCGAAGTTCTCGGTGACGACGTGAAAGGAATGAGCGCCAGCCTCGCCAATGCCACGCTCGAGCAGCTTCTGTCCCACTCAAGCGGCATTCCCACCGACGATGAGGAGATGATCGACCTCTATTTCAACACCGATGCCTTTGAATACAACCTTAGCGACCTGCGCCTTCATCTGCTTGATCAGTGGAAGGAAAATGAAATTTCGGTGCCCGACGGTTCGCCGTTCCAGTATTCCAATCTCGGCTACATCATTGCCGGGATGATGATCGAGAAAGTCACCGGCACCCCGTGGGAACAGCTGATGCGCGAACGCATCTTCACACCCCTGGAGATGCAAACGGCCGGATTTGGAGCCCAGGCAACTTACGGATTGATCGATGCGCCAGTTGGGCACCGTATTGAGCCGGATGGGTCTGCGACGCCGATGCTCTGGGGCCCCGCAGCAGATATGCCGCCGGTGCTGGCGCCAGCTGGCAACGTCCATATGTCAATTATCGACTATGCAAAATGGGCAGACTGGAATGCAGGAAAAGGCGCACGTGGACCGGCACTCGTTTCTGCCGAGACGCTGCATCATATCCAGTCCGCCAAGGTCCACACGCCGGTCCGTGACAACCCGCCGCCGGGAACACCAAGCACCGGCGATTACGGGCTTGGCTGGGGTTTCGTGACCTTCGATTGGGCTGACGGGCCGATCATGACCCACAACGGATCAAATTCACTGAACCTCGCCAAGATTGCCATCGACCCGGAACGCGATCTCGCCATCGTCGTGACGACAAATTTCGCCGGCGGCAAAGCCGATATGGCGGCGGGCGAGGTCATGCAACATCTTTATGAAACCTACACCAAGTAACAACAGACCGATTGGCGGCGCAGTCCGCCGCGTATCAAATTACGAAACAAATACTCAATGAGGGAAAATTATCATGTGTGATCAGTGCACAAAAGCAACCATTAGCCGTCGTGGGTTTTTCGCCGGCGGATTGGCTCTGACCCTGGCCGCAGCCTCGTCCGGCACCCCGGCCCTCGCGCAATCAAGCGAAGCGCCGCCCGCCAACCCCGATGAGGCACTGAAGCGCCTCATGGATGGCAATGCGCGCTACGTGGCCAACGAGGCGATCAACACGGATCATTCCGCCGGCCGTGCCGCGCGCTCGCGCGGACAGCAGCCTTTCGCAGCCGTCGTCGCCTGTGCCGACTCCCGGGTGGTGCCGGAGCTGATTTTCGATCAGGGACCGGGCGATCTGTTTGTCATCCGCGTTGCCGGCAATTTCATCAGTGAGGATGGATTGGCAAGCCTCGAATACGGTGCTGCGGTTCTCGGCATCAAGACAATCATTATTCTCGGCCATACTGCCTGCGGAGCAGTCACCGCCACGATTTCATCGATTGAGGACAATGAGCTGCCGCCCGGGCATCTGCCAAGTCTGGTCAATGCCATCCGCCCTGCGGTCTATGATGTCATGTCCGACAATCCGACGGACCTGCTGGCTGCGGCAACAGCGCAAAACGCCAAGCTTAATGCCGAGAAGGCCGCTGCGGCGGATCCGATCCTGTCCGAGCTCCACGCATCCGGCAAAATCAAGTCGGCTGCCGCGATCTACGATATCGCCACCGGGAAAGTGGACTTTCTTTAGGGCTCACGGCGAGGCAGCGGGCCCCCACTGCCTCGCCCCCAGATTGCCTTAGCAAGGAGACAAGGTGAAACCTGTCACATTCAGTCCTGAAGAAACCAAGGCGGTGGTGCGTGATGTCCGGGAATATTTTGAAGCGGAACTGGAGCAGCAGATCGGGGCAATTCCGGCGGAGATGCTGATGAAATTCTTCACCGACAAAATGGGCATGTATTTCTACAATCGCGGTCTGTACGACGCTCAGGCGCTGGTCCGCGACCGGATGGAGGTGCTGGTCGACGACATGTTTGCCCTCGAGCAACCAGCCAGGCATCTGCGCTGAGCACGACCTGAACACCCGGCGCTTTAAAAAGGCAGACCTCAACGCTTACAGCGCGATGGCGTCGTCTGCGCCGTGGCGCGCGGCAGCAAGAGTGTGTTGAAAACACACAGCCGGCAGCGGTAAGACTATGATTCAGCATGCAGCTGCAACATACTGCAGCATAACCCTTTTTGGTATGCACGGTTTCAAGCGTGCAGCGTGCATGGAGACAATCAGATGGAAATTTTGACACCGGTTCTTTCGGCGGTGGGGCTGTATGCGGCGCTCAACATGATGATCCTCATCTGGCTCGCCAGTGAGACCGGAAAATTGCGGCGCACGCACAAGGTGGCGGTGGGCGACGGCGGCATCAAACATCTGACCAGGATCATTCGCGGCCACGCCAACGCCATCGAGAACATGCCGATGTTCTTCATTCTGCTGATCATCGCGGCACTGCTCGGCATGCCGGTGATCGCCGTGCATGTTCTCGGCATCGTCTTCACCATCGGCCGCGGCCTGCATGCCTGGCACTTCATCCAGGAAGACGCCTCGTTCAAGACCCGCTTTGTCGGCTTCGGTCTGTCGCTGCTGGCGCAACTGGTGCTGCTGGTCGGGCTTCTGGGCCACGGTCTGTGGGTGCTGGCGGGCGGCTAAGCTTCGCCCCACCTTGGCCGCAGCCCGTGCGTTTCAACTACTGTCAGTTACGGCGACACTGGCGATTTGCCACCTCGACCGCACCGGCACGGTTGAGTTCGCAATCGTTCGGGAACATCCGGCTACGGCCGTTGATCTCGCCGCAAACCGGGTTGGACACCTGCGAGCAAGCGCCGCCGGTTGCCGCGGATGCCGGGGACCGTATCGATCTGTCCGGCCGCTTTGAACTGTCACGCCGCGTGGGTCGGGCCGGCCGGTTCGGCGTTACCGACTGGATTTGAGGGGTCCGTTCGCGCGGGCGGCGTGTGGCATCGGCATCGCGGTCGCGATCACGGCGGCTGGAATCGCGGCTGTCGCGGCCTTGATAATCGCGGTCGTCACGGCGATCATTATCGCGCGAATCGCTGCGGCCGCACTGACCTTCTGCAACAACCTGCCAGCCCTCGGCACGAGCTTCGCAGGCATTCGGGAAGCCCTGCCGGTCACCGCGCCGCTCGGCGCAGACCGGTTGATAGACCGCGGCGCAGACCGGGCCGGAACGATAGGTGGTGGTGGTTTCTGTGACTTCGCAGGCGCTCACCAACAGGCCGGCCGCTGCCACGGCAAGGAGCCGCCACCCGGCCGATGTCAGAATGCGCGCGGGATCAAACATGGCAAGACCAGGGGACATGAACGTTTCTCCGTTGAGCGCCGACAAGACCACCGCTGCCACTGGCGGTCAACCGCGCGGACGCAAACAACACGCTTGGTCCCTCACCCTTGAAGATCGGCGATTGCGGTGGACTGCCGCTCAGCCACCGACGCCACACCTGAATGGAACAGCAGATCGGCTCATGAAATCCTCTCAAACAGAGATGAATATTCGCCCCCTGTCATTATAAGAAACACTCAACCCCGGTTTAATTGCGTAAATATTGATGCTGATGAATTCGGTTTTCGTTAATCGAATTGGCATCAAGCTGGAAATAGTGATGAATATCAATTCAAAAAATTTGGAAAATGAATGCCAGCGCCATCGAGGTTATATTTATGTCAGGAAGATCCATTCCCAATAATTACCTGACGAAAATTGCACTCGATCGAGCAGAACGGCAATGGGAACGGCGCAAATGTGCCGTGTTGGTGAATATATTTTTCACGAGCAAAGGTGTGCGCGAAGTCAGCAATGCACAATTGCGGTTACTCAACATCTCCGAGGGCGGCCTGATGGCAACGTCGCGACGGCTCGATATCCCAGATCATTTCTATGTCTCGATCGGCGCGGCGCAGTACATTATCGGATGCGCGGTTGTGAACCGGGAAGACGGGCGCATTAATGCGCGTTTCATCAAGGAACAGCCAACCGTATTTATAGATGTCTTGGCATCGCTGACGGATCCCTTCGCCTTGCTCGAAGAAATTCGCCCTGTACTCTACGGCCTGGAAGGCCACGCTTGACGCCATCGGCCTTTCAATCGAATTCGTTTGCTGGACCGGGTTTTCGCTTCAGACAGGAAAACATGGCGAGCACATTGGACGCCATCCCGCGGGCTCTCTGACAACGCGAGCGCCACAAGGCAACGCCTTCGCCAAGACCTCATTCACGCAGTAAGAGCGACGCTGACTGTAGCGCGTGCTGAACCCGCCCGGTCATCTCCGGCATTTTCATACGGGGTTGGCGCTACACCCGACTGACAAAACCGTCGAGCACCCGCTTCTGCCCGGCCTTGTCGAAATCAATTGTCAGCTTGTTGCCGTCGATAGCGGCAATGTTGCCGTTGCCGAACTTCATATGGAAGACACGGTCGCCGACGGAATAGGCCGAGGTGGTGCCGGTGGATTTGGCCACCAGTTCGCCCTCGATGGTGGAGCCGCGTGGGCCGGATTCGCCATAGGCGATGCGTTCGACGGCATGGCCCGAGCGGGTGCCCCAATTGTCGCGCGCGGCGTCGGTCTTGTTGGCCTGTGCGCGCTTCCAGCCGGGCGTGTTGTAATTGCCCGAAAACGGCTCGGCCTTGTCAAACCGCGAGGCGCCATAGGGGCCGCCGGACTGGCCGCCGCCGCCAAATCGTCCGCCCCGGCCATAGCCACCATAGCCGGTATCGATCTCTGCAACCTCGACATGGGCCTCGGGCAGTTCATCGAGAAAGCGCGACGGCAGAGTCGATTGCCAGAGCCCGTGAATGCGGCGGTTGGAAACAAACCAGATGTGGCAATAGAGTTTGGCCCGGGTGAGCCCGACATAGGCAAGCCGGCGCTCTTCCTCGAGGCCTGAGCGGCCGCCCTCGTCGAGCGCGCGCTGGTGCGGAAACAGCCCCTCTTCCCAGCCTGGCAGGAAGATGGTTTCGAATTCCAGTCCCTTGGCCGAATGCAGCGTCATGATCGAGACGGCGTCGAGATCGGGGTTGTTGTCGGTGTCCATCACCAGCGAGACATGTTCGAGAAAGGCGCGCAGCGATTCAAAGCCGGAGATGGTTTCGACCAGTTCTTTCAGGTTTTCGAGCCGCGTCGGGGCATCGGCGGCACGATCATTCTGCCACATCTCGGTGTAGCCGGATTCCTCCAAAATGGTTTCGGCCAGTTCATGGCCCGGTGTGTTCTCGAGCATGCCCTGCCAGCGGTTGAACATCTCGACTACGTCGGTCAGCGACTTGCGCGGACGGGCCTTGAGTTCGTCGGTGAGCACCAGTTCGCGCGCCGCCGCCAGCATCGGAATGCCCTTGGCGCGGGCGTAATCATGGACCTGGCGCACCGCCGCCTCGCCAAGGCCGCGCTTGGGGACGTTGATGATGCGCTCGAAGGCGAGATCATCGGCGGGCTGGCTGACAACGCGGAAAAACGCCATGGCGTCGCGAATTTCCAGCCGCTCATAAAAGCGCGGACCGCCAATCACCCGGTAATTCAAGCCAAGCGTGACGAAGCGTTCCTCGAACTCGCGCATCTGGAACGAAGCGCGCACCAGAATCGCCATGTTGTTGAGCTTGCGGCCCTTGTGCTGGGCCTGCTCGATTTCCTCGCCGACGGCGCGAGCCTCTTCCTCTGAATCCCAGGCGGCATGGACCTGCACGCGCTCGTGGTCGGGATCGGACTGCTCGGTGAACAGGGTTTTGCCGAGCCGGCCCTCATTATGGGCGATCAGGTGGCCGGCAGCGCCGAGGATGTGCTCGGTGGAGCGGTAGTTGCGCTCGAGCCGGATCACCTTGGCGCCGGGGAAATCCTTCTCAAACCGCAGGATGTTTTCAACTTCGGCGCCGCGCCAGCCATAGATCGACTGGTCGTCATCGCCGACGCAGCAGATGTTGGGGCGCTCGCCCGTAGGCCGCTGGGCCAGCAGGCGGAGCCACATATATTGCGCGGTGTTGGTGTCCTGGTACTCGTCGACAAGGATAAAGCGGAATTTCTGCTGATACTCTTTCAGCACGTCCGGATGAGCACGGAACAGCCGGATCGGCAGGCACAGAAGATCGCCGAAATCGACCGCGTTCAATGTTTGCAGCCGCTCCTGATAGGCGGTGTAGAGCGCCCTGCCCTTGCCGTTGGCAAAGCCGCGGCTGTCGCCTTCGGGAATCTCCGAGGGGCCAAGCCCCTTGTTCTTCCAGCCGTCGATCATCTGCGCGAACTGCCGCGCCGGCCAGCGCTTGTCGTCGATGCCCTCGGCCTGAATAAGCTGCTTGCACAGCCGGACCACGTCGTCGGTGTCCAGAATGGTGAAATCGGATCTGAGACCTGCCAGTTCCGCATGGCGGCGCAACAGCTTGACGCCGATCGAGTGGAAGGTGCCGAGCCAGGGCATGCCCTCGACCGCGCCACCGACCAGCACGCCGACGCGCTCCTTCATCTCGCGCGCCGCCTTGTTGGTGAAGGTGACGGAGAGGATCTGCGAGGGAAAGGCCAGCCCCAGATTGAGAATATGGGCGATACGGGTGGTCAGCACCCTGGTCTTGCCGGTACCGGCGCCGGCCAGAACCAGCACAGGGCCTTCGATCGATTCGACCGCATCGGCCTGTTCAGGATTAAGGCCCGACAGATAGTTGGGCCTGGGCTGTGCGGCAGCGCGCGCGGACTGGCTGGCCGCCAGCGCTCGGGCAGCAATCGACCCACCAGATGCAGCGGCGGGCGCAGCGGCTGGTGCCGGTTCGCCGTCGTCAAAAAACGGAATGTCGTCGTCTGGTGAGCTCATACCCCGTGAATGTAGTGATTCGGAGCCGAAAGACCAGCGTTCGCGGTTTATTCCCGTGGACGTATGCCGCAAACCGCTGGCTTGGGAAGGCAAGACGCGGGTTTCACCAGCCATCCGCTTTGACTAGAGTGCATGCTTGTGCACGAGGTACCCGCATGGATCACAAGAGCTTTCTCGCCAGCCTGTCGGCCGAGCAATGCCGCTCGCTCAACGAGAAATCGGACCGGCGCGGGCTGACGCAACTGGCGCTGCATATGGGCAACATCGCGCTGGTTGGCGCACTGATTGTCATGCGTGTGCCATTCTGGCCGTTGCTGATGGTAGTTCAGGGCATCCTGCTGGTGTTCTTGTTCACGCTGCTGCACGAGGCCAGCCACGCAACCCCGTTCCGCTCGGCCTGGCTCAACACCGCCGCCGCGCATATCAGCTGCTTCCTGATCCTCCTGCCGCCACGCTGGTTTCGCTATTTCCATTTCGCCCATCACCGCTACACCCAGGTGCCGGGCAAGGACCCGGAACTGGCTGCGCCCAAGCCCGACACATGGGCCGAGTATATTCGCCACGTGTCCGGCATTCCGCTTTGGACCAGTCAGTTGCGCACGCTGATCCGCAATGCGGCAGGGCGCTGTGAAGATGAGTTTGTACCGGCAGGCAAGCGAAAGGCGGTGCGCAACGAGGCGCGGGCCATGCTTTTCGCCTACGCGGCGCTGTTTGCGGGCAGCATCGCGCTTGATACCCCGGTGCTCCTCTATGTCTGGTTGATTCCGCTGCTTTTGGGCCAGCCGTTTCTGCGGCTTTATCTGCTGGCCGAGCTCGGCCGTTGCGCCTATGTCGCCAACATGCTGGAGAATTCGCGCACCACCTATACCAACGCGATCATCCGGCGGCTTGCGTGGAACATGCCCTATCACGCCGAACATCATTCCTACCCGACGGTGCCGTTTCACCGGCTGCCGGATCTGCACAAGCTGACCCAGCCGCATCTGGCAGTGACCGAGCAAGGCTATGGCCGTTTCCACGCCAGATATGCGCCGCACATCAATGGAACGACTGAGCTGGCAGAGCGAGGCTGAGGGCCGCTCTTTTCCGGGACTCCCATGGACTTACATCTGGCGCGATTTGGTCCCGGCATTTCCGGCGGATACCAGTACTTCGGGCATCCGCGAACGACGGTATTGCAGAGCCACAACCTTGTAGCCGCCATCCTTCAACTGCTTGAGCAGCGAGGGAAGCATCGCAGCAGTGCGGTTATGGATATCATGCATCAGAATGATGCCTTTGCGCTTGGCTCGAACCCTGGCCATGGTGCGCGCTGCAATCGTTGCCGGGCTCGAAGTGAAATAGTCCTTGGAGTCGATATCGACATCCAGAATGACCTGGCCGCGTTCGGCAACAGCACGACGCAACGCGCCTGTGTGCGCCAGATAGGGGAACCGGAAGAAGCCGACTTCAGTGCCTGTTGCCTTGGCAATCGCCGCATTTCCGGTGGCAATGTCAGTCAGCGCACGTGAGTTGCCGGCATTTGCCAAATTGGCATGGTTATAGGTATGCCCGCCAATGGAGTGGCCATGATTGACCACCCTTGCCGCTACTGCCGGATAGCTGCGGGCCATCTGGCCGACCATCAGGAAGGTTGCGTTGACGCCGTATTGATCGAGGATATCCAGCACTTTATCGGTCTTGCCAGGCATCGGCCCGTCGTCAAAGGTCAGGATGACCTCCTTGTCGCGCAACCTGATCTCGGAAATCGAAGACACTTCCAAGGTCCGTCCGGCCAACGCCCCGGAGCCCCTCCTGCCGGGCGCATTGCGGAAAATGGAAAAAGGCGGTTCATCAGCCTGATCGCGGCCAAGCAGTGACTGCCCGTCGACAACGGGCACATAGGCGGTTCTGCTGGCTTCCAGACCGGAGGGAGGTTTTGAGGCACAACCAGCCATGGCAAGACACGACAGGACGCAAACGAAGGCAAGACGCGAAACCATGGCTATCAACTCGCACCAGTGACGATGCCGGACTTTCGCGGATTATGGTTAACCGAGCGTTGACGCCCGCCCTAACTGCACTTTTGAAGAGAGGAAGGCCGTCAATCTTTTAAGCAAACACAGTGAGATCGCACGCCCACGCAAGCGAGCCTCAATGCGCCGAAGAAATAAGCGCGCGCACAAAGCGATTGAGGCAAACCGGGACCTAACGGCGGCATCAACCGCACTTCTTGAACTTCTTTCCCGAACCGCAAGGGCACGGGTCGTTGCGGCCAACCCGGCCCGAGCCCGCATTCTGCAAAGAGGCGCCAGCCACTATATCACGGTCCCAATAGAACCATCGGCCTTCGATCTTGCGGAACAGCGAGGTTTCGGTGAGTGCTGCCTCCGTGCCCTGCTGACGGTAGCGGGCGACGAAGCTAACAGTGCCCTCGCTGTCACCTTCCCTGCCCTTTCTTGTGGCGACGATCTCGAGCCCGAGCCACTCTGTACCGAGCTGCAAAACGCCGGCCTCGGCGCGATCGAACGCAACGGCCGCCGGTCCGGCGCAAGTGGCCTCGATGTAATCGAGATTGCCGGTCGCATAGGCCGCGTAGCGCGAGCGCATCAGTTTTTCGGCGGTCGGCGCGGGCTCACCCGCATGGTAACGGCCGCAACAGGCAGAGTAGTCAGTGCTGGAGCCGCAGGGGCATGGAGACATAACTGGAACTTCCCGGTTTTGTGGCGACCTGCTTAAATCCAATCTCGACATTCAGACCGGCTGGAACCATACCAACAGACAGTCCGGTTGATTAAAACCATCCCTTGCGTTTGAACCAAAGATACGGGCCGAGCGCCGAAGCTGCCATGACGGCAAGCGCCACCGGGTAGGCCCAGGGTTGGCTGAGTTCGGGCATGTTCTGGAAATTCATGCCGTAGATGGTGCCGATCAAGGTTGGCGGCAGGAACACCATGGCGGCGACCGAGAGCACCTTCATCACCTGGTTCTGCTGCACCGAGATCAGCCCCAGCGAGGCGTCGAGCAGGAAGATGATGTTTTCGGAGATGAAATCGGCGTGCTCGGACAGTGACTGGATGTCCCCGGCAATTGCCCGGCAGCGCTGCTTGAGTGTCTTGTCGGCGGCGATCTCCGGCAAGGTCTGCAAAAAGCCCGCGACACGGGCCATCGACATCAGGCTTTCGCGCACCTTGGCGATGGTGCGCTGGTGGCTGGCAATCACCCCAAGGGTGGCTTCGAGATCGCGGGTGGCGGCCTCGGGATTGCTGACGGAACCGCGCGAAAACACCTCGCTCGACAGCGTATCGATTTTCCGAGACCGGTTTTCCAGCACCTCGGCGCAGCGATCGACCATCGCCTCGACCAGCCGGGTCAGCACGTCGCGGCCGTCAAGCCCGCAGAACTCGCGCGCGGTGTTGGCGGCAAATATCGCAAATGCCTTGGGTTCGGCATAGCGGATGGTGACCAGGCGTGTGCCCGAGAGCACAAAGCCGATATCGGTGATTTCGGCGAAATCGGTTTCGGATTTCCAGACCACGCTGGCGGTCAGGTAGGCCGCGCCGTTTTCGATATAGAGCCTGCTCGAGGGCTCAAGATCGCGCAACTCGTCGCGGCTCGGCACCTCAACGCCGATCAGCCGCTCGACCCGGGTCTCCTCGTTAGTGCTCGGGTGAATCAGATCAATCCAGCAGGCATCATCGGGCAAAGGTTGGCCTGCGGCCGGCGGGATATCGAGGCTGCGGCCGTGGCAATCGTAAAGCCGGATCATGCCTGCTATGCGCCCTGCTGGCTGGCGTCGAAGACCGGATCGACCGGCACCTGCAGGGCGGTGGCCAACTGATTGGTCTTGCCGGCCAGGCCGATGATTGCCAGCAATTCGCCATATTGCTCTTCGGTCATGCCCTTGGCGCGGGCAGCGGCGGTGTGGGAATGGACGCAATAGGTGCAATTGTTGGCGACCGAGACGGCGACATAGATCATCTCCTTGGTCAGCGGATCAATCGATGACGGCTTGCCCACGACTTCCTTGACCTCGGTCCAGGTACGTTCGAGCAGCGCCGGATCAAAGGCCAGCCAACGCCACATATTATTGATGAAATCGGTTTTGCGGGTGGCGCGGATATCGTCAAATACCGCCTTGACGCGGGGGTCGGCTTCAGGATCGGGGCCAGGAATATGGGTGGTCACGGATATTCTCCATCAGGGCTTGGATGAAACAGGCAACGGCGGATCAAATGCCGCGCCCGGGATGCGTGCGGCTGGACACCGCCGCGGGATCAAACGCCCCGCGGCGACGAAGTGCAAGAGGGAGGCTCACAGCATGGCGAAAACCCGGGCCGGGCCACCACTGCCGCCCCGGTGCTTGGGGGCGCCAACCACAAGCGTGGCCCCGCTTGCCGGCATCGCATCGAGATTGGCAATGCACTCAAGCCCCCAGCGGCCGGCGGACAGCCACGCGTAATGGGTGGCGAAACCCGGCGACGGGCCAAAATCGAGCGACAGCGAATCAACCGCGATGCCGGCGGCGGATGTCTCGAGCAGCATCTCCGCCGCCTCGACGTGGAAGCCAGGAAAATGCATCTTGCCCTCGGCATCGGCGTTGCGGAACGTGTCGGTGCCCAAGTGCGCTTCCCAGCCGGAATTCATCGCCACACAGGCGCGCTCGGGAATTTCACCATGGGCAGAGATCCAGGCCTTGATGTCGTCGGGCGTCAATTGCGCATCAGGATCACCCGCCGCTCGGTCGCGGATATCGATGACGCAAAGTGGCGAGACCAGGTCGCCGACCGGGATTTCGGCCACCGAACGGCCGTTTTCGGAAAAATGCAGCGGCGCGTCGACATGGGTACCGGTGTGCTCGTTGACGCGAAGTTCAAACAGGTTGAACTTGTGTTCCTCCCAGTTGAATTTTTGCTCCCGGAAAAACTGCTGCTCGCCGAAAAATGTCGGGAAATCCTCGTGCAGTTCGTGGGTCATATCGGCCACCGAGCCGTGGCCGGCAGCCATTGCCTGCGTCCCCGGCATGATCCGCGGCGCGGCGGTCGTCATTGCTGCGGCAGCCGCCCCTACCCCGGCCACCCGGAACAGGTCACGGCGGCTCAACATCCGGTCTTTAACAGTTTCCATTACACAAAAATCACACATGTTTGCTCCTCCCAAAGGTTTGACGCTGCGGCCCAACCGGGTGCTGCCCCGGCCCCCACCGTCAGCCGCGCGAGAATATCATGACCTCTGAGGCTTGGCGACGCAGGATGAGAAAGCGATGGCCGCCGGCCTGGCGGTGACGGGTACAGGTACGAACACGGTGCTTGCGGGCAGCCCTTGACCTCGCCGGTTTTCAACCGCAAAACCCTTGCTTGCAGCTTGAAAACCGCCTAGTTCACACTTACCTTTACGTTAACGTCATACACTCGGAGGAAGACCCTTGGACGAACTGATCAACCGCATCGCCGCCAATGTTGGCATTGACGCCGAAACCGCCAAGAAGGCCGTCGGCGCGATCCTGGCTTTCCTCGAGAAGGAAGGTCCTGCCGACAAGGTCAAGGATATGCTGGCCGCGGTGCCGGGTTCACAGGACCTGATCGGCCAGGCGCCGAGCGGCGGCATGCTGAGCATGGGCGGCGTGATGGGCCTCGGCTCGCAGCTGATGGGCATGGGCATGGGCATGGGCGAGATTTCCGGCGTCGCCAAGGAAACCATGGGCTTTGCCCGCGAGAATGGTGCCGGCGACGCGATCGATGAGATCGTCGCCTCGATCCCGGGCCTGTCGCAGTTCGTCTAGGCAACACGCGACACAACAGATAAACTCAAGTCATGAACCCGGCGGTGAACACTGCCGGGTTTTTCGTTGCGCGGGCATCGATTTTCAGGCGGCTACGGTCCGCATCCGGTCTGCCCGGATCATCTGGTCGTGGTCTCTCTCCGCAGATTGACTACCATAGCCAATCATCGCGAGCGGCTGGAACCTTTAGCGGTTCGAGTCGTCAAGCGGCAACTGTGATCTTAGTGGTCACCCCGTTCTCCGGCCTGCGGCGCTCGGTGGCCCCTGCCCCAAGATCACCGCTGTCGCCGGCAAACCAGGTCTGGCCACGACCATTGTCCTTGGCGCGGTAGAGCGCTTCATCGGCGCTGCGGATGATGTTCTTGGCCGAAAGCGCATCGTCGGGCCACCAGGCGACCCCGATGCTGGCGCCGATACGGGCCACGCCCCCCTCAAAAGCGATGTCCTGGCACACACTGGCGATGATCGTGTCGCACAGGTCGAGCACATTTTCGCGTTCGAGATTGTCCCACAGCAGGATGATGAATTCGTCGCCGCCAACCCGTGCGGTCATGCCGGTCTCGCCAACCGCATCGGCAATCCGCCGGGCCGCGGTTTTAAGCACCACATCGCCGGCCTGATGACCATGGGTGTCGTTGACCGCCTTGAACTTATCGAGATCGAGACACAGGATGGCACACCGGTTCTGGCGGTGTTCGGCGATGATTGCATCAAGCGCGTGATCGAACTGAAGACGGTTGGGCAGTCCGGTCAGATTGTCGTGGGTGGCGCGGTGGCGGTTGCGCGCTTCACTTTGCTGCAGCGCCTGAATCGCACGGCCGTAATGCAAAGCGACCATCAACAGCGCCAGTGTGACCACGACGAAGGAGGCGACAAGGGGGCCAATCGCGCGGTTCCAGATGATGCTGGATGGAAGTTCCACTTTCCAGCTGGCAGCCAGCGGCGGCTGGCCGGCAACCTGACTGACAACCATGCTACTGCGGCCTTCGACCGGTGCGGCAACCGGCGTCACGCTCAGATCTTCAAGACCGAGACTTTCTCCGATGCCGGCAAGCATCTCCTTGCTCAGCGGCTTGAACGTCAGCAATACTTGCGGCATCCCGTCTGGGAGAACCTCCTCATCGTCCGGGATGACAGCTTGCGCTGTGACCACGCCGAACTGACCGTCGATGATGCGAACATCTGATGCGTGAAAAGGCGGAGAAAAACGAGTTGCCTGGCCGGTGATCACAAAACCACCATCGCGCGGGGTGCGGTGGGCAAGGTAATTTTGGCGGGCAGCTTCGACAAGATCGCGATTGCGAGCGACATAGGGCAAGCTGGCGGCGGGATCCATCACCTGGGACCGGAACACGGTCAGCAACGGCGTGCCATCGGGCTGGATCACGACAGAGGACTCTATCCCGAAATCCTCCCACAGCCAGTCAGCAATTTCGTCCTGAACAAACGCCTGGTCAACCGCACCGCCCAAGGCCTTGACCGTCTTGTCCCAATAGGAAATCTGCGATTGATCTCGGAAGAGCACGTCAATCTGGCGGTCGATTTCGGCCTTCACCAGGTGCTGTTCGACCTCACTGCGAACATCATCGGCTACCCCGCCGGCAAAGGACAAAATCTGCAAATTGGAGACCGCAAAGGCCGTCAGTACAGCGATGCAGAGCGCGTAGACAGCGATTGTGATGTTGGGCCGGGCAGTGTGATTGAACATCATTTTCATTGCGATCTCTTGAAATTTCCTGCCTCGTTGTAATTGAAACCGCTGAAAGTTGGCCTAACCGGCATGGTTCCTGCCGCGTTAACACCAATTCACCCAGCCGGTGCACATGCCATTTCAGGTGCCGCCCGATTGCGGCATGGCAAGAGATGTCGCAGGTTGGCGCTACGCGTGATTCCTCGCAGTCCGGGGAGAAACCAGAGCGAGACGCCTGATGCGAAAGCCTTCCCATGCATTGCCGTTTGACCGCCGCCGTTTTCTGCGGTTGACCGCAGCGTCGGCGCTGACTGCGCCACTGAGCGGAACAGGACTGGCACGGGCCGCTGCCGCCGATGTCGATGTCATCGTTATTGGCGCAGGCGTGGCCGGGCTGACGGCGGCGCGTCAACTCACCGATCTCGGATATGAAGTGCTCGTGCTTGAAGCGGCGGAAAGCATCGGCGGCAGGCTGCAGACAGACTGGTCGCTGGACGCACCATTCGAGCTCGGCGCAGGCTGGATACACGGTCCGAAGGACAATCCGGTGACTGATCTGGTGTCCGCTGCCGGGGGCGAGACCTTCGTCACCCAGGACGACAGCCTGCTGGTGATTTCGGGAGACGGAAACCCGCTGAAGGATGGGCTGATCGAGCGCAAGGAAAAGCAACTTGCCGCGCTCTACCAACGCATTGATGCGACCTTCGACACCGACCAACCGCTGACGTCGGCCATCACCCGGCTGGCACCGAAAGCACTCGCTGATCCGGTGACGGCCTGGATGATGTCGGCCTATACCGAGTTTGACGCCGGCGGCCCGCTGGAATCACTGTCGGCGTACTATTTCGACGAGGACGATGCCTTTGACGGCGCCGACGTCATCGTCTCCAACGGCTATGACCGGCTCCTGGGGCCGCTTGCTGCCGGTCTCGATATCCGGCTCGGCCATCCGGTCGACAGCGTTTCCTATGAAAAGGGCGACGGCGCCACGGTGCGCGCCAACAGCCTCGATTTCGAGGCTGATTTTGTCGTCTGCACCTGTCCGCTTGGCGTATTGCAGACTGGCGGCATCCGTTTTGATCCTCCACTGCCGAAACAATATCGCAGCGCTATCAGCCGGATCGGCATGGGCAATGTCACCAAACTGGCGCTGAAATTCGCAAGCCCGTTCTGGCCAATCGAGACGCAATATTTTGGCCTCACCGGCGGACCGATGGGGCGCTGGGCTTCGTTCATGAACTACCGGACCTTTTCGAACCAGAACATTCTGGTTGGCATCAGTGTCGGCGCCTATGCGCCGCGCGCCGAGGCAATGAGTGATGCGGAGATGACTGCGGATGCCATGCGCGCACTGCGGACCATGTTTGGTGAGAGTGCACCGGACCCGGTGGCCGCAATTCCCACCCGGTGGTCAAAAAATCCCTGGAGCCACGGTGCCTATTCCTACGCCAAGGTCGGATCGAAGCCGGCGAATTTTGATCTGCTGGCCGAACCTGTGGCGGGTACGCTGCTGCTGGCGGGCGAACACACCCTGTTTGACTATCACGCCACGGTGCATGGGGCGCATCTGAGCGGACTTGAAGCCGCGCGCCGCATCGACAACGATCTGGCTTGAACCGCGGCGTTTCGCCAGCGTCTCTGCGGCCAGACAAAATGCTGCGGGGCCGGCCCTCCCCCAGACCGGCCCCGCGCTCCTTCCTGCCACAAGGCGTCGCGCAATCCGGCCTGCGGATGGCGACGCCTTGTTGGATTGAAACCGATACCTGTTGCCGAGCTCTCTCCCAGCTTACCGATGGCAACAGGCGTTGATTTCAAGCAGGTCGGATGACCTTGTTTACCTTGCTTGCAACCAGCCACGACAGCGGCAGCCCGGCCAGCGCGCCGACCAGTGCGGCAATGCTGATGGAGGCCGCATCGACCCGGCCCAATGTCAGGGCGGCGATGACGCAACTACCCGCCAGCATTCCGCCGGCGATAATGTAGATCAAGGCTGTCAGTCTGAGCATGATCGTCTCCTGCATGGATTGACCCCGAAGGTCTGTTGAAAAACACGCTAAACCGGATGCGTGGCCATCCTCTTGATCTGGCTCAACACAAATGCCGAAATTTTGCCGGCGGCACGCTTTTTCAACCATACCTGCCGTGCCGTTGCGGGAGCGCTTTGTCTCGATATGGCACAGGTCCGGTCTGGCATGGTTCCTGCACCTTGTGTGGCATGAGCAACAAACGTCCTGATATGAACCGTCATCTGAGCCGCCGGGCACTGCTTGCGGGGCTTTCTGGCCTAGGTGCTGCAAGCCTGATGGCCCCTGCTGCGCTCGCCGGCGAGTTGTCGTTCTCGCTTGTCGATCTGCGCGGCGGCCATGATGGCGACCTTGCCGGGCTGCTGCCCGATGCCGTCGACGACCAGAGCCGACGGTTTCAGCGCGCGATTGACGAGGCGGCGGGCGCCGGACGGATCCTGCGGCTGCCGCCGGGGACTTTCGTGGTGTCCAATATCGACCTGCCCGACGGCGCGCGGATTCTGGGCGTGGCCGGGGCGACACGGCTGATCTATGGCGGGCGCGGCCATTTTCTGCTGGCCGAAGGGGCGCGGCGGATTGAACTTTCCGGGCTGACGCTCGATGGCGCCAACCAGCGGCTTGGCGACCATGTCAGCGGGCTGGTCCATCTGCGCGCCGTGACCGAAGCGATCATCGAGGATGTCGAGATTGCCGGCGCCTCGGGCCACGGCCTGACGCTTGAAGCCTGCGGCGGGCGGGTCAGCCGCTCGGAGATTTCGGGCGCGCAACTGGCCGGGCTCTACGCGGTGGAAAGCCGCGGGCTTTCGATCACCGACAACAGTGTCCGCGACTGCGGCAATGGCGGCATTCTGGTGCACCGCTGGAGCATTGGCGAAGATGCCACGGTGGTCTCGCGCAACCGGGTGATGCGGATTTCGGCGCAGGCCGGCGGCACCGGCCAGAACGGCAACGGCATCAATATTTTTCGCGCCGGCAATGTGATGGTGACGGGCAACCATGTGTCGGACTGCGCGTTTTCGGCGATCCGCGCCAACCAGGCCAGCAACATCCAGATCGTCTCCAACCAGGCGATCCGCTCGGGCGAAACTGCGATCTATGCGGAATTTTCGTTCGAGGGCGCGGTGATAGCGTCGAACCTCGTCGATGGCGGCACGGTGGGGATATCGGTGGCCAATTTCAACGAGGGCGGACGGCTGGCCAGCGTCACCGGCAACATCATCCGCAACCTCTCGACGGTTGGCCCCTACCCGGCCGAATATGCCGGTTTCGGCATCGGCATGGCGATCGAGGCGGATGCGGCGGTGAGCGGCAACGTGATCGAGGGTGCGCCGAAATGGGGCGTGCTGATGGGCTGGGGGCCGTTCCTCAGGGCGGTCAATTTCTCCGGCAACACGCTGCGCGAATGCGGCGCGGGCGTTGCCGTCTCGGTGGTCGAGGGCGCGGGTTCGGCGCTGATCTCGGGCAACATGTTTGACGCCACCCCTGGCGGGGCGATTATCGGCTGCCGCTGGAACGAGGTGGTGACCGGGGATCTGGCCAAGGCCGGCGCGGGGCAATTTCCGCATCTGACGATTGACCGCAACGCGGTGGCCTGAGGGGTTTTTGACGGCGCGCGGAGAGCGGGCGCAGGCAATCGCTCCGCGCGTCAAAGCCGCCGGAGGGATGAAGATGGTACCGGATCCGGAGGGCCGCGCGCGGGCTGCACCTTCTGAATTTGGTAATAGGGGTGGCGCATTCCGCGCGCGGGCCCGAAGTTTGCCGGACGATGTCCGCATCCGACAGGCATTCACGGCTTCGCTTGTCCGCTTGAGGGCGCTTGGCCCGACGCGGGGTTTTTCGGGTTTGCCCGAGCCGCGCAGCCTGGACGAGGGCGCGGCGGAAGCGTTTCCACGTGGGTTCCGGCACGAAGCATCTGCCCGCGATTGCGGTGCATGCGCTGCTTGCCGAAGTGAAGCCACCTCGACCCGCCACATGCATCAACGGGGCAGACCTCCGCCACAGGCCCGTTTCAGCGCCCCCGCCCGATCAGCCAAAGCCAAGGGGCGGAACGCTGAACCGGTGGCCGGCTGTGCGCTTATCTTCCATGAGAAGTCCAGGCACGCCGACGGAGCCACGCTGGTTCCTGCCTCCCCCGGCGCCCGCCGCACGTTACGGCAAGATCCGGGAGCCTTCCTCCCACCTGAACCGAAGCGTTCGCGATCCATCCGGCAGCGGGAGCGCACACAGTGTGGCACGGACGGGGAATCCGGGGACAAGATTTCGGGATTTTCTGGGTTAAGCTGTTGGAATTGCTGGGACGTGGGTGCGGGATTTTGCACGGTGTGGATGGGATATGCGGAGCGCCAGATCTCCCCCCCCCCTTGCAGGGGAGATGTCGGCATCGCCGACAGAGGGGGGCGAGCTTGCCGCACATGCAGGGAGCCGATTACCCCCCCTCTGTCATCTACGATCACAGGCTCGCGTCACCGGCCGCTCCCCGTCCTTCGGACCCCACCGCAAGGGGGAGATTATGCGCGCCGCTGCACTCGCTGACCTAACATCAATTTTACAAATTAAATCAACTACTTACGCCTCCACCGTCAGGATTCGCCTGCATCAGGCAGATTGCATGTTCAGCGCCATGCCATCAAAACGACCCGTGGTTACGGCCTCAGCCAGAAGATGTGCAACATCAGCGCGGGAAGCGTTTGCGCGCTTGTCCACCTTTTCACCCAGGATCACAGCGTCGCTGCGGCCATCATTGGTCAGGGCCACCGGGCGCAGGATGGCGTATGTCAGGCCCGACGCCTTGAGGTGTTCGTCGGCTTCGTGCTTGGCCTTGAGGTAATGCGCCAGATCGCCTTCGGGATTGGACTGGCCGGCGCCGACAGAGCTCAGCATCACGAAGCGGCTGACGCCGGATTCAACCGCCAGGTCGACCAGGCGCTTGGCACCGTCGCGATCGACCTTGTCGGTCATTTCGGGCCCAGTGGATCCGCCCGAACCGGCGGCAAAGATGACAGCGTCCATGCCGTCGCAGACGCCCGATTGCAATTCGGTCAGGTCGCCATGGCGCAGGTTGACGCCCTTGGGCAGTTCGCTGGTGTCGGAACTTTCGCGCACCAGCGCCGTGGGGGTGTAGCCCTGATCTACGAGGTCCTGGACCAGCTGTAGGCCGGTAGTGCCGGTTGCACCGGCGACGAGAATGTTCATGCTCATGATGTGTTCCTCAAATTTTGGCTCAGTTGGGCAGTGCCATCGGGCCTGCGGCTTTGGTGGCTGCGATATAGCCGGGCTGGCTCTGCAACGTTTTCCAATAGGCGGCGATTTCGGGATGGCCGCCGAGTAGGTCGAGTTGTGCGAGAAGCGCCAGAATGTAGGACATCTGAATGTCCGCCAGAGTCAGGTCATCGCCGAACAGCAAGGGGCCTACGCCTAATTCCCCGGAAATGTAGGTAAGATGTTTGCTCAGAGCGATCCTTGCCTGATCAGGGACATCATCGCCGCTGAATGCGGGCATGACCGCTCGCATGGCGACCTCGGCAAAGGAAGCTTCCACGTAGTCAAATAGAGCCTCGTGTTGCCAAAATTCCGCTGTGTTGCGCGGTGGTTGGTGGGAGGTGTCGCCGAATTTGGCAGTCAGATATCGCAATATTGTCGCCGATTCCGCTATCACCTCTCCACCGTCTTCAATCACAGGGGATTTTCCCAGTGGGTGAATTTTAGACAATGAGTCCGGTGCGCGAAATTGCAGGGTCCGGTCGTAATCTACCCGCCGGTAATCCTGCCCGAGATCTTCGAGCAGCCAGAGCACGCGAGTCGCCCGGGAAAATTTCAAGGCATGGAGTGTAATCATGGCAGGAAGATCGCTTTCGTGTTGACGAATTCCTTCATGCCAAAGCCGCCATGTTCGCGGCCATAGCCGGAATCCTTGACGCCGCCAAACGGCATATTGGGATCAGCGGCACCGAAGGAGTTGATGCGGACCATGCCGGTGTCGAAGTGGTCGCGGGCCAGCTTCAGCGCACGTTCTTCGTCCTTGGAAAAGATACCGCCGCCCAGGCCATAGCGGCTTTCATTGGCGAGACGCATGGCGCCTTCATCGTCCTTGGCGCGGATGACCGAGGCGACAGGGCCGAAGATTTCATCGTCGTAAGCCGGCATGCCGGGGGCGAGGTCTGCCAACACTGTGGCCGGATAGTAAGCGCCTTTTCGGTCCGGCGCTTTCCCACCGCAAAGCACCTTGGCGCCCTTGGCGACACTGTCATCGACCTGGCTTTTGACTGTATCGAACTGGTCCTGGCTCGACAGCGGGCCAAGCTGGCTGTTCTCATCGGTCGGATCGCCCATGGTGATGTTCTTCATCTGTGCGACGAAGGCATCGACAAAGGCGTCATAGATCTTATCGGTGACGATGAAGCGCTTGGCCGACACGCAGGTCTCGCCATTGTTGTAGAGACGTCCCATGACCGAGAATTTGACTGCGGTTTCGATGTCGGCGTCTTCGAGCACGAGATAAGCGTCGTTCGACCCCAGCTCAAGCACGGTCTTCTTCAGCGCCTTGGCTGCCACCGAGCCAATGTGGCGTCCGGCGCCATCGCTGCCCGTCATTGTCACGCCACGGACCTTCGGGTGGACGATCAGCTTGTCGCTGACATCATGGTCGATCAGGATCACCTGAAACAGGTTCTGGGGCAGACCGGCCTCAATGCACAACTCGCGCAGCCGCAGGCCGGAGCCGGTGCAGATGCTGGCATGCAGCCATTGCCGGCCATGAGATTGGCAGCGAGCACGCGGACTGGCTGGTACAGCGGGAAATTCCACGGCTGCATCGAGTAGATCACGCCAATCGGCTGGTAGCTCACCACACCGCGCTTCTGCTTTGGGCCATGGGTGCGTTCCTCGTCAGCGAGCAAATCTGGACCATTGTTGGCGGTGTATTCAAAGATCGCCGCGCAGATTTCGACTTCGGTGAGGCCGTCCTTGAGCAGCTTGCCGGTTTCCTGCGTCATTAGGGCGGCCAACTCGTCGGCATTGTCGCGCAGTTTTTGCGCAATCTTTCTGAGGTAAGGCGCGCGGTCCGAGTGAGACAGCTTGCGCCACTCCAGAAACGCCGCGTGGCAGGCTTCAAGCCGCTGTGTCGCTTCAGCTTCGCTCATTAGTTCGTAGGTCTGGATTTTCTCTTCGGTGGCGGGATTGATTGTGGTGATGGTGGACATGCGCACTCCTTTTGGGACTGGAGTTTGTAACGAACGGCGCTGCCATAGGTTCCGTCCAATACCGCATGCGCAACGAGGCAAGACGCCGTGCGTGCCACCGCCTACTCTTCACACAGGAAGCAACAAGCGCTCCGTTGGGAGCCGTGCTTAAAGAAGTATCGAGCCTGCTTTCTGGATGGCAGCAGAAACGCAACCCCGAATCCGGAACCTTTTTGGAGCCACCCCGTTGCCTGCGTGGAAGCGCGCGCCTATGTTCGGGCGACGACGCGGGAACACCCCGCCGCCACTTCAATTTTCTAGAGGAGAGACCCCCATGGCCCTCGAACTGCCAAACCTGCCCTATGACTACGACGCACTGGCGCCCTACATGTCGCGCGAGACGCTCGAGTTTCACCATGACAAGCACCACCAGGCCTACGTCACCAACGGCAACAAGGCGCTGGAAGGCTCGGCGCTTGCCGGCAAGTCGCTTGAAGAAATCTGCAAGGCCGCTTATGACGAGAAGAACGCCGCGCTGATCAACAATGTCGGCCAGCACTACAACCATTTGCATTTCTGGCAGTGGATGAAGAAGGGCGGCGGCGGCAAGTCGCTTCCGGGCGCGCTTGCCAAGGCGGTTGAATCCGATCTCGGCGGCTACGACAAGTTCCGCGCCGATTTCATCAATGCCGGCGCCACCCAGTTCGGCTCGGGCTGGGCCTGGCTTGCGGTCAAGAATGGCAAGCTGGAAGTGATGAAGACACCAAACGGCGAAAACCCGCTGATGCATGGCGCCAAGCCAATCCTGGGCTGCGACGTGTGGGAGCACAGCTACTACATCGACTACCGCAACGCCCGGCCGAAATATCTCGAAGCCTTCGTCGACAACCTGATCAATTGGGATCATGTCGCCGAAATGTACGAGGCGGCAGTCTGAACAGTTTGCGTTCGTGACGACTGACATCATCAAACCCGGCAAATTTGCCGGGTTTTTTGTGCGCGGACACTCGCACCGAAACCGCTTCGCCGCTATCATGAAGCTTGACGGCAGTGACACAGTGTTCACTATCTTGTGACTTCTATTTGCCCCCAACCATGCAATCATTGCAGACGGGGCGAACCAATCCGTCGATGACCAAACGGGAGTAACCGCATGAATTTCAAGACCCTTTTTGCCGCAGCACTGATCGGCTCGGCCGCATTTTCACCCGCCATCGCTGCCGACGAACCGCAGGTCGTGCGCCAGGAAATGATGAAGAAGAACGGCGGCGCCGTGGGCGCCATGGCCAAGATGGTCAAGGGTGAAGCCGAATTCAATGCCGACGCCGTGCTGGCCGCGCTGACCTCGATCAGCGAAGTGGCGGGAAGCTTTGGCGAGTATTTCCCCGAAGGGTCGGAAACCGGGTTTGAAACCGAGGCAGCGCCGGCCATCTGGAGCGATCGCGCCGGCTTTGACGCGGCCCTTGCCAAATACAAGACCGACGCCGACGCCGCGCTGGCCGCAGCACCGGCCGATCTGGATGCGCTGAAGGCCGTTTTCGGTCCGCTGACCAAGAATTGCGGCGCCTGCCACGAGACCTATCGCCTGAAGAAGAGCTGATGCCGGCAAACCGATATCCGGCATTGACGACAGGACGCCGCCCGTGAACCGGGCGGCGCTTGGCATTGGGGTCGGGGTTGCCGCGGTGGCAGCCGCCACCCTGGGGCTGGCGCTGACCCAGCCAAAACCGCTCAAGGCCGAACGGCTGGAGGCGATTGCCGCGCTTGAAGGCAATGCCGCAGCCGGTGAAACGCTGTTCTGGGCGGGCGGTTGCGCCTCGTGTCATGCCGCCCCCGGCGCCAAGGACGAGGCCCGGCTGGTGCTGTCGGGCGGGGTTCGGCTGACCAGTGATTTCGGCACCTTTATCGGCCCCAACATCTCGCCGCATCCGCAGGCGGGCATCGGCTCCTGGTCGGTGGCTGACTTTGCCAACGCGCTGCTGGCCGGGGTTTCGCCCGAGGGCGGGCACTATTATCCCGCCTTCCCCTATGGCTCCTACACCCGGATGAGCGACCGCGACGTGGCCGATCTGTTTGCGTTCATGGGCACGTTGCCCGAGAGCGATGTCGCCTCGCTGCCGCATGAGGTGGGATTTCCTTTCAATATCCGCCGGTTATTGGGCGGCTGGAAGCTGTTGTTCTTCACCGACGCGCCACGCGAAAGCGTTGATCAGACCAACGCGCAACTGGTGCGCGGGCAATATCTGGTCGAGGGGCCGGGCCATTGCGGCGAATGCCACACGCCGCGCAACCTGATTGGCGGGTTTGTCTCGGGTGGCTGGCTATCGGGGGCGCCCAACCCCGAGGGCAAGGGCATCATTCCCAACCTGACGCCGGGCGGCAAGTCGATCAAGGACTGGAGCGCGTCCGATATCGCCTATTACCTGGAAAGCGGCTTTACGCCGGATTTCGACAGCGTCGGCGGCTCGATGGTCGAGGTGCAGGCCAACATGGCGAAACTGGAAAGCAGCGACCGGGATGCGATCGCCGTCTATCTCAAGGCCCTGCCCGCGCGGCCCAATGGCTGGGAGTGACGCGGGCCTGGTGAACTGCCGGTTACCCGGCTGATCGGCCTATTGGGTCAGGCGCGAGACGACTTCCGAGGTTTGCTTGCCAATGTTCTCGAACGCCGAGATCAGATCGGAACTGTTCTGGGCATCGAAAAACTTGTCGCTCGATGAAGCGCAATAGGCCAACAAGGCCTTGCCACGGTCCGGCGCGTCAAAGGCAACACTGTAGATCTCGACGCCCTTCTGTTTGGCGGCATTGCACAGTTTCATGGTCGAGGTGTCGGCCGAGTTATAATTGTTATCGCCATCGGTCATGAAGACGATGAATTTTGTCGGGGTCTGGCCACTCATCTGTTCGTGCAATTGGTCTTCGCTCAACGATATCACACTTTGAAATGCCCAATTGAAGGCGTCGGTTGAATCGGTGCCGCCATCTGCCGTCACACCATTGACGAACCCCATGAGCTTGTTGGGGTTCCAGTTCAGGTTCTCTTTTCCCTTCAGGGAGGAAGCATAGCTGGCACCCCCGATCCGGGTATATTTCCGTTTCGGGTCTGCGGCCTTGATCTGGTCGACGAGACCGCGAACCGCGCTTTTCAACACGCTTATCTTCTGCACACCGTTGAGTTTCCAGCCCATCGATCCGGACTGATCAAGAACCAGCGCCATCGAGAACGAGCCCTGGGAGCCAGCCTGGCCGCTTTCCGCCTTGCCGACGACATTGACCGACTGCTCTTTTTTGCCAAGCATCCGCGCCATCGGCGTCAGCGTCTGGGTGCCGACCATGGCAATCGAGACTTTCCAGACAATACCGTTGTTCACGGTCTCGGGAAGCACGGTCACGGTTGGTTTGACCGACATGCCGGCAAAGGCGGACAGATCTTCCTCGATCTGGCCGTCGAGAAACTTTTCCGCGAAGGCCTTGGCCTGCACAGGGGTCAGATTCTCTTCCTGCAGCAACCGCGTCGCAGTTGCGAGCGCCGCGCTGTCGACTGCGTTCTGCAGCCGGGTCTTCATCGACATCACATTGGTGGTGTCAACAGCAAAGCTGCCCGCCATGAACATGACTGGAAGGGTGAGCGCAGCTATCATGGCAAAATTGCCATTCCTGTTGGAAAATAGATCGCTGAGTTGCGATTTGATCATCGACCTAGGGGCTGTTGACGTTCGGGATTCCCAAATCACCTGACTTCTGATTCAAGGTTGCAAACGGAGGAGAGCAACCTTGACCCGAAGAGTCCTATCCAATTCGCAATGGGCGATCATCGAACCATACTGCCTGGGTAAAACCACCGATCCCGGACAAACCGGACGTGACCCACGACTTTTCATGGAGGCAGTCCTCTGGATCGTCCGCACGGGCGCGCAATGGCGCGAATTGCCGGGTGAGTTTGGCAAATGGAATTCTGTATTCAAGCGGTTCCGCAGATGGGTCAAAGCGGATGCTTTCTATTGTATGTTCAAAGCATTAGCCTCAGACGCCGATCTGGAATACGCAATGATCGACGGTACTATCGTCAAGGTTCATCGCTCGGGTCAGGGCGCAAAAGGGGGACTCTCTGCCAGGCCATTGGACGCTCACGCGGCGGCATAACGACAAAGATACTGGCTCTGACGGATGCGCTCGGTAATCTCGTCGATTTCTGTCTGATGCCAGGGCAAGCTCATGATCTGCGCGAGACCGATGCGTTGATCAGCGGCTTGTCCGCCGGATATTTGCTGGCGGACAGGGCCTTTGACGCGGATTGGCTGCGCAATGGCCTGCTGGATCGCGGCATAACCCCGGTCATACCGCCAAAATCCAACCGGAGGTTCCCGGCAGAGTTCGACAAGGAAACCTACAAATGGCGGCATTTGATCGAAAACTACTTTGGCAAACTGAAGGAAAACAGAGGGATAGCAATGCGCTCTTGCAAAACCGACCAGAGTTTCAAAGCCTTCATCTCAATTGCCGCAACGCTCATTCACACACGGTAAACGTCAACAGCCCCTAGTCACTGCTGCCTCCCCAATCCGGTTTTAAATTCACGAACGAATTGGTGCACCAAGGTCCATGAGCACCGCCTTAATTGCTTTGCTGACATTTTACCGATCGCCAATTTTGTTGGGGTCCGGGCAGAGATGTGCTCGTGCGGACATGTTCCTTCACATCGACGGCGCTCTCTGATGCCGGCAACACGGAAACAGGCATGCCCTCTGCCTCCAGATCGCTGTCGAGCGTGACCTGGAGGCAGAGGGCATTGCGGGAACACGGAATTGCACGGGTTACCGGCGCGCCGGCAGCTTTAATCAGTGATGATTATTGCGTCAGACGGGAGACGACTTCCGAGGTTTGCAGGCCGATGTTCTCGAATGCCGAGATCAGTTCGACGCTGTTCTTGGCATCGAAGAAATGCGCACCTGAAGATGCGCAATAGGACAACAATGCCTTGCCGCGGGTGGGCGCCGCAAAGGCGACACTGTAGATTTCGACACCCTCATTCTTGGCATCATTGCACAATTTCATGGTCGACGTGTCAGCCGATTTATAATTGTTGTCGCCATCGGTCATAAAGACGATGAACTTCTTCGGCACCTGGCCGCTTTCTTTCTCGTGCTTCTTGGTTTCTTTACTCGCCGTCACGCTTTCATAGGCCCAGTTGAAAGCATCGGTCGAATCGGTGCCGCCATCGGCGTACAGCGCGTTGGAAAATTTGGTCAGCTTGGAGGTTTTCCAGGTCATTTTCTGGGTGCCCTTCAAGTAGGAACTATAGCTCGCGGCCCCTACCCGCACATATTTGTGGTCGGGGTCGGCAGTATCGAACTGCGTTACCAGATTGCTGACAGCGGTCTTGAGCACATTGATCTTCATCTGGCCGCCCAAATTCCAGCCCATCGACCCGGACTGGTCAAGAACCAGCGCCATCGAGAATGACCCCTGGGAGCCGGCCGAGCCGCTTTCGGCCTTGCCGACGACATTGACCGACACGTTCTCCTTGCCCATCATCCGCGCCATCGGCGTCAGCGACTGGGTGCCGATCAAAGAAATTGCCACTTTCCAGACAACGCCGTTTTCCTTCGTCTCCGGGATCACCGTCACGGTGGGCTTGACCGACATGTTGGCAAAGGCCGCCAGATCTTCCTCGATCTGGCCGTCAAGGAACTTTTCGGCAAATTCCTTGGCCTGAACCGCGGTCAGATCCTTTTCCTGCAGCAAGCGCGTCGCTGTTGCCAGCGCCGCACTGTCGACCGCGTTCTGCAGCCGGGTCTTCATCGACATCACATTGGTGGTGTCAACCGCAAGACTGCCCGCCATGAACATGACTGGAAGGGTGAGCGCAGCTATCATGGCAAAATTGCCATTCCTGTTGCGGAGCATTTCCCTGAATTTCGATTTCATCATCGACTTGGTCATGGTTAACCCCATTCCGGTTACAAGTTCGCTGATGTGCTAATATACCGAGATCCATAAGCATCCACTTAACTGCTTCGCTCAAATTTTACCGATTGTCGATTTAGTCCACTCCCGTGGCAATTTCCCCAGGAGTGATCGCACGGCTCACGCCTTGCCTGTCACCTTGAGCGCGAAGGCATATTCAAAGGCGATTTCCTCCAGCCGCTGAAACCGACCCGAAGCGCCGGCGTGGCCGGCGGCCAGATTGACCTTGAACAGCACCGGCGCCTTGCTCGTCGACATCTCGCGCAATCGGGCAACCCATTTGGCCGGTTCCCAATAGGTCACGCGCGGATCGGTGAGGCCCGCCACGGCAAGGATCGGCGGATAGGCCTGAGCGGTGACATTGTCATAGGGCGAATAGCTGGCGATCACCTGGTAATCCTCATGCGAGAGGATCGGATTGCCCCATTCGGGCCATTCCGGCGGGGTCAGCGGCAGAGTGTCGTCGAGCATGGTGTTGAGCACATCGACAAACGGAACCGCGGCGATGATCGCACCAAAGGCTTCGGGCGCCATGTTGGCAACCGCCCCCATCAGCATGCCGCCGGCGGAACCGCCCTGGGCAACGATACGGTCGTGCGACGTGAAGCCCTCGGCGACCAGGCAGCGGGCGGCGGCGATGAAATCGTGGAAGGTATTGGCCTTCTTTTCGCGCTTGCCCTCTTCATACCAGCCAAAGCCCTTTTCCTTGCCGCCCCTGATATGGGCAATGGCATAGACAAAGCCGCGATCGACCAGCGACAGACAATTGGTGTTGAAACTTGCGGGAATGGCGATGCCGTAGGAGCCATAGCCATAGAGCAGGCATGGTGCTGTACCATCAAGCTTGGTGTCGCGGCGGTAGAGCAGCGTCACCGGCACCTCGGCCCCGCCCAGCGAGGGCGCCATGATGCGGCGGGTGATGTAGTCGTCCGGATTGTGGCCCGAGGGAACTTCATCGCGCTTGAGCAACGTGCGCTCGCGCGTGGTGATGTTGTAATCGTAAAGTTCGGACGGCGTGGTCATCGAGGAATAGCTGAAGCGCACCACCTCGGTGTCGTATTCCATGGCACCGTGAAAGCCGAGCGAATAGGCTTCCTCGTCAAAGGCAATGGCGTGCTCCTGACCAGTTGTGCGATCCTGGATGACAATGCGCGGCAGCCCGTTCTCGCGCTCCATCCAGACCAGATGATTGCGGTAGGCGCTGACCGAGAGGATCAACCGACCCGGCTTGTGGGGCACCACTTCGCGCCAGTTGGCAGGCTCCGGCGCCTCCACCGGCGCGGCCATGATCTTGAAATCCTTGGCGCCGTCGGCATTGGTGAGGATGAAGAACACGTCGCCGCCTTCGCTGAGCGAATATTCGACGCCGGTTTGCCGTTCGGCCACCAGTTTCGGTTTTGCGGTCGGGTCGCCAGCCGGCATCACCCAGCATTCCGAGGTCTCGTGATCATTGATGTCGATGAAGACGAAATCATCGAGCCGCGAGCCGGAAACGCCCATGAAGAAGCCTGAATCGGTTTCCTCGTGGATCAGCACGTCTTCCGACTGGGCAGTTCCCAGGCGGTGGTAAAAGATCTTGTTGGGGCGGTGGTTGTCATCAACGGCGGTGTAGAAGAAACCATTGCTGGATGCATTCCAGGCGCCGCCACCGCCGGTGTTTTCGACCGGATCGGGATGGTCCTTGCCGGTTTTCAGATCACGCACCTTGAGGGTGTAGAATTCCGAGCCCTTGTCGTCATAGCCCCAGATCATTGCAGCGTGATCGGGCGCATGGCCGGTGCCGGCGAGCCGGAAATAGGCCTTGTCCTTAGCTTCCAGATCGCCATCGAGCATGATCTGTTCGTCGCCGCCATCGCGGGGGATGCGGAAATATTTGGGTTGCTCACCGCCGGTGATGAAGCGGACGCCGTAAAGCCATGGCCCATCGGGTGCGGGCACCGAACTGTCATCTTCCTTGATGCGGCCGCGCATTTCGGCAAACAGGGTCTTCTGCAAGGCCTCGGTGTCGGCCATGGCTGCCTGATTATAGGCATTTTCGGCTTCCAGATGAGTCCGTATCGCCGGATCGAGCAAAGACGGATCCTTGAACATGATCTGCCAGTTGTCATCGCGCATCCAGGCATAGTCGTCGCTACGGGTGACGCCATGACGGGTATCGGTGACCGGGCGCTTTTCAGCAACCGGGGCTGCAGGCAGATTCTTGAATACGGACAAGGAGAACTCCAGGGTCGGAATGCACGGGGCTCGCAACGAGCCGGTCACCCGACATAGAGGCCGCGCACCAATGGTTCAAGGCCAAGCGGCGGGCCGCCCTTGCCTGGAGCAACCGGATCAGGCCAGATCGCCGGCCGGGCGGATGCGGCCTACTTCGATGCCGTTCCAGTTTTTCATCGTCTTGCGCGACCAATCGGCAAGCCTGGATGACAACTCTTCATCATCGGCAAACAGCTTGGCCAGCACCGCGCCGATCATGGCTTCGGCACCGCGGGTGGCGCCATCCTCGCATTTGAGCGCGATGCCATAGCCCTTTTCGGGAAGCGTTGCGCAGAACACGCCTTCGGCGCCGGTCTTGGCAAAGATCCGACCCGGCGCCATTTGCATCAGCTCGGTGCAGGCGCGGCGGGTGCCTGCGACATAAAACGGTTCGGCCATGCAGGACGCCATCAGACGTTTGGCGGCCTTGGCACGTTCGGGACCGAGACCCGTGCCCGAGACCATGCGGGCAAAGCCATGGGCAATTTTGTCAAGCGGCGATGCATAGGTGGGGATCGAACAGCCGTCCGTGCCGCAATTGTCATGGCCCAACGGTGTGCCGGTGAGATCGGCCATAACATCGCGGATCGACGACTGGACGAAATGATCATAGCCGACATAGCCATGGTGATCGACGCCGGCGTGGCAGGACAGGCACAGGAAACCGGCGTGTTTGCCCGAGCAATTGTTGCCTAGCTGATTGGGTTTGGGACCGGCGCGAACCTGGTCGATCATCACCTTGGGCTCGAAGCTCCAGTGCGACCCGCATTCGAAATCGGCTTCCGACAGACCGGCGCGGGCCGCCATCTGGCCGGCAAGCTCGATGTGTTCCGGTTCGCCGGAGTGGGATGAACAGGCAAGTGCGAGTTCCTTGTCGCCAAAGCCATAGGCATCAGCCGCGCCGGATTCGACCAGCAGCAACGCCTGCATCGACTTGACCGCCGAGCGGGGAAATACCGGGCTCTCGACATCGCCAAGCGCCATCACCGTGGCGCCATCACTGTCGACGACCGACACCATGCCGCGGTGGCGGCTTTCCACCATCTGGCCACGGGTAACTTCAACAAGAACGGGATTTTGCATGGCGAGACTTCCTGCGCGGCTGTGATGGGGCGACCGTAAGCGTGATCGCTTGATTGAGAGAGTGATCGCAGAAACTCGGAATCTGCGCAACCGGTGCGGGCCGGTTTCATCCACACCCGTCAGATGCCGCTTATCCTTGCCATGGGAGGCCCGACAAGCAGGCCGATCGTGATGCCGCGGGCGGGCCTCAGCAGGTGCCCGGCTTTCGCTTTTGGCGCGCTACGGCCTGTTGTTTTGGATGAAAGGAGAAACAGATGTTTCTGAGAAGGAAATCCTCAGGCGAGCCAGTGCGCAAGCTCTGCCGTGATCTTGAGACACTGGGCTACTATCTCGCCGGAGAGACGGCGGATTTTGGCAACGAGGTCTACAAGGCCGTCAAAGCGTTCCAGATGCAAAATGTCGATTCCTCCGGCCGCCCCTTGGTTGTCGACGGTATCGCCGGCCCGCTCACGCTCGCGGCCATCATCCGCCGCATCGCAGGAGACCCGCCCAAAAACGCCGGCACTACCGACAATCATGCTTTGCCGCCATCGGGTGGCGGATCATCAACCGTGCGGGGCGCGTTGACAGCAGCACTTGGCGAGATCGCAGCCGGCGCAGGTGAAGTCGGCGGCAACAATCGCGGGCCATTCGTCAGGAAATATCTCAATGGACTCGCACCGGAAGGATCGTCCTGGTGTGCGGGTTTTATCAGCTGGTGTTTCAGCCAGCCGGGGCAACAAATGCCGTTCAAATACACGGTCGGCGCCCGCGACGTGCTTGCCCAGTTGAAGAAGAAGGGTTTTGTGGTGAAGCCGACACTGGCTGACCCGCCGCTGCCCGGCGATGTGATCGTTTGGTGGCGCGGTTCGCCATCGGGGTGGCAAGGCCATGTCGGGCTGGTGCTTGACTAAAAAGATGGCGTGCTGCGAACGGTCGAGGGCAACAAGTCATCGCGCGTTGACGTGTTTTCATACACGTTCGACAAGATCAGCCGTCTTCTTGGTTTTGCCCGCATTCCCTGAGGACGACCGGGGGTACAGGCAGCGTGGCTACCGGCCGACCCGCTGCAGCAGTGCGACGAGCTGATCGCGCTCATCCTGGGAGAGGCCTTCGAGCAGGCTTTCCTCGAGGGCTACATGGGTTTCGACCACCTGATCGGCCATCGCCCGGCCGGCCTCGGTCAGCGCCACACGCAGCGCGCGGCGATCATCGGGGTCGGCATGGCGTTCGACCAGACCACGCGCCGAGAGCCGGTCGATGCGGTTGGTCATCGCCGGCGGCGAGAGCATCATGTCGCGGGCAAGTTCGCCGGGCGTCATTGCCTTGCCATCGGCCTGGCGGCGCAATGTCAGCAAGACGTCAAAGCCTGCCATGTCGAGATCATACTGCTTGAGATTGGCCTCGACGGCGCGTGTCGCCAGATGGCCTGTGCGCCAGATCTGGCCGATCACCGCCATCGGCCGGCAATCGAGATCAGGCCGAGCTGCGCGCCACTGGGTGAGGATTCCCTCCAGCGTCGAACCTTTCTGCACCGGTTTTTCTGCGTATCGTTTCACCATTTTCGCCAGGCTTGATATGGGTCTTGCAAATGGACTCCAATCTAATACATTTCGACGTAGAAATATTACACATCAAATGATAGCGAATTACGATGTTGCGCACAATCCTGATTACCATCTTGGGGCCGATGCTGTGGGGCACCACCTACATCGTGTTCACGGAAACGCTGCCGGTGGACCATCCGTTGCTGATTGGCGCGCTTCGGGCGCTGCCCGCCGGGCTGATCCTGCTGATGCTCAACCCGCGCATCCCCCCGATTGCCGCGCTGAAACGCCACGCCGCCATAGGCGCGAGCAATATCGGCGTCTTTTTCGCGCTGTTGTTCGTTGCTGCGGCGAGGATGCCGGGCGGGTTGGCGGCGACGCTCGGGGCGATTCAGCCGCTGGCAGTGATCCTGATTGCGGCCTGGCTGGCGCGGCGTGCGCCGCACCCGCTGCAGATCCTTGCCGGTGTCGCCGGCGTGATCGGCGTCGGGCTGCTGGTATTGTCGCCTGAAACGCGGCCCGATCCGATCGGCACTGCCGCGGCGATCGGCGGGGCGCTGTCGATGGCGGTCGGCACGGTGCTGATCGACCGCTGGGGGCGCATGGGTACGCCGCTGGAAACCACCACGTGGCAACTGATCTTCGGCGGGGCAATGTTGCTGCCCGTGGCGCTGATTTTTGAAGGCATGCCGCCGGCGCCGGGGCTTACGGAAGTTTTCGGTTATGGCTGGCTGATGCTGCTCGGCACCGCGTTTGCCTATTTCGTCTGGACCCGCGGCATTGGCCGGCTCGGCCCGAGCGCCGTCTATCTGGCGCTGGCGAGCCCGGTGGTGGCAACCGCCGTCGGAGCCATCGCGCTGAACGAATGGTTCGCGCCCTGGCAATGGGCCGGCATGGCGCTGGTAATCGGCGCCACGGCGGTCGGCGTGTCGTTCGGACGCCGCGCATAAGGGTGGCGGACACCCTTTCCATCGGTGGGCAAAGCCGAGTTCCTCAGGGCCTGAATATGCCGACGATGCTCAGCGATCGCCAGCTTTATCGCGAATAGAGGTGGCGAGGTTTTCTACTTCGCGAACCAGCATTTCGAGATCGTCGTTGCGTGTCCCGAGATTGTTGATCGCGGCACGCGGGAAAGCGTCTCTCGCGGACTGTTACGCTTACCGCCCGGCAATGATTCCGGAGGAAGAAAAGCCGCCGTCGACGACAAGCACATGGCCGTTGATGTAGCTTGCGGCGGGCGAGAGCAGGAACAGGATCGCGGCGGCGACTTCTTCGGGGCGGCCATAGCGGCCCAGCGGGATTTTGGGGGCCCAGACCTTGCGGTCGTCGGCGGTATGCAGTTGCGAGATTAGCGGCGTATCGATCGGTCCGGGCGCGACCACATTGACGCGGACGCCGCTGGCACCCCATTCATTGGCGAGCACCTGGCTCATCATGATGACGCCGGCCTTTGAGGCGCCATAGGCGACGCGACCCGCATTGGCGCGCATGCCCGACACCGAGGCCAGATTGACGATCGACAGCGTGTCGCCCATCTGGTCGAGGCACGCACGGCACAATATGAAACTGCCGGTCAGGTTGACGTCGAGGATCTGGCGGAACAACTCCGCACTGGTCTTCTCGGCGGCCATATCGCGGGCGATACCGGCGCAATTGACCAGCCCGGTGACCGGGCCGAAGGTGTCCACGCCTTGCGCCAGACAATCGGCCACTTCCTCTTCGTCGGTGACATCACAGACCAGCGCCAGCACTTCCTCGCCCGAGAGCCGATCTTCGGCGCGGGCGACAGCGTCAGCGCTGGCGTCGAGAATGGTGACGGCGGCGCCGTCATCGATCAATGCCAGAACGGCGGCCTCGCCGATGCCCGATGCACCGCCAGTGACGATGATGTGGCCGGCGAGGCCAGAGCTCACCGGATCCGCTCGAGGATGGAGACGTAATTGGCGACCGCGGCGCCGCCCATGTTGAAGATGCCCGCGAGCGTCGGATCCTTGACCTGGATGCCGCCGGCCTCGCCGGTCAGTTGCATCGAAGAAAGCACGTGCATGGAGACGCCGGTGGCGCCGATCGGGTGGCCCTTGGCTTTGAGACCGCCGGACGGATTGACCGGCAGGCGTCCATCTTTCTGGGTTTCGCCGCTCATGGCAAAATCACCACCCTGCCCCGGCTTGGCCAGACCCATGGCTTCATATTCGATCAGTTCGGCGATGGTGAAGCAGTCATGGGTCTCGACAAAGGAGAGATCATCGAGCGAGGTTTTCGAATTGGCGAAAGCCCGTTTCCAGCCCAGCGCGCAGCCTTCAAAGGAAAGAATGTCGCGCTTGGACATCGGCAGAAAGTCCTGCACGTGCTCGGCGGCACGGAACAGGATAGCGCGCGGCGCCTGCATGGCGGTGTTGACATCAGACAGCACCACCGCTGCGGCGCCATCGGAAACCAGCGAACAGTCGGTGCGCTTGAGCGGACCGGCGACATAGGGGTTCTTGTCGCTTTCGGCGCGACAGAACTCGAAGCCCAGATCCTTGCGCATCTGCGCCCAGGGATTGTCGACGCCGTTCTTGTGGTTCTTGGCGGCAATTGCCGCCAGACCATCGGACTGGTCGCCATATTTCTGGAAATAGCCGTCGGCGATCTTGCCGAACACGCCGGCAAAGCCCGCCGGCGTCTCGCCATCTTCGGGCAGGTACGAGGCTTTGAGCAGATTGGCGCCGATCTGCGGGCCCGACGTCGTTGTCATCTGCTCGACGCCGACCACCAGCACCCGGCGGGCAGCACCGGCACGGATTGCCTTGATACCCTGATGAACCGCAGCCGAACCGGTGGCGCAGGCGTTTTCAACGCGGGTGGCGGGCTTGAAGCGGAAATCATCATCGGCCTGCAGCACCAGGCTGGCGGTGAAATCCTGGGCCGAGAAGCCGGCATTGAAATGGCCGAGGTAAATCTCGTCAATATCGGAGGCTTCGAGCCCTGCATGTTCGATGGCTTCGCGCGCCACTTTGGTGACAAGGCTTTCAACAGTTTCGTCAGCGTGTTTGCCAAAGGGCGTATGGGCCCAGCCGATGATGCAAGCGGTCATATTGATACTTTCCACAATGTCGTGTTTGGGGGCGTCTTTGGTTGGGGTGCATTTTGAGCCCGCATGCGACTTTGTAAAGGGGGGCGCGCTGATTCAAACCGCGTCAACACGCCGCCCGCGCCATTCGACAGCCACCGAATGGCGCTGCGGACCGAGGCTATGGCAAAGTATGGGCCGCATCAAAATCCATGATCCGCTGAGCTGCAGGCCGCGCCTGGCAGCGGGCGATCCAGTCCTTGATCGAGGCCACGTCGGGCGTGGCTTCGGGGAACCAGACATAGGGCGAGACCAGGAGCAAATCGGCCGCCGAGAATGCCTCGCCCAGCAGGTAGGGCGTTTTCGACAGTTGTGCCGAGAGCCGGGCCACCACTTCGGGAACGCCGCGAAAGGTGGCGTCTAGAAAGGGATGGGAGATGCCTGCTGCAGCACAAACGATCACCGGTTCGACAACGTCGCCATACCAGGCGAGCCAACTCAAATAGGTGCCGCGGTCGGCCGTACCGACCACACGACCAAGACCGGCTACGGGAAACAGATCGGTCAAGTAGAGGATGATGGCGCTGGTTTCCCAGATCGCCACTCCATCATGGACCAGAAGCGGCACCTTGCCTTCGGGATGCGGATTGGCCGGGTCGGCGCCGCCGGAACCATCGTTGCGCGCAATGCTGACGATGCGGATATCGACCTGATCGAGAACACCGAGTTCGTCGAGCAGGCGGACGATGCGGGAGGAACGCGAACGAGGGGAATGGTAAAGCGTGAGCATGGCAGATCTCCTGATTGGATTGTTGGCGATGAGCGCCATGTAGCAAATGCATGCTGTCAGCTTTTGTCAGCAATGGCTCACCCCTGTCGCCGGTTGTTGGCAATGGGCACGCCTGGCAGGAAAATGCCGGGCGCAAAAATCGGCAACACGGCTGCATCTTCTCACCAATTATTGATTGGACTGCGGCAAACGTGTCTGGAATTAGCCACAGTTGCCGGTAAGTAGTCCGGCATGTCCATGTACCGCCTTCTTTTTCTGTGTTTGCTTGCCGTCACGCTTGGCTTGACGGGGCCCTTGACGCGTGGGCTTTCGTCCCAGGCAGTGGCTTCGCCGAACGCGATAGAAGCAGCGCGGACCGCGGGCACGTCTGATGCCAAAACCAATACATCCAGTCGCTGCCAGCGTGGCGCCATCGCTTGGTCGGGCTGCTGGTTTCATGCACTGCCGCTGCCTGCAGTGGGCAAATTGGCACATCTCTCCTCCGGCAGAACGCTTGACGTTGCCTCGGACGGCACCCGCGGTGAATTGCGGGCAAGCCGAATTTTCAGGCCTCCGCGCCTGAGCTGACCTAAAACCCGGGCCTGTCCGCCGACAGGCCAGCTTGCTTCAGCTTCAAAGGACCAAATCCATGATTACCCGACGCCTTTTCCTCGGCGCAGCCTCGCTGGCCGCGCTTTCGGGCTGCACCACGATTTCCAGCCGCGAGACCTCCAACGCCGAACCGATCAAACCGCGCGCGCGCGTCATGCCAGCCGCCTATGGTCCGGTTCTGGACGAACCCTTCCCGATCGAAGCCGTGCCGGCAGGCGTGGTGCCGGAACGCTTCTGGCGCCAGCGCGTGGACAATCCGTTCCGCAATGAAAAGCCGGGCACGCTGATTGTCGATCCGGGCACGTTTTACCTGCACCTGGTTGAAGAAGGCGGCACCGCCATGCGCTACGGCATCGGCGTTGGCCGGCAGGGCTTTTCCTGGTCCGGCGACGCGGTGGTGCAGTACAAACGCAAATGGCCGCGCTGGAAGGCGCCCGATGACATGGTCGCGCGCAATCCATCGTTGATCCCCTATTCGGTCGCCAATGGCGGGATGGATCCGGGGCCGCTCAACCCGCTCGGCGCCCGGGCGCTCTATCTGTTCCAGAACGGCGAGGACACGCTTTACCGGATTCACGGCAACCCCGAAGCCAATTCAATCGGCAAAGCGGTCTCGTCGGGCTGCATCCGGCTGCTCAATCAGGACATCATCGATCTTCATGGCCGGGTGAAAAACCGCGCCAAGGTTGTTGTTGTCCCGGCCGGTATGCCGGCTACAGTGGCCTGACACTTCTGTGACGCGACCGCCCGGTTCGGGCGGTCGCGCACCTGCACCAGATTGCTCCCACACGGGACTGGGCGGCCAGTCGACCGCCAGTGTGCGTTCATTCCAGAGCGTGGCAAAACGAGTGCCCGGGCGCGTGACCGGGCCCGCGGCAACTTGTGCACCTCTGTCCGCCAGCAAGCGCTCCCCAAAATCCCGATTCCCAGCTTCAGACCCGGTAGTTGGCTGAGAGACGCAACAGGTCCAAGTTTTTTATTGATTGATCAGTCAATCAAAATTAAACTCCAGCTTCACCGTCTGTATAAAACACCTGTCCAACCAGTCCTCGGGAGATGCTTTATGCCCAAAATCGGTATGGAACCCATCCGCCGCAAGGCGCTGACAAATGCCGCGATCGAGGCCATCGGCGCGCGCGGCTCGATGGATGTGACGATGTCGGAGATTGCCGGGCGGGCGGGGGTTTCGCCGGCTTTGGCGCATCATTATTTCGGCTCCAAGGAACGGCTGATCAGCGATTCAGTCCGGGCGCTGCTCAGCGATCTGCGGGGCGACGCCATCAGCGCGCTCAAGGCTGCGAAAAGTGATCGTGCGCGGGTATCAGCGCTTATCGCGGTGAGCTTTTCAGACAAGCAGTTTTCCGCCGAGGTGGTGGCGGCATGGCTGGCGTTTTACGTCGATGCCCAACGCGCGCCGGAAATCCGGCGACTACTGTCGGTCTACGCCCGGCGGCTGCATTCCAACCTGATGAGCGGGCTGGCGCCACTTGCCGGCGCGTATGAAGCCGAACGAATTGCCGAAGGCGCTGCGGCGATGATCGACGGGCTTTACATCCGCAAGGCGCTTGGCACCGGCCCTGCCCGCCATGACGCGGTGGCGCTGGTCGAGGACCACATCGAAACACATTTGCTGGAAATTCGCGGAAGGACGCTATGACCGAGACCGAGACCCGGCGTCCCAACATCCTGATCCTGATGGTCGACCAGCTCAACGGAACGCTGTTTCCGGATGGCCCGGCAGATTTCCTGCACACGCCCAACCTGAAAAGGCTGGCCAAACGCTCGGTGCGGTTTGCCAATAATTACACCGCCTCGCCCTTGTGCGCGCCGGGCCGGGCATCGTTCATGTCGGGGCAATTGCCGCGGCGGACACGGGTCTATGACAACGCCGCCGAATTTGCGTCCGACATTCCCACTTACGCGCATCACCTCAGGCGCGCCGGCTATTACACCTGCCTGTCGGGCAAGATGCATTTCGTCGGCCCCGACCAGATGCACGGGTTTGAAGAACGGATGACCACCGACATCTATCCGGCCGACTTCGGCTGGACTCCGGATTACCGCAAGCCCGGCGAGCGGATCGACTGGTGGTATCACAATCTGGGCTCGGTTACCGGCGCAGGCGTCGCCGAGACTTCCAACCAGATGGAATATGATGACGAGGTGGCATTCTTCGCCAGCCAGAAGCTGCACCAGCTGGCGCGGACCAGCGACGACCCCGCCTCGCCGCCCTGGGCGCTGACGGTGTCGTTCACGCATCCGCATGATCCCTATGTGGCGCGGAAGCAATTCTGGGATCTTTACGAGGATTGCCTCGAGCTCACGCCGCGCGTGCCGCCGATCCCGTATGCAGAGATGGATCAGCATTCGCAGCGTCTCTACAACGCCAATGACTCCGAGCGCTTCGACATCACCGAGGACAATGTTAGGCGCTCGCGCCAGGCCTATTTCGCCAATATCTCCTATCTCGATGACAAGATCGGCGGGATTCTGGCCACGCTCGAAGCCACCCGCATGACCGACAACACCATCGTGGTGTTCTGCTCCGACCATGGCGACATGCTGGGCGAACGCGGCATGTGGTTCAAGATGAGCTTTTTCGAGGGCTCGGCACGGGTGCCGCTGATGATCGCGGTGCCGGGCGAGAACGGGGGGCTGGTCAGCGAGCCTACTTCCAATCTCGACATCAACCCGACACTGGCCGATCTCGCCGGCGTATCGCTTGCCGAGGTCGCACCATGGACCGATGGCGAAAGCCTGACGCCCGCCATGGCTGGCGAGACGCGCACAACGCCGGTGCAGATGGAATATGCGGCCGAAGGCTCGGAAGCGCCGCTGGTGGCGATCCGTGACGGCAAATTCAAGTTCATCCACTGCGAGCTCGATCAGCCGCAATTGTTCGATCTCGACGCCGATCCCGATGAGCGCATCAACCTGGCAAACGACCCGGCACAGGCCGAGCGGGTTGCCCGCTTCATGGCGCAGGTGCGGGCCAAATGGGACATGGCACGCTACGACGCCGAGGTGCGCGAAAGCCAGGCGCGGCGCTGGGTGGTCTACGAGGCGCTGAGGAACGGCGACTACTATCCGTGGGATTTCCAGCCGCTTCAAAAGGCCTCCGAGCGCTACATGCGCAACCATATGGACCTCAACATTTTAGAAGAATCGAAAAGATTTCCGCGCGGCGAATAGGCCCGGCCCGGACACCAATGGAGACATGACATGAAAGCACAACCAACTGCCTCCCATCACATTGCCGGCGCCTATGTCGAAGACGATGCCGGTACGGTGATCGAAAGCATTTATCCTGCGACCGGTGAACTCAATGCCCGGCTTTATTCGGCAACGCCAGCCATCGTCGAGCAGGCCGTGGCCGCCGCCAAAGCCGCACAACCGGCCTGGGCGGCGCTGAAGGGCGTCGAACGCGGCCGCATCCTGCTGCGCACCGCCGAGATCCTGCGCGCCCGCAACGAAGAAATCTCGCGGGTGGAAACGCTGGACACCGGCAAGGCTATCCAGGAAACGCTTGTGGCCGACGCCGCATCGGCTGCAGATGCGCTTGAATATTTCGGCGGACTGGCGGGTGCGATTTCCGGCGAGCATGTCGATCTGGGCGGTGATTTCGTCTACACCCGCCGGGAAGCGTTGGGCGTCTGCGCGGGCATTGGCGCCTGGAACTATCCGATCCAGATTGCGGCCTGGAAATCCGCGCCGGCGCTTGCCTGCGGCAATGCCTTCATCTTCAAGCCCTCCGAGATGACGCCGCTGACAGCACTGCTGCTTGCCGAAGCCTTCAAGGATGCGGGCCTGCCAGCCGGCATTTTCAATGTGGTTCAGGGCTATGGCGATGTCGGCGCGGCACTCGCCAGCCATCCCGATATTGCCAAGGTGTCGCTGACCGGCTCAGTGCCGACCGGCGCCAAGGTGCTGGCGGCGGCAGCGCCGACCATCAAGTCGGTAACCATGGAACTGGGTGGGAAATCACCGATCCTGGTGTTTAACGACGCCGACATGGAAGACGCCATCGGCGGGGCGATGCTCGGCAATTTCTACTCGACCGGGCAGATCTGCTCGAATGGCACGCGGGTGTTCGTGCAACGCGGCATGCATGACCGGTTCCTCGAGCGGTTGAGAGAACGAACCGAGGCGATCCGCATTGGTGATCCGCTCGATCCCGAGACCCATCTGGGGCCGATGGTTTCGATCGCGCAGCGCGACAAGGTGCTTGGCTATATCGAGAGCGGCAAGCGCGAAGGCGCGCGGCTAGTCACCGGCGGTGGCGTGCCGGAGCTCCAGGGCTTCGAGAATGGTGCCTGGATCCAGCCCACGGTGTTTGCCGATGTCAGCGACGACATGGCCATTGCTCGGGAAGAAATATTCGGTCCGGTGATGAGCGTGCTCGCCTTTGACGACGAGGAAGAGGCGCTCAGCCGTGCCAACGACACCCAGTTCGGCCTGGCGGCAGGCGTGTTCACCGCCGATCTGACGCGGGCACATCGTGTTGTCGCCAAACTCGAGGCCGGCACCACCTGGATCAACAGCTACAATCTGACCCCGGTTGAAGCCCCGTTCGGCGGCGTCAAGCAATCGGGCATCGGGCGCGAGAATTCGCGCGCAGCGATCGAGCATTACACCCGCCTCAAGAGCGTCTACGTGGCCACCGGGCCTGTCGACAGCCCCTACTGAGCACGGACCGAGGATAACCATCATGCAAGCAGATTTCGTCATCATCGGCGCCGGTTCGGCAGGTTCGGCCATGGCCGCGCGGTTAAGCGAGGACGGCAAGCACTCGGTGATTATCATCGAGCATGGCGGCTCGGATTTCGGCCCCTTCATCCAGATGCCGGCGGCGCTGTCCTATCCGATGAACATGGGGCTCTACGACTGGGGCTACACCACCGAACCGGAACCCAATCTGGGCAACCGGCGGCTCGCAGCACCACGTGGCAAGGTGATCGGCGGCTCGTCCTCGATCAACGGCATGGTGTTCGTGCGCGGGCACGCCGGCGATTTCAACCATTGGGCCGACCAGGGAGCCACAGGCTGGTCGTTTGCCGATGTGCTGCCCTATTTCAAACGCATGGAAACCTCGCACCAGAACGGCGGCATCGGCGGCGAAGAGGGCTGGCGTGGTACCGACGGACCGCTGCATGTGCAGCGCGGACCGGCGGAAAATCCGCTGTTTGCGGCGTTCATCGAAGCCGGTCGCCAGGCCGGTTACGGAGTGACCGACGACTATAACGGTTCCCGTCAGGAAGGCTTCGGGCTGATGGAGCAGACCATCCACAAGGGTCAGCGCTGGTCGACGGCCGAAGCCTATCTCAAGCCTGCACTGAAGCGCAAAAACGTCAACCTCGTCAGGGCTCTGGCGCGGCGGGTTGTGATCGAGAATCAACGCGCCACCGGGGTAGAAATCGAGCGCGGCGGCACGGTGGAGACCATCAGCGCCAAGCGCGAGGTCATCATCGCCGCGTCTGCCTTCAACTCTCCCAAGCTGTTGATGCTGTCGGGCATCGGCCCGGGTGCGCATCTGGCGGAACATGGTATCGACGTGATTGCCGACCGGCCCGGCGTCGGTGCCAATCTGCAGGACCATCTGGAAGTCTATATCCAGCAGGAATGCATCCAGCCGATCACGCTCTATTCCAAGCTCAACCTGTTCTCCAAGGCGATCATCGGCGCGCAATGGCTGTTCCTCAGGCGCGGGCTCGGCACCTCCAACCAGTTCGAGGCCTGCGGCTTCATTCGCTCTGAAGCGGGTGTGCCCTACCCCGATATCCAGTTCCATTTTCTGCCCGGCGCGATCCGCTATGACGGCAAGGCAGCTGCACCGATGCACGGTTTTCAGGCCCATGTCGGACCGATGCGCTCGGCCTCGCGCGGCGATGTTCGGCTACGCTCGGGCGACGCGAAGACGGCCCCGGTGATCCGCTTCAACTATATGAGCCATGCCGAAGACTGGCAGGAGTTTCGCAGAGCCGTGCGGATTACCCGCGAGGTGTTTGCGCAAGCGGCGTTCGATCCCTATCGCGGCATGGAAATCCAGCCGGGCGCTGATGTCCAGAGCGACGACGAGCTCGACGGTTTCATCCGCGAGCACGCCGAAAGCGCCTACCATCCCTGTGGCACCTGCCGGATGGGCCGGGCCGACGACGCCACCGCCGTGGTCGATCCGGAAACCCGGGTGATCGGCGTCGACGGGTTGCGGGTGGCCGACTCGTCGATCTTCCCGCGGGTGACCAATGGCAATCTCAACGGTCCCTCGATCATGACCGGCGAGAAGGCCGCCGACCACATTCTCGGCCGCACGCCGTTGCCGCCGAGCAATCTCGAGCCTTGGACCAATCCGGACTGGCGCGAGACCGACCGGCTGCACCCAGCCTGAGAGAAGGCCACCCCGCGGCGGCAGCACCCGAACGGGCGGGCCTTCCGAGGCCTGCCTGCCGCGGAAGATACATGGTATCGCCGGCGCGACCTGACGATAGCGACCGGGCACGCGCGATGACGCGGGCGTGCGGCTGCCATTTCCGGGTCCCGTGGCCGAATCCACGAGCCCATCGCGCTGGCTCCATCCGCCCGAATTGTGGTCATAGATTCGTCCGGAGGACGGCGGATCGAGCTCACGCCGCGCGCCTCAGGTCGCCGCACGCGCCCCAAACTCGCTTTTTAGTTGTGTTTATTTTTATCGCACTTATAAGGCGATTTTTACAAATAATTTCAATATACTTAGCCATAAGTATAGACCGCTTAAACAACGCAATCTGGCGTGTATGTTATTGAATACGCAGCGCTTATCGTAAATTTATATTTGACTTTAACCGTTTTCGGATGATTTAATATAAACATCAAAACCAGAGCATCGAAACTTCTATTCGCATTCACCGCGCAGTATCGGTGGACTGTTTGTCCGCGTGCATTTGCTCGACCTGCAAATACCAGACGCATCCAATCGGATGCGATGTATACTTCGTGACCTATACGCGAATATGAACGTCTCAATACCAGAATAATATTTGGCTGCTCCTTCCAAGGCTCCCATTCCCTCTCTGAATCTCTGATTCAGGGCAATGCAACTCTGTGTCCAATTTCATATGAAAGGAGTCATTACCAAGAACATCTCCAGCCTGAATCACATCTTCCGCCGCTCTTCGGTTCGGCCGTCTTGCAATGTGAATGATCAACTTCAAAAGGTAAGGACTCGTTATGCGAAAAGTACTGATTAACACCCCTGAACTCGAAAAAGCGGCAAGGGAATACGAAAACATTCACCCGATCGCCTTGTCGAGTGAACACCCGCTGACAACGGCCAAGCTTGCCGATGTCAACGACAAGTCCTGGAACTATCTGTATGGCGCCATGGTCGACGGGCTGAATATCTCGCCCAATAATTTCCAGCTGATCTATCCCTTCACCACATGGGATTGGAAGGTGGTTTCGCTCGGCTATACCAGTGCTGCGCAATGGGATTTCTGTTCCGCGGTGCCGCAGTTCAGTGCAACCGGGCAATACACGTCGGCCGGAACCGCTTTCAACGACAGCTATGGCCAGATGCTCAATGTGGTGAGTGCTGCGACAACCGACCCGAAGCTGAAGGCCGACATCGAGCAGGCCCGCAACATGCTGCAGCTCGCGGCCAACAATCATGACACGATCTACAGGCAGGCGACCGATGCCTACAAGACCGAGACCGGCGGCACCAACACACCGCCCTTTACCGAATGGCTGGGAAGCACCGGCGGCCGATCCTGGCAGGCGCAGCTGGATTCGGCTTGGCAGAATGTGCAGTCGCAACAAAACGTCTACAATCAGCTGCTGTCGGAAACCACCACGCCGGGTCTGAAGGACGCCCAGGATCGCAACGGCAACAAGGACTATTACACCAAGCTCGAGGACCCTGCCCTGTCGGCTTTTCCACTGGTGCCGGGATACTCGCTTTCGATGGATGCAACGACCTGGCTCAACAAGGTCCAGTCGGGCACCGGCGGCAGTTCCGGATCGATCGGGTTTTCGAATTCGCAGTCGCAGTATGATTACAAGAAGACCTGGGCCGGCGGCAGCGCCTCGATCGGCACGTTTTTCTGGAGCGTCAATGTCGGCGGTTCCTGGGAACGGGTCGACGAGTTTGCCTCCGATTCATCCTTGAAAGTCGATGTCAACTTCAAGGCGTGGGACCAGATCTCGATACAGGCGGCGCCCTGGTACAATGGCGGGTTTGTCAAAAGCGTTCAGAACGGCCCGTTCATTCGTGGCTTCTCGCCCTATGGCGACAGCGGCTCGAAGGCCGTCTGGGGGCCTGACGGCATCATGTCGGTGCAAAAGGTCGGCATGCTGGTCTGCTACAAGCCCTCGTTCACGATCACCGTCAGCCAGTCGACATTTCAAGCGTTCTCCGAGAGATGGGAAGTCTCGGCCGGCCTGCGCATCGGCCCGTTCAGCTTCAGCGGCGGTGGCGGCAGTTCGTCGTCGGGCTGGAAGGCGGATTCGGCGACCAACACATTTACCGGGGAATCCACCGCTGAAACGGCGCTGATCATGGGCGCCAGTATCAACCTGATCAACCCGAAATAGCCGGCCTGCACGGCACCGCCAAGCGCGGCCCCGAAGCGGCCGGGGAAGCACAATCGCCTCCCCGGCATCTGTCTCCCGCGTCCCGACCGGGGCCGCGCGCCTGGCTCATTCCCATGCCCGGATCTCACACGCCCGGGCGACACTGCGGTGGTCCCACGCGCCGGTTTACTGAAGCCGTTGCAGGGCAGGATTGAGCCCATTGGAGGCCTGTAGCGGTTTCTCCGCATTGGTATTTTCGGGCTTGAGCCGACTTTGAGCTATAGCGAGTGTAATGGCCGATTTGCGCCCCATATAAGATATTGAGTCGGGCTTTAACGCTGCTTCAATGCAGAATTGGTCGACAGTCCTAAGTCCTTGTCAGCTAAATTGCTCTTCTCGGGGGAGATGAAAGCATGCTTTCTTTATCGGCATCCGTTTTACCCCTTAAATTCTGTCTGCAGCCCCGGTCGCGACCCCAGGCCCATGGATGCATCCAGGACTGCGCCATGCATGACGCGCGATGCAGGTGTCGCCAGAAAGTGCACCACGGCGGCGATGTCAGCCGGTTGGATCAGGCGGCTCTTGGGCAGGTTGGCGCAAAATCTTGCGCGTTCCTCGGCGCTAAGCTTGTTCAGCGTGCTGGCCTGGAACATCGGCGTGTCGGTCGCGCCCGGGCAGATCGCAAAGACATCGACATCCTTGTGCGTGGTCTCAGCCGCCAATTGACGGGTTAAAAAGGCCACGGCTGCCTTGCTCATGCCGTCGGATAACCGGAACCCCGGAAATGCGGTGATGCCGCCTCCGACAGAGCTGATGTTGATCAGCTTGCGGTTTGTGCCTTCCGGCAGTGACAGGAATTCCTGACACATTTTCAGGGTGCCATCTGCATTAATAGTCATCATCAAGCTGTCTTGTTCGGCAGCGTCATCAGACAAGACAGCGACTGTGGCCGAGCCGACTGCAGCATTGTTCAACAGAATATCAATTCTGCCGTGTTCAGCGATTACGCTGGCAAAGCAGTGGCGTATTGATGTGTGGCTGCGCAGATCAAGCGGGTGGGCCGTCACATTCGGCAGGTCAAAGCTGTCCAACGCCGTTGCGCGGTCTTCGACATTTTCGACATAGGTGAATGCAACCGTTGCGCCGTATTGTGCCAACCGTTCCACACAGGCTCGCCCAATGCCGCCCGTGCCGCCGGTCACAAGAACAATCCGGCCGCTCAGATCAAATGGCGCCAACAGGTCAGCAAGTGTCACGGAGAAATTCCTTTTGTTTTTCGGGGACAAGGCCACGCATCGCGAACCGCGCAGCCACGCTCATGCGCTTTATGGCACCAAATTCGGAGCAAGCAAAACCACCACGGGGATCGCACCAAAGCCGGAATGGCTTTCCGGTCAAGCCTGTGACAAGCCGGTCCGGCGGGCGAGAATACGCTCGATGGCGGACAGTCCATCATAGAGCAAAATAGCAACCGCGCCGACGATCAGGCCGCCTTGCAGCACGAAGGCTGTGTTGTTGGTTTGCAAGCCGGCGATGATCACCTCCCCCAGGGTCTTTGCCGCGACCGTGGAGCCGATCGTCGCGGTTGCAAGGCTGACGACCACCGACAAGCGGATACCAGCCAGGATGATCGGCATGGCCAGCGGCAGCTCGACCCGCCACAGCCGCTGCCGGTCTGTCATGCCTGCCCCACGCGCGGCTTCCAGAACCGGACCCGGCAGGGTCGCAAATCCGGTCAGCGTGTTTTCGAAGATCGGCAGCAGCCCGTACAGGAACAAGGCAACCAGCGTCGGTTTCTCACCGAAGCCGAGCACCGGAACGGCGAGCGCCAGAACCGCGACCGGCGGAAAGGTCTGGCCGACATTGACCAGGCTGCGCGACAGCGGCAGGAATTCCGCGCCGAACGGGCGGGTGACCAGAATGGCGAGCAAGACGGCCACCACAGTCGCCGCCGCGGTCGCAATCGCCACTGTGCGCAGATGCAGCAGGGTCAGCGTCAGCAGGCTGCCCTGATTGTAGATCACCGGCGCATTTTCCTGGGCCAGAGGGCTGAGCAGCGGCTCGAACAAGTCGGGCGAGAGCAGAAAGACCACCAGCAGCGACAACAGGCAGGCACGTGCGAACCATGGAAACCATGTCCCCGTCATGGCCCGGCAGCCCGGCGCGCCAAGGCTTCGAGTGTCACCTTGCCGAGCGACGAGCCATCGGCACCGACAACCGGTGCTGCCTTTCGACCGCTCCACAACAGCTCGGACAAAGCATCCCTTTGGCTGGTGGTTTCTAAAAGCGACGCGCCTTGCGCCGTACCCGGTTCGACCGCATGGCCCACCGTGTCGATCGACAACAGCCGGAAGGCACGTTCATTTTCACCAATCAGGCTCTGGACAAAATCGGTGGCTGGCTGCTTCACAAGATCCGAGGGCGTGGCGTATTGCACCAGTGCGCCTGCATCCATCACCGCGATGCGATCAGCCAGGTGAAAGGCCTCATCCATGTCGTGCGTGACCAGGATGATCGTGGTTCCGAACAGTTTCTGGATCTCCAGCAGATCAATCTGCGCCTTGGTGCGGATGATCGGATCGAGCGCCCCGAATGGCTCGTCCATCAAAAGCACATTCGGCTCGGCCGCCAGTGCCCGTGCGACACCCACGCGCTGCTTCTGACCGCCGGAGAGCTCATGCGGAAAGCGGTCGGAAAACATCGCGGGATCAAGCTGGAACAGCTCGAGCAGTTGCGCCACCCTCGCCTTGATCCTGGCCTTGTCCCAGCCAAGCAGATCAGGGACGGTGGAAATGTTCTGGGCAACGGTGCGATGGGGAAACAGCCCGTGGCCCTGGATCGCATAGCCGATGCGACGCCGGAGCTCGAATCCCGGCAGCGTGCTGATGTCTTCGCCGTCGATCCGGATCAAACCGGAGGTCGGCTCGACCAGCCGGTTGATCATCCGCAGCAGCGTTGTCTTGCCGGATCCCGAGGTGCCTACCACCACCGTGACGCTATGCGGCTCCATGACCATCGAGATGTCGGCGACCACTGTCGTCTGATCATAGCGTTTGGTGAGGCCCTCGATTTCAATCATCTGACTGTTCCAGCTGTGCCCGCGGGGGCGTAGAGGTCGACAAGCGCATCCAGGACGATGGCCGATGCGAAAGCGAGAACCACCGTCGGCACCGCTCCGAGAAGCACAAGATCCATGGCCGTCTGCCCCATGCCCTGGAACACGAACACGCCAAAGCCGCCGCCACCGATCAGCGCGGCGATGGTCGCAAGGCCGATATTCTGCACCAAAACGATCCGGATGCCGGTCAGGATAACCGGAAGGGCAAGCGGCAGTTCGATCCGCGTCAGCCGCTGGGCGCCGGTCATGCCGACACCACGCGCCGCCTCGTTGGCTTCACGTGGCACGCCGGCAAGGCCAACCACCGTATTGGCTACTACCGGCAGCAGCGAATAGAGAAACAGGGCGACAAAGGCGGGTGCTGCACCGATGCCGCGAATGCCGAGCGCGCTGGCGCCCGGAACGTTGATCGCCACCCAGCTCAGCGGGGCGATCAGGATTCCAAACAGCGCGATCGATGGAATGGTCTGGATCAGGTTGAGCACATTCAGCACACCGGCCCGCAACCGCTCCACCCGGTGGCAGAGAATACCGAGCGGAACGCCCACCATCGCCGCGACCAGAAGCGATCCCACGGCCAGCAGGACATGCCGCAACGCCTCGGCCCAAAAGGCATCTGCACGGCTGGCATATTCCTTGAGGATCGAAAGATTGGCCCACAGCCCGGACGTCAGAAAGACGCCGACAGCCGCCAGCGCCACCGCAAGCAAGGCGACACGCGTGAGCGGTTTCGGATTGAGGCGTGCGATAGCATCAGCTGCCATCAGGGCGAAGGCAAACACCAGCACCCAGAAGCCGGACGCCGGCGCAATGCGCGCATAACTGTCACCCTCCGGCGTCAGATTGCTGGCGGCTATGCCGATGGTGACGGCTAGGCCCGTAAGCATGATCGCCGCGATCAACAGGCGCAGCAAGATCGGGGCGCGAACCAGAGCGACCAGACCGGCAACCAGCAAGGCAATGGCCAGCACAACACCAAGCCCCGACGGCAGGGCTTCCAGCAGAAAGCGGCCTTCGCCGGGCACGATACGATTGGCTCGAAAAGTCACGAACGGGGCGGCATAGGCGCCATAGGCGACCATGAGAGCGAGGACCACACCAAGCTTGTCAAAGCGAAGGCCCAAGCCGCGCTCCCCGTCAGAACCGGACGCGGCCTGCTTCCAGGGATCAGAGGCAGACCGCGCCATCCTATTTCAGAAAGCCGTTTGCTTTCAGGAAGTCATCAGCCACCGCCTTGGCCGGCTCGCCGCCGACCTGGACACGACCATTGAGATCCTGAAGTGTCACCAGATCGAGCTTTTCAAACACCGGCTTCAGCAGCGCCTCGATCTCCGGGTGCTGTTTGAGAACCGCTTCGCGAATGATCGGCGCCGGCTGGTAGACCGGCTGCACCGATTTGTCGTCCTCGAGCACAACCAGACCGGACGGGGCGATGCCGCCATCAGTGCCGTACACCATGGCCGCATTGACGCCGCTGGTCTGATTGGCCGCAGCCCCGATCGTTGCTGCCGTGTCGCCGCCCGAAAGCGTGATCAGCTGATCCGGCTTCAGCGTGAAGCCATAGGCGGTCTGAAAGGCCGGCAGAGCGGCTGGCGAATTCACAAATTCGGAAGAGGCTGCCAAGACGACATTGCCGCCGTTTGCGACATAGGCGCCGAAATCGCTGAAGGTCTTGATCTGGTTGACCTCGGCAACATCCTTGCGAACCGCAACCGCCCAGGTGTTGTTGGCCGGCGACGGCGTCAGCCAAACGATCTTGTTGGCGTCATAGTCAAGCAACTTGGCCTCCGCATAGGCCTTTGCGGCATCCGTCCAGAGAGGATCATCGGCCTTCTGGAAGAAGAACGCCGCATTGCCGGTATATTCGGGATAGATGTCGATCTCGCCGGCGGTGATCGCCTGTCGCATGATCGGCGTCGCGCCCAGTTGCAGGCGATCCGTGGTCTCGATGTTGTTTGCATTGAGCACCGAGAGGATGATGTTGCCAAGCACACCGCCTTCGGTATCGATCTTGGACGACACCACCACCTGCGCCGACGCGGAGGCCGCCGTGACAAAGAGTGCGAGGGTGGTTGCGATTATGTTGGGTAGAAAACGCATTGTCGCTGTCTCCTTCAAGAGAGTTTCCGCGTGAGGCAATATTGGCATATCCGCGATAAAACGCGAAGCACGACAGCGCATATAAGTTCATGACCGGCAAAGGACAGGGCGCCCTCAAAAATATTTGCCGGGCGATCCCAGTTTGGCCTTAAACATGCAATTGCGCGTTCTTGCAGGCTTTCGCGACAAGTAGGATTGAAGCACAGACTCTTGTGCACTTGGCCGTCGGTGGATCGGAGACGATGATGCTGAAAAACCGAACGGCAGCTTTCAGAAAGTTGCATCGCAGCGTGCGCTCGTACGGCGATGGTAGGCTTTGGGCCGGAACCTGTGGTGAAGATGGCACGAATGAATGTCCGCTTCGGTAAACTGCTGTCCGGAAGCGGTATGTCGGCTTGCGGCCCCATTTCTACCGTTCCTTCTCGACACAGCGGAAGACCTCTTTTCGTCCGAACGGGCCAGCAACGAAGATCAGAAAAGTCCGGACAACGACCATCCGCTGCCTATTCATGCGGCGACGCTGTCTCCTAGCCGCGTCACGCTTCGATTGCCCCATTACACCCGGCCGGCTTTCCATGCGTCGTCACTTCGATGCCTGACCGCGCATTGCTCAACCGGCTTCCCCACCATGTAGATATCCTGGAACTGAACGGCGACATCTATCACCCGGAGCCGGTGAGGAAGGCCCGTCAACTACAACCACTGTTAGCTGCCCAAATGGAATAGCCCCGCCAATCGATTGCGGAGATTACACAGGGGGCCGGTCACGCTCCGCCGCTATCATTCTGCCCGAATGGCGCTGTTGGTCTATTTCACCGAGCCTGAAAAACTCCATTTATTCCTGAAACTGAAGCTAGGGGCTGTTGACGTTTACCGTGTGTGAATGAGCGTTGCGGCAATTGAGATGAAGGCTTTGAAACTCTGGTCGGTTTTGCAAGAGCGCATTGCTATCCCTCTGTTTTCCTTCAGTTTGCCAAAGTAGTTTTCGATCAAATGCCGCCATTTGTAGGTTTCCTTGTCGAACTCTGCCGGGAACCTCCGGTTGGATTTTGGCGGTATGACCGGGGTTATGCCGCGATCCAGCAGGCCATTGCGCAGCCAATCCGCGTCAAAGGCCCTGTCCGCCAGCAAATATCCGGCGGACAAGCCGCTGATCAACGCATCGGTCTCGCGCAGATCATGAGCTTGCCCTGGCATCAGACAGAAATCGACGAGATTACCGAGCGCATCCGTCAGAGCCAGTATCTTTGTCGTTATGCCGCCGCGTGAGCGTCCAATGGCCTGGCAGAGAGTCCCCCTTTTGCGCCCTGACCCGAGCGATGAACCTTGACGATAGTACCGTCGATCATTGCGTATTCCAGATCGGCGTCTGAGGCTAATGCTTTGAACATACAATAGAAAGCATCCGCTTTGACCCATCTGCGGAACCGCTTGAATACAGAATTCCATTTGCCAAACTCACCCGGCAATTCGCGCCATTGCGCGCCCGTGCGGACGATCCAGAGGACTGCCTCCATGAAAAGTCGTGGGTCACGTCCGGTTTGTCCGGGATCGGTGGTTTTACCCAGGCAGTATGGTTCGATGATCGCCCATTGCGAATTGGATAGGACTCTTCGGGTCAAGGTTGCTCTCCTCCGTTTGCAACCTTGAATCAGAAGTCAGGTGATTTGGGAATCCCGAACGTCAACAGCCCCTAAATCCATTCCCGGATTTTTTCGCTTTTACGGTTGCTGTTGCGCATTGTCCACCGATAGGAATCTTAAAAGAGGAGCTCTTAATAGCCAGGTTACCCCCGTCGAGGACAAACGCGTCGGCAGGTTGGGCAGTAATCCAGCCCTGATTACAGCTTCCAGAAAGCTTCATCTGCGTCTTTCCCCCCGATACCCGAAGCATCAACTTCCCGCCGGAGGATTTGGCGGTCCATTTACCTGTCATTTCGGAAGCTGCATATACCGGCTGCATGATTAATAGTAACGAAACAACACCAAAAAAAGATGATTTCCAGTTCATGAATATATCTCCCCTACTGATTAAAAGACCAATGAATTATCTCAAAATAGCAGAGCCTATTCTACACCTATTTGGATCACTTCCGTCAAGGAAATGTAATTTTTCGGATGCACCGACGTCATGACCTGAAGTCATTGATGATTGTGCTGAGAATGGGTCCGATCTCTTACTCCTTGATCTGAATGAAAGTTCGACCATCGTGTTGCGGTACGAAATCTGCCAATCGTTGTTCAGTTCGAGCAGAAGAGCATGAATGTTTTGGAGTGCGCAGCCAGAAAACGCTGAACTGGTTTCTGTGTGCACCGAATGAACGATTTCACCGAGTCGACGTCTAGACTACGCACCTGCAGTGGCCTGCGCCCCACCCAGACCGATCAGGAATGAAGATCGGAAGATCCCCGGCAATAGGCATCCGCTCGATGATGATGAACAGATTCAGCCGCATCCACGCTTCACGCTTCGATTGAGCCACTACATCCGACCGGCTTTCCATGCGTCGCCACGCGTGTGCCTGATCCCTCAGCGTCACGCGCCGGGTGCGCGGCCCCAGCCGATGAAACGGGAGCAGCCGAAATCGGCGCCCTCGACGCCGTAGCGCAGGGGAACGCCTTCAAGCGTCAGCGTCGAGCCGCCGGCTGCCCGGAGCACGGCATCACCGGCGGCGATGTCCCATTGCTTGAGGCAGACCAGCCGCGGATAGACATCGGCGCGGCCTTCGGCCAGCAAGCAGAATTTGAGCGAGGAGCCGACATGGGCGGTCTCGTGTTCGGGCAAGTGCTTGAGCCAGGCCTGGGTTTCGGGCTCCTTGTGGGTGACGCTGACCAGCGCCACCGGCCTTTCCGGGCTCGCCCTTGTGTGAATTCGGCGGCGGTTGCTGATCTCTCCATCGACGGATACATCGGCCACTTCGGCATGGTCGTTGAAACCGCTCCATATCCGGCCCAGCGCCGGCGCATAGACAATGCCCGCGACCGGCGCATGATCGCGCACCAGCGCGACGTTGACGGTGAACTCATTGCGTCCGGCGATGAAATCGCCGGTGCCATCGAGTGCATCGACCAGAAAGAACGTATCCTGTGCGTAACTCGGGCATAGGCCGGCCTCGGCCAATTCCTCGGCCACCACCGGCACATCGGGATAGGTTTTTGCGAGAAAATCGAGGATCAGTTGCTCGGCGCGGCGATCGGCTTCGGTGACCGGCGAGTGATCGGATTTGACCATCACCGTGGCGCCCTTGGCGCGAACCGAAAGGATTTCCTTGCCGGCGGCGATAACTGCCGTTTCCAGCGCTCCAATCAGCGCCCGGCTGGGGCCGGATAAGGTGTCGGCAGTGTCAGGCGCGCCCATCGGCGTGCTCCGCTATGCTTGTTAATCTTCCCCTATGGCGTGGCATGTTTGGCAGGTCGGGTCAATGGACAGTACGACGCGGCGTGCAGGGCAATCGGTCAGATTTTGTCGCAACACCCCGCTGACGCGGAACAGCAGACCTGAACCACGCTGACAAACAGACGATGATGCCTCGTCTTGACCGGCGCGGTGGGCAAAGATTGCAGCCACAATCGGAGCCTGCATCATGACCCTGCATCAATCGAGCCTTTCCCGAAGCCCGAGCGCACGCCCGGCGACAAGTCCAGCTGCGGGCGAAAAATTCGGACCGGAGTTTGCCGCACGGCTTGACCGGGAACTGGCCGCGCTGACGCTGCCGCAGCGGATCTCGCGCATTGCCGCCTTGGGCCGCGCGGTGTTTACCACCTCGCTCGGGCTCGAGGACCAGGTGCTGACCTCGGTGATTGCCGCGACCGATACCACGGTGCGGATCGTCACGCTCGATACCGGCCGGCTGTTTGCCGAGACGGTGGCGCTGATTAGCGAGACCGAGGCGCGCTACGGGCTGAGCATCGAGGTGTTTCACCCCTGGAAGGAAGATGTCGACGGCTTTGTCGCGCTTTACGGGATGAACGGCTTTTACGACAGCGTGGAAGCGCGGCACGCCTGCTGCCATGCCCGCAAGATCGTGTCATTGGGCCGGGCGCTGGAAAATGCCGATATCTGGGTCACCGGGTTGAGGCGGGGCCAGTCGGGCAACCGCGCCAATGCGCCGCTGGCCGAATGGGATGCCGATCGCTCGCTGATCAAGGTCAACCCTTTGGCCGACCAGACACTGGAGATGCTGAAAGCGCAAGCCGCCGCCGACGCTGTGCCGGTCAACCCGTTGCATGCAAAAGGCTTTCCCTCGATCGGCTGCGAGCCCTGCACCCGCGCCATCAAGCCGGGCGAGCCGGAACGCGCCGGGCGCTGGTGGTGGGAACAGGACGAGCGCCGCGAATGCGGGCTGCACCTGTCGGCTTCCGTTTCCGGCTCGCGCGCCAAGGGCCAGCCCAAACTCACGGCCTCGTAAGACCATTTGAAGGAAATTCTGATGAACGTGATTGAACACGGGCGCGGCAAGCCGCCGCTGGACCCGCATCTCAAGGCGCTGGAAAACGAGGCGATCCACATCTTTCGCGAGGTGGCGGCAGAGTTCGAACGCCCGGTGATGCTCTACTCGATCGGCAAGGATTCCTCGGTGCTGTTGCACCTGGCGCTGAAGGCCTTCCATCCCGGCAAGCTGCCATTTCCGCTGGTGCATATCGATACCGGCTGGAAGTTTCCGGAAATGATCACCTTTCGCGATCAGGTGGCGGCCAAGTACGGGCTGGATCTGATCGCCCACACCAATCCCGATGGATTGCGCGAAAAAGTAACCCCGTTCAGCCACGGTTCGGCGCGCTACACCGACATCATGAAGACCCAGGCCTTGAAACAGGCGCTCGACATGGGCCGCTATGATGCGGCCTTTGGCGGCGCACGGCGCGACGAGGAAGCCTCCCGCGCCAAGGAGCGGATCTACTCGTTCCGCACACCGGATCACGCCTGGGACCCGCGCAACCAGCGGCCCGAACTTTGGTCGATCTACAACGGCATGGTTCATCCGGGCGAAAGCGTGCGGGCATTTCCGCTGTCGAACTGGACCGAGGTTGACATCTGGCGCTACATCCAGGCTGAACAGATCGAGCTGGTGCCGCTCTATTTCGCCGAGCGCCGGAAGATCGTCGAGCGCGACGGCATGCTGATTCTGGCTGAAGACAAGCGGCTGGAACTTTTACCCGAAGAACAGGTGCGCGAGGAACTGGTGCGGTTTCGCACATTGGGCTGCTTTCCGCTGACCGGCGCGGTGCGCTCGAGCGCGACAACGCTTGACGAGGTGATTGCCGAACTGGAGATCGCCACCGTGTCGGAACGCCAGGGCAGAGCCATTGACCGCGACCAGTCCGGATCGATGGAAAAGAAAAAGCGCGAAGGATATTTCTGATGAGTTTTCAATTGCTTCCGCGGCTTGCCCAAGAAGAAGAATCAACTGACGTCCTGACCGGCCCTCAATCCGTGACGCGACAGGCGCGGCCCTTGCGCTTCATCACCTGCGGCTCGGTCGACGACGGCAAATCGACGCTGATCGGCCGGCTGTTGTGGGACACCAAGGCGGTCAAGGAAGACCAGGCAGCGACGCTCAGGGGCGATTCCACCGGCCAGCACAACGAACTCGGCCTGCCCGATTTCGCACTGCTGCTCGATGGCCTCCAGGCCGAGCGCGAACAGGGCATCACCATCGATGTTGCCTATCGCTATTTTGCCACCGACCGGCGCTCATTCATCGTCGCCGACACGCCCGGCCATGTGCAGTATACCCGCAACATGGCGACCGGCGCCTCGACCGCCGATCTGGCGGTGCTGCTGGTCGATGCCCGCGCCGGCATTCTGGAACAGACAAGGCGGCACGCCACCATCGCCGCGCTGATGGGAATCCGGCAATTCGTGCTGGCGGTCAACAAGATCGATCTCGCGCATTATGACGAGGCCGGGTTTCACGCCATCGCCCGCGAGTTCCGCGAGATCGCGCTATCGCTCGGCGTGCGCCAGGTCACGGCCATTCCGGTGTCAGCGCTGAAGGGCGAAAACATCGTGCTGCGCGGCGATGACGTGATGCCCTGGTATTCCGGCCCGACGCTGGTGGAAACGCTGGAGAAGGCCACCCAGCGCACCGGCCAGAGCACCGGGTTCCGGCTGCCGGTGCAGCGGGTGTCACGGCCTGGGGAAGGCTTTCGCGGCTATCAGGGCACGGTCGCCGGTGGCTCGATCAAGCCCGGCGACAGCGTCGTGGTGCTGCCCTCGGGCGTCGAGGCCAATGTCAAGGCGATCGTTACCTATGATCTGGTGCGCAACGCGGCGGTGAGCGGCGACGCCATCACCCTGGTGCTCGACAGGCCGGTCGACATTTCGCGTGGCGACATGATTGCGGCAATCGACCAGCGACCGCAGACCGGTCGTGCATTTTCGGCCCGACTGGTGGCGCTGTCGCCCGACGGCATCGTGCCCGGCAAGCGCTACTGGCTGAAGGCGGGTTCACGGCGGCAGCGGGTGATGGTGCGGCCGGTCTCCGCACTCGATCTGGCAACCGGAAACTGGGATGACGCGGCAGTGCTGGCGCTCAACGGCATCGGCGTGGTGGAGCTCGATTTCGAGGAAGACGCGATCTTCGATGCCTACGAGACCAACCGCGAGACTGGTGCCTTCATCCTGATCGATCCCGATACACTCAACACGGTGGCTGGTGGCATGATCGACAGCAGACACAGCCGCGCCGGCCGTTTCGACGCCCTGCCCGACGCCGACCGCGCCAGTATCACCCTGCCCGCGCGGCTGCTCGAGGCGTTCCTGAAAACCGAATTCGCGCGCGCGCATATCGGCGAGATCCGGGTGACGGGGGGCAAGAAGGAGTAAGCTCGGTGTTCGATTGCTGTGCTGGTGATTGGATCGCCGACAATCGCGGTTCCGGTTACGACCGCGCCGCGCAACCAAGTGATTGCGCGGCGCGGTATTGTTCTGATTCAGTAAGTGCAGACAGCCGTTCAAATGAACCCATTTGAACGGTCGTGCATATATCAGACGGCGGAGCCGGCTCGGACACGTTCCTCGATCCGGCGTCCGACATCCGCATCGACACTCTTCCAGTAATCGAACGCCCGCTCGAGCACCGGAGACCGCACGCCGCCAAGCAGGGCGCCGCTTACCGTTTCAACCAGTTTTGAACGCTGATCGTCAGTAAAGACTTCGCGGACAAGAATACCCGGCTGGGTGAAATCGTCGTCCTCGGCACGCAGCGTGTAGGCGCTGCGAACCATTTCGCCATCGGCTTCCCATCTGTCCTCGGCGGGACCGGTTTCGTCCGCCCAGCTCCGGTCGCCGCTGTTGGGCGCATAGACCGGGGCATTGCCGCTATGCTCATAGGTCATCTGGCCGTCGAACATATAGGTGTTGACCGCCACCTTCGGGCGGTTGACCGGCAACTGGTGGAAGTTGGTGCCGATCCGGTTGCGCTGCGCATCATTATAAGCAAAAGCGCGGCCAAGCAGCATCTTGTCGGGCGACAGGCCAATTCCTGGCACGGTATTGCCCGGCGAGAAAGCAGCCTGTTCGATTTGCGCGAAGAAATTCTCCGGGTTGCGGTTGAGTGTCATGGTGCCGACTTCGATCAACGGATAATCGGCATGAGGCCAGGTCTTGGTCAGATCGAAGGGGTTGATACGATAGGTCTTGGCGTCGGCATAGGGCATGACCTGGACCGACATCGTCCAGACGGGATGTTCACCGCGCGCGATCGCTTCGAACAGGTCGCGGCGATGGAAATCGGCGTCAGCCCCTGACATTGCAGCGGCTTCCTCATTGGAGAAAAACTCCATGCCCTGATGGGTGTGGAAATGATATTTCACCCAGAACTTCTCGCCAGCGGCATTGATCCACATATAGGTGTGCGAGCCATAGCCATTCATATTGCGCCAGGTCCGCGGCAAGCCGCGCTGGCCCATCAGATAGGTTACCTGGTGCGCCGATTCCGGGTTGTTGGTCCAGAAGTCCCATTGCATGTTATTGTCGCGCAGGCCTGAATCAGGCAAGCGTTTCTGGCTGCGGATGAAATGCGGAAATTTCATCGGGTCGCGAACGAAGAAGATCGGCGTGTTGTTTCCGACCAGATCGTAATTGCCTTCGTCGGTATAAAACTTGAGCGAGAAGCCGCGGACATCCCGCCAGGTGTCGGGGCTTCCGGATTCTCCAGCCACGGTGGAAAACCGCGCCAGCATATCCGTGGATGCTCCCTTCTGGAACAAGGCAGCCTTGGTGTAGGCAGATACGTCCGCAGTCGTCTTGAACACGCCGAAGGCACCCGAACCCTTGGCATGAGGTTGACGCTCGGGAACCTTTTCGCGGTTGAAATGCGCCATCTGTTCAAGAAAATGTACGTCGTGCAGCACGATCGGACCATCGGGACCGATGGTGAGCGAATTGCGATCGCTCGCCGCCGGCGCGCCGGTGCTCATCGTCGATCCAGTGCCGTGTTTCTTGTCCATATCAGTCATGTCTTTTCTCTCGCTGGGCTTTACAGTCCGCATCGTCCACCGGGTATTTCCGGTTGCAATGCTCCTTGTTCAGGATAGGCCTTCCTTCAGCGGTTGCCAAGGCAATCGCCTACCAAGTTAGGGGGGCGGGCGAGGAAACAGAGACATTTCACATCATTGCGACCGGAGTGCTGATCCTGACCGAGACTTTCCGTCAACGACGGCGTTCGGCACATGAAAAACAATGCCTGACCGGAGGCAAATACGATCAGCGTTTCCTCTGAAATTGCTGCGACAGGCAATGCGACCCTTCAGGAGGATGCAAGCCTGTAGAGGCTTTGCGGAGACGGACTGCTTCTATTCGGCGTAGGCAATCCAGCCCTTGATGCTGAGGCCTGCGTAAAACAGGCTGACATCTGAAAATCCGGCCTGATGCAACATCGCTACCTCGTCCTCCGGAGAAAGGATTGTCAGCCTGCTACCGATGGCCTGACGCGCGCTCTCGGCAAGAGCCGGGTCGGTGCCGTTCGACCTGCCATAGGCGACATGGCGGGCGATCCAGATAGACCGTTCCGGTTCAGTCTGCGGAAAGCTGAGATGAACCAGGATGAAGGGCGCGCCGGATTTGAGACGGCTGCGGATCTGGTTCAAGGTATCAAGGCGCTGGTCATGCGCAATGAAATGGAATGTCAGAATGGATGTGGCCGCATCGTATGGCCCGTCGGGGGCGTCGCTGATCAAGCCCTGATGCAAACGTATACGCTCTGCGTGGGAACCGGCCACCTGCCGGGCCAACTCGAGCATCTCGGCTGAGGGGTCGACGCCATCGAACCACCATCCCGGATGGGCGTCGGCCAGCGCCCTGAGTTCCTGACCGCCGCCTGCACCGAGAACCAGCACCCGGCCATCTGACGGTGCGCGCTCGGCAAGCAACAGCGACACCATCCGGTGCAGGCTTTCGTAACCGGGAACCTGCCGTGGCGGGCCTTCCGCGTAGGAACCGGCTGCACTCGCATCAAAGGCGGGCGGTTTCATGCTTCGTCTCCATGAGTAGTCTCGGATCAAGCGTCGGATGGCCGTGCGGGTTTGGCGCGAACGTCAGTGCCTCGATATAGGCACGTCACCAGACTAGCGACACGCGGCGCACAGCCCGCGCAATTCCACCACCGCCCGCTTGACCGTAAAGCCGTCCTCACGCGCCAGTTCGCGCAACCGGCTCTCAAGGGCCTCGTCGGAAATTTCGGCAACTTTGCCGCAGGTTTCGCAGATGGCGAAGGCGATGGTCTGGTGACTGTCGCAGCCGGGATGGCTGCAGGCCACGAAGGCATTGAGGCTTTCAAGCCGGTGAACCATGCCGGTTTCGACCAGCTTGTCGAGCGCGCGGTAGACCTGCAGCGGCGCGCGAAAGCCATCGTCGCGCAACTGGTCGAGAATGGTGTAGGCCGACAGCGGCCCCTCGGCGCGGCTCAGCGCGCCAAACACCAGCGACTGGTTCTTGGTCAGATCGGATTTTTCGCGCGGGTTTGAATGGCTGTGACCCGCGCCGGAGGGGGTATTCCGGTTCATGACGGTGCCCCTTTGCGTTTGCCTCTGGCGCCAATGAAGCTGGCGATGCGGACAATCGCGCTGCCCACCGGCGACATCGCCAGCACGAACAGCACCAGTGCCGCTACGACAATGGTCGGCCCCGAGGGGGTATCCCAGGCAAGCGACGCCTCAAGGCCAAGCACGACGGCGGCCATGCCGGCAAAAGAGGCCAGCACCGCCATCTGCTCCGGCCCCGTGGCAAAACGCCGGGCGGTGGCTGCCGGGATGATCAGCATGGCAGTAATCAGCAGCACGCCGACGATCTTCATGGAAATGGCAATCACCGTGGCCATCAGGATCATGAAGACGAGATTGACGCGGTCAGGGTGCATACCCTCGGCCTCGGCCAGCTCGGTGTTGACGGTGGCGGCAAACAGCGGCCGCCAGATTACCGCCAGCACCGCCAGCACCAACAGGCCGCCGGTCCAGATCACGGCGATGTCGGTTTTCGAGACGGCGAGAATATCGCCGAACAGCAGCCCCATCAGGTCAACCCGAACCCAGGTCATGAAGGCCAGCGCCACCAGACCGATCGCCAGCGAGGCATGCGACAGCAACCCCAGCAGCGCATCCGATGACAACGTCGCCCGCTTCTGCAAGGCCAGCAACGCCAGCGAGATCAGCGCAGAAACCACGAACACGGCCAGCGTGACATTGATTTCGAGCAGCAAGGCGAGCGCCACGCCGAGCAGTGCTGCATGGGCCTGGGTATCGCCGAAATAAGCGAGCCTGCGCCAGACGATGAAGCAGCCGAGCGGCCCGGCCACCAATGCCACACCAAGGCCTGCGAGGATTGCGCGGAAGAAGAAATCATCAAGCATCGCCATCGCCTTTCGGGTTTGGGGCCGTTGGCGCGGCCGCTGCTGCTACCGGCGCAGGATGGACAGAGCCACCGCCCTGCCGCTTCTGGTGATCATGATTGTGGGCGTGGTGACTATCGTCGGGATGATCTTCATGGTGACCATCGTCGGGATGGCATTTATGGTGGCCATCATCGGGATGGCAGTGCGCCGTCACCGAGCCATCGGCATGCTGCACCCGACCATCGGCGAGATGAGTATGATCGTGGTTGTGCTGGTAGACAGCCAGCGCCGCATCGGTGTAGCCACCAAACAGCCGGCGGTAGGCGTCGCTGGAGGCCACGGTGACAGGCGATCCCTGGCAGCAGACATGGCCATTGAGGCAGATCACCCGGTCGGTGGCGGCCATCACCACATGCAGATCATGCGAGATCAGCAGGATGCCGCAGCCATTGTCGTCACGGATCTTGCGGATCAGATCGTAGAGCGCGATTTCGCCGGAATAATCGACACCCTGCACCGGCTCGTCGAGCACCAGCAGATCGGGCTTGCGGGCAATGGCGCGGGCCAGCATGGCGCGCTGGAATTCGCCGCCCGACAGGTTGCGGATTTCGGCGCCGGTCAGATGGGCAATGCCGGTGGCGGCCAGAGCCTTCTCTGCCTCTGCAGCGTCCGGTTTGCCGGTCAGGCGCATGAAACGCGCAACTGTCAGCGGCAGCGTCCAGTCGACCGAGAGTTTTTGCGGCACGTAGCCCACCCGCAGGCCGGGCATGCGCTCGGCGGTTCCCTCATCAGGCTTGATCACGCCCAGCGCCATCTTGGCGGTGGAAGACTTGCCCGATCCGTTGGGGCCGATCAGGGTGACGATCTCGCCTCTGGCGACGGTGAGATCGACCCCACGCACCAGCCAACGACCGCCGCGCTCAATGCCGGCCTTTTCGAGCGATATCAGGGGTGGTTCAATATTCTGCACTGGGGATCCTGAAAAAAATCTGCTGCACGCTTGTCGAGTTCTATCGCACACGTTATACCGTTACACAACGATGTAACCTTATAACATCACAAACTCGATAATGACAGGACCCTGTTGATGATCTTTTCTGGCCAGACCGTTGCCGCCGTCGCAACTGCATTCTCGCTTTCGCTGCTCTCCCTTACCCCCGCTTCAGCCGAACCGCGGGTGGTCGCCTCGATCAAACCGGTTCATTCGCTGGTGGCTGCGGTGATGGAAGGCGTGGGCACGCCCGAGCTGATCGTCGGCGGCGCCGCCTCGCCGCATTCCTATGCGCTCAAGCCGAGCCAGGCGCGGGAGCTGGAAAACGCCGAGCTGATTCTCTGGGTGGGCCCGAATTTCGAAACATTTCTGGAAAAACCGATCGAGACCATCGCCAAAAATGCCCACACGATCACGCTGATGGAAGCCGAAGGCCTGCATAAATTGCCCTTCAGAGCCGGCGGCGCCTTCGAAGCGCACGTCCATTCGGACGGGGACGCCGATGGTCATGACGCCCACGATCATGACAGCGATGGCCACGAAGATCACGCGCAAGCGGATGCCGACACTGATCATGATCACGCCGATGCCAACCATGATGCTGACGGGCATGACGATGACCACGATCATGGAGGCTATGACGCGCATGTCTGGCTTGACCCGGCCAACGCCAAGTCCTTTGTGGCGGCGATCAGCGCGGCACTGGCGAATGCCGATCCGGCCAATGCCGCCGCCTATGCCGCCAATGCACACGCGACGAATGCAAAACTCGACGCGCTCGGCGACGAGGTCGAGGATATCCTCGCGCCGGTGCACGACAAGCATTTCATTGTCTTTCACGATGCCTACCAGTATTTCGAAAAGCGCTTCAATATCGAGGCGGCGGGTTCGATCACCGTCAATCCTGACGTCCGGCCGAGCGCCGAGCGGCTGACCGGGATCCGCGACAAGGTGCGCGAACTCGACGCCGTCTGCGCCTTCTCCGAACCGCAATTTGAAAGCCGGCTGGTCGACGTGGCGGTAGAGGGCTCAAACGCCCGCCCGGCGGTTCTCGATCCGCTCGGCGCAACGCTTACAGACGGCCCCGAGCTCTATTTCGACCTGATCCGCGAGCTCGCCACCTCGATGCGCGATTGCCTGGCAGGCGACTGAAACCCACGCAAGCGGGGTTGCGGAACCAATTGCAATTTAGGAAGTTGTCTGGTGACAGCCGACCGGAATTGGGGCACATGTCGGCCGCCCGGCTTGCCCGGGTAGCCGCGTCAGCGCCCTAGACCGAACCGTACCACGGCGATCGAACCAGCCAGCCTGCATTGGAAAAGACACTATGAGCGGACTGCTTGCCCTTCTGGACGACGTCGCAGCCCTTACCAAGATCGCCGCCGCTCAGCTTGACGATGTCAGCGCCCAAGCCGCCAAGGTGGGGGTAAAGACCGCCGGCGTGCTGATCGACGACACCGCGGTAACGCCCAAATATGTGCATGGCCTGCCGGCGATCCGCGAATTGCCGATCGTCTGGAAGATCGCCCGTGGCTCGTTGTTCAACAAGCTCGTCATCCTGTTGCCTATCGCGATGCTGCTCAACATATTTGCGCCCTGGCTGCTGGGGCCGCTTTTGATGCTCGGTGGCGGCTACCTGTGTTTTGAGGGGGCGGAGAAGATATGGCACATATTCCAACCGGAGCCGGCGCATGTGGACAAGTCCGCAGGCCTTGATGCGGCACATCTGGAGCAGACACGGGTAAGCGGTGCGATCAAGACCGATTTTATTCTCTCGGCCGAAATCATGACCATCGCGCTCTCCTCGATCGAGGCTGACTCGCTGTGGACCGAAGGCATGATCCTGGCGATGGTGGCGATCGGCATCACCGCGTTTGTCTATGGCAGCGTCGCGATACTGGTGAAAGCCGACGACGTCGGGCTGAAGATGGCCCAAGGCGCCTATTTCGAGTGGACCCGCTCACTCGGTCGCGCCATCGTCCGCGGCATGCCCGGTTTCATGGAAACCGTTGCCAGCATCGGTACCGCCGCCATGCTCTGGGTCGGCGGTTCGATCATCATCCATGGTCTTGAAGGATTCGGCGCCTCAACGCTCGGACACGCGGTAAAGGCTTTCGCTTACATGGTGCGCACGGCCGTTACATTTGCATCGGGCTTTGCCGGATGGGCGGCGGAAGCCACGCTGAGCGGCATTTTCGGCCTCGCTGTCGGCATGGTTCTGCTGCTGATCCTGTCGCTGGCAAAACCCTTGCTACCGAGCCGCTGGACCGCCTGACCGCAGGCCCGTAAAAAAATCCGGAACCTGAGCCCAGATGTCTGCGTTTGCTGCAGACGATCACGGCTCGACCAGCACCAGAATGAGAGTTGAGATCGTCGCCTGCAGCTTTGTCAAAGAGCTGATCACGACGACGTCATGACGGTTGAAGGGGCCAGCACGAACCACCACGTTGAAGGTCTCTGCCAGGCAAAGCCTCCCGGCACCACACCCTCACACGGGGGCACTCGGGTCGGTGCCATTCCTCCCAACTGCCCTGCCCGCGGCTCCAACAAAGCCGTCGCCCGCCGACCACTGCAGGTACGCGGCCGCCTCACCAGCATCAAGGATTTCCCTAATGAAAGCCGCCATCATCAAAGCCTATGCAGCCCGCATCGAGATCGCCGACATCGAAGAGCCCCGGATCAATGAGGACTCTGTGCTGATCAGCGTGCATGCCGCTGGCCTCAATCCGATCGACAACATCCTCCGCGCTGGCCACATGAAGGACTATCTCCCGATCAGCTTTCCGCATGTCATGGGCTATGACGTGTCGGGCGTGGTCCGCGAAGTCGGCGCCAATGTGACCCGGTTCAAGCCCGGCGACGCGGTCTATGCCCGCCCCAACCAGGAGGACGCCGGCGCGCTGGCTGAAGTTGCCCGTATCAAGGAAGACGAACTGGCACTGAAACCCGCCAATATCAGCCACGCAGAGGCCGCCTCGATCCCGCTGGCGGGGCTGACCGCCTGGCAGGCAATTGTCGACAAGGCCGGCTTGAAGAAGGATCAGAAAATCCTGATCCATGCAGGCTCTGGCGGCGTCGGAACACTGGCGATCCAGATTGCGAAGCATCTGGGTGCTTATGTCGCCACCACCACCAGCGCCAAGAACGCCGACCTTGTGGGCTCGCTGGGCGCGGACAAAGTGATCGACTACAAGACAGAGAAATTCGACGAGCTGCTATCGGGCTATGATGTGGTGTTCGACATGATGGGTGGCGAGACCATGAACCGCTCGTTCAAGGTTCTGAAAAAAGGTGGCGTTCTGGTTTCCATCAAGGGGCAGGACAGCGATGGCAATGCGGAAAAGCACGGCGTCCGCTTCGAGGCGTTCTTCATGTCGCCCGACGGCGCGCAACTGGCCGAACTAAGCGCGCTGATCAAGTCCGGCGCGGTCAAGCCGGTGATCGACAGCAGCTACGAACTGAGCGCTGCCTCCGCAGCCTATGACTACCTCGCCGATGGCCATGCCGTCGGCAAGATCGTGGTCACCATCAGGTAGACACGCCACACCCAGGCAGGTACCGCGCAGCCAACGGCAGCGCGATACCTGAACCGGTTTTCTCATTCGGCTTGTTCATTCGCCGGGAGACAATTCCTGAGCCATCTGCCGGTTTCCCGCCTCGTGCAGTTCGGCATGCAACCGTTGCTCTTCCTGCGCCGAAGGCGTGGCGAAACGGGCCAGCAACAGATAGACAACCGGGGTCAGTAGCAGGGTTGCGATCATCGCCAGGCCGAGGCCGCCGACGATCACCCAGCCGAGCGCCACCCGCGCCTCCGCACCGGCGCCAAATGCCAAGAGCAGCGGCACCGATCCCAGCACCGTGGAAATCATGGTCATCATCACCGGACGCAGGCGAATATTGGAGGCTTCCTCGATGGCGCGCCGCACATCCATGCCGCGGTTGCGCAACTGGTTGGCGAATTCAACGATAAGGATACCGTTCTTGGCCATCACGCCGACCAGCAGTACCAGCCCGATCTGGCTGTAGACATTGAGCGAGCCGCCGGTCATGGCCATGGCGAAGACCGCGCAGGCAAGCCCAAGCGGCACCGTCGAGATGATGATGAAGGCGCTGACGAAGCTTTCAAACTGCGCGGCCAGCACCAGCAGCACCACCACAATGGCTATACCAAATGTAATCAGCATGTCGCGCGAGGACTGATCCAGCGTTGCGGCTTCGGCCAACGGAATGATGCGCACGCCGGCAGGCATCAGTGGCTCTGCCAACAGCACGGCTTCATCCCAGGCTGCGCCAAGCGCAAAACCCGGCGTCAGGCCGGCGGTTATTGACACCGAACGCATCTGGCTCTCGCGCCGGAGGTCGGGCGCAACCGCCTTTTCCTCGAGCGTGGCGATCGTCGACATCGGCACGATGCGGCCATCACCGGCCTTGAGATAGATCGATTCCAAATCGGTCGGGTCATTGATCGGGTTGTTGGTCGACATCAATTTGACCGGGTAGGACCGGTCCTCGATGAACACCTGCGCAACTTCACGACCATCGAGCAATGCCTGCAGCGCTTCAGCCAGTCCGTCGATGTTGACGCCGAGATCGGAGGCGCGCTCGCGGTCGATCCGCACAGAGATCTGCGGCTGGGTTGTTTCGTAGGAGAGCTGGATCTGGCTGAAACGCGGATCCTGTTCCAGCTTTTCGACCGTTTGTTCGGCAACGTCGGCCAGCAAATCGTAATTGTTGCCGACAAAGGCAAACTGCAGCCCGTTGCCGGCGCCGCGGATGCCGAGACTGTTGGGTTGAATGGCAAACGCGCGGACGCCGGGCACGGTAGCAACAGCCCGGTTGATGTCTGATACGATTTCGGCCTGCGAGCGCTCACGATCTCCCCAGGACGCCAGCGTCAGCACCATGAAGCCACTGTTGGAAGCACCACGGGAGCCGCTGATAGCAAAGATGTTCTCCACCTCGCCGCTTTCGCGCAGCGGTTCGACCAGGCGTTCGATTTCTGTCATGCGGGCCTTGGTATATTCGAGGCTGACGCCTTGCGGCGCGGAGACCCGCATCAGCGCCACGGCGCGGTCCTCCGGCGGGGTCAATTCCTGCGGAATCGAGCCGGCCAGCGCCAAGGCCGCTCCGGCGGTCACCAAGGCGATAACGATGACAACCAGCGGCGCATCCAGCGCCCGGTGCAGCACTCGCGCATAAAGCCGGGTAAAATAGCGGCCAATGCTGACCATGATCCCGCTGTCGGCAGCCTCGTTGAGATCCCGCCGCTTGATCAGCCGCGAGGCCAGCATCGGGCACAGGGTCAGCGCCACGACACTGGAGATCATCACGGTGAACGCCAGCACGAAACCAAATTCAGTAAACAGCCCGCCGGCCTGGCCTGGCAAAAACGAGATCGGGATGAACACGGCGGCAAGCGTGGCGGTGGTGGTGATGACGGCAAAAAACACCTCACGGGTGCCGATGACGGCAGCCGCGCGCACGCCCATGCCCTCGTTGCGCTTGCGGACAATGTTCTCGAGCACGACGATGGCGTCATCAACCACCATGCCGGTGGCCAGCACCAGCGCCAGCAGGGTCAGGATGTTGACGGAGAAACCTGCGAGCCAGATCGCCGCGAAGGCCCCGATCAGTGACACCGGCAGGGTGATCGCCGGGATGATGGTGGCGCGCCAATCGCGCAGAAACACAAATATGATGGCAATCACGATCGCCACCGCAAGAATGAGCGTCGAGCGCACTTCCTCGATGGAACCACGAATGAAGGCGGCGTCATCGCTGGTGACGCGGATATCGACGCCTTCGGGCAGGATGTCGGCAATCGCCAGGGTGGCTGCGCGAACGCCGTCGGAGATTTCCAGCGTGTTGGAAGCGGCCTGGCGGATGATGCCGATGCCGATGCCGGTGCGGCCATTGGCGCGCAGCACGGTTTCGCCCGGATTGGGGCCGAGCGTGATATTGGCGACATCACGGAACCGCACCCGGTCATTGATATAAAGGTTTTCGAAGCCCTCAGGGGTGGTCACGTCAGCGGTGGCGCGCACGACAATGTCGGATGTGCGCGCGGTCAGTGACCCCGCAGGTACGTCGAGCGCCACATTGCTGAGTGCGGCGCGCAGATCGGCCAGTGTCAGGCCAAAGGCCGCCAGCCGGGACTGATCGACATCGACCCGGAAAATCTTCTCGCGGTCGCCATAGACGGCAACATCGGCAACGCCGGCAACGGCGGCGAGCCGGTCGACCACCAGATCCTCGACCAGCACCGTCATATCCTGGACATTGAGCCGGTCAGAGGTGACCGCCAGACGCATCACCGCATCGGAATCGGCATCGGCCTTGACGATGCGTGGCTCGTCAGCGCCATCGGGCATGTTGTTGGTGACACGACCAAGCGCGTCGCGGACATCGGAAGCGGCGACATTGAGGTCGGCGCTGTCCTTGAATTCGATGGTGACGCGGCTGCGGCCCAGAGTCGAGGTCGACGAGATCGAGGCAACGCCGGTGACCCGCGCCACGGCGCCCTCAACCACGGCGGTGAGTTCGCGGTCGACGGTTTCGGGTGCTGCTCCACTGAAGTCGGTGGTAACCGTGATTACCGGCCGGTCAACATTCGGCAGTTCGCGGATTTCGGCGCCGTAGAGGCCGGCAAGTCCGGCCACCACGATCAACAGCGAGATCACCATCGCCAGCACCGGGCGACGCACCATCAGCGCGGTGCCGCCACCGGTTTCCATCTTGTCGGCGCCCTCTCCGGCAGTTACCGGCGCACTGGCGGCGTCGATCGGTGCGTGTTCGTATTCGCCGCTGCCGGAACCGCTGTGGTCTTCGCCGCTGGTGCTCATGCGTCGCTGCCCGCCTTGGAGTTTTCGACCACGCCATTGGCGCCAGACTTCCCACCGCCGCTTGGCCCTGTGCCGCCGAGCACCCTGACGGTCGCACCCTCGCGAACGCTTTGAACACCTTCGGTGACAACCATGTCACCGATCGCAAGTTCGGCCTTGACCAGCACGCTGTCGGAATTGCGCTGGATAATGGCGACATCGACACGTTCGGCCTTGTCGTCGACAATGCGCCAGACATAGGCGCCAGCTGAATCCCACTGGATCGCCAGCGGATCGACTGCCGGCCAGCGCTCGCCCTCGAAGCCGACCATCACCTCAAACGACATGCCGGCGCGCAGGGTATCGTCGGCATTGGGAATCCGGGCCCGAATCCGAAGCGTGCGACTTGCCTCGTCGACCCTGTTGTCAACCGCCGAGATCGTGCCCTTGAAGGTCTCGCCGGGGCGTGAAATCGCCCTTGCGGTGACGCTCTTGCCGACTTCCATGCCGGAGGTGAAGCGCTCGGGCACGTAGAACTCGATCAGGATTTCGCTGCGGTCGTCAATGCTGGCGATTTCGGTCTGGCTGGTGACATAATCGCCGGCGTTTACCGCGAGGATGCCGAGCGAGCCACTGATCGGCGCGGTGACCGTTCGCCGCGAGAGTTCCAGCTCGGCTTCGCGCAGCGCCACCTCTGCGGTGCCGAGCGCGTTGCGGGCCTGATCGGCCTCGACGCTGGAGACCGCCCGGCTGGCCACGAGACTGTCGAGACGATCAGCGCGGGCCTTGGCGTCGTTGACCGCCAGCCGGGCACGCTCGACTGCAAGTTCTTCTTCGGCCGCATCGAGCTGGATGAGCACATCGCCCTGCGTCACCCGACCGCCCGGTTGCACAGGAATATCGGCAATCTGGCCGGAGACCAAAGTCCTGACCGAGACCGAACGCACCGCCTGGCCGGTGCCAATCGCGGTGAGCTTGTCATTGACCACGCCTTCACTGGTGGGGGCAACGACGACAATCGCCTCGCGCGGGCCGCGCCTACCGGCTCTGCCGCCCGCTTTCTTTCCGGTCGCGGGGGTCGCGCTCTGCTCGCCCGGGTCGGGCGCAAACAGCGAAACGCGCTCAAGCCCGTAGCGCGTCAATACATCATGAGCGCCAGGGTAGAATGCCGACCAGACCAGGAAAACCGCCGCGAGCAACAGCAGAGACACCAGCAATTGTTTCCAGAGTTTCAAATTCGTATCTTTCGTAAATTCGCAACAAGCCTGCGCCAAAGCCAACCAGACAACAATTCCTTGCAGCCGCAGATCACCCCTGCGTCACCATCGACGCAACATAGCGTGCGATTGCGCGCAGGCACGTTAAATATCGTTAATATTACTGCAGCCCGGGTCAAGAACCTGGAGTGCAGTCATTTTCAATAACGGGCTCAATCGGCGGAATCAGGGCGGTGCATTTTCAATGACACCTGTACCATGATCAAAGCCAGCGCCGCGAGCCCGACGCAGATCCAGAACGCCTTGACGCCGATGATGCCGAAAACCACACCAAAAACCGTTACAATCAGGATCGAGAACCCCTGCATCATGACCCCGAACAGACTCTGCGCTTCTGCCGAGATGTTTTCATTGGTGCGCTTGGAGATGAAATACAGACAGCCAAGATAGGCGAATGTGAAGGTGACGGCCTGTCCAAGCTGCATGATCACCAAGAATGCAAGCGGCGCCGACAGCGTCATGGCCGCCCACCGCAGCATCGATGCGATGGCGGCAAACAAGATCAGCACCCTGGCGGGAAACCGGGTGTTGATGCGGTGCCAGGCAAACATGGTGGCGGCTTCGGCGGCGGCCCCCAACGCAATCAGGCTGCCTATTATCGGTTCTGACAGGCCCTGTTCTTTCCAGACCAGCGACGAAAAGGCGTTCATCACCATATGGTTGGCAAACAGAATCGCGCCCGCCACCACGGGCAGCAGAACCCAGGGCTTGAACGCCGCCATGACGTCGTGTGAGAGAAACCTGCCACGCGTGCCTGTATGGCGGGCCTGGTCGTCGCGCAGCCGCGGCAGGCCGCCGGCAGCAAAAAACCGGATCGCGCAGGTGGCCGCGAACAGCCAGACAAAGGCGCTGGCGCCAAACCACAAGATCAGGTAGCCGGTTATGAAACACATGGCGAGATAGCCAAGGGTTCCCCAGGCGCGGGTCGAGCCAAAGGAAAACCCGAGCCGCATCGACAACCGCAACGTGGCGGCGTCGGCAACCGGACCGACCAGACTTGCCGGCATGGTGGCGAGCGTCCAGATCAGCAGAATGAGCCAGAACCCATCGGCCAGTCCGAGCAGCAGCGAGAAGGCGGCGGCGAGCCCGGTGCCGAGTATGATTGCCTGTTTCCAGTCAGATGCGCGGTCGGCAAGCCGGCCGACGAAAATGCTGAACAGCAGTGTGCCCAACATCGGCACGGTATTGATCAGGCCGATTTCGGCGTCGCTGATCCCCCGCTCGTTGAGCCAGATCGGCAGATAGGTGACGACCACCGCCGGCGCCAGGAAGGCCGAGGCATAATAACGGGTTGCCGCAAACTTGGGCTTTGCCATCGACAGACAGGCCTCATTGAGGGGACGGGAAGCGCACGCGCTACGGAGCTGTAATTGATCCCCAGGGTTTGCGCCATCCTCTATTCTGGCCCCGCCCGCGGGCGTTCGGCATGGGGCCAACCGCCGCGGATCGGCGCGACACCATTGGCAAGAACGCGCCGTCATGCAAGGAGAACAGCGAATTGCCGTTGCTTGCGGCTTTAGCGGACGCGACTGGCTTGACGCGACCGCTGCGGATGACTTGAGCTCAGCCGCGCGACAATGACAACGAAGGCACGCAGATCGGAAAATGCCATGACGCTTTCCCCCATCCTGATACCCGCCATTGCCGAGGACGGTTCATTGTACCCGGTCGAAAAGCTCGCCGCCCATCGCGACGCGCTGTATCATCTGGCGGTCTCGATCTTCGTGTTTGACGGGGAGCATCTGCTGATCCAGAAGCGTGCGAGTTCAAAATACCACACCAGCGGATTATGGGCCAACAGCTGCTGCACGCACCCCAATTGGGAGGAGCCGCTGGATCTTTGCGCCGAGCGACGGCTTGAAGAAGAACTCGGGTTTGCGGTGCCGCTGACACGCCGCAGGGTGGTCGATTATTCGGCCGATGTCGGCAATGGCCTTCACGAGCGCGAGCGGGTGACGATGTATGTTGGCCAGGCCGACCGCACGCACATAATGCTTGCACTTGATCCGCAGGAAGTCGAGGCCGCGCGCTGGGTTCACCGGGACGCGCTAAAGGCGGAGATGGCTGCCCAGCCCGAACTGTTCACGCCATGGTTCCGGATCTATCTCGAACGCTACCCCGAGCTTCAATTCTAATGCACACGGTAAAACCGGTCGCACGCCGGTACCCGCGCGACCGGTCATGGCGCCCGGCCGGGAACTAGACGGCCTGGATGCCAATCCGGCAGATCGTCGCTCTCGATCAGAGCGACGATATTCTCAACAAACGCGCCAGTTCGCCAACGATGCCGCGGCGGAACAAGAGCACGCAGGCGATAAACGTACCGCCGATGACCACCTGAACCCAGGATCCGATACCGCTGAGCACATGCTGGAGCGCGACCACAACGAAGGCGCCGACGACCGGGCCGAAGATCGTGCCCATGCCGCCCAGCAACGTCATCAGGATCACCTCGCCCGACATCTGCCAATGCGCATCGGTAAGCGAGGCGAACTGGAACACCAGCGCCTTGGTCGATCCTGCAAGCCCCGACAGCCCCGCAGACAGCACGAAAGCCAGCAGCTTGAAGCGGTCAACATTGTAGCCCAGCGACAGCGCCCGTGGCTCGTTCTCGCGGATTGCCTGCAACACCTGGCCGAACGGCGAGTGGATGATCCGGTAGATCAGCAGAAAGCCGACGAGGAAAACCGCAGCAACGAAATAATACATTGCCAGCGGCTGGTTGAGATCGATGAAGCCGAGCAGATAGCCCCGCGGGATGCCCTGCAATCCATCTTCGCCGCCGGTGAAAGGCATCTGCAGCACGAAGAAGAACACGATCTGCGCCAGCGCCAGCGTGATCATGGCAAAATAGATGCCCTGGCGGCGGATCGCCAGCGAGCCCACCACCCAGCCGAGCGCGGCCGCAAACAGCGCACCGGTGATAATGCCCAAGAGCGGCGGAAAACCCCACATCTTGATCACGTGCCCGGCGATATAGGCGGCACCGCCGAAGAAAGCCGCGTGGCCGAAGGACAGCAGTCCGGTGAAACCGATCAGCAGGTTGAAGGCGCAGGCAAACAGCGCAAAACACAGCAGCTGCATCACGAAGACCGGGTAGAGGAAGGCCGGTGCGATCAGCACGAAGCCGAGCATCAAGATCCACAAGGCCAGAGGCGCCAGCCGCGCGCGGCTCAGCATCCTCTTGTTGCCCAAATTTTCGTCGAACTCGCCGATTTCGCTAACGGTCTGTGTCATATCACCAACTTTCATCAGCTTTGCCGCCCGAATAGTCCGGAAGGCCGCACCAGCAGGACGATGACCATCAACAGGAAGATCATGGTGTTGGCGGCTGGGGCGTAGAACACTTTTGTCACCCCCTCGACCAAGCCGAGCGCGAAGCCGGTGACAACCGCGCCCATGATAGAGCCCATCCCGCCGATCACCACGACCGCGAAGATGACGATGATCAGGTTGGCCCCCATCAGCGGGCTGACCGAATAGATCGGCGCGGCGAGAACACCGGCAAGCCCGGCAAGGCCGGTGCCGAAGCCGAACGTCAGCATCACCATCAACGGCACGTTGATGCCGAAGGCCTTGACCAGTTCAGGGTTTTCGGTGCCCGCGCGCAATTGCGCACCAATCCGGGTGCGTTCGATGATGTACCAGACCACCCCGCAAACCGCCATTGAGAAGATGATCACGAAAAGCCGGTATTTGGGGAACTTCATGAAACCGAGATCGACCACACCCTTGAGCGATTCCGGCATTGCCGGATAGGGGGTGCCCGAAGCATTGAAGAAGTTGATGAACACGCCCTGCAATACCAGCGTCACGCCGAAGGTAAGCAGCAGGCTATAGATCGGGTCGAATTTGTAGAGCCAGCGCAGCATGAACCGCTCGATCAGCATGCCGAAGCCGGCAATCAGCAGCGGCACCAGGATCAGCGACGGCCAGAAGCCGATCTGCAACCACTCCAGCCCAAGCCAAGGGCCGAGATAGGAATAGAGGATCAACGCCAGAAATGCCCCGGTCATGTACAGCGCGCCATGGGCAAAATTGACGACGTTGAGCAGGCCGAAAATCACGGCCAGACCGAGACTGAGCATTGCGTAGAACACGCCGTTATTGAGCCCGAGCATCCCCTGCGCGAGTATCAGTCGGATCATTTGATCCAATTCCATTAGTCATCCTCCCTGCCGCTTGGTGCAGCCCCGACGGCGCTCGCCGCCACCTTTGTCAAACGCTCAAATAGTGGTTGAGCCGTCCCATGCTTGACTCGACATCGGCGGCCTCGATCCGGTCGATCACCTTGCCATGTTCGATGACGTAGTGCCGGTCGGCCAGCGTTGTCGCGAAGCGGAAATTCTGCTCGACAAGGACAATCGTATAGCCCCGTTTCTTCAAGTCGCGGATCACCGTGCCAAGCGTCTTGACGATAACCGGCGCCAGTCCCTCGGTGATTTCGTCGAGCAGCAGCAGCCGCGCACCGGTGCGCAGGATGCGGGCGATCGCCAGCATCTGCTGCTCGCCGCCCGAAAGCCGGGTGCCCATCCGCTTGCGGACATCGGCAAGATTGGGGAACATCGAAAAGATCTCTTCGAGCGGCATGCCGTCTGCGCCCACCTTGGGCGGCAGCATCAGGTTTTCCTCGACATTGAGCGAGCCGAAGATGCCACGCTCTTCCGGGCAATAACCAATCCGGCCATCCGGCGAAATCCGATGCGCCGGCTTGTTGATGAATTCTTCGTCATTGATTTTGATCGAGCCGGTGCGGCGATCGACCATGCCCATGATGGCGCGAAGCGTGGTGGTGCGCCCTGCCCCGTTGCGGCCGAGCAACGTGATCAGCTGGCCCTCGCCCAGTTCCAATTCAATGCCATGAAGGATGTGGGATTCGCCATACCAGGCATGCAGATCCTTGATCTGCAGCATCGGCTTGACGGGCGCATCGGCGCCGGTTTTAAGCACTGCGATGGTCATGCCTCCACCTCCTCAGCGGATACGCCCATATAGGCTTCCATCACCAGCGGATTGCGCGAGACTTCTTCATAGGGCCCTTCGGCCAGCACCTCGCCGCGCGCCAGCACGGTGATCGTGTCGGCAAGCTCGGCGACAACGCCCAGATTGTGCTCGACCATAACGATGGTGCGGCCTTCGCGTACCCGCCCGATCAGCCCGGTGACGGCGCCGACATCCTCGGTTCCCATTCCCTGGGTCGGCTCATCAAGCAGCATCAGTTCGGGTTCAAGGCCGAGAGTGGTGGCAATTTCAAGCGCGCGCTTGCGGCCATAGGGAAGCTCGACAGCGCGCAGATGGGCGTATTCCTTGAGCCCGACCTGGTCGAGTCGCTCGAGCGCCTCTGCGTCAAGTTCGGACAGCAACTTCTTCGAGCGCCAGAAATGGTAGCTGACCCCGAGACGGGTCTGCAGCGCCAAACGCACGTTCTCAAGCGCGGTGAAATGCGGAAAGACAGCTGAAATCTGGAAAGACCGGACAATCCCCTTGGTGGCGATCTCGGATGCCTTCCAGTTGGTGATGTCCTTGCCGTTGAACATGATCTTGCCGGAAGTGGGCGTGATGAATTTGGTCAACAGGTTGAACATCGTCGTCTTGCCGGCCCCGTTGGGACCGATGATCGCGTGAATCGATCCGCGCTTGATGCGCAGATTGACGCCGTTGACGGCGACGAAACCGCCGAAGCTCTTGGTGAGATCGTTGGCTTCGAGAATGTAATCGGTCATGTCAGGCCCCGCACTGGATGTGTCACGGAGACGGACTCGAACGAGCCGCCTCCGTGACTATGTCAGTAGCTGCTACTACTTCACAAGCGGGCAGCCGCTGTCGGCCAGCGCAGGATAGGCTTCATTACCGGGAATGGTGCGCGCAACTTCGGCGACATCCCACGGATCGGTTCCGCCTTCCTTGACCTTGAGCAGGTACATGTCATGCACCAGCAGGCCGTCTTCGCGGATCTGGCCGCCCTTGGCGAAGAAATCGTCGATCTTCATCTTGCCAAGTTCAGCGCGAACCTTGTCTGTATCATCAGTGCCGGCAGCTTCAACGGCCTTCAGATAGGCCATGGTCAGCGAGTAGTCGGCAGCGTGAACGAAGGTCGGTGCAGCGCCATTGGAGAATTTCTCGTAGCGCTCCTTCCATTCCCTCGATTCATCGTCGGAGTTCCAGTACCAGCCGGTAGTGAACTGCAGACCCTTGGCGACGTCGGTGCCGAGGCTCTTGACGTCGGAGATCAGCACGAGCATGCCGGCAAGCTGCTGGCCGCCATCGACGATGCCGAATTCATGCGCCTGCTTGATCGAGTTGACAGTGTCCTGGCCGGCATTGGCCAGACCGATCACCTTGGCGCCCGAGCTCTGCGCCTGCAGCAGGTAGGACGAGAAGTCGGTTGAAGCCAGCGGCACGTCCGAGCTGCCCAGCACCGAACCGCCAAGCGCCTTGACGACATCGCCGGTATTCTGTTCCAGCGCATGGCCGAAAGCGTAGTCAGCGGTAATGAAGTACCAGCTGTCGCCACCATTCTTGACAACCGCGGACGCTGTGCCGACGGGCAGAGCGTGGGTGTCGTAGCCATAGTGGATGCCGTAGGGGGTGCAGCTTTCGCCGGTCAGCGCGCTCGATGCGGCGCCGGTCGCAATGGTGATGACCTTCTTCTCCGAGGCCAGTTGCTGAACCGCAAGCGCGACCGCGGAATTGGTCAGATCGGTGATCATGTCGACCTTGTCTTCATCGATCCACTGGCGCGCGGTGGCCGAGGCAACGTCCGCCTTGTTCTGGTGGTCAGCCGAGATCACTTCGATCGGCTTGCCCAGCACGGTGCCGCCGAAATCCTCGACCGCCATCTTGACTGCGGATACGGCGCCGTCACCGCTGAAGCCTGTGGAATAGACGCCGGACATGTCGCCCAGAACGCCGATTTTCACGATGTCATCGGACACCCCGTCCGCCGCCGTCGCAGCGTGTGCTGTCAACATCAGAGCCGCAGCGCCGACGCTGGCGTATAAAAAATGTCTCATGTGTAATCCTCCCGGGTTGATCAAAATCTAGGTGCCGCGCCTCATGTTCGCAGTACGTCCGTCATTTCGGGGATGGAAAGGCCATAGGTCTGGATCGAACTGCAGATCGGTATCGTTCATGAGAACTTCGATCTTCGTCCTCCCCCGTTCCGGCTTGCTGCCAGACAGAACCTTCCCTCCACGAGAACCCGCACGTCGAACCATAAACGGGCAAGTCCAACAGGGTCATAGCCGGCGAACGGCATTTTCACGCCTGATGATGTAACCACGCGCACACGACCCTGATCATCCATGAGAATAGGTGGTATTTTGCGCGAGCATATGCCACGATTTGCAGAACCAATGTGCGAATATGCCCATGCCCACACCTATGACCTTTGACTGGAATGACCTGCGCTACTTCCTGGCGGTCGCCCGAACCGGGCGATTGACGGCTGCAGCGCGCACAATGGGCACGGATCACGCGACCGTCAGCCGCCGGGTGGCTTCGCTTGAACTACGACTAAAGGCCAAGCTGTTTGAACGATCACCGCGCGGTTACGCGTTGTCGGATACCGGCGAGAAGCTGCTTCGGCATGCCGAACGCATGGAAATGGAAGCGGCCAAGATCCATGACGACATTGCGGGCGAGCTCTACACGCTCAGCGGTTCGGTGCGGATCGGCACGCCGGACGGGTTCGGTTCGTATTTCCTGATGCCGCGGCTGACAGAACTTGCACGCGCCAATCCGGAGCTTCACATCCAGCTGGTGGCAACGCCGCGGCTTTTCAGCCTTTCCAAGCGCGAGGCCGATATTGCCATTGTTCTCTCGCGTCCCGAAAAGGGCCGCCTGTTCTCGCGCAAGCTGACCGATTACACGCTGCATCTCTACGCGACAGCCGACTACCTGAACCATGCACCGGCGATCACCTGCAAGGAAGATCTCGCCGCGCATCTGCTGGTCGGCTACATTCCGGACCTGATCTACACCCCCGAACTTGATTATCTATCCTCTGTTGTCGGCGATCTTGCGCCACGGCTGTCGAGCACCAATCTGTTTGCCCAGCTAACAACTGCCGATACCGGCAAGGGGCTGGCCTTTCTGCCCGACTTCATCGCCCGCCACTCGCCGAGGCTGATTCCGATTCACCCTGCCCTGTTCGAGATTCGCCGCACGTTGTGGCTGGTGGCGCATCAGGATCTGCGCGACTCGGTGCGGGTACGCACCGTCATGAGCTTCATCGCTGACCAGGTGACCGCCGCACGCGAGGACTTCCTGCCAGATTTCAAGAAACACGATTGATCGTCGGCACGGATGCCGGAGGCACCTTGCATGCGCTGACTGTTGCCCAAAGGGGCGTTTCAACCCCGTAAATGCCAAACTGATTTGGCCGCGATAAATGCATCTCGGCGGCCGCCAGAGGCGAAAATCATCAATCATATCAGGGGAAAAGTCTGGTCGGAGTGAGAGGATTCGAACCTCCGACCCCGTCGTCCCGAACGACGTGCGCTACCAGGCTGCGCTACACTCCGTGACCAGCGGCTGGCTTATAGACCGGCGCACAGTTCGCGACAAGCCCCCTTCCCTGCAAAAATGGCCGTTTGCCATGCGAATGATCCCGGCCCGGCGGGGGATCGATCTACCCCACCTGACAAGGTCCTTGCTGTGGGGCGGCATCAGGCGTGACTGTGGGGGCTTTTGCGGGTCAGGAGGGATCTTCCGGCGGGGTTGGCGTGTCTTCTTCGGCAGCATCGGCAAGCGGCTCGTCGGGCTGGCCTGACAGGAAAAACCCCCACCCGACATAGGCGGCAAGGGCAGCAAAAAAGACGGTCCAGCCAACCGAGCCGTTGAAGAACTCGACCCCCGTCCAGATGACGACCAGGGCAAAGACAATGATTCGCCGCGATATAGGGCGAAAAAACGGGTGCCTAAAATCGATCAGGACCATTCGCATCTGATATTCCTTCCGGTGTGAACGACTTGCGTTCAATACAAAGGCCGACAGGTTTTTCCGCCGCCATGGATGTCACATGGCCGGCACCTGAGCGCATTGGCTGATTACGGTCAACAGGCGGCGGTACGTGACGCTATCTCGCGCCGGTGTGGGCGGACCCGCAGATCTCAGGGTCACTCTATCGGGGTTGGCATGTCTTTCGGCGGCACGCCCCCGGTCGAGCGGGTGATCTCGTCGGCGGCGCGGGCAATCAGCGCGCCGAACTCGGCATCGCGTTCCGGCCGCACCCGCACAGAGGGGCCCGACAGCGACACGCCGGCCACCGGCTCGCCGAAAGAGTTGAACACGGGGGCTGCAATGCAGCGCATGCCCTCGGTGCGTTCCTCATTGTCGACGGCCCAACCGCGGGCGCGGGTCTCGGCCAGTTCGCGGCGCAGCGCGTCGTGGTCAATTATGGTGTTGGTGGTATGGCCGTTCAGGGCGGCAGGCAACCGGAGGCCAATAGCCTCGTCGCCGAGATAGGCCATGATCGCCTTGCCAATGCCCGACGCGTGGCCGGGGCTGCGGGTGCCGGGCCGGAAGAAGGCACGGATCGGCTCATGGGTTTCGATCTGGCTGACAAAGATCACCTCGCCGCCGTCGAGTATGGCCAGATTGGCGGTCTCGCCGGTTTCCGCCATGATCCGCTGCATGATCGGCCGGGAACGCTCGCTCAACTGGGTGCGGTCGAGAAAGCCCATGCCGGTGCGGAACGCCTCGAGGCCGACAAACCAGAGCTGGTTGATCTCATCGAACTCGGTGAAGCGGTGCCTGCTCAACGTCGTCAGAATCCGGTAGACTGTCGCCGGCGACTGGCCGCGCGCCTCGGCGATTTCGGTCAGCGACAGGCCGGGTGACTCGGCCACGGTCTTGAGCACGTCGATTGCCCTGTCGAGCGACTGGATGACCGTACTTTCCGTCTTGTCGTTGAAGGCTTTCGGGCGTCCCCGATTGCGCGCCTGTGCCTGTTTCATTGCTTGGCTCCGGTTTCCTAAAATCCGCACTCGATCCCGTGAAAAAATCGAATTCCATTTCAATTCAATTATCTAACCATGGGGAAACAGCAAATGAAATACTTTTTCAAAAAAATTGCAGCGCTCGCGCCGTTTGCCTAGCCTGAGATACATCAAGCGCAACCGCGGCACGCCGCGACGGGAGGCTGCAATGTCATCACAAAATCCGGTTTTCATTCCCGGTCCCACCAATATTCCTGATGAACTGCGTCGAGCCATCGACCTGCCGACGATGGACCATCGTTCCAGTGCATTCGTCGAGATCCTGCATCCGGCGCTGGCCGGGATCAAACGCATCGTCAAGCTGCGCGACGGTGAGGCGATCATCTTCCCAGCCACTGGGACAGGAGCCTGGGAGGCAGCGGTGACCAACCTGCTGTCACCCGGTGACACGGTACTTGCAGCGCGTCACGGCATGTTCTCGCACCGCTGGATTGACCTGTGCCAGCGCCAGGGCTTCAATGTCGAGGTGATCGAGACTGAATGGGGGCTTGGCGCACCAGCCGGAGCGCTTGCGGTGGCCCTCAGCGCCGACAAGGCCCACAAGATCCGCGCGGTGCTGGTCACCCACAACGAGACTGCCACCGGTGTCCGCTCCGATGTGGCTGCGGTGCGCAAGGCGCTTGATACTGCCGGGCACCCGGCGCTGCTGCTGGTCGACGGTGTCAGCTCGATCGCCTCAATGGATTTCCGCATGGATGAATGGGGCGTTGACGCCGCCATCACCGGTTCGCAGAAAGGCTTCATGCTGCCCGCGGGCTTGTCGATTGTCGCCCTCAGCCGCAAGGCGATCGCCGCGATGGCGACGGCGACTTCGCCGCGCTGCTTTTTCGATTTCAAGGATATGCTCAAATCCAACGCTTCGGGCGGCTTTCCCTACACCCCGCCGGTCAGCCTGATCGCCGGACTGGCGCACTCGATCCGGATGCTCGAAGATGAAGGGCTGGAGAATGTCTTTGCCCGGCATTACCGCATTGCCGAGGGCGTGCGCCGCGCCACCCGGGCCTGGGGCCTGGCGCTGTGCGCCAAATCACAGGAACTCTATTCCGATACGGTCAGTGCCATTGTCGTGCCGGCAAATTTCGACAGCACCCGGATCGCCACTCATGCCGCCGAAAAATATCAGGTCGCCTTTGGCGTCGGGCTTGGCGAGGTCGCCGGCAAGGTATTCCGCATCGGCCATCTGGGCAGCATGAGCGATGTGATGGCGCTGTCAGGCATCGCCACCGCGGAAATGGCCATGGTCGATCTCGGCCTGCCGATCAAACTTGGCTCCGGCGTTGCCGCCGCGCAGGAATTTTATCGCACCAGCACCAGCGACCGGCAAGCCAGGGCCGCGTGAGGAGAGCCATGACCGTCCATCCTAGCCCATTGGCAATGACCATCCCGACATTTGATGATGTCGTATCCGCGCATGAGCGCATCCGTCCCTATATCCATCACACGCCGGTGCTGACCTCGAGCTATCTCGATGAACTGACCGGAGCGCACCTGTTCTTCAAATGCGAGAACTTCCAGAAGGCCGGTGCCTTCAAGGTGCGCGGCGCCTCGAACGCGGTGTTCGGGCTGTCCGAGGAGATGGCAAAGCGCGGCGTCGCCACCCATTCCTCTGGCAATCATGCGCTGTCGCTGTCTTACGCCGCCGGCCAGCGCGGCATTCCCTGCACGGTGGTAATGCCGCACACGGCGCCGCAAGCCAAGAAGGACGCGGTGCGCGGCTATGGCGGCAAGATCATCGAATGTGAACCGTCGACCTCGAGCCGCGAAGCGACCTTTGCCGAGGTGGTGGCGAAAACCGGCGCGGAATTCGTCCACCCCTACAACGACCCGCGGGTGATTGCCGGACAGGCCACCTGTTCACGCGAGTTGCTCGGGCAGGTTGACGGCCTTGACGCCGTGGTGGCGCCGATCGGTGGCGGCGGCATGATTTCGGGCACCTGCCTGAGCCTGTCGACGCTGTCGCCCGGCATTCAGATCTATGCCGCTGAACCCGATCAGGCCGATGACGCGGCGCGTTCGTTCCGGGCCGGTCACATTATCGCCGACGACGCACCGGTGACGGTGGCCGACGGGCTCAAGGTGCCGCTCAAAGAACTGACCTGGCACTTTGTCCAGAATTTCGTCACCGATGTGCTGACCGCTTCGGAAGACGAAATCGTCGAGGCGATGAAGCTGATCTGGAAACGCATGAAAATCGTCATGGAGCCATCCAGCGCGGTGCCATTGGCCACCATTTTGCGCAATCCCGACGTCTTCCGCGGCAAACGGATTGGCGTCATCATCACCGGCGGCAACGTCGATCTTGACCATTTGCCCTGGAACCAGGGGCCGAGGAGACCATCATGAACGCAATCAGCCAATTCGACGGACTCGAGGTCGGCTACGACATCCCCGCCCTGCCCGGCATGGACGAGAGCGAAATCCAGACCCCATGCCTGGTTCTCGATCTCGACGCGCTGGAACGCAATATCACCAAGATGGGCGCGCAAGTGCGCGAAATGGGCGTCCGCCACCGGGTGCATGGCAAGATGCACAAGTCGGTTGACGTGGCCAGGCTTCAGGAAAGGCTCGGCGGCTCGGTCGGCGTCTGCTGCCAGAAGGTTTCGGAGGCCGAGGTATTTGCCCGCGGCGGCATCACCGATATTCTGGTCTCCAATCAGGTGTGCGACACAGCCAAGATCGACCGTCTGGCGCGGCTGCCAAAGCTGGGTGCTCGAACCCTCGTCTGCGTCGATGATCCGGCCAATGTCGCCGATCTGTCTGAGGCCGCAGTGCGGCATGGCACCACCATCGAATGCCTGATCGAGATCGACTGCGGCGCCGGGCGTTGCGGGGTGACCTCAACAGCCGAGGTGCTGGAACTCGGCAAGGCGATCGCCGCTGCACCGGGGCTCAAATTTTCTGGCATCCAAGCCTATCAGGGCGCGATGCAGCATCTGGACAAATACGAGGAACGAAAAGCCAAGATCGAGATTGCGGTCGCCATGGTCAGGGATGCGGTGGAGGCGCTGAAGGATGCGGGCCTCGACTGCGACATTGTCGGCGGCGGCGGCACCGGCAGCTATGCATTTGAAGGCAATTCGGGGATCTACAACGAATTGCAGTGCGGGTCCTACGCCTTCATGGATGCCGACTATGGCCGCATCCAGAACAAGGACGGGCAGCGCATCGACAAAAGCGAATTCGAAAATGCACTTTTCATCCTGACCTCGGTGATGAGCCACGCAAAACCGGACAAGGCGATCTGCGATGCGGGCCTGAAGGCGCAATCGGTCGACAGCGGGCTGCCGGTGATTTTTGACCGCGACGATGTCAGCTATGTCAAATGCTCCGACGAACACGGCGTGATCGCCGATCCGGATGGCGTGCTCAAGGTCAATGACAAGCTCAAGCTGGTTCCCGGTCATTGCGATCCGACCTGCAATGTCCACGACTGGTATGTCGGGGTGCGCAACGGCAAGGTCGAATGCCTGTGGCCGGTCTCGGCGCGCGGCAAGGCCTATTGAACCAGATCCGATTGCACCCGCGAGCCCCGCTTGACTGGGAATCCTGGCCTTATTTACACATTGACCTACAGGGAGTGCGGCATGCTGATCGTACCTGAAAGACTGATTGCCGATCTGATCACCGCCGAAGCCGCCTATGAGGCGGTGGAAGCGGTGTTTGCCGCCATGGCGCGGGGTGACGCGCGCAATTTCCCGGTGGTGCGCGAGGCACTCGGCCATGCCGACGCGCTTTACGGATTCAAGTCCGGTTTCGATCGCGCCGGACTGGCACTGGGGCTGAAATCCGGCGGCTACTGGCCCGGCAACATGGCAAAGGGGCTGACCAACCACCAGTCGACGGTGGTGCTGTTTGATCCCGACACCGGGCAACCGAGCGCACTGGTCGGCGGCAATCTTCTGACTGCGCTCAGAACAGCGGCGGCTTCGGCGGTGGCGATCAAGCGGCTGGCGCGCAAGGATGCGAAAGTGCTGGGCATGATCGGCGCCGGTCACCAGGCCACTTTTCAACTGCGCGCGGCGGCCAAGGCGCACCCATTTGAGCGCGTGGTCGGCTGGAACCTGCATCCGGAAATGCTGCCGAAACTGGCAGCCGTGGCAGACGAGATCGGCCTGCCGTTTGAGGCTGTGACACTGGATCAGCTTGGCCAGCAAGCCGATGTGATCATCACCATCACCTCAAGCTTCGCCCCGATCCTGAAACACGCCCAGGTGAGGCCCGGCACGCATCTATCCTGCATGGGGACTGACACCGTCGGCAAGCAGGAGGTGGAGTCGGGACTGGTGGCCGCGGCAAAACTGTTTACCGACGAGGTGGCGCAATCGACCACGCTTGGCGAATGCCAGCATGCCATTACCGAAGACCTGATCAATGAGGCCGACATCACGCCGATTGGCGCGGTGATCAACGGCGACCATCAAGGCCGCAGCAGCGACGACGAGATCACGTTGTTTGACGGCACCGGCGTCGGGCTTCAGGACCTGGCGGTTGCGGCCATGGCGGTGGAACGGGCCAAGGCGGCCGGTGTGGCGCTGGAATTCGAGATGTAGAACCGGCGACGCGCCTCCACCAGCTGGATGGGTAACGCGGTCGCGAGGGTGGAGCATCAGGTTTACCGGTGCAGTTTGGCGGACAGCAAGCGTGGCGCAAGTCTGATCTGGCACGGTCATCCGGTCCGGACTTCGCCGCGCATGAAAGCTTCCCATGGTTCATCTGACCATCTGCCTGCCGACGCGCAACCGTCAGGCCTATTGCATCAAGACCATCGAAGCTTTGGCCCAAAACAGCGGCGATGATTTCGAAATTATCGTCGCGGACAATTCAGACGATCCTGCACCGCTGGCCGATTATTTTGCCCAAAGCTTGCACGACAGCCGATTCCGGCTGATGGCGCCAGGTGGTGCGGTGCTGCCGATGGTCGATAATTGGGAGCGCGCAGTCAGTCACGCCAATGGTCGCTGGATCTCGGTGATCGGCGATGATGATTACATCGATCCACGCATAACCGGTGTGATCCGGCGCTACGAAGTCCTGCACCGCAATGTCGATGCGATAAGTTGGGAGTGCATGAGCTACCAATGGCCCGACAACCGGCCGGTGCCGACACTTGCCAGCATTCCGGTTTCAAACGGAACGCAGTTGCATTCCATGCAAACACTGGGCGACCGGCTTTACCGCTGGAGCGAACGCAGACGCAGCCCCAGCGTTGGCGTCGGCATCTATCACGGCGCGATCAGGCGGTCGCTGATGGAACGGATCAAAGAAGCCTATGGTGGACGCTATTTCGAGCATCCCAATGTGGATTGGGAAAACACCTGCAAGGTTACGGCGCAGGCGAGATTGATCGTTCACTCGGAACGGCCGTTTTCCGTGCTTGGTGCCTGTGCTGCGTCAAATTCGGCAGCAAATCTTTCATCCGCTGCGATGAAATTGCGCGTGAAGACATTCGAGCATGAATCCAGGGACTGCATCAGTCTCAACCAGCCCTCCTTTCCATTTCTGCTGTCGGCGGAAAGTGCTTCCTTGTGCCTTAGCATCGCGGCCACCACGGCATGGTTCTGCAACAGCTACGGAATTGACCTGACCGGCTTTGGCGAAAATTATGCGCATGCGGCCATGGAGGAATGCAAATACTCTCCCACACGCGAAAACTATGATGCCAAAGTGGCTTCCTTCGCGCACGGGTTTGCGCAATGGGAAGGCGGCAAATGGGCCAGATTGTTCGCCCCCGCGCCGTTCAGCCCACCCAAAACCGTCAACCAACTCACCGGCCTGACCGATGACCGGCTGCAAATTCGCGAAGCCGACATCGGTGCAACGACACCGGCCGAGTTTTACCGGTTCGGCGAGCATGCGATCATGCCGGTGGAAGCGCTTGTGTCAGGTGCCAAGGTGTTTGCGCCATGACGGAGTTATCGATCTGCATTCCGGTGTTCCGACAGTCTGCGCAGGCAATCGATAGCGTGACGCAGATGCTCCTGAACGAGCGCGCGGGTTTCGAAATTCTGGTCGCCGATTTCTCAGGTGATGCGGATCAGGCCCTCGCCCGGCGAGCTGCGGATCGAGCCGATCCCAGGCTTCGGGTGATAACACCGGAGGGAGGCGCCGGCAGCGAAAGTGCATGCTGGAACCAGATGATCGTCCAGGCAAAGGGCGAATGGATCACCATCATTGGTGAAAGCGACTATGCCGACCCGGAAATTTGCGAGCTGATCCGGGCAACCCTCAGCCGCGTGCCCGATGCCGACGCGCTGTCCTGGGGCCGCGCTGAATTCGTACCGCCAGCAGCACGTGAACCGCTTGAGACCGCACGACTGCCCGCCGGCAGTAAATTGCTGCTGCCCGAACAGGCGGAGATGATGCGGCGGCTATTTTACTGGGAGGGCGCATCCGACCGGCCGGATTGTTTCTTCAGCGCCTGGCATGGCGCGGTGCGGCGCGATCTTCTCGACAAGATCAGCGAAGCTTTTTCAGGTGTCTATTTCGAGCAGCCCAGCCCCCAAATCGACAATCTGTGCAAGGTGGTACTGCTCGCCAAACGCATGGTGTTCTGGGAACGCCCGCTGTCAGTGCAGTGCACCCTGCCCGTCTCTGCGACTAAGCGGCATGAAACCGGGGAAACTGCAGTGGCGGAAGGCTTTCCGTTCTCCGCGGACACCGGTGTCGCCGCCCCCATTGCGCTTCAGATCGAGGTGTTCAAGAAGCGCTACGACATTGTGCTCGACGGTTGGGAAGACAATTTCATTGCGGCATGCGCCAACGATTGTGAGAAAGCCGCATCTGGCGAGGAATTCCACGCCAGAAAGGCTGCCTACGCCCAGGCAATCACGTCATGGCGCGGCAAGCGCGCCCTTGCCGGTTTCAAGCCCGAATTCAGGCGCAAACCGAAACTGCCGCGCTTCCGGGGCGTCAAGGATCAGGTGCTGCATTTCGACATGTCCATGGATGCCACGTCCGATGCCGCCGGGTTTTACCGGTTGATCAACGCGATGACGTTCCCCGTCAATCTGCTCGACGACAAGCTCGCCTGAACCAGGCGGCGCGCGCGGCGCAATAGCGGGATCCGCGCATAATCGCATTATTTTATATTTGCGATCTTACATATACACACCTATGTAAGCGACAATCGAATGTTGGCGGCTTGATCTTGCGCAATGACACACCGGTGCTGTGCAGTCAGGTTAGACCAACGTTCATTTGATCAATTCGCAACGAGGCACCCCCATGAAGACCTTGAGCCTAGTGCTAATGGCCCTGCTGTCGGCGAGCGTCGTCCAGGCCGAGACAATGACGCTTTCGCCCACCGAAATCATCGAATGGAAGGCCGTTCAGGCCCGGGTGGAATCGCGCGACATCGTGCCTGCGCGGGCACGGATCGGCGGAGTGATAGAGGAATTGACGATCAGCGAGGGCGATCTGGTTGAGGCGGGGCAACAACTGGGCCTGGTCAAGGACGACAAGATCGCCTTCCAGATTGCCGCGCTCGACGCCCAACAGGCGGCGCTGGCGGCCCAGCTTGCCACCGCCCAGGCCGAACTGGAACGCGGTGAAACGCTGGTCAAGCAGGGCGTGGTGACGCGCCAGCGGCTTACGCAATTGCAGACAGACGTTGAAGTGACCCGCAACCAGATCGTCTCCACCGAGGCGCAGCGCGCAGGGCTGACACAGCAGCAGACCGAAGGCGCCGTGCTTGCCCCCGCTGATGGCCTTGTGTTGACGGTACCGGCCAGCCGGGGCGCCGTGATCATGCCCGGCGAACCGGTGGCAACCATCGGATCAGGCGGTTTCTTTCTGCGACTGGCGCTGCCCGAACGCTTCGCAGACAGTCTTGAGGCGGGTTCGGAAATCCGCATTGCCACTATTGGCGGCGAGGCAACCGGGCGGCTTGCAAAGATCTACCCGCAAATCGAAAACGGCCGTGTGATCGCTGATGTCGAGGTCGACAAGCTTGACACCGCCTTCGTCAACGCCCGCATCCTGGTCGAAGTGCCGATCGGCAAACGCATGGCGCTACTTGCGCCCGAGGCTGCCGTGAGCACACGCCACGGGGTGGACTTCATCACGGTTGAAAACCACGAAGGCGAGACGGTTGAACGCACCATCATGATCGGCAAGCAGCAGGACGGGGCCGATGACGGCCTGATCGAAGTGATCAGCGGGCTGTCGGCCGGCGATAAGGTGGTGCTGCCATGAAACCCGGTTCCTCGCCTCTGGGCATCGCCGGGGAACTGACCCGGGCCTTCATCGTCTCGCCGCTGACGCCGTTGTTCCTGCTGGCTGCCTTTGCCTTCGGGCTGGTGGCGCTGATGACGCTGCCGCGCGAAGAAGAACCGCAGATCTCGGTGCCGATGGTCGACATCATGCTGTCGGCGCCGGGCCTGAAGGCCGATGACGCGGTCAAGCTGGTGACCGAACCGCTGGAAACCATCGTCAAGAGCATTGACGGGGTCGAGCACGTCTACTCGCAGACATCCGACAACCAGGTCATGGTCACCGCGCGCTTCATCGTCGGAACCCAGACGGATTCCGCCATCCTGCGGGTTCACGATAAGGTTCAGGCCAATATCGACCGGATTCCAGTGGGCGTGCCCGAGCCGATGATCGTCGGCCGCGGCATTGATGATGTGGCAATCGTTTCGCTGACGCTGACGCCCTCCCCCGATGCAACGGACTCGGTCACCGCCAACGACCTGACCCGGATCGCGCGCGAATTGCGCACCGAACTGTCCAAGATCGACAATGTCGGGCTGACCTATCTGGTCGGCGACACCGATGAAATCATCCGCATCGCGCCTGACCCGCAGCGGCTGGCGCAAACAGGCATCACCCTGCAGCAACTCGCAGCCAAGGTGTCGAGCGCCAACCGCGCCTTCCCCGCAGGCCAGGTGACGATCGATGGCCGGAACACCGATCTGATGGTTGGTGAAACCCTTTACGCGCCTGCCGAGATCGGCAATTTGCTGGTCACGACCCGGGACGGGCGGCCGGTCTATGTGCGCGATCTGGCCGACATCTCGCTGGCCCCCGATGGCGTGCCGCGAATTGTCGCGACCGTCGCCCGCTCCGACAACGGGATTACACGCACGCCCGCCGTCACGCTGGCGCTGGCCAAGCGCGCCGGCGCCAACGCGGTGGTCGTGGCCGAGCAGATTCTTGAGCGCACGGAAAGCCTGGAAGGTTCTCTGATCCCCGAGTCCATCGCGGTCGAGGTGACCCGCGATTATGGCGAGAGCGCGAACGAGAAGGCCAACGAGCTGCTCTATCATCTGGGGCTGGCGACGGTGTCTATCATCCTGCTGGTATGGTTTGCGATCGGCTGGCGCGAGGCGGTAGTGGTGGCCGTGGTCATTCCGGTGACGATTCTTCTGACGCTGTTTGCCTCACGGGTGATGGGCTACACGCTCAACCGGGTGTCGCTGTTCGCGCTGATCTTCTCGATCGGGATCCTGGTAGATGACGCCATCGTGGTGATCGAGAACATATCGCGTCACTGGGGCATGGGAGATGGGCGGAACCGCCGGCAGGCGGCGATCGAGGCGGTTGCCGAAGTTGGCAATCCGACCATCGTCGCCACGCTGACCGTGGTCGCAGCCCTGCTGCCGATGCTGTTCGTGTCCGGCATGATGGGCCCCTATATGAGCCCGATCCCGGCCAATGCGTCAGCGGCGATGGTGTTTTCGTTCTTTGTTGCGGTGATCGTGACACCGTGGCTGATGCTGAAGGTGGCGGGGCGCGCGCCACTGCACCACGGTCCTGGCGAAGGCGCCCAGGCGGGCGGCAAAATCGGCCGGCTCTACCGCGCAGTCGCCACGCCAGTGCTGGCCAGCAAGACCCGTTCCTGGGTGTTCCTGCTCAGTGTCGGCGCGCTGACGCTAGGCTCGCTGTCATTGTTCTACACCAAGGACGTGACGGTGAAGCTGTTGCCGTTTGACAACAAGTCCGAGCTCTCGGTGGTGATCGACATGCCCGAAGGCACGTCCGTCGAAGCCACCGACGCGGTGGCTCAGGCGGTGGCGCGCGAAGCGCTGAAGCTCGATGAGGTTCACACCACCCAGACCCATGCAGGCACCGCCGCCCCGTTCAACTTCAATGGCCTGGTACGCCACTCGTTCCTGCGCTCGGAAAGCCAGATGGGCGACGTGGCGCTGAATCTCACGCCGAAAGGCGAGCGCGACCGCTCCAGTCATGACATTGCGCTGGAGTTGCGCGAGCGGATCGCCGCGATCCCGCTGCCCCAGGGCGCGAGCCTGAAAGTGGTAGAACCACCGCCGGGCCCGCCTGTGATGGCGACGCTTTTGGCCGAGATCTATGGTCCGGACGCCGAAACCCGGCGTGCTGTGGCAGCCCGGGTCGAGGAAGCGTTTCGCTCGGCGCCGTTCATTGTCGACATCGACAACTCCTGGGGGCAGCCGGCAAACCGCGCACGGGTGACGATCTCGACCGACGAGCTCGAGTTCTTCCGGGTTGAAGAACGCGACGTGTTCGACACCATCGCCATCCTCAACACCGGGCAGACGGTGGGCTATTCGCACCGCGGCGGTGGTCGCACGCCGATTGCCATCCGGCTAGAACGGCCCCGCGCCGAGCGATTGCTGGATGAAAGCTTCCTGACCACGCCGATTCCGGCCAACGTGTTGCCGGGCGACCGCAGCGTGGTGGAACTCGGTGACGTGGTGAAGGTAGGCACAGAACGCGCCTCGTTCCCGGTGTTCCGGCACAATGGCCGTGCCGCCGAAATGGTGACAGCAGAGCTCGCAGGCACCTACGAGGCGCCGCTCTATGGCATGCTTGCGGTCCACGAAGCGCTTGATGCGATGGACTGGACCGGGCTCGAAAAGCCGGTGATCGCGCTCAACGGTCAACCCGCTGACGAACACACGCCAACACTGTTGTGGGACGGTGAATGGGAAGTCACTTGGGTGACGTTCCGCGACATGGGCGCCGCCTTCGGCGTGGCGCTGCTGGGCATTTACATCCTGGTGGTGGCCCAGTTTGGATCGTTCAAGGCGCCGCTGGTCATCCTCACGCCGGTGCCCCTGACCTTCATCGGCATTCTTGGCGGCCACTGGCTGTTCGGGGCACCGTTCTCGGCCACTTCGATGATCGGCTTCATCGCGCTCGCCGGCATCATCGTGCGCAACTCGATCCTGCTGGTGGATTTCATTCGCCATGCCCATGTCGCGGGCGAACCGCTGACACCGGTGCTGATCGAAGCCGGCGCGATCCGCTTCAAGCCGATTATCCTGACCGCGCTGGCGGCGATGATTGGTGCGGCGGTAATCCTGACCGACCCGATCTTCCAGGGGCTGGCAATATCGCTGTTGTTCGGGCTGGCCTCGTCAACGGCGCTCACCGTGCTGGTGATCCCGGCAATCTACCGGGTGATGCGCACCTGATCAAAGACGGCCGGGCGTCCTTGCCCGGCCGGTTCATTTGGACGGACGAAAGGCCTTGAGGATTTCCTCGTGGGTTTCGATCCGGCCGGCGCCGATCAGATCGAGGCAGAATGGAATCGCCGGGAACACCGCCGTCAGGCAGGTGTCGATCGAGCCTGGCTTGCCCGGCAGGTTGACGATCAGGGTCTTGCCACGGCTGCCGGCGGTCTGTCGCGACAGGATGGCGGTCGGCACCTGCTCAAGGCTTTTCTTGCGCATCAATTCGCCAAAGCCCGGCAGTTCCTTTTCCAGCACTGCCTGCATCGCCTCGGGGGTTAGGTCACGCGGCGACGGGCCGGTGCCGCCGGTGGTCAGCACCATGTCGACGCCATCAACGTCACAGAGCCGGATCAGCGTGTCGCGCACGCTCTCGAGACCATCGGGGATCACGTGAATGGCGATTTCGACCGGGCAGGAGATCACCCGCTCAAGCCACGCCTTGACCGCCGGGCCGCCAAGATCCTCATACTCGCCGCGGCTGGCGCGGTCGGACACAGTAAGGACGGCAATGCGAACGGTCATGGCAGGCTCCGGTGTGCAGGTGGCGGGCGAACAGGCCGCCAAAACGTTGGTTTAGTGCATGCATCTCATCGCCCAATTGTATCAATTTGAGCGTAATCTGCGTTGGTTGACCAACAATCACAAGCCGGTACGACATGGCAACCACCCTGGACCCATGAAACAACGAAACGGGCATGTCTGGCAACGCCGTGGCGATGGCTATGGTGGCGTCCCGTGGGTCGGATCGGCCGTTGCCGATGTCATTGGTTCACGCCCGCGCCGCCGCCAGGATCATGTCGGCGGCCTTTTCAGCTATCATCACGGTGGCCGCATTGGTGTTGCCGCCAATCAGCGTCGGCATCACCGAGGCATCAACCACCCGCAACCGCTCGATCCCGCGAACCCTGAGCTGCGGATCGGTGACAGCCAGGGCGTCGCGGCCCATCCTGCAGGTGCCGACCGGGTGATAGATGGTATCGGCGCGGGCACGGATATGATCCATCAGCTCGGCGTCATCCATCCCGTCGCGGGTGTAGACTTCCTTAAGCCGGTATTTGCGCATCGATGGCGCATCCATGATCTTGCGGGTGATTCTCGCGCCCTTGAGCATCAGATCTGCGTCGCGCGGGTCGGACAGGTATTTCGGGTCGATCCGCGGCGGCAGCCTCGGGTCTGGTCCGTTCAGCCCGACATCGCCGCGTGAATACGGCCTGAGCGCGCAGACATGGCAGGAATAGCCGTAGCCCCTGTGCAATTTGCGCGAATGATCATCCACCAGGGCGGCAACGAAATGCAGTTGCAGGTCCGGACGGGCAAGTGCGGGATCGGATTTGAGGAAGGCGCCGCCTTCGGCGCCCGGTGAGGCGACAATACCGTTTCCATCGCGGCGCCAGCGGAAGATGTCACGGATCAGCTTGTAGGCGCCGACCGCGCCGAGCCCCAACACATCGGTGTCGCGGGTCTTGGCGGCGTAGATGTAATCGAGATGGTCCTGCAGATTCTGACCGACACCCGGCAGATCCTTCGTCACTTCGACGCCTCTTGCGCGCAAATGCTCGCCGGGCCCAATGCCCGAGAGCATCAGCATTTGCGGCGAGTTGAACGTGCCGCCACACAGGATCACCTCGGCCCGCGCGGTCACCTTTTGCTCAATTTTTCCCGCGAGATAAGCCACGCCGGTGGCACGAAAGCCATCCATCAGCACCCTGGTAGCATGAGCGCCGGTGATCACCTTAAGATTGGCGCGACCCATCACCGGATGTAGATAGGCGGCGGCCACGGAACAACGCTCTCCCTGCCTGCCGTCGCGCCAGAACTGGGTGACCTGATAGAGCCCGGCACCCTCCTGTTCGGGACCATTGAAATCGTCGTTGCGGCGGATCTGGACTTCGCTGGCGGCTTCGACAAAGGCACGGCTGATCGGGCGGGGGCTTCTCTGCTCGGTGACCTGCAGCAATCCTGCATCGCCATGAAATGCATCGGCGCCGCGAATGTTGTTTTCGGATCGGCGAAACACAGGCAAGACATCGGACCATCCCCAGCCGTCGCATCCGGCATCAGCCCAGTCATCGTAATCGGAAGAGTGACCCCGCACATAAAGCATGGCGTTGAGGACGCTGGAGCCACCCAGCGCCCGGCCGCGCGGCTGATATCCGCGCCGACCGCCCAGCCCGGGCTGCGGTACGGTCTGAAAAGCCCAGTTGTTGATTTTCGGCCGGCCCGGCAGCATCGCCACCATCCCGAGCGGCGCGCGCACAAGAATTCCCTTGCCGTCACCGCCGGCCTCAAGCAGGCAGACATTCACCGTGGGGTCCTCGCTCAGCCGTGCTGCAAGCACCGAACCAGCGGAACCGCCGCCGACGATGACATAATCAAATTCCATTGCAGTCGCCTCCCAGTCAGGACCGGGGTGAGCCTAGAACAGGCAATTGGTCTTGGGAACAGGATTTGACGCAGAGCTTGGCAAGGTAAGCTGGTTGAACCTGATGCCTTCTCAGAAGCCGGCGCGTTCGGACAGCCGACCGAGGTCGGGAACTTCGACCTGGCGGTTGTTGACGATGTGGATGACACCGTCCTTGCGCATCTTGGTCAACTGCCGGCTGACGGTTTCCATGGTCAGACCGAGAAAGTCGGCAATGTCGACCCGGCTCATCGGCAATTCAAACGTCACCGAATCCTCTTCATTATCGGGAAATGCATGGGTGGCGATTAGCAACAGGAAGCTTGCAACCTTTTCACCGGCTGTCTTGCGCCCAAGGGTCAACATCCAGTCGCGGGCTTCATCCAGTTCAGCCAATGTCTGCTCAAGCAGCTTGTGCTCGAGCTCAGGCATGTCGCCGATAAACCGCTCAATGACATGCTTGGGGAAGGAGCAGACCTTGACCCCGGTTGCGGCCTCGGCGCTGACGCCATTTTCGGCGCGGAACGGCCGACCGAGGAAATCAGGCGCGAACTGCAGGCCGACGATCTGCTGGCGGCCGTCAGCCATCATCTTCGACAGCTTCACCACACCGGATATGATGTTGGAGTAACTCGTCGTCGTGGTGCTCTCGCCGATCAGTTCGGTGCCAGGCTCGAGCTCGCGACGGCTTGAATGCTTGCTCAATTGCAGAAGCTGCTCGGGCAACAATGCCCCACACACACCACGATGCCTGCTTTCGCAAGCACGACAGAGGACGGGCGTATCGGAATTGTGAACGTCTTTACGCTGCATATCCATTGCGCTCTCCGGTGGCCTTCACCTTACCTGAGACAGAACGGAAACCAAACAGTAAGTTTTTACCGGGACGTTGATCATCTGTGCATTCTGCGCAAAAATCTTGAAAATACTGTGGCACGTGCCCAAAAATTCCAACAACCGGAATTGACAGGAATCAAGGACGTCCGGAACAGGTGCCCTATGGTCGCAGTCATGAAAGCCGATGCAGCCATTCCCCCTCCCCCAATTTTCGAGGTTTCCGGGCTGACCAAGGTCTACCGCACGGGCGACGTCGAGGTCCGTGCGCTCAATGGCGTTGATCTGCGGCTTGAAGCCGGAGAAATGGCTGTATTGCTCGGCCCCTCAGGCAGCGGCAAGTCGACCTTGCTCAACATCATCGGCGGGCTCGACCACCCGACTTCCGGTTCGGTCAAATTCAAAGGCAAGGAACTCTCTGGTGCCAGCGACGACGAACTGACCGCCTACCGCCGCGACCATGTCGGCTTCGTGTTCCAGTTCTACAATCTGATCCCGAGCCTTACCGCCTGGGAGAATGTCGCATTGATTACCGAGGTGGCGCGGCATCCGATGTCGGCATCCGATGCGCTGGCGCTGGTCGGATTGGAAAGCCGCATGCATCATTTTCCCGCGCAGCTCTCGGGCGGCGAGCAGCAGCGCGTGGCGATTGCCCGGGCCATTGCCAAGAACCCGGAAGTGCTGCTGTGCGACGAACCCACCGGGGCGCTAGATTCAGCCACCGGCATTATCGTGCTCGAAGCGCTGGCGCGGGTGAACGAGGAGACCGGCGCGACCACCGCGATCATCACCCACAATGCCGGGATCCGCAAAATCGCCCACCGGGTCTTTACCTTTCTCGACGGTCGCATTGCCTCGATGGAAATCAACGAGGCACCGGTCAAACCCTCGGAGGTGCAATGGTGATCGGGCTCGCGATGCTGGATCGCAAGCTGGTGCGCGACCTCGCCCGGCTCTGGGCGCAGGCGCTGGCGGTGGCGCTGGTGATGGCCTGCGGGGTCATGACCCTCATTCTTGCCCTGGGTGCAACCCGGGCGCTGGAGGAGACCCGCTCGGCGTTTTACGACCGGACCCATTTCGGCCAGATCTTCGCCACGGCGACACGCGCGCCGGAAAGCCTCAAGCAGGCTATCCAGGCGATCGATGGCGTGTCGGCGGTGTCGACGCGGATCTTCAATCCGGTGATCATCGACATCGAGGGAATGGCCGAACCCGCAACCGGCGTGCTGATCTCGACTCCCGACCATGGCGAAGCAGCGGTCAACCGGCTTTACCTGCGCTCGGGTCGGTTGCCGGAACCCGGAAGGAGCGACGAAGCAGCGATCATCGAGGCTTTCGCCGAAGCACACGGCTTCCGCCCCGGCGACCGGTTCGGGGTTCTCGTCAATGGCCGCAAGCGGACCCTGACGGTGACCGGGATCACCCTGTCGCCCGAATTTGTCTACGCCATCGGCCCCGGCGACATGGTGCCGGATCAGCGGCGCTTTGGCGTCATTCATATGCGCAGGGCGGCCCTAGAAGGTGCCTACGACATGGCCGGCGCGTTCAACAATGTGTCGCTGACACTGTCGCGCAATGCCGACGAGAAAGAGGTGATGGCGCGGCTCGACACCCTGCTTGAACCCTATGGCGGCACCGGCTCCTATGATCGCAAGGACCATGCTTCCGACGCCTTTCTTGATTCCGAACTTACTCAACTCAGGGCGATGGTGCAGGTCATTCCGCCGATCTTCCTGTTCATCTCGGCTTTTCTGGTCAACATGATCCTGACCCGGCTGATCGCGCTTGAACGCGAGCAGATCGGCCTGCTCAAGGCAGTGGGCTATTCAAACGCGGCCATAGCCTGGCACTACGCCAAGCTGACCCTGACGATATCTCTAGTCGGGGTGGCGATCGGCGCTGTTGCCGGCACCTGGCTTGGCCGCGGCATGGCCTCGCTTTATGGCGAGTTCTTCTCGTTTCCGTTCCTGGTGTTCTCGCGCGAACCCGATCTCTATGTGATTGCCACGCTGGTTACCTTCGCTGCGGCGCTGGCGGGGGCGGCGAAAGCGATCTGGGGGGCGGTATCACTGCCGCCGGCGGTGGCCATGAGGCCGCCCGCGCCAAGCAGCTACCGCAATCTTTTCGGCGGAGTGGAAAGTGGTTTCAAGCTGCCGTTTTCACAGCTCACCATCATGGCGCTGCGCCATCTGGTGCGGCGGCCGTTACGCACCGGGTTGACGACGCTGGGTACCGCGCTGCCAGTGGCGCTGCTGATTACCTCGCTGTTCAGCTTTGATTCGATCGACAACATGATCGACACGGTGTGGTTTCTGGCCGACCGCCAGGACGCCACGCTGACATTTGCTGCCAACCGTTCCGACGACGCCATCCGCGCTGTCGCCCAACTTCCTGGCGTGATTGCCGCCGAGCCGTTCCGGGCGGAAGCTGCGACACTGCGCAACGGCTACCGATCGCGGCGGGTCCAGATTGTTGCGCTTGATCCCGCGACGGATATCAGCCGGGTTCTGGACAAGGATTTCAAACCGATCGACTTGCCGCCGACGGGCATCGTGCTGTCGGAAAGGCTAGCCGATCACCTTCATCTGGCGCCCGGCGACCAGATCGAGATCGAACTCAACGACGGCCAGAACCGCAGAACACTGGTGCCGCTGGTGGGCGTCTCCAACAGCTATATCGGGCTCAGCGCCAATATGAGCAGGCAAGCGCTGGACCGGTTATCGGGACATGGCCGGCAAATCTCGGGCGGACGGGTGATCGTCGACGAAAGCAAGATCGGCGCGCTCTATGAAGCGGTCAAACAGACACCAGCGATCGCGTCTGTTGCGCTGCAGGGCATCTCGCGCGAACGGTTTCGCGCCACCATCGAGGACAACATCGGCATCAGCGTGTTCATCTATGTTTCGCTGGCGGTGATCATCACTGTCGGGGTGATCTACAATTCCGCGCGCATTCAACTGTCCGAGCGTGCGCGGGAACTTGCCAGCCTGCGCGTTTTCGGCTTCACCAGCCGGGAGGTCTCAAGCGTGCTGCTGACGGAACTGGGCGTGATCGTGGTGTTGGCGCAACCACTGGGCTGGCTTATCGGGCGCGGGTTTTCCGGGCTTGTCGCCAAGGGCTTTGAGAGCGACCTGTTCCGAATTCCATTGATCATCAATCCACCCACCTATGCGATCGCCAGTCTTGTCGTGCTGGCTGCCGCGCTGGTATCGGCGTTGATCGTGCGGCGGCGGATCGACCGGCTCGATCTGATCCGCGTGCTCAAAACAAGGGACTGAAACCATGGCCTCTGCACTTGTAAGAAGCCTCGTCGGATTTGCAGCTGTCGCGTTGATCGGCGGCGCATTCTATGTCGCGTTCAAGGAGAATCCGGTTCTGGTTGACCTCGCTACCGCGACCACCGCACCGATGCAGGTGAGCATCGAGGAAGACGGGACCACCCGTATCCGCAATGTCTACACGATTTCCTCGCCGATCGCCGGCCATCTCGACCGCATAGAGCATTCGGTCGGAGACCTGGTTTCCGCTGGCGAGGCGATCACCGGCATTCACCCGCTGGAACCTCCGTTCATCGACACCCGCACACGCACCGAACTGCTGGCGGCGATCGATGCGGCAAAGGCCAACCTTGCGCTGTCAGAGGTCGAACTGACCCGCGCCCGCACTGCCCGCGATCTGGCCAAGGCGAGCTTTGACCGGGCGACAAAACTCGCCGCCACCAACATCGTTTCGGAAAGCACGCTGGAGCGGCTGGCAGGCGAATACAAACTCGCCAAGGATCAGGTCGCCTCGGCCGAGGCCATGATCGCGTTGCGCCGTGCCGAGCTTGCCAGCACGCGGGCGCGGCTTGTGCAGCCCGGACAAGCGCCTGCCGTTCCCGCCAATGGCGAATGCTGCGTCCACATCACCTCGCCGATTGACGGCATGATTCTGGCACTTCACGCCAAGAGCGAACAAGCCGCCAGTGTCGGGCAATTGATCGCCGAAATCGGCGATCCGTCGGATCTGGAAATCACCGTCGATATCCTGTCTGCCGATGCGGTCCGGGTGAAACCCGGCAGCCGCGCGCTGATCACTGACTGGGGTGGTCAGCAAACGCTGGAAGCGGTGGTCGAGCGGGTCGAACCATCGGCCTTCACCAAGGTTTCAGCGCTGGGGATCTCGGAACAAAGGGTCAATGCGATCATTACCCTGCGTGATCCGCCGCCGGCCGACCTCGGGCACGGCTACAGGGTCATCGCAAACCTCGTCATCTGGTCTTCCGAGGCCGTGCTGCAGGTTCCGGTCAGCGCGCTCTATCGCGAGGATGGCGGCTGGGCCGTATTCAGGATGGTGGATGGGGTGGCGCGGGTCACACCGGTCACGATCGGTCACATGACCGACCGCAACGCCGAAATCCTTACGGGGCTTTCAGACGGTGACCGGATCATTCTTTATCCCGGTGACACACTGGAAGACGGCAGCCTGATCAGCGACAGGCAAGCTGCAGGCTAACAACATAGCCAGCCTTGGATGCCACGGAGACCGGACGACAGACGCGCCCGGCCCCCTGATTGATTGATCAGTGATGAACGCACTCAGTTATCGTGCTTGGTCTCATCGTGCTTCATGTCGCCATGGTTCATCTCGCCGTGGCCGTCGTTCTTCATGGCATCATTCATCTTCTTGATATCCTCGACGCTGAACTCGACCTCGATCGAACCGGCCTTTTCGAAATTGAGCGTCGCGGGGACCTTTTCACCATCCTTGAGCTGATTTTCGAGCCCGATGAACATGATGTGGTAGCTGCCCGGCTTGAGGACAACGTCACCGCCGGCGGGGATTTCCAGACCGCCTTCGACCTGACGCATCTTCATGACATCGCCATCCATGACCATTTCATGGACTTCGACGCGATCGGCAAATGTGGCCTCGCCGCCGAGCAGCCGGTCGGCTTCGGTGCCGTCATTGTGAATGGTCATATAACCGCCGGAGACCGGCGCATTCGGCGGGGTGGCACGGGCGTGCGGGTGGACAATCTCGAGCGATCCGAGCTTGTATTCATGGGCAAAGGCCGTCGACATCGAAAGACCGAGGGTGATGGCGGCGACTGCAACTGCAATATTTTTCATGGTTTTTACTTTCATTGTTAGGCATGGCTTGGCCCGGGATGGACAAGGGCCTTGATAATTGGGGGATTGGCCTGGCCCGCCAATGGACGGACTTCCGGCGCGATCAGAGGCCGCGCGGGACGCGGGCGTGGCTCCGTCAAGACGGACTTCAGGCTGAGAAAGCGGGGGGCGCGCGCGGTGAAGCGCCGTGCACAAGCACCGGCAGCGAAGGCTTGGCATCGCGGTCGATGACAGGCTTGCTGCGGATCATGCTGCGGTTGATCAGGAACACGTCAAACGGCGTCGGCAGGTCAACGGAGGCAACGATACGGCAGGCTTCGCAGTGGGTGACCCTGGCGTGGTGGGAGCCATCGCCCTCACCGGTCAAGCAGATTTCAGGCAGCGTCCCGTCAGGCAGGATATATTCCGCCACATTGACGTCTGCATAGGCTGAAAGCGTGTCAGTGATCGAAAGCTGGTTGTGGGCGAAGGCGACAAGCAGCAGCGACAGCGCGCACAGAATGCGCACCAATCCCGATCTGCTCATGAACCGACGTGTCCCGATCATTTTATGGTCTGCCTGATTAACCAGAGCATGAATATAGGCCCCATGCGGGGCCTGCAAGCCCTGTCGTCGGGTCTGCGTCAAGTTGCGCGGCTGGCGTCAAAATTCAGGTTTCGGCGAAACCGGCGGCAGGTTCCGCTTTCGCGGCGAGCTTGACGGGCGAGGCCCCTGCCCCTGGCTGCTCGCGTTGCTTGCCAAGAGGGGGCGCACGGACGCCACCGGTTAACACCGGCCCGGGGCCATGGTCGACGCAATGGATGGCCGACCAGAGAATATCCCGGCCTGATAATTCAGTAGGCGGCGCGATAGATCGCCAGCGCGTCGGCTTCGGTCACTTCGCGCGGATTGTTGACCAGCAGCCGTGTCTGATTCATCGCGTCGGACGCCATACGCGGTAAAAAATCCTCGGGAATTTTCATGGCGCGCAGGCTTTGTTCCAGGCCGCAGGCAGCCGAAAGCTCAGCCAGCCGGTCGCAGAATGCGGCCGCCCGCTCCTGGCCTTCGTATTTTGCCAGCTCAGGAAAGGCATAGGGCGCCATCTCAGCATAGGGCTGCGGCGCTGTCGCGGCGTTGAAGCGCAACACGTGCGGCAGCACCAGCGCATTGGAAAGACCGTGCGGGATGTGGAAGTGGCCGCCGAGCGGATAGGCCAGGGCGTGGACTGCCGCCACCGGTGAATTGGCAAAGGCCTGCCCCGCCAGCATCGATCCGAACAGCATATCGGACCGCGCGGTAATATCATCGCCCTCATGCACGGCCTTGAGCACGGAGCGCCCCATCAAGGCAAGCGCCTGGGTCGCAAGCATCCGCGACAGCGGGTTGTTGTTGGCGCTGGTCGAGGCATAGGATTCGATGGCGTGCACCATGGCGTCGATGCCGGTCGCGGCGGTGATGTGCGACGGCAGGCCGAGCGTCAGTTCCGGGTCGAGCAAGGCCACATCGGGCAGCAGGACCGGCGAGACAACGCCCATTTTCTCACTGGCGCCGGTGGTGACGATGGAAATCGGCGTGACTTCCGAACCGGTGCCTGCCGTTGTCGGCACCAGAATCAGCGGCAACCGCGGTCCCCTGACATTGCCGACGCCATAGATGGACTTGAGCGTTTCCTTGCCCAGCGCCAGCACCGACACCAGCTTGGCGACATCCAGGGACGAGCCGCCACCGAGTCCGATCACGCCCTCGACCGCCGCGGCCCTGGCCTGTTCGACCGCCGAAAGCACCACGGCTTCAGGTGGATCGGCCTCGACATCGGCATAAACCTCGACAGTGACGTCGCTTGCCTCAAGTATCGAAAGCGCTCGCTCGACAATCCCGGTACGCATCATGCCGGGATCTGTGATCAGCATCACCCGGGTGCCCATCTGGGCTTTCGCCAGTTCACCAAGCTTGCCCAATTGGCCCGCACCAAACTGGATGCTTTTCGATGTGTTGAAGACAAAAGGCTTCACGGTACTCTCCCTGTTCTCAGCAATGGTTGATCAGCCGCCGAAGCTGAATGCGGCAAGGACAACCAAGACAAAGCCGAGCGCGCCAATCACCTCGTTATGTGTGGCCACCACAATTGATCCGACCATAAGGAAGTTACTGTCGCAGTAGCTGTGAAACAATAAGGCTTCGGAAGACAGGCGCAAGCACTCGGAGCGAAATCCCGCTGCCCGACACGGTTTCCGCGACGCAACCCGGCGCCTGTGTCGCGACGCTTGTCGTCACTGCGGCTTCGACGTCCTTTACCTTTTGGGCAATGGTGTTGAGAGCGTCTGGCCAGGGGGCCTAATCTGCACAGCGCCCGAAAAACACCGACCGGTCGAGGGCACTCTGTTGCAGGAGGTCACATCTCAACGCCTGCGTGCGCCGCGGATAGTCTCGCACAGTCCGATGAGCGAGAAGCCGTCACTGCCGACCGTCAAATAGGCATGAATTGTTTCATCACGACGTGCGGATCGACGGCCGAATCACTCCGTTTCCGCGCCCCCGAGATTCGGTCTGGCCATGCCACAAGCCCGTCAATCAGCCGATCGGGTTCAGCAAATCACGGATGTTGAAAAATAGATCCGGCCAGGCCCCGGGCAGAGTTCAGTCCGGGATTCGCCCCTCGATCAAGCCCTTGTTGAAGCTATCATACCAAATTCACCTTGCGTTGAAGCAAGGCCGTCAAGTCAGGAATACACGTGCTGTCGACGGTGGCGCTGACGCTTGCCAAAAGGCTGAAAATTTCTCCAGTGCGGAGAGATACCGCCACGCCCCTCAACTGATGCGACAGATTTCGGCGATGGAATCAATCAGTGTCCTGGCCATCATCGCCGAGTCTGTAAATCCGCGCCGTTTGTATCATCAAAGGTCCTCGATTCCAGCGGACAGGATCTCCCGACCCACAGCCCTGCCACACCGTGATCAGCTCCGACTTTCAGAGTCTGGCATTAGCGCCCCGCCCCCGGCACTCTATGGAGCGCCGTAAAGTTTGCCCCCGATCGGAGGCGCGAACGGTTTCCAACACAAGTTCGAACTCCAGGGCGCTACAATCCTGATTTTTACCGCCGGACGATGGCCGCAACGGTCACCAATTTGGAACGTGTCGTGCACGCTGTGTTCAAGAGCGGCGCCAACTCCCGACCCTTCGTCAAGGGGCGGGTACCAGCTAAAGTGCCCCCTGTCGGACAGGGCGTCGCGCGCATCGATGCGGTTCAACAATCCATAGAATATCAGCGCATAATATCCAGCATGCCCGCATAGCGCCTGCAAAGGAAAAGCCCCTCATAGAATACTGCTCGAGAAGCCATAATCACCCGCAGGATATCCCATAGCCCCGCAAACGGACTCATTGCCGATAAGGGACATCCATCTTCTAATTTCCTGTCAAGGGGTTGAACCGCCGGGCAGAATTTGTTTGTTTGCGCCGCATGGTGCCGATGTTGGACCAAAACGTTCAGCACGCCCGCCAATTACACCAAGCTCGAATTTCCCCCACGTGCAATTGAGCCTCCCTCATTTGCCGGGAGAGAAATACGACGAAAAGGAGACCCCGACATGAAGAAGTTTCTATTAGGCACCGTCCTTGCACTCGCCATTCCAGGTGCTGCCGTGGCTGCAGAAGAATGCGGTGAGATCACGATGGCCGAGATGAACTGGTCCTCAGCCAAGATCGTGGTTGCAACATCGAAATTCCTGCTTGAGCAGGGCTATGGCTGCGATGTCGTGGTCGTACCGTCGGACACGACACCGGCCGTCACCTCACTCGCCGAAAACAACAAGCCCGACATCGTGCCGGAACTCTGGCCCAATTCGGCCGGCGACGTCTATGACAAGCTGAAAGAGGGCGGCAAGATCGTCGAACTGACCAGCGTTCTCGATCCCGGTGGCGTCGAAGGCTGGTGGATTCCGTCCTACCTGGCTGAAGCACACCCGGAACTGAAGACCATCGACGGCATTCTGGCGAACCCTGAACTGGTTGGCGGCATGTTCAACAACTGTCCCGATGGCTGGGGCTGCCGTACCGTCAGCGACAACCTGGCGCGCGCCTTCGACCTGGAAGGAAAGGGCATCAAGGTCTTCAACCACGGTTCGGGCGAGACCCTGGCGACTTCGATGGCTTCGGCCTTTGAGAGCAAGGAGCCATGGTTCGGCTACTACTGGGCACCGACGACACCGCTCGGCAAATACGACATGGTCAGCGTAGACCTGGGCGAATATGACGAAGCGGCCCACAAGGCCAACCAGAATGCCAATACACCCGATCCCAAGCCGTCGGCCTTTCCGACTGCACCGATCCTGACCATAGTGACCAAGGATTTCAACGAGTCTCACCCCAAGGAGTCCGAGTTGTTGTCCAACGTGTCTTTCAAGACCGACACGATGAGCAGCCTTTTGGCCTGGCAGGATGAAAACAACGCCACCTCGGAAGAGGCGGCCGTGTATTTCCTGCAGAACAACAAAGACATCTGGGCCGATTGGCTGAACGATGACGCCAAGGAAAAGCTGGCGAAATTGCTCAAGTAATAACGGCAAAACGGGGCGGCGCCATTCTGGCGCTGCCCTTTCTAATTTCTACCCATAGTCACGCAAACGTTTCGAGGAGCGCTCCCGGATGAAACGTTTGCGTGGTTGTCGGCACGGTTTGTCGGATGCACGCGATCCCACACCACTCGCGACATGGACAAATCACCGGAAAAAACCGGAGAGGACATAATGGCAACCTACAATTTTCTGTTCGACAGTCTCGGACTGCGCGGCTGGTGCGGCGAGGACCAAGGCGGACTGTCTTCGATGGCAGACCTATTGGGCCAAACATCGGGGCAAGATGCCAGCATCTCGGCATGGGACACACCTTTCCCATCGCTTGATGCGTTGCATGACGCTTGCGCCGCAATCCCGCAGTCGCGTGCACTCACTTTGGGTTTGGAGCGCGGATTTCTGGACATCAAGGACGGTCTGAAGGTCATCGTGGATCCCCTTACGCAACCGCTCAGCTGGGCGTTGAACGACGCGTTGTGGGTCATGCAGGCATTGCCGTGGTGGATCATGATACCGGTGCTGATGCTGATCTCCTGGTTGGTGGGCCGCTCGGTCAAGCTGGTCGGACTGGTCGCCGCTGTCTTCTGTTTTCTCGCCTTTGTCGATTATTATGACTACACGATGCAGACGCTGGCGATCATATTCGTCTGCGCCTTCATTTGTGTGCTGCTCGGGGTGCCCATCGGCATCGCCATGTCGCGCAGCGACAGAGTGCAGCGCACGATGATCCCGATTCTGGACATGCTGCAGACGCTGCCGCCATTCGTCTATCTGATCCCGCTGATCTTTCTCTTCAGCGTGACCGAACCCAAGCTCTACGGCATCGCCATCATCCTTTATGCAATCGTGCCGGTCGTGCGCCTGACCGATCTGGGCATCCGCCTGGTCGACAAGGACGTGATCGAGGCGGCCGACGCCTATGGCATGACCAAGCGGCAGAAACTCTTTGGTGTACAGATCCCGCTGGCTCTGCCCAACATCATGGCCGGCGTGAACCAGACCATCATGATGAGCCTCGCGATGGTCGTCATCGCATCCCTGGTGTCAGCGCCCGGACTGGGCGTGCTGGTGCTGCGCGGCATTCGCAACCTTGAACTTGGCGTGGGACTGCTTTCCGGTCTCGGCATCGTGCTCCTTGCGGTCATTCTCGACCGCGTGACCAAAGCAGCGCTGGCACGCATCAACTCGCAACAGCCGAGTTGAGGAGGACAATCATGAGCAACGACAGCAATCCCAAAATTTCGGTTCGCAATCTCTACAAGATCTTCGGAGACGATCCGCAGGCAGCGTTGGAGCGCGTCAAGGAAGGCATCAGCAAGGCCGACCTGTTAACCGAAACCAACCATGTTCTGGGCCTCAACAACATCAATGTGGACATGCCCACCGGCAAAACCACCGTCATCATGGGTCTCTCGGGGTCGGGCAAATCGACGCTGATCCGTCACCTCAACCGTCTGATCGAGCCGACAGCCGGTGAGGTCTGGGTCGATGGCGAGAACATCCTGGAATACAACGAGAAACAACTGCGCAGTCTGCGCCAGCACCGCATGTCGATGGTGTTCCAGAAATTTGCCCTTCTGCCGCACCGCACGGTGTTGGAGAATGCCGGCCTTGCGCCGACGATCAGTGGTCAAAGCCGCAAGCAATACAAGGACGAGGCCACCAAATGGCTCGACCGGGTTGGGCTCGAAGGACAGGGCAATCAGTACCCGGCACAGCTTTCGGGCGGGATGCAGCAGCGCGTCGGAATCGCGCGGGCACTGACGTCGAACAGCGACATCATGCTTATGGACGAGGCATTTTCCGCGCTTGACCCGCTGATCCGCACGGATATGCAAAACCTGCTCATTGACCTGCAGAACGAATTGCAGAAAACCGTGGTCTTCATCACCCACGATCTGGACGAGGCGCTGAAGCTGGCGGACCATCTGGTGATGCTGAAGGACGGGTGCGTCGTCCAGCAGGGTGAGCCGCAGGAAATTCTGCTGCGCCCCAAGGATCCCTACATCGAGGATTTCGTCGCCGACATCAATCGCGCCCGCGTGCTGCGCGTCCGCTCGGTGATGGAAAAAACGACTGGCGCGCCCGGCAATGTGGCGGGTGATGTGGACCATGACGACACGCTTGAATCCGTGATCGCGCTATCGGAAGGCGACACGACTAAGCGCTACCGGGTGACAAAGGATGGCGTGCAGGTGGGCGTGCTGGATATGCGAACGCTGGTGCGTGCGCTGGTTCCGCAGGGCGGTTCGAGTGAGGACGCGCGTCTGCCGGAAACCGCAGGCTAAGTGACGTCGATGACATACTTGGCGGTTGCCTGCCCCTCTTGCAAAAGACTGGCCGGATACCGGCTTGGCAAGGGACTGATCTCGTGACGCTGATCCCGTCAGCGCATGATTGGGAATGAGACACGCGGTGAACTCGCGCCTCTTCGCAATGACAAAAATAAACGCCGCGCATACAATCGGATGCGCGGCGTTATCTTGTTTGACGCAGACCGCCTCATGCTACGCTCAATATGATGTTTTCCGCTGACGCCGAACCCGGCAAGTCAGCGCGCCCTGACCTTGCTAGTGTGCCGCCGGTTCTGACCGCGCTGTGACCAGCGCTGCTGAACCGGAATTTCCCCTCACCCTATCGCCGAATGCCATGGCGACAATTTCGCAACCTGACGGTTCGGCAAGACCCTGATGACCAAGGATTAGCGGAAGCCTCGATGCAGGTTGATTGCACTCCGGCTTGCGGTAGAGATTGGGGTACGCAGCGGCGACCAACCTCTTGTCGGCCCTCTGCGCCGGAAGGTCGCAGCCTGAGGCCGGCCGATTGAAAACGACCGTGACGATCGCCATCTAAGTAGTATGACGATGTTCTGCTTCCACAAGAGGTTCCTGCTTTCCGCGGGACAACTGCTGAACCGCCGGTAACCCCGAGCGGGGCTGGCGCTGTGCGCCGGCTTCTGTCTCGGGGTGTCGGCCGATCTCACAATGATCGGATGAATTGGACTGAGGCGTTCGCGCGGATTACCGGGAAGACGGAGCAATTACTCCCCCTTTCCCGATCCTTGCGAAACCACTGTCCCGGTATCGGTATCTCTGGATTGGAGGACAACATGTCAATCTACATCACTCGCCACATGCTCAACCCCGAAATGTTTCCACTGAAAGCGGACCAACGGCCCGGTGTTCTTCGCCGGTGGATGCAAAGCCTTGTTCGGAGATGGCGACGCCGCAAGATGATTATGGCGCTTGAGGCCATGGACGACAGGCTGCTCCGGGAAATCGGCATCAATCGCGCGGACATCAAACGCGCGGTGGACGGATTTGATGACCGCGAATTGCGAATGGCCCCTCTGGCACCGGTCACGATGATCTCTCACACGGACAATATCGAGTACCGCGAAGCGGCATAGCAAACATGGATGAGCAGTGGTCGCAGTGCCGATATTCTTCGGCGCTGTGACTGGCGATGAGCGCACATACCAACAATCCGAATGGAAAGGACCCTTACGATGCTTTGTAAAGCGGACTTCGAACACCTGTTTCCTGAATCATTTGCTCCGAGTCAAAATGAGCGCAGGGAACCCAAAATCAGTGAACCAAATATCACCTGCATCAGCCGCTGGGAGGACGACGGGGGCCGGACTCTTGAGCCGAAGACGCGACGTAACCGGTCGTGGTGAAGGTACTGCCGAGCGCGCCATCAACTGTGTTGGCGCGCGCATAGCGTAGTCCAAACACAGACCTGATTGCACTGAGTTCCGGTCGCTCCAGCCTCATCCGCCGGGCACTCATCGGCAGTGTGGCCCGGCGGCTTCTACGCGATGCCGGCAGTGATGTTCTGATTTGCCAAACCACAGCGCCGCTCATCCAATTGGATGCAATGGATGCTGTAAGAGTTTGAATACATTGATGTACGGTTACCGTCTAAACAAATCCATTTGAACGCAACATACATTAGCGCGGCTCAGAGCCCGAGCACCAGCGTCGCAATCGAAAAGTAAATTAGCACGCCAACGCCATCCGAAATCGTCGTGACCAGCGGGCCACTCGCCGTCGCGGGATCGAGCCGAAGGCGCGTGAGCAGAAAGGGGAGAGACATGCCGACAAGACTGCCTATGATCACCACCACAAACATCGTCAATCCGACGGTCAGCGCGATTCCCGCCCCTCCGCGCAAAGCGCCCACGGGAAACACCACCAACGCCATGGTCGCCCCGAGTGCTGCGGCGACGGCCAGTTCGCGCAGGATCAAATTGCGCCAGTCCTTCAAGGCCACATCGCCTGTGGCCAGGGCACGCACCATCAATGTGGCCGATTGCGACCCGGCATTGCCGCTGCTGTCGATTAGAAGCGGCAGGAAGAATACGAGCGAGACGTAAGCGAGGATCATCTCCTCGAAATAAGCAATGCCCGCGCCTGAGAACAAATTGCCGAACACCAGCAGCGCCAGCCAGACAATGCGTTTGGAATAAAGAATGCGGATTCCGGCTTCGCGCATATTTTGCGCAAATGGCAGAACCGTCGATATCTTCTGGAAATCCTCCGTCGTTTCCGCCTGCATCGCGTCGGCGGCATCGTCATGGGTGACGATCCCCAATAACCGGCCCTCCGCATCGACCACCGGCACCGCAAGAATGTCATAGCGGGCGATTATCTTTGCCACATCTTCCTGATCCATGGTGACCGAAACGGATATTGGCGAGGTATCCATAATATCGCCAATCAGCGCGTCATCCATTGCCAAAATGAGTTCATGCAGCCGCAACGACCCAATCAAATGACTGGCATCATCGAGGATGTAGGAGCGATAGATCGTTTCTGTATCCGGTGCCTGGCGGCGCAATGCGGCGATTGCCTCAAGCGTCGTCATTTCTGCGCCAAGGATCGCGAAATCCGTCGTCATGATGGCGCCTGCGGTGCCTGCTTCATAGGCGGAAAGCTGGCGTATGTTCTCGCGTTCTTCGTCGGCGAGGTGTTCTGCGAGACGATGTTGCTCGACCGGCGTCAACACATTGAAAAGGTCGGCGCGGTCATCCGTATCCATCTGGGTGACGATCTCGGCAATGTCGCTTGGAGAAACCGCTCGGGTCAACTCCGCCTGGCTCTCGAGGGGCAGGCTCGCAAAGACGCAGGCGCGACGCGCCAGCGCCAACCTTGCGAGGTGGCTCCACGCATCCGAACGCGGAAGCTGGTCCAGCCATGCGGCGAGATCGACTGGATGGGCATTGTCCACGAACGCGGCGATTTCATCCAACGATGCGCTGCTTGACGGCGCACTTCGGCTTGAAGGCAAATCCACATCTTTCATGAGCGCGATCCTCACACGGTAAAAGTTGGTTTTCTACACTACAGCGCTGCCCATCCGAATGAATGCATGTCCGTTAGCGAAGCGCGACAATCAGGTTCTGGATAGGCCGAAAATCCATTTCATGTAGCGCGTATGGCGGCGGGAAAGCCGAAAAGGCGCGTGGAGATGGCAAAGGATTGAGAAGCACCCAATGGCCCATCCGATTACGCGCTGCGCAGCGGCGGGATTGCGAGAATATCGATCGACGAAGTCCGCAGAACTTTTTCCGTGACGCTGCCGATGAGCAGTTTGGCCAGACCGGTGCGGCCATGGGTCGACAGCACGATCAGGTCTGCCTTTTCCGATTCCGCCACCTTCAGGATCTCGTGATGAGCAGCTGATGCTTCGTGCCGGACCATTGGCACGACATTGCCGATCTTTGCCGTTGCAAGAAACTCGGCCAGATCACGTGAGGCGTCTTTGTGTTCACCCGCCAGGTAGTGTTCGCGATCATCCTTCGGCATGGCGTGGGACATGACAAGCCGCAGCGCCGGTGCATCATAAATGTGGAGCATCGTATTGCGTGCGCCCTCGCCTATCCCAAGCACAGGGAAGCGCCGCAGCGCGTCGCGAGAGCAGTCAGACAGATCTGTTGTCTGCAACACATGCTGATAATTTCCAGCGGGATGCGCGTTTACCATCAGAACGGGACAGCTCACCGAGCGAATCGTTCGCTCCGCGGTGGTGCCGATAAAGATATCCTTGAGCACTTGCCTGCGATAGGGGCCGATTACCAGCAGCTCAGGCGCCATCTCGTCAACGGCCTTGATGATGCCCGCGAACGGCAAATCCAGAAAAACCCGCGTTTCGCATTCCACACCATCAACATCCCGGAGCGTTTGGGCTGTCTGGTGCAGCAACGCCTCGGCCTCGTCACGCTCGGCTTCGACGATCCGGCGCGGCTGATCGTCATCCACTACATGGATGAGGGCGATGGTAGCTCCGACCTGCCGCGCAAGCAGCGTCGCGCGCCGCAGCGCTCTGTCTGAACGCTCGGAGAAGTCCGTGGCGACCATGATTTTCTTCATTGCATCAGTTCCTTCTGCGGCGCGCCCAATCGGGCGATTCAAACAGCGTCAGAAGGTTTCATACCCTGTCTGAGACAGTCAAACCACGCCATAACAAGCCAAATCCGGTGGAAAGGCGCTCGGGCAACTTGTGTTGCAGCGCATGGGGCAGTCGGGTCGGCGCGATGTGTCCGTCAGCGATGCAGACATCCACATGGTATTGTCAGAGGTGGCAGGAGCGGGCGTCAATTGCCGCGCGGAGAAGGACATCCTCGGCGGTGCCCAATGAAGCGGGCTTCGGAACCGTCTCCGGATTTGTGATCCACCGGTTCGGGGAGTTGCCGAAAAAAGGACAGAGCATCCGCACCAATGGCTGGCGAATTGAGATCGGCTCTGACTTTTGGGGGCCAGCTAAGCTGGGTATGCCAGAAAGCTTGGTTATATCGACTTGAAAGAGAGAACTGGCTGGGGCGCCTGGATTCGAACCAGGGATGGCGATACCAAAAACCGCTGCCTTACCACTTGGCTACGCCCCAACATTTTTTCCGCTGCACAAGGGATGCGCCCGGAACTTCCCGGCGACGCCCGGAAGCCCCGGGGAGATAGCAAAAGACGGGTTGGATCACAAGCGGCGAAACCACCCAATGCCAAGGAATTTTAATGCAGCAAAAAACCCGCGCAGCATTACGCCACACGGGTTTTTAAATTCACTCATTCGCGCCAAGGCGATGATGCGACAAGCCTATCGGCTCAGCGACGGAACAGATTGGCGATTTGCCAACCGGCAGGAACGACGGCTGCGGCCAGTGCGGCCTTGATCACGTCGGTGGCGATGAACGGGCCGACGCCCCATGCAACGGCCTTGTCGGCGCCAAACACAAGCGCAATCCAGACAGCGCCGAGCGCCAGAATGATGGCGGTGCCCATCAGGTTGACCGCAAACAGCTTCAGTGCATTGCGGTCGAGACCACGATCGGCAGCCCAGCCGGTAAGACCGGCGGCGACGACGAAACCTGCAAGGTAACCGGTGGTCGGGCCGGCAAAATAGGCAAGCCCACCGCCACTGGTAAACACCGGCAGACCGACAGCGCCCTCAAACATGTAAAGCGCCAGGGTGGCCAGCGCGAGCTTGCGGCCAAAGGCTGCGGCGAGCACGAAGATGGCGAGCGTCTGCATTGTTGCAGGAACCGGCCAGAACGGCACGACGACCTTGCCAGCAAGCGCAATCAGAATGCTGCCGAAAAGGGCAGCCACGCCGTAGCTCGCATAGCGGGCGGCGCTGCTGGTGGGCGCAATCGATTCATATAAGGAACGGGCGGGGGCGATGGCCATGACTCATCCTCCAAAGGGCTGTCGGGGGCGCTGCCAAATTGTAGCGCGTTTTATGCGGTATATTGACTTAACAGGCTCACAGCAAGACAGTCCGCCGCAAATCCGCAGCCGTCCACAATCCCTCGGGCGCTTGCGCCGGCTGGCTTGCTGGCCGCCATGCATATTGGAGCAAAGCGTGAAAAAGCCCGAGTTCGACCTGACCTTCGCCCCCGCGCATGGCGAGGCGGTGCCAGCGGCCGAGAATGTGCTGCGGGTAACTGCGCCAAATTCGGGGCCGATGACGTTTCACGGCACCAACAGTTATGTGGTCGGGCGCGACACTCTTGCGGTAATCGACCCGGGACCGGACAACGAGGCGCATTGGCAGACGCTGCTGGGCGCCATCGGCGGACGTCCGGTCAGCCATATCTTCGTTACCCATACCCACCAGGATCATTCGCCGCTGGCCGCGCGGCTGAAGGCCGAGACCGGCGCCACTGTGGTCGCCCAAGGTCCGCACCGGGCAGCCCGGCCGCTCTACACCGGCGAGATCAACCCGCTCAAGGAAAGCTCGGACATGGAATTCGTTCCGGACCTGACCGCCGCCCATGGTGACGTGATTTCTGGTGACGGCTGGGCGATTGAAACCCTGCACACGCCTGGGCACACCGCCAATCATGCGGCCTTCGCACTGGCGGGAACCGGGCTGGTATTTTCCGGCGACCACGTGATGGCCTGGGCAACATCGATCATCGCCCCACCCGACGGCGCAATGGCCGATTTCATAGCCTCGCTCGACATGCTGTTGGCGCGCGACGACCGCCTCTATCTGCCCGGCCATGGCGGACCGGTGCGCGAGCCGCGGCAATTCGTGCGGGCGCTGAAGACCCACCGGCGGATGCGTGAACGGGCCGTTTTCGGCCGCGTGGAGAAAGGTGACCGGCTGATTGCCGACATGGTCAAGGCAATCTACCGCGACACCGATCCGCGGCTGCATGGGGCTGCCGCGCTGTCGGTGCTGGCGCATCTGGAAGATCTGGTCGGCCGCGGCGAGGTGATCACCGATGGCCCGCCGTCGATTACCGGTGAATTCCGCGTCAAATAGCTATTAGCCGCCAGCGATACCGAGCAGGCGGACATCAAGATCATGCAGGAAGCCGCGAATCAGATCCGCATTCAGGCCAAGGTCGTGGTTTCCGTCGCGAGTAGCTGCGCGCATGTCGACAAAGGTGGTTTCTTCCTCTTCGGAAAGCCTGATCAGAACATCCTGCGGAATACCGAGAACCAGCGTCCTGGTCCGGTATTGAAGCACCGCGTAGGTGGGAAGCGATTCGATCACGCCGCTTTCGATATCGGGGCGTTGGAGCGGCACAGGCGCGCGCGCCGGATCGGCCTCGCCGCTGGCTATCTGTTCAAGTTGCTCGTCACTGACGGTCTCGGAGGTCGGCTCGAGACCATCGACCAGAGCCTCAACCCCGATATTGGCGACCGGAATCCATTTCCTTTCAGCCGCGGCCGCCCGCACCGCCAGCAGCACCCGGTCGATGGCGCCGTCATAGCGTCGCCCGGCGACTTTTGGATAGGACAGCACCTGCTGCTCACGGGCGACGGGAGCATCACCGTCCGAGCGCGGCAACCACGAGGGCGTAATTTCCTGTGGCTCCAGCCATTCGGGCGGCTGTTCGACATCGGTGGAGACATCGTGGATGGCAGGCAGGGTAATGTAACGGCTGGTTGCCACGCCCACTGGCGCGAGCACCAGCAGCGCCATCACCATGCCGCTGAAAGCGGCGTGACCGCCCTTGGCGCCGATATGCCAGAGCATGAAGAATCCGATCACCGCCAGACCAAGCACGACGGCTGCCAGAAAGGTTGCGAGCAGGATGACGGCGACCGTATTGGGCAGGGTCAACAGCCCTCCCCGATGAAACAGCACGGCGATGAACGCCAGCAGCAGTGCAAACCGGCCAATCTTGCGGGACCAGGCAGCTGCAACTGAAGGCGGGCGTTGATAACGAAACGGCATGGCGGCGGCCGGGTCTCCGAACGGACGGCGCGGAATGCGCGGTATGGTTTGATGCAGTTTATTAGAGCCGTTCTTTCCCGATTGAAAGCTCTTTGAAGATAGTTGCTTGATGTCTTGCCAATCAATCAGCCGGATTGGCCCTGCCAATTGCTTTCCCGTTTGTCGCAGCAGGTGTGGAACCACATCACCGTAGCGCACGTTACTGACAGCAATGGAGCTCCCTTGCTGCCGCGGTATGAAAACCCCTGGTCACATTTCAGCCATGCTTGACGGCAATTCTTGATGCTGCGGGGGCAGATCAACCGGAACAAGCATTCCTTACCGTAGGAGATCCGCCATGACGACCGACACAGTCTTATCGCCGATGGCACCGCAAGGCCACGCCGATCCCGTCCCGTTGATGGGTCCAACCCAACCACTTCCGATACTCGCAGCCTCCCCGGAATTTACGTCGACGCCGATGATGCTCGACCTGATGGAACTGGAGCTGGCGCTTGATCTCAACGATATCGCTGACCACGGGTTTTCGCGCGCGGTGCGGCAGGCGGCAAAGACCATCGGCGGCGAATTCCTGTTCGATCTCCCCGCCTCCGGACTGGTCGACAACGCGCAACGCATCGCCGTTGTCTGCCTGTCGCGGGCTGACGAGGGCCGTTTCGGGCTGGTTGTACTGAGCGCCGACGGCGACCGGGCCAGCACCTTGGAGCCAGATGCAGCGACTGCGGACCTGGTGCAATTCGCCAAGGCCTTTGTTTCGGTGCTGGAAAAACTCTGAACCGTATCCCCGCCCCTTCCCCGGTTCTTGCGTAAAGGCTAGCCTTGCCCCGGAATCGCAAACAAGAGGGGCGACCGGGTGGAACTGACGCAAGATGATCGTGAGATGCTCTCGGGAACCCAGGGCTCTGCCGCTGCAGACGCGCTTGGGCTGGTGCTGCGGTTTGCCGAAGCGGTGGGGGCAGACCGGCTGATTGATTGCGCGCAAGCCCATGTCGACGGTTGTCTCTATCACGGCCAGGCCAGCCTCGATTTCGTCGAACGCTTCGTGGCACAGCAAGGCCGGGTGCGGGTGCCGACGACGCTCAATGTCGGCTCGGTCGATCTCATTCATCCAGAACTCTATACCGGCGAGGCAGAGCTTGGCGCTGCCGGCAAACGGTTGATGGAAGCGCATCTGGAACTGGGCTGCACGCCAAGCTTTACCTGTGCGCCCTACCAGACACTATTGAGACCGCGGCTCGGCGACCAGCTTGCCTGGGCCGAATCCAACGCCATCGTGTTTGCCAATTCGGTGATCGGCGCGCGCACCAACCGCTATGGCGATTTCATCGACCTGGCCTGTGCGCTGACAGGCAGAGTGCCCGATTACGGGCTTCATCGCAGCGAAAACCGGCTTGCCGGGGCGATCGTCGAAATCACCGGGCTTGAGAATGCCACTGCCGACCAGGCCGGCGGCATTGCTGTCGCTGCGGGCCTTGTTGTCGGTCGCGAGTGCGGTGATACCATCGCCGCGATCACCGGTCTCCCCGCCGCCACCAGCGAAGACGACTTGAAAGCGCTGGGGGCCGCGGCGGCATCTTCGGGCAGCGTGGCGATGTTCCATGCCGTCGGCCTGACACCGGAGGCCCCTGATATCGAGACCGCCACCGGTGGCGGTGAGGTGCCGGTTGTGGCGCGTCTGGACGCTGCCGAAGTTGCAGCGGTGTTGAACCGGCTCGGCACCGTAACCGAGGGAGCGCCGATCACCGCCGCGGCACTGGGGACACCGCATTTTTCACTCTCGGAGTTCGAACGCCTGTTGGCGATGCTGGATCTCGCGCCGTTCGCGGTACCGGTCTATGTCAATACCGGACGGCATGAATGGGAACGGCTGTGCGCAACCGGAAACGCCGCACGGCTTGAACAGGCGGGTGTCACCGTGGTGGTCGATACCTGTACCTATGTCACCGCCATCATCCGCGATCTGTCAGGTCCAGTGATGACCAATTCAGGCAAATGGGCCTATTACGCGCCCGGCAATCTCGGCGTCGATGTTGCCTTCGGCACGCTCGCCGACACGCTTTTATCGGCCAAGGCCGGCCGGGTGGTGCGGGCATGAGCGCCGGTCTGCAGATTGATGGGAAGTCACTGGTTCACGGGCGCGCGCAAGGGCCGGTGCTAAGACTCGATGATCCCTTGAGTTTCTGGGGCGGGTTTGACAGCACCAGCGGCCTGGTGATCGACCGGTTTCACCCGCAACACGGGACCTGCCTGTCCGGCAGGATCGTGTTCATGAGACGCGGGCGCGGCTCGTCGTCAGGCGCCTCGGTGCTGGCTGAAGCGATCCGGCTCGGCACAGCACCTGCGGCGCTTGTTCTGCTTGAAGCCGACGCTATCATCGCCACCGGCGCGCTGGTCGCGCAAATGCTCTATCAGACCGATTGCCCGGCTGTTGCCCTTGCTAACGAGGCAGATTGGAACGAATGGGCGTCCCTGCCCCGGCTTACAGTCGAGGCAGATGCAGGCGCGGTCCGGCTTATTCCGCCGGAATGATGCCAACTGAGGCAGCAGGATCGGCACTGCGGCTGCGCAGCGCCAGATGTGCCAGTGCCCCGCCGGTGATCATCGAGCCTAGTCCTGCCAGCGACGAAATTGCCAGCACCGAGCCACCGGTCAGGCCGGCGCCGATGGTGCAGCCGACGGCGAGAATGCCGCCAAAGCCCATCAGCACGGAGCCCGCTGTGTAGCGCCAGATCGACGGCGTGCCGGGTTCGGCGAAGGTGGCGATGCGGAATTCGCCGGCAACAAGTGCCGCCACAAACGCACCAATGATCGCGCCCAGCAAAACACCCTGATCAAGTCCGCCAAAGCCGCCTTCGAGTGCCAGTTCGCCGGTTGTGGCCAGCGGACGGATGAAGGAGAGGCTTTCTGCCTGGATCGGATCGAAAACTTGAGTGGAAAGCTGCCAGGTGAAGTACCAGCCGGCCGCCACCGTCAGGCCGACCAACACGCCGCCGGACAGGCGCCAGATTGACACCCGCGCCGTGAACGCCAAGGCAAGTGCTACCGCCGCCAGTGCCGCACCCAGAACGATGCCGGCCCAGCGGTCGAGCCCGGCATGAGCCAGCAGATCATTGCCGCCAATGGCAGAGCTGCTCCACAGGCTACCGATGCCATCGCGCAACGGGACCAGAACGCCGCTGTAGGTCGCCAGCGCGGTGATCGCGACAACGGCAATAGAGAACACGCCGCGCAAATTGCCCGAGGCGCCAAGCACCAAGAGCCGCGACACGCAACCGCGCGCCAGCACCATGCCGACACCAAACAGCAGGCCGCCGATAATGGCGCCCGACAGGCTTTGCGCGGTGGAGAAGAAGCGGGTTTCATCAACATTGATCAGATCGCCGCCGAGCAGCAACTGCACCGCCAGGATGGCGGCGGCAAAGCCGGCAGCCCAGGTTGCCAGCGGCTTGAGGTCGCCCTCGCCCATGGCCGACAATACCGCCGAGCGGGTGCAATACCGGCTGCGTTGGGCGAAAATACCGAAGGCGAGACCGAGAACGAGACCACCGATCAGGGCGGTATACGGCTCACCGACAAGGTCGATCAGGGGAACGAGATCCATGACTGCCAGCTCCATTGGAATATTCGTCTGAATATATATGAAGCGGTGACATGCGCCGTGGCGCGGGATTGCGCACCCAGGACGGGGATCGGAATTATTTTCTCTGAAACGCGCAGATGTTGGAAAGCCTGTTCACCAAGGACTGATACAGCACCGCCGGCTGCGGCGCATTTGCGCGCAACTGCCGGCGGACGTGTAAAGCTCGGGCTTTGGGCCGCCTCAGACCTTCTTGGCGATGGCCGCCTGGGCTGCGGCCAAGCGGGCAATCGGCACCCGAAACGGCGAGCAGCTTACATAGTCAAGACCGATGGAATCACAGAACCGCACCGATGCCGGATCGCCGCCATGCTCGCCGCAGATGCCGAGCTTGATGTCCGGGCGGGTTGCCCTGCCCTTTTCCGATGCGATCCGCACCAGTTCACCTACGCCATCGATGTCGATGGTGACGAAGGGATCAGTCTCGATGATTCCCTTCTGCTGATAGGTCATCAGGAAGGAAGACGCATCGTCGCGGGAGATACCGAAGGTGGTCTGGGTCAGGTCGTTGGTGCCGAAGGAGAAGAACTCCGCAACTTCGGCAATCGCATGCGCGCGAATGGCAGCGCGCGGCAATTCGATCATGGTACCGACCAGATATTCGAGCTCCACGCCGGATTCAGCGATGACGTCCCGCGCCACCGCATCGATCCGCGCCTTGACGAAATCGAGCTCTTCACGCAGCCCAACCAGCGGCACCATGATTTCCGGCACCACCGGTGCACCGGTGGATTTGGCGGCAGCGACGGCGGCTTCGAAAATCGCACGCGCCTGCATTTCGGCAATTTCCGGGTAGGAAATGGCCAGCCGGCAACCGCGATGGCCGAGCATCGGATTGAATTCATGCAGTTCATCAACACGCTGGCCGAGCTTGTCTGCCGTCACACCGATGATCGTCGCCACTTCGGCAATTTCTTCCTCGGTCTTGGGCAAGAATTCGTGCAGCGGCGGATCAAGCAGCCGGATGGTAACCGGCAGGCCTTTCATGATCTCGAACAGCTCGATGAAATCCGAACGCTGCATCGGCAGCAATTTGGCAAGGGCTGCGCGGCGTCCGGCTTCGGCGTCAGCCAGGATCATTTCGCGCATGGCGGTGATGCGGTCGCCGTCAAAGAACATGTGCTCGGTGCGGCACAGGCCGATGCCTTCGGCGCCGAACGAGCGCGCGGCACGGGCGTCGGCCGGGGTTTCGGCATTGGTGCGCACCTTCATGCGGCGGGTGGCGTCGGCCCATTCCATGATCTGGCCAAAATCACCGGACAGTTCGGGCTGCAGCATGGCAACCTCGCCCTTCAGCACCTGGCCGGTGGAACCATCGAGCGTGATCACATCACCCGCCTTCAGGGTGACGCCAAGCGCCACCAGGGTCTGGTTGCGGCTGTCGATGCGCAGGCCTCCGGCGCCGGAGACGCACGGCGTGCCCATGCCGCGGGCAACAACGGCGGCGTGGCTGGTCATGCCCCCGCGTGATGTCAGGATGCCTTCGGCGGCATGCATGCCATGGATATCTTCGGGGCTGGTTTCCACCCGCACGAGAATGACCTTGCGGCCGGTCTTGGCGGCTTCCACCGCCTCTTCGGAGGTAAAGACGATCTCGCCGGTCGCAGCCCCTGGCGAAGCCGGCAGGCCCGAGGCGATGATATCGCGCGCGGCATGCGGATCGATGGTCGGGTGCAACAACTGGTCAAGCGAGGCCGGGTCGATCCGGATGACGGCTTCTTCGCGGGTGATCAGTCCATCTGCAGCCATGTCGACGGCAATCTTCAGCGCCGCCTTGGCGGTGCGCTTGCCCGAACGGGTTTGCAACATCCACAGCTTGCCGCGCTCGATGGTGAATTCGAGATCCTGCATATCGCGGTAATGGTGCTCGAGCCGGTTGCAGATGGCGAGAAATTCGGCAAACGCCTCGGGCATCAGCTTTTCCAGCGAAGGCCGATCGGAACCAGCCTCGATCCGCGCCGCTTCGGTGATCGATTGCGGCGTACGGATGCCGGCGACAACATCCTCGCCCTGGGCGTTGACCAGGAACTCGCCGTACAACTCGCTGGCGCCGGTCGACGGATTGCGGGTAAACGCAACGCCGGTGGCGGAGTGATTGCCGAGATTGCCAAACACCATGGCCTGAACATTGACCGCCGTGCCCCAGGACGCGGGAATGTCGTGGAGTTGCCGGTAGGTAATGGCGCGAGCGTTCATCCAGCTGGCAAACACCGCGCTGATGGCGCCCCACAATTGCTGGTGCGGATCCTGCGGAAACGGTACGCCGAGTTCCTCGACGATGGTCGCCATGTAGCGGGCGATGATCTCGCGCCATTCGCTGGCGGACACATCGGTGTCGAGCTCGTGGCCGAGCCGGGCCTTCTCGTCTTCGAGAATTTCTTCAAAAACTTCGTGATCGAGCCCCATCACCACATTGGCATACATCTGGATGAAGCGGCGGTAGCTGTCATAGGCAAAGCGTTCGTCGCCCGAATCGCGCGCCACCGCATTAACGGTTTCGTCGTTGAGGCCGAGATTGAGCACCGTGTCCATCATGCCGGGCATCGACGCACGCGCGCCCGAGCGTACCGACAACAGCAACGGCTTTTCCGGATCGCCAAAGGTACGGCCGGCAATCTTTCCGACATTGACGAGGGCGTCAGCGACCGCCTGCTCCAAGCCGCCGGGCAGTTTGCGATCATGGTCATAATACCAGACGCAGGCTTCAGTGGTGATGGTCAATCCCGGTGGGACTGGCAGGCCGAGGTTGCACATCTCGGCGAGATTGGCGCCTTTGCCACCCAAGAGATTGCGGTCCGCGGCAGAGCCTTCCGCCTGCCCGTCGCCAAAACTATAGACCCATTTCGTCATCACCGATCGTCCTTCTTCCACAGCGCATCGCCATATCAGAGCCGATACCGGCACCTCGCCTGAGGTGGCAGCCGATCCCGCGACAACGATGTATTCGCCAACCCGTCTACGCGGTGCTTATCGCATGACGAGCGAATTACAATGCGCAATTCCTCCAATTGGGCGACTAAATCGATCCAAAGGATCAAGATCTTGACAGCTTTCTTGCGCAACCGTCATGAATGGAGTGCGCGCGACTGACTGCCGGCCCACTCATCCTCACCCGTTACCGGTTCGGAAGTACCGGCCCGGGCTCACGCCAGATCACTACAGGCAACGCAAAGTGATGGTCGCACGGCCATGAAGCGGGCATTCGGTGCGCGGGGATATAGACCCGGCTGACGCGACCGATTAACAGAGTGATCAAACCTACCGCTCTGGGCTCGCGGCGGGAGATACAACAGGATTGAGCCCGGAGACCGCTGCACCATGACATCCACGCCTCTCGACCCCGTTCGTTTTGTTGATCTTGCCGCGCAGCAAGCGCTCATCCGTGACCGCGTCGATGCGGCGATCGCGCGGGTTCTTGATCACGGGCAATACATCATGGGTCCCGAAGTGGCGGAGCTGGAAAAACAGCTGTCGGCCCATTGCGGCGCGGTGCATTCGGTCGCCTGTTCGTCGGGCACAGATGCGCTGGCAATGGTGTTGATGGCCCGGAACCTCCGGCCTGGCCAGGCCGTGTTCTGCCCGTCATTTACCTTTGTCGCCACGGCCGAAGTGGTGGCCTGGCTCGGCGCGCATATCTGGTTTGTCGATGTTGACGCCGAAACCTTCAACATGGACCCGGCATCGCTGGAAACTGCAATTACTGCCGCCAGAGAGGCCGGGCACGAGCCGGTGGGGGTTATTCCGGTCGATCTGTTCGGAATTCCGGCCGATTACGACGCTGTCGGCAAGATCGCCAGCCGCGAAGGCCTTTGGGTTCTGGGCGACGGCGCGCAATCTTATGGCGCGCGCTATCACAACCGCCGCGTCGGCACGCTGGCGATGGCGACGGCCACAAGCTTCTTTCCGGCCAAACCGCTGGGTGCCTATGGCGATGGCGGCGCGATCTTCACCGACGATGCCGAACTGGCCGAGACGCTGCGCTCGATCCTGTTTCACGGCAAGGGTACGAGCCAGTACGACAATGTGCGCATTGGCATGACAGGTCGCATCGACACCATGCAGGCGGCGATCCTGATCGAGAAACTCAAGATCTTCGACGAAGAAATCGAAGCGCGCAACCGCATCGCGGCGCGCTATTCGGCCCAGCTTGGCGCGCATGTCACCACCCCAGCTGTGCCAAACGGGCTGCAATCGGTCTGGGCGCAATATACGGTCAAGCTGCCCGCTGGCGCTGACCGCGACGCCATTCAGGCGCGGATGAAAGGCGAAGGCGTGCCGACGGCAGTCTATTACGCCAAGCCGCTGCACAAGCAGGATGCCTACAGTCATCACGGAATTGCCGGCGGCGAGCTGCCGGTGACCGACATGCTGTCGGGATGCGTGCTCAGCCTGCCGATGCATCCCTATCTTGACGAAGAAACCCAGGACCGGGTCACCAACGCGCTGATCTCTGCCCTTTAAAAAAAGGCCTTCAGAGAATGGCTCAGGGCGCCCTCAAGGTGAGTTCACCGGTGAGGATACGCGGCAGGAACAACGGTCACCAGGCCCTGTTCATCCACTCTTGTGGGAAGACCATGTTGACCGTTACCTGCCGGGGCTTGGCATAACGCAAACCGCCCCGGGCGTGAGAGATTAATAGGTTGATTCAACGCACTGCTTGAGTGCCCTGGGATTTTGTCTGCCCGCGGACGCAAAGCTAGGAAACTGATTCAAGCGAACTCTGCAAGTCATTGAACGGGAAGCAGCTTTGAGGGATGTCCTGCCCTGTCCGACAACCCAGCGCTTTAGCCTGCGTCGCGCAATTGCTCGGCGGTCTGCAAATCCACCGAGACCAGTTGGCTGACACCCTGTTCGGACATTGTGACGCCAAACAGGCGGTTCATCCGCGCCATGGTGATCGGGTTGTGGGTGATGATGACGAAGCGAGTCTCGGTGGACGCCGCCATCTCGTCCATCAGGTTGCAGAAGCGCTCAACATTGTGATCGTCGAGCGGCGCATCGACCTCGTCGAGCACGCAGATTGGCGCCGGGTTGGTCAAGAACACCGCGAAGATCAGCGCCATGGCGGTGAGCGCCTGCTCGCCGCCTGACAGCAGCGTCATGGTCTGCGGTTTCTTGCCGGGCGGGCGGGCAAGGATTTCGAGACCGGCTTCCAGCGGATCGTCGGACTCGATCAGTTGCAGTTCCGCCGTGCCGCCACCGAAGAGGTGGGTAAACAGCCGCTGGAACTGGGAATTGACCACATCAAACGCCAACAGCAGCCGTTCCCGGCCTTCCTTGTTGAGGCCCTGGATGCCGGCACGCAGCTTCTTGATCGCGTCGATGATGTCTTCGCGCTCGGTGATGATGGTTTCGAGCCGGTTGGAGAGATCGGTCTGCTCTTCCTCTGCCCGCAGATTGACGGCGCCGAGACGCTCGCGCTCGATCTTGAGTCGTTCGAGACTGCGCTCGATGACGGCAGAATCGGGTATCGGCGCGTCGGCGGCGAGGCCAGTCTGGCGCATCGCGTGGTGTGGCTCGCAATTGAGCGCTTCGCGGATGCGTGCTTCGCCCTCTTCACGGCGCTCCCTGGCTGCCATCAGCCGTTCCTCGGCGCGGCCCCTTGCCTCGCGCCCCTGAGACAGGTGGCCAATCGCTTCGGTGGCGATCTTGTCAGCCTCGCGCGAGCGGGTTTCGGCCAGCGCCAGCGTGTCGGCGGCTTCCTTCCGGCGTTTTTCCGATTCCGAGAGTTGGTGCATCAGTTGCCGGCGGCGCACGGCGATTTCATCGGGCGCTTCGGCCATGCCGGTGGCCTCGGTTGTCGCCTCATCGAAGCGGGCATGAAGGCCAGCAAGATGGCTTTCGGCATTGGCGGCGCGATCGGTCCAGGCGGCGCGTTCTGCGGCAATCGCCTCAAGCCGGTTGACGCGGGCAGCGTTTTCGCGCTCCAGCCCCTCATGGGCCGCACGAGCCTCCGCGACCGCGCCACGGTCGGTGGCAACCTCGGCATTGACCTGGGTCAGCGCCGCATCGAGCGCGGCGAGATCCGGGCAGGCCTTGAGCGCGGTGGCCGCCTGCTCCATAGCTTGTTCTGTTTCCGAAAGCTGCGCGCCGATCTGGGCGCGCGATTCAGTCAGCACCGCGCGGCGATTGGATAATTCACCCGAGGCGCGCTCGGCGTTGGCCAGTTCGTCGCGGGCCCGAGAGAGGTTGCGGCTGGCGTCGCGGATCAGGTCACGAGCTGTGCGCCCCTCGCCAACCCGTGCGGCAACCTGTTCTTCGCTTGCCCGCAATGCCTCCTCGGCCTGACGAAGGACTCTGGTTGCTTCGACAGCCTCGGCGTCGAGTTCGGCAAGACGGTTTTTCTGCTCGAGCCGCATCGCCGCCGGTGTCGGGGCGTCGGCGGAAGCCACATAGCCATCCCAGCGGAACAAAGCGCCGTCGCGGGTCACCAGCCGCTGGCCGGGCTTGAGTGACGCATGCAGCGCATGGCCGTGCTCAATATCTGCGACAAGCCCGATCTGAGCGAGACGGCGCTCAAGCTGGGACGGGGCGCGGACATGGGTCGACAGCGGCGTCACGCCGTCAGGCAAGTGCGGGTCCTGGCTGTCAGGGGCGATGCCGGCCCAATGCGCTGGTGCAGCCGGATCAAGCGGCAGATCGAGATCGTCGCCGAGCGCTGCACCAAGCGCTGTTTCATAACCGCGATCGACCTTGATCTTCTCGACCACCGGCGGAAACAGTTCCGCCCCCTGGCCGGCATTGAGCATGCGAGCAATGGTTTTGGCCTCGGTCTCGATCGCATTGAGCCGGGCCTTGGCCTCGGTGACCGGCTGGCGCGCGGCGGCTTCGGCCTCGCGGGCAGTTTCAAGCGCGGTTTCGATTTTTGCCAGCGCGGCCTCGGCCGAAGCCAGCGCCTGTTCGGCTGCTTCGGTTTCAACGCGCTTGGCGACCGGATCGGGCAACCCGGCGATCCGCTCGGCAATAGTGGCGAGATCGGCATCCTGGCTGGCGATCTGGCGTTCGAGCCGTGCCTTGCGTTCGCCGGCCTCGCGCAGCACCCGTTCAAGCTGGGTGCGTTCGGCTGCGGCTTCGGCCCGCTCGGCGGTGACAACGCCAAGCGAAGTTTCGCTTTCGGCGAGCTTTGCCTGGGCCGCCAGGAAACTGGCCTTTAGTTCGGCGGAGCGGGCGCCACTGCCTTCGAGTGCCGCGCGTAATTCGGCTTCTTCCGCCGACAGCCGCGCCATGACCCCGGCATTGTCGGCAATCAGGCGTTCCTCGCGTTCGATGTCGGCCTTGAGCTGCGCCAGTCGCCGGTCGAGTTCGGCACGGCGGCGCTCGATGCGATCGGCTTCCTCGTCAAGCTGGGTGCGGGCGATCTGCAGGCGCTGTAGCGCTGCGGCAGCAGCGGCTTCGCTGTCACGCAGTTCCGGTAGCTTGTGGGCGGCGACCGCCTGGTTTTTGGCGGCCTCCATCTGCGCCTGGGCCAGTTCGGCGACCTTTGAGGTTGCCTGCGCCAGCGTGCTCTCGGCCTCGCCTTCCTGGGCCTTGGCCAGCGACCACCGCAGATGCAGCAGCGTCGCCTCGGCCTGACGCACTTCGGCAGAGAGGATCTTGAAGCGGTTGGCCTGCCGCGCCTGGCGCTTGAGGCTTTCGATCTGGGATTCAAGCTCGGAGGTGACGTCGTCGAGCCGCTCGAGATTGGTCTCGGCGGCACGCAGGCGCAATTCGGCCTCGTGACGGCGCGAATACAGACCGGAAATGCCGGCCGCTTCTTCGAGCAATTGCCGCCGCGCCTGCGGCTTGGCCTGGATCAGTTCACCGATACGGCCCTGCCCGACCATTGACGGCGAGCGCGCGCCGGTCGATGCATCGGCAAACAGCAGTTGCACATCCTTGGCGCGGGCTTCCTTGCCATTGATGCGGTAAACCGAACCGGATTCGCGCTCAATCCGGCGGGTGACCTGAATTTCGTCGGAATCGTTGAAGGCGGCGGGCGCGGTGCGGTCGGAATTATCGAGATAGAGGCCGACTTCGGCGGTGTTGCGCGCCGGGCGGTTGCCCGAGCCCGAGAAGATGACGTCGTCCATGCCGGATGCGCGCATGTTCTTGTAGGAATTCTCGCCCATCACCCAGCGCATGGCTTCGACAAGATTGGACTTGCCGCAGCCATTGGGGCCGACCACGCCGGTCAGGCCGCGCTCGATGACGAATTCAGACGGCTCGACGAAGGACTTGAAGCCCAGAACACGCAGCTTGGTAAACTTCATGACCGGGTCTCCCGGTCATGGGGGAATATCGGCACACCGATCCCGACCCTGCAACCCGGTTGCAGGGTGCGAAGATGCGAAACCCGCTTAAAGCAGCGGGTCGATGATCGCCGACATGATTTCAATCGACATGTTCCCCGGATAGCGCTTCCCGTTGATGAAGAAAGTTGGCGTGGATTGCACCCCGAACTCGTCCGCGGCCTTGGTTCTTACCGCATTCACATCGTCCAGAAGTTTCTGGTTCGTCAAGCAAGCCTCGAAGGAGTCCTGTGTAAAACCTGCCAAACGGGCGATTTGCAACAATGCTTCGCGCCCATCCGCCGCTGTCGCCCAGTTCCGCTGCTGCTGGAACAAGACGTCGACCATTGGGAAAAACTGGTTTTCAGGAGCGCAACGGGCCAGCATGATGGCCGCGGCAGCGCGCGGATCGAATGGAAACTCGCGCAGCACGAGACGAACCTTGCCGGAGTCGATGTATTTATCGATCAGCGGCTTGAGATTGGTTTCGTGAAAGGCGGCGCAGTGCGGGCAGGTCATCGACATGTACTCGACGATGGTGACCGGCGCGCTGTCGTCGCCAATGACCATATCCTTGAGCGGTCCGGCTTCCATCAACTTGGTGACATCAACCTCGCCATCAGGCTCGGGCGCCTTGACGGCTGCAGCCTTGGTTTCGGTCTTCGGCGCAGTTGCCGTATCGGCCGGAGCGGCGGTGGTTTCAGCCTGTGCAACAATCATTTCCGCGGGCGCTGCAGCAGTTTCCACCGGTGCGACGGTTTCGGTCGGCTCGGACGCGTTGGCGGTGTCGTCGGAAGAGTCCGCACAGGCCGACAGGGTCAAGGCGAGCAGCGATACCGACGCAGCGGCGGTCAGTCGGGACGTCAAACGGAACATGCAAATCACCCATTATTCGAGAATATTGTCACTCACGCGCTCAGCAGCTTTGTTGCCTCCTGGCCGCGCCCGGCTTCCGCGTCACTGTCGCGCTCGCCAAATTCGTCCCAACTCCTATAACCTGAAATGTGGCCAAACAAGTGCTCAATGATCACGCAGCCGTGATCGGCTCAGGGTTTCGGCCGGCGGCCGATGACCCCCTGCCCGAGCTTTTCAAGCGCCTGCCGCAATTTCGGATCCTCGACATCAGCAAGCATATCGGCGAGCCGCTGCTTATCGGCGGCGCTTAACGGACGCGCGGCGGGCTTGTGGGTTGGCGCATGAATGGCCTTTTGCACGATACGAATCTGCAAGATTGCCCGGAACCCGAAGAAACTGTTGACCCGGGAAATCAGCTCGGCCTCCTGGTGCATCAGGAACAACGCCCGCGCGCCCTCGCAGGCAATGGTCAAAACACCTGGGGAAAAGCCGCCGCCGACCTCGTTGGGGCTGTCCTGACGCGGCCAGCGGATGCGCTCGGGACGCGAACAGCCGGCGAACTGTTCGCCGGCGATCTCGTCCCAGGAGCCCAGCAGCAACGTGTTGATGCCAGCCCGCTTGGCCAAGATCGGGTCAATCAGGTGATTGGCTATTTCCGCAATTTGCTGACTGCCCTTGCGGGTAAACGGCTTGGCCACAGCTCTGCCTCTGCTCATCTGCTAGCCGGCGTGTCGCCTTGCCAGACTTGTCTGGTCACCGGGATAGCGCGAAAACGCGATGATGAAAAGCGCTCACCGCTGCCAAACCGGCGGGCAATAACGCAGAATGACGTGTAAGTGCGCGTCTGTCTGGTGAACCAGCGCCCATGCCCCAGGGTCCCTGTGTCGCTTTGATGGAACCATTTCCGGGCAAATCAGTTTGCTAAATGCAACGCATCATTTCGGACGACCATATTTGGAGATATTGAGATGGGATTTGAATACAGCGGAATTTTGGGCATCATTATTTTGGTCCTCGACATCTGGGCGATCCTCCAGATCATCAAGGGTGGCGGTTCGACGGGTAGAAAGCTGCTGTGGATACTGATCATTCTGTTGTTGCCGGTGATTGGCCTGCTGATCTGGCTGCTGGCCGGCCGGGGAAGAATTTAGGTTCTGAGCGGTATCAAGTATTGACTGGCGTCCCTCCGGGGGGATGCCAGTCTGCCGTTTCTCCGTCCACTTCTCACGCTTTCTATTTGAATGCGCTGCCACAGTAGACACTTCCGGTCGACTGTCGACTTCCGCACCATGATGACGGAAAAACCCTTGCGGCTGATTGCACCGGGTTGTTTGGCACGACATGATCCCGACTTGCGTTCGCAACCGCGCGCATTAAGACATGTCTTCAATCCCTTGCACCGCACCATGAGTCTGATGTCACCAGCCAATACCGTTATCCCGGCCCCCGCCGACCTGATCGCGCCGGCGCTGCTTGCCTGGTACGACCGGCACGCGCGCGCCCTGCCCTGGCGCGTGAGCCCTTTGGCGCGAGCGGATGGCGCGAGCAACGATCCCTACCGTGTGTGGCTGTCGGAAATCATGCTGCAGCAGACTACGGTGCAAACCGTCAAACCCTATTTCGAAGCCTTCATCGAGCGCTGGCCGGGCGTGATTGATCTCGCCGCCGCCGACACCGAAGACGTGATGAAGGCCTGGGCGGGGCTGGGCTACTATTCGCGGGCACGGAACCTGAAAAAATGCGCAGAAATGGTGGCGGTCGAGCATGGTGGCCATTTTCCGGCATCCGAGGATGGCTTGCGCGCCCTGCCCGGCATCGGTCCCTATACGGCGGCAGCCATCGCGGCGATAGCCTTTGATCACCCTGCGGCGGTGGTCGACGGCAACATCGAGCGAGTGTTCTCACGGCTTTATCAGATCGAGACACCGCTGCCCGCGGCCAAGGTCGAGATCCGCGAACTTGTGGGCCGCGCCACGCCGCTGAAACGACCGGGAGATTTCGCGCAAGGCCTGATGGATCTCGGCGCCACGATCTGCACACCACAACGCCCGGCCTGCGTGCTGTGCCCGCTGACTGCTTACTGCGGCGCACGGCATGCGGGGAGGCAGCAGGAATTCCCGGTCAAGGCGCCCAAAAAACCAAAGCCGATGCGTCGGGGTGCGGCGTTTGTCGCCGAACGAGCGGATGGTGCGGTGCTGCTGGTCAAGCGTCCCGACAAGGGCCTGCTTGGCGGCATGAGCGGCATCCCCACCAGCGACTGGACCGTCCGCGCCGATGGCGCGACCGGCAAAGGCGCAGCCCCCTTTGCCGCCGGCTGGCGCGACAAGGGCGTCATTTCACACGTGTTTACACATTTTGAATTGCGGCTTGAGGTGTTTCATGCCGTTGTCAGCGACGAACCTGACCACGCCGGATGGTGGAGCGCGCGCGAATCCCTGTCCGGCGAAGCATTGCCAACCGTGATGAAGAAGGCGCTTTCCGCAGCCCTTCCCGATCTCTTCCAAAAAGGCGTCCGATGACCGAAAATTCAAGACCCGTCCACCACATCGTGTTCGATATCGGCAAGGTGCTGATCCATTATGACCCGCATATTCCGTTCAGCCGACTGATCCCGGATGAAGCAGAGCGCAACCGGTTTTTCGAAACAATCTGCACCCATGAATGGAACATCGAGCAGGACCGCGGCCGCAGCTGGGCGGAAGCCGAAGCGCTGCTGATCGACAAACATCCCGAGAAGGCGGAGCTGATCCGCGCTTTCCGCACCCATTGGCGTGAAATGGTCAGCCATGCCTATCAGGACAGCGTCGACATCATGCTCGATCTGATCCAGCAGGGCCGCGATGTCACCATGTTGACCAATTTTGCTTCCGACACATTTGTTGAGGCTCGGGAGATGTATCCGTTTCTCAATGTGCCGCGCGGCGTCACCGTGTCCGGCGAAATCGGCCTGATCAAGCCGGACCGGGCGATTTACGACACCCATGCGAAGAGCTTCGACCTGGAGCCGGAGGCCTGCCTGTTCATTGATGACAGCCAGAAGAATGTCGACGGCGCCATAGCCGCCGGTTGGCAGTCGGTGCTGTTTACGGATCCCGAAACATTGCGGCAGGACCTGACGCGGCTGGGCGTCATCTGACCCCATAAACGCCTCGCACGGATTGGTCGGTGCTGATCGACAGGCCGCGATCTTTCCTGCAAGCCGACAGACGAACGCCCGGAACACGCATGCGTATTCCGGGCGTTTATCACGGCGGTGACTGAAGGTACTTGACGCCCGCCGGACCTGTAAATTGTGGTGATTGAGCTTAGCCGGCGCGGGCCATCTCCTTGCGGATGGTGGCACGAAATTCATCGATCAGCGTCAGGCCATCTGCGCTCTCGACATGCCAGAAGGTCCAGCCGTTGCAGGCGTCCAGGCCCTGCACATGGGCGCCGACCTTGTGGATCGAGCCGGCCTGTCCGTCCGCCACCAGCGTGCCATCGGCACGGACAATTGCCTTGTGCCGGCGCTTGGCATCATGCAGCACATCGCCGGGCTTCACATGACCTGCCTCGATCAGCACATTGAAGGCCACGCGCGGTTCGGCGCGTTTTCCCGTAAGCACGGTGAGTTCGTTTTTGCCAAGCGGTTCGACCGCATCGATGCGCGCGCGGGCGGCGTCGATGTAATCCTGTTCACGCTCGATGCCGACAAAATGCCGGCCAAGCCGCCGCGCCACAGCACCGGTGGTGCCGGAGCCGAAGAACGGATCGAGCACCACGTCACCGGGTTTGGACGAGGCCATCAGCACGCGGGCCAGAAGCGCTTCCGGCTTTTGGGTCGGGTGAACCTTCTTGCCATCATCGCCCTTGAGCCGTTCCGCCCCGGTGCAGATAGGAAACAGCCAGTCGGAGCGCATCTGGACGTCGTCATTGGCGGCCTTCATGGCTTCGTAATTGAAGGTGTAGCTCTTGCCCGACTGGTCGCGCGAAGCCCAGATCATGGTTTCGTGGGCGTTTTGAAACCGGCGACCGCGAAAATTCGGCATCGGGTTGGTCTTGCGCCAGACAACATCGTTGAGCAGCCAGAAGCCGAGATCCTGCAACTGCGTGCCGACACGGAAAATATTGTGATAGGAACCGATCACCCAGATCGTGCCGTTGGGCTTGAGCACCCTGCGGCAGGCGAGCAGCCAGGCGCGGGTGAAGGCGTCATAGGCGGCGAAGCTTTCGAACTGGTCCCAATGATCATTGACCGCATCGACCACCGACTGGTCAGGGCGCGCCAGATCACCGCCAAGCTGAAGATTATAGGGCGGATCGGCGAAGATCACATCGACGGAATTATCGGGGAGCGCTTCGAGGGCGGCAACGCAATCACCCTTGATGATGGTGTCGAGCCAGGTTTGACGCGCGGCTTTGACAGTCTGAACTTCGGCAAGCGATACGGAACGGGCCATGGGATACTCACATTACACAAACGCAACAACTGAGCTTCATGGTTACCGAACAGGGTAAACATCCGGTGAACGACCCGAGCACCACGTCATTTACCGGCACATCGGCAGCACCTGAGAGCGGCGCGTCCCTTGCCTGAAACCATGGCATGTTATAGGTCCGGTGGCGTTTGCCCCATTCCCTCCCCAGACAGGAATTCTCCCATGGCCGGTTTCGAGCTTGTTCTTTTTGATTGCGACGGCGTGCTTGTCGACAGCGAGATCATCGCAGCCGAGGTCGAATCGGTGCTCCTGGCCGAAGCCGGTTATCAGATCACGCCTGAGGAGCTGGCCGAGCGCTTTGCCGGACTGACCTGGAAGGACATCCTGTTCGAGGTCGAGAAGGAAACGAGTATTCCGCTGTCGGCCTCACTGCTCGACGCGTCAGAACCGCTGCTCGACAAGCGCCTGGCGGCGGAAGTGCGCGCCATCGACGGCGCGGCTCAGGCGATCAGCCGGATTCCGGGGCCACGCTGCATTTGCTCGAATTCCTCGTCGCACCGCCTGAAGGCAATGCTGGGACGAACCGGGATCGACCGTCTGTTCGGCGAGCATGTATATTCGGCCAAGGATGTTGGCGAGGGGCACACCAAGCCAGCGCCGGACGTGTTCCTGCACGGCGCGGCGCAGTTTGACGCCAACCCGGAAAATTGTCTGGTGATCGAGGATTCGGTACACGGCATTCACGCGGCGAAAGCCGCCGGCATGCGGGTGATCGGCTTCACCGGCGGCGCCCACAGCTACCCCGGCCATGCCGACAAGCTCACAGAGGCTGGCGCCGAAACCGTCATCAGCCGGATGGTGGACCTGCCCGCCACCGTCGAAGCGCTGGGGCAATGGTCGGAGCTTCTGTAGGCCAGCTTCTCACTCAGGGCGTGTCGTACGGCCCTGGATCAAATCCGACATACATCTTTGCTGTCCGTGAGGCGGTGGCCGGGAATGTGACGGTGGAATTGGTAAAGATGAACTGAGCCGCCGGCCCGCCTTCTGCCACCACAACCGGCTGCTTCTGCAATTCGGAATACAGCACGTTTTCACCATCGAGCACGACGACGCGCACCGGGACATCGATCTGGCCTGACTTGCCCGCCGGTCCGGTGACGACCCGGCCCGATGCAACCACAGTGGCAATCATCTGATCACCGCTGATCCGGCATTGCCGGGTGGTGTCGCTGATCGAGGCCTGATGCATGACCTTGGCAGGATCACCATCTCCGCCCTTCTGGTAGGTGCGATAGAAGGCCGTGCCTTCACGCAACAGCACCTGCGGACAGGCGCCCTGCACCACTTCGGAGTTTGTGACCGGGTCAATCCCCGACTGCTGATTGGCCGCACCGGAATTGAGAAGGGCACCCGGATTGGGAGATGTACAGCCGGCAATCAGGGCCGCTCCAAGCAACACCGGAACAAAACGCAATAATCTTTTTGACACGATATACCTACCTTCAATTCAATCTCGGACCGAAGGCGGAGCCTGCAGCCGGTGTATGGCCTTTGCATGACGACCGCCCATGGTCTATATCAGCCGCGCGTCTAAAAATCGACCGGCGTTATCTCATCTTGCGCGATCCGCGTCCACCACCCGGAGACCATGTCTGTGGACTATATTTCGACACGGGGCGAAGCCCCCGCCCTTGGTTTTAGCGACGCACTGCTGGCGGGCCTGGCCCGCGACGGCGGGCTCTATGTGCCGCGCGAATGGCCAGAGTTCTCACGCAAGGACATCCGCGCCATGCGCGGCCAGTCCTACCAGGAAATCGCTTACCGGGTGATCTCCCCCTTTACCGAGGGTGAGATCGACAGCGACGCGCTGCGCACAATGATCGACGAGGCCTATGCGGGATTCCGCCACCCGGCGGTAACGCCGCTCGTGCAAAGTGGCCCCAATTCCTTCGTGCTGGAGCTGTTTCACGGTCCGACGCTGGCGTTCAAGGATGTGGCGATGCAGCTGATCGCCCGGCTGATGGACCATGTGCTGGCCGAGCGTGATGCTCGTGCGACAATCGTTGGTGCCACCTCGGGCGATACCGGCGGGGCGGCGATCGACGCCTTTGCCGGCCGCGACCGGACCGACATCTTCATCCTGTTTCCCGAAGGCCGTGTGTCGCCGGTGCAGCAGCGGCAGATGACCACCTCGCAGGCCAAGAACGTGCACGCGTTGGCGTTGAAGGGCAATTTCGACGATTGCCAGGACATCGTCAAATCGATGTTCAACCACGCTGCGTTTCGCGACAAGGTGCAATTGTCGGGCGTCAATTCAATCAACTGGGCCCGGATCATGGCCCAGATCGTCTATTACTTCACATCCGCCGTGGCGCTCGGTGCACCCGACCGCAAGGTCTCGTTTACGGTGCCGACCGGCAATTTCGGTGATATCTTCGCTGGCTATTGCGCCAAGCGAATGGGCCTGCCGATTGCCAAGCTGGTGGTGGCAACCAACGAGAATGACATCTTGGCGCGCACGCTGAGAACCGGGCGCTACGAGATGCGCGGCGTCACGGCGACCACATCGCCATCGATGGATATCCAGATCTCATCCAATTTCGAACGGCTGCTGTTTGATGCCTGCGACCGCGACGGGGCTGCGGTGCGCCTGGCCATGTCCGGACTCAAGCAATCGGGCGCATTCGAGATCGCCGAACCGGCGCTCAAGGCAATCCGCAAGGAGTTTCGCGCCGGCAGGGCAAGCGAACGCCAGGTCAAGGAGACCATCAGGCAGGTCCAGGCAGAAACCGGTTATGTGCTCGATCCGCACACGGCGGTGGGCTTTTTTGTCGCGGCAAAGATGGAAAGAACCTCGGCACCCATGATCACGCTGTCGACAGCGCATCCGGCAAAGTTCCCGGAGGCGGTAAAACTGGCCTGCGGTATTGACCCGGCGCTTCCGTCGTGGCTCTCTGATCTGATGCAACGGGAGGAACGGTTCAACATATTGCCCAGTGAACAGAAGATGGTGGAAGCCCATATACTGTCGCATAGCCGGGCCGTTCGATGAGCCGCGGAAAGTGACATCATGACAGTAAAAACCACGCTTCTCGCCAACGGGGTAACCGTCGTCACCGAGACGATGGCCCATCTTGAAAGCGTCGCGCTGGGCGTTTGGGTCAAGTCCGGCTCGCGCGATGAAACCGCCGACGAACACGGCATCGCCCATTTGCTCGAGCACATGGCGTTCAAGGGAACCCACAAGCGCAGCGCCCGCCAGATCGCCGAGGAAATCGAAAATGTCGGCGGCGAGCTCAATGCTGCGACATCGACTGAGACCACCTCCTATTATGCCCGGGTTCTGCGCGACCATGTCCCGGTGGCGATCGACATCCTGCACGACATTCTCACCAACTCGGTGTTCGACGAAGACGAACTGGCGCGCGAGAAAAACGTCATCCTCCAGGAAATCGGCGCTGCCAACGACACGCCTGATGATGTTGTCTATGACCGTTTCACCGAGGCCGCGTTTCGCGACCAGACAATCGGCCGTCCGATCCTAGGCACACCCGAGACAGTCAAGGCCTTCACCCCGGCGCAGATCCGCGCCTATCTGGCGCGCCACTATACCGGCGACCGGATCGTCGTTGTCGCTGCCGGCGCGGTCGACCACGAGGCCTATGTAAAGCTGGTTGACGAGCGCTTCGGCCAATCGATCAAGCCGACCGGCACCCAGTTGCGGGCGATCCCGACTGCAAATTACACCGGCGGCGACTACCGCGAAGTCCGCGATCTGATGGACGCCCAGGTGCTGATCGGCTTTGAAGGCCGGGCTTACCAGGTCCGTGATTTTTATTGCTCGCAATTGCTGGCCAACATTCTTGGCGGGGGCATGTCGTCGCGGTTGTTCCAGGAAGTGCGGGAAAAGCGCGGACTTTGCTATTCCGTCTATTCGTTCCACTGGGGCTTTTCTGATTCCGGCCTGTTCGGGGTTCACGCCGCCACCGGTGCCGAGGATCTGCAAGAATTGATTCCCGTGATTCTGTCGGAACTCGCCAAGGCGTCCGACGGTGTCGAAGAGCAGGAGATCAACCGGTCACGCGCCCAGGTCCGTTCGGGATTGCTGATGGCGCAGGAAAGTCCGGCGGCACGCGCCAGCCAGATTGCCCGCCAGATGCTGCTGTTCGGCCGGCCCGTCAGCAACACCGAATTGATGGAACGACTCGCAAACATCACCCCCAAGCGGCTCTCGGACCTTGCCGGGCATCTGTTTTTCGACACCCCGATCTCGGTGTCGGCGATTGGCCCGGTGGGCAAGTTGTTGCCGATCTCGGATATGGCACAGAGCTTGGCCCAGCACAGCGGTCGAACAGCCGCAGCCGAATAGAGTTTTAGGGAAACCGTGATGGCGCCGCCGGTGTTCCTTTTCCGCAACCGGTCACAGCATGCCTTCCGGATCGATGGCGAAAGAACCTTCCTGCGCTATCCGACCGTCGCCGATCACGGCGAATGGTCCCGGCTACGCACCGCAAGCCGCAGTTTTCTTGAGCCGTGGGAGCCGAGCTGGTCGGATGATCACGAGAACCGGGCCAGCTTCCGGTATCGGGTGCGCCGCTATGATTCGGACCGGGATGCCGGTCTGGCCTTGCCCCTGTTCGTCTGCCTGAAATCCAACCGCCGCATCATTGGCGGCGCGACACTGGGATCGATCCGACGCGGTGCAGCGGAAACCTGCACGCTTGGCTACTGGATGGGCGAACAATATGCCGGCAAGGGGCTGATGCACGACGCGTTGACCGGGCTGCTTCCCCATGTGTTTAACACGATGCGGTTGCACCGGATCGAGGCGGCCTGTATTCCCGATAATACAAGGAGCCAGCGCCTCCTTGAAAAAATCGGATTCCGGCGCGAGGGATACTTGAACGGCTATCTGAAAATCAACGGCGCCTGGCGTGATCACTTGCTCTATGCGCTGATTGCCGAGGATTGGCATTCCATGCGCAGAAAGAGGTCCGGGCCCGGCGGATGACTTGCAAGTACTGTTTTCCCCCTTTCAGTCACTGCGGTTCGGCAGCGATCGGCACCATGCGCGCTGTCTTCAGCCTGCTTGCTGTGTGCCTTGTGTTGTTTACCGCGCTCCCGGCGATGGCCATCGAGCCGGTCAAGATCAGCCGCGATGACACCGCGCTTGACCTCACCGCGACGACCGAAATTTACAAGCGGCGGGGCGAGGCATTTCAGGTTTCCACCGCCGCCGGTGCCGACGGCATCGTCCGCCGCATCGAGGTGCGCGCCAGCTCGCCACAGCATTCGGGTGACTGGGCAGTATTTGCGCTGGCCAATGTCACCGACGAGCAGATCGACCGGCTGATTGTTGCCCCGCATTTCCGTCTGGTGGGCTCGGGCCTGCTGTGGCCGGATCTCGGCTCGACCCGGATTCTCGGGATTACGCCGAGCGAAGGTTTTGCGCTTGACCGGGTCGAGGAAGGCGGCGAGGACGACGTCTTCCGCATTACCCTGAACCCCGGCAGCGTGATCACCTTTGTTGCCGAGCTTGCTGCCCCGGATCTGCCGCAGATCTATCTTTGGGAACCGGAAGCCTACAAGGACACGGTCAACGCCTACACGCTGTACCGCGGCATCGTGCTCGGCATCGCCGGACTGCTGGCGGTGTTTCTGACCATTCTGTTCGTGGTCAAGGGCACCTCGATGCTGCCGGCAACCGCCGCACTGGCCTGGGCGGTGCTGGCCTATGTCTCGGTGGATTTCGGGTTCTTGTCCAAACTCATCAGCGTGACCCCCGGGGATGAACGCATCTGGCGAGCGGGCACCGAAGTGCTCTTAGCGACCGGGCTGGTGGTGTTTCTGTTTACCTATCTCAACCTCAACCGGTGGCACACCAACCTGTCTTATGTGACGGTGGCCTGGATCCTGGGCCTTGGCGGGCTGTTCGCCGTGGCGATCTATGATCCGCCGGTGGCTTCGGGCATCGCCCGGATTTCGTTTGCGACCACAGCGCTCGCCGGTGTCGCGCTGATCGCCTATCTCGGCTTCAACCGCTACGACCGAGCGGTGATGCTGATACCGACCTGGGCACTGATATTGTGTTGGCTGTTTGGCGCCTGGATAACGGTAACCGGACAACTGGCCAACGATATTGTGCAGCCGGCGCTGGGCGGCGGCCTGGTGCTGATCGTGCTGCTGATGGGCTTTACGGTGATGCAGCATGCCTTTGCCGGCGGCGCCTATCAACAGGGCCTGTTTTCGGACATGGAACGCCAGGCCATGGCGCTTGCGGGATCGGGCGACACGGTCTGGGACTGGGACGTAACCCGAGACCGGGTCGTCACCTCGCCGGACATGTCGCCACAACTGGGACTGTCACCCGGATCGCTTGCCGGCCCTGCCCGGATCTGGCTGCCGCGGATTCACGCCGACGACAGGGACCGGTTCCGGACCACGCTCGACGTGTTGCTGGAGCACCGCAAAGGACGGCTCAACCACCAGTTCAGGATGCGCGCCGAGGACGGCCATTACCACTGGATGGCGCTGCGCGCGCGACCGGTGCTGGGCTCGAACGGCGAAGTCATCCGCTGTGTCGGCACGATCATCGATGTAACCGAGCAAAAGAACTCGGAAGACCGACTGCTGCATGACGCGGTGCATGACAATCTGACCGGACTGCCCAACCGGCAATTGTTCCTGGACCGGCTGCAGACCATGATCAGCATGGCCGAGCGCATCCCCAATATACGGCCCAGCGTGTTCATGATCGACATCGACCGTTTCAAGCTGGTCAACGACAAGCTCGGCATGTCGGTCGGCGACACGATCCTGCTGGCGCTGACGCGCAGGCTCAAGCGGCTGCTCAAGCCGCAGGATACGCTGGCGCGGATTTCCGGTGATCAGTTCGGCCTGGTACTTGTCTCCGAGCAAGACGCGGACAAGGTGGCCGCCCTTGCCGAAGCGATCTCCAAGGCGATCTCTGCGCCCATCGATTTTGCCGGGCAGGATATCCGGCTGACTGCCTCGATCGGCGTTGTCACCTGGGTGGAAAACAACGCAGTTCCCGAAGACCTAGTCAAGGACGCCGAACTGGCGATGTACCAGGCCAAGCGATTTGGCGGTAACCGGATCGAGCCGTTCCGTCCGGCCTTCCGCACGGTCGGATCGGACCGGCAACGGCTGGAAAGCGATCTGCGCCGGGCGCTCGAACGGCGCGAACTGACGCTGGTCTACCAACCGATTGTCGAGCTCAAGGACGCCGAAATTGCCGGTTTCGAAGCGCTGCTGCGGTGGGAAGATCCGAAACGTGGCACGGTGCCGCCGTCGGAATTTATTCCCGTGGCCGAGGCATCCGACCTCATTCTCGAACTGGGGATGTATGCGCTCAAGCAGGCAGCGGACGATTTAGCGCTGTGGCAGGAGACTGTCGGGGAAATTCCGGTCTTCATGTCAGTCAACCTTTCAAGCGCACAATTGCTAAAGAGCGACCTCTGCAACGATGTGATCAAGGCTATTTCCGCCTCGCGCTGCGATCCTTCCCGGTTCCGGCTGGAACTGACCGAAACCCTAGTAATGCACAACCCGCAACAGGCGCTGATGACCCTGTCACGGCTTTCGGAAGCCGGCATCGGCCTGACGCTGGATGATTTCGGCACCGGACATTCGTCGCTCGCCTATCTGACACGGTTTCCATTCCGGACGATCAAGATTGACCGATCCCTGGTGATCGATCAGTCCGACAAGGGCGGCATCCTGATTCGCTCGATTGTCGATCTGGCAAAGCAGCTCGACATGAATGTGGTCGCCGAGGGTGTGGCTTCGGAAGAGGAGGCGCGCAAGCTTTCGGAGATGGGGTGCGATTATGGCCAAAGCTTCCTGTTCGGCCCGCCGATTGGCGCGGAATCGGTGCAAAAGCTGCTGAAGGAACGGTTTCCGATTTCCAAGTCGAGCTAATATCGGCGCTGCAATGATGCCCGCGTCAGGCGTGGCCGGCCTCGGTAGACAGCATTGCCGGTGTCACGCCCATATGCGCAAGCACCCGGTTGTATTTGGTCGAGTGGTCCGGATCGAAAACGATGTCGTCTCGCGCCGGGCAACTGAGCCAGGCATTGGCGGCGATCTCCTGTTCGAGCTGCCCTGCCCCCCACCCGGCATAGCCCAGCAGCATGATCCCGCGTTGGGGGCCATGGCCATCCTTGATGGCACGTAGAATGTCGACCGTCGCGGTCAGGCAAAGATCATCGTTGACCGGCATGGTTGACTGGCTCATGTAATCATCGGAATGCAGCACAAAGCCGCGCCCGGTGTCGACGGGGCCGCCGAGCTGGATCGGAAAATCGCGGGCGCAATCGCTGACGCCAACCTTGCGGGATTTATTGCTGCCGGTGCGGCGCTTCTGACTGTCGAGATCGAGATTCTCGATCAACTCGGAAAACCGCAGCGCCTGAGGTCGGTTGAGGATGAAGCCCATCGCTCCGTCGTCGGAATGCGCGCAAACGAAAATCACCGTACGTTCGAAGCGCGGGTCTGTCATTCCGGGCATGGCGATTAGAAAATGCCCATCCAGGCACCCCCGCGTCCGCCGAGACAAATGGTTCTGGATCTCAAGCATACCCTGAGACTACCAAGTTTTGGGGGATTGGAAAGGTCTAACCCGCGCAGCCGTCCGGATCGCCGGCTCCTACCCGGTGGCCCAATGCCGCAGGGTCACATAAAAATGATGAACGCCGACCGGATTGATTGGATTTGAAAACCCGAATTCGCCTAAACTGGACATATGAACACGATAGCCTCATCCTCGCGGATTAATTCACGCGTCCTTCGTCTGGCGGCGAGTGCCGCGCTTATCTTGGCCTTTGCGGTTTCGCCATCCTGGTCGCTCGACAGCGGTTGGGCCGAAACCGAGGGGGGACGGATGCGCCTGGTGGTGGATCCGGAACTGCGCGCGGATGGAACGATGCTCGCCATCCTCGATATAGACCTCGATCCGGGCTGGAAAACCTACTGGCGCGATCCCGGCAGCGCCGGCATTCCGCCGATGCTGGATTTTTCGCAAAGCAAGGGCGTCACGCTGGAGGAATTTCACTATCCGCCGCCGGTCCGTGTCGATGATGGTTACGCAATCTGGGCCGGCTACACTGCACCGGTGCAATTTCCACTGACCTTGCGCCGTACGGCGACGGGCGATGCGGAGATCCGGGCGGAGGCTTTCATCGGCATTTGCGCCAAGATTTGCGTTCCCTTCCAAGCCGCGCTGTCGATAGATCTGCCGCAACAGCTTGCAGCTTCGGATGCGGCCAAGACCATGATTGCCGATGCAGTGGCACTGTTGCCGGAGCCTGAGGGATCCGATTTCCGGCTGCAAAGCGTGCAAGTCACAAACGATGGAGATGAGCTCGAAATCGAAGCTACCCTTCCCAACTTCCGCCCTCGCGGTGTTGTTCCGGAGTTGTTCGTGGCGGGGCCCGAAGGGTTCGCTTTCGCGCCGCCAACGCTGCTTGGCGATGACGATGGAGTGGCCAGATGGCGGGTTCGGCTTGAACGGCGTCCAAACAAAGCCGGGAAACTCGACTTGTCCACAATTGACGCGGTGGTCACACTCGGCCAGCGTTCGATCGGCGCCAATCTCGGAAGCGCCGCTCCCGCAAAATCATAAGACCCAACCGGCGATAATTCTGAGGATGGTCCTCGCAACCGGGATGGAATCGCCTATGTCTCAGGATGAGATCAACGGCAAAGCAAGGGAGCGCCGACGTGACAATTGCAATTGGGGATAAACTTCCCGACTCCACATTCAAGGAAACCACAGCCGATGGCATGACGGAGGTAACCACCAGTGAGCTGTTTAGCGGCAAGAAAGTGGTTGTATTCGCCGTGCCCGGCGCTTTCACCCCCACCTGCCACCTCAACCACCTGCCCGGATATCTGGAAAACCGCGATGCGATTCTGGCCAAGGGTGTGGATGAGATCGCGGTCATTTCGGTCAATGACGCCTTTGTCATGGCGGCATGGGAAAAAGCTACCAACGGCACCGGCAAACTGCGCTACCTGTCCGACTGGGATGCCAAGTTCACCAAGGCGATCGGCATGGATGCCGACCTTTCAGCCGGCACTTTGGGCGTGCGCTCGAAGCGCTACTCGATGATTGTCGAAGATGGCAAGGTGACCGCACTCAACATCGAGGAAACGCCGGGCCAGGCCGTGACCTCGGGTGCTGCCGCGTTGCTCGAACAGCTCTGATCGCGGTATTCCACCAAACAAGTTACCTGACGGCGCCGGTTCTCGGCGCCGTTTTGGTTTTGTAGGGAGCCATTCCTGTCCGTGCCAATTCATCGGCGCGCTCGTTCTCCGGATGGCCGGCGTGGCCCTTGACCCAGTTCCACTTGACCTTGTGGCGCTGATTGGCCTGATCGAGAGCCTGCCAGAGCTCGGCGTTTTTCACCGGCTTCTTGTCAGCGGTCCTCCAGCCGTTCTTCTTCCAGCCGAAAATCCATTTCGAGATACCGTCCATCACATATTTGCTGTCGGTGTGGAGTTCGACCTCACAGGCGCTGCTGAGCGCGTTCAATGCGCTGATCGCCGCCAGCAACTCCATCCGGTTGTTGGTGGTGACAGCCTCGCCACCACACATTTCCTTGACGGTTCCATTATACCGCAGGATTGCACCCCAGCCGCCCGGGCCGGGATTGCCCGAACAGGCGCCATCGGTGAATATTTCAACGCTCTTCACGACAGAATTTCCTCGTTGCGGTGGCCGTATTCGGCACTAGACAGGATTTGACCGTGGAACCGCAGCTTCTGCAGATATTCGAGCGGGGCCTTCTTGACCACCATTGCCCCTTCGGGCGTGGTCAGCCAATCGTGCAGACGGGTCAGGAAGAACCGCAGCGCAGCCCCTCGCGCCAACAGAGGCAGTGCCTCGGCTTCAGCACCATCAAGCTTGCGTACGGAGGTGTAGCCATTGATCAGCGCCCTGCCCTTGGTGTGGTTGAAGGCGCCGTCCTTTTCAAAACACCAGGCGTTGAGACAGATGGCAACGTCGTAAGCCAGGAAATCATTGCAGGCGAAATAAAAGTCGATCAGGCCTGACAGCCGGTCTTCGATGAAGAACACATTGTCGGGAAACAGGTCCGCATGAATGACACCTTCAGGCAGGTCCTTCGGCCAGCTGGCTTCTAGGCTTTCCAGTTCGCGGTCGATCTCGTCGCGGAGCCCGGGCAGGACCTCGTCGGCGCGATCTCGCGAGCTTAGCCACAGCGGCCGCCAGTTGGGCATTGTCAGCGCATTGGCGCGGCGGATCGGAAAATCGCTTCCCGCCACATGCATGGCAGCCATTGCGCGGCCGACCTCGCGGCAGTGCTCGGCGCGCGGCTTGCGCAGCCAGGCGCCGTCGAGAAACGAGACCATCGCCGCGGGCCTGCCAGCCAGTTCGCCAAGGTGGCCGCCGTCTCGCCGCTGGATCGGCAATGGGCAGTTCAGCCCCTTGGCCGCCAGATGATCCATCAGCCCGAGGAAGAACGGCAAATCGTCGCGATTGACGCGTTTTTCATAGAGCGTGAGAATAAATGTGGCCTTGGTGGTGCGCAGCAGGAAGTTGGAATTTTCCACCCCTTCGGCAATCCCCTTGTAGGACAGAAAGGTGCCAACATCATATTCGCTCAAGAAGGCCGTGAGCTGCTCTTCGCTGACATCGGTGTAAACAGCCATGCTCAGCGCTCTCCACTGACAAAGGCCATGTCGGCCGCGGTAAGTTCCACATCGCGAAGCTCGCGACTGACCATGAAGTTCTCGGTCTCGCGCACCGTCTCGGCCAATTCAATCGTGGCGCCGAACCGCGTTTTGAAGGCCTCGATGATTTCAGCGACAACAACTTCCGGCGCCGACGCACCTGCCGACAATCCGAGCAACCCGATCTCGCCAATATCTTCCCAGTCGATTTCATGGGCACGTTGCAACAGGATCGACTTTTTAGCTCCTGCCTTCAGCGCCACTTCCACCAGACGTTTTGAATTGGAGGAATTTGGCGCACCAACAACGACAAAAAGATCGCATCCAGGCGCAGCCTGCTTAACCGCATCCTGGCGGTTGGTGGTGGCGTAACAGATCGATTCCGCCGAAGGCGCGGTAATCTGGGGAAAACGGGCATGGAGCCGGGCGACCACCGCGGCGGTGTCATCGACCGACAGGGTGGTCTGGGTGACATAGCCGAGAGCTTCCGGGTTGGCGGGTTCAAGAAGATCCACATCTGCAACAGTTTCCACCAGGGTCACGGCGCCGGGCGGCAGTTGGCCCATGGTGCCGATCACCTCCGGATGCCCCTTGTGACCGATCAAAACCACATGGCGACCGAGCCGCTCATGGCGCATGGCCTGCTTGTGCACCTTGGATACCAGTGGGCAGGTGGCGTCGAGAAAAAACAGATTACGCGCCTGGGCGTCGGCCGGCACCGATTTCGGCACGCCGTGAGCCGAAAAGATTACAGGTTGGGCATGATGCCCTGCCGGGATCTCATCGAGTTCCTCGACAAACACCGCGCCTAGGTTTTCAAGGCCTTCGACAACAAAACGGTTGTGAACGATTTCATGGCGGACATAGACCGGCGCGCCATATTTCTTCAGCGCCATCACCACCATCTGAATGGCACGATCCACACCCGCGCAAAAGCCGCGCGGGCCGCAGAGGCGAATGGTCAGGGCATGCCGATGCATCGAATTCTCCAGGTCATTGCGGTCCCTTTGACAGTGTAGCGCCGGGCGCTGTCAAGGCCAGTGGATCAACGCCTACTGCTCTATTTGCCGCGGCGGCCACGCCACCAGAGAGCACCGGTGACACCCAGAAGCGCCAGAGCCAAACCATACCAGGTGATGGCATATTGCAGATGGCTGTTGGGCAGATTGACCTGGGTGACGCCGCCAATCGGCTGGCCACCAGGGTTCGGGCTCTCATCAGCATCAATGAAGAAGGGAAGGAGTTGCTCCGACTGCGGGTCAATTCCGGCATTGACCGCCATGGCGTCGAGATCCTTCCAGTAAAAAATGTTCTTCGCCAGATCATTGTCCGGCACCACCCAGGAAGGTTTTTGATCCAGCCGGTCGCGCGCCAGACCGACGACGCTCACAGTACCTGCTACCTGCCCCTGACTACGGGTTGCAGGGTCCTTGAAATCGACCTCGACAAACCCGCGGTTGACGAAAATCACCTGCCCGGCTTCGGTCTCGAACGGCGTGTAGACGAAATAACCGGTACGGCCATTCAAGGTGGAAAAGAAAAACTGCTCAGCCGCATGCCGGAATTGCCCGGTCAGAGAGACCCGGCGGTATTCGATATCCTCGCCGGATTGCTTAAGCGCGATGATCTCTTCGAGGCTCGCCGGCGCCGCAACCATGCGCGTCTCGATCTTGGCCAGCAAATCCTGTTTCCAGTACAGCCGCTTGACCTGCCATGTGCCGAGCGCCAGCAATATGGCAAGGGCAGCGAGGATGACGATCAGCGTTACCGGTCCAAGACGCCGCGGCGGGGAAGATGGCGTTACGTCGGTCACTTATCGATCTGTCCTTCGGCGGCCTTGTTACGGTACTGCAGCGCGATCATCAGCCCCTTGAGGCCGCGCAACAAGGTGAGCGACAGCAGCGTTGCGAGCGGGATCCACAAAAGAAGATGTACCCACAAGGCCGGGCTGTAATTGACCTCAAGCCACAACGCCGAGCCCAACACCACGAAGCCGATGATGAGAATGACGAACACCGCCGGTCCGTCACCCGCATCGGCAAAGCTATAATCGAGCCCGCAGGACGTACAGGCCGGTTTGACGGTAAGGAACCCGTCGAACAGGGCACCTTCACCGCACCGCGGACAGCGGCCGCGCAGGCCAACCGACACCGGGTCAACCGGGGGGTAGTGGGCTTCATCAATTGGCATTTGCGTTTGTCTCCAGATCCGGGCCGCGGTGCGACCGGTTCAAATGCGCGAGGCGGCAGGTTTCCCCGCCGCCTCGCAGAACTTTTGCCTATCCTGCGTTTGGTCAGTGGTGGATCGGAGCGCCCCAGGACGACCAGACATAAATCGCAAAGAACAGAAACAGCCAGACCACGTCGACGAAATGCCAGTACCAGGCGGCAGCTTCGAAGCCGAAATGCTGCTTGGGGGTGAAGTCCCCACGCATCGCACGGATCAGGCAGACCAGCAGGAAGATGGTGCCGATCAGCACGTGGAAGCCGTGGAAGCCGGTGGCCATGTAGAAGGTCGCACCGTAGATCGATTCCTTGAACGCGAACGGCGCCACCGAATATTCATAGGCCTGGACCGAAGAGAACAGGATGCCGAGCAGCACCGTCAGCGTCAGACCGGCGACCAGCCCCTTGCGGTTGCCATGCAGCAGCGCGTGGTGCGCCCAGGTCACCGTGGTGCCCGACAGCAGCAGGATGATGGTGTTGTAAAGCGGCAGGTGCAGCGGATCGAGCACCTCGATGCCGACCGGCGGCCACTGACCACCGGTAAACGTGGTCCGCGCAACCTGAATGGCTTCATCGGGAAACAGGCTGGCGTCGAAGAATGCCCAGAACCAGGCTACGAAGAACATAACCTCGGAAGCAATGAACATGATCATGCCGTAGCGAAGATGCAGGCCCACGACACGGGTGTGATGGCCTTCATGTGCTTCCTTGATGGTATCCGACCACCAGCCGAACATCGTGTAGAGCACAATGGCGACGCCGACCAAGAACAGCACCGGATTGGTGATTGGCAATCCCAGGAGCGACTCTGCGCCCTTCATGCCCTGCATCCAGCCAATGGCGCCAAGCGCCATCACAAGCGCGCCGATTGATCCGGTCAGCGGCCAAGGGCTCGGATCAACAATATGAAAGTCGTGATTTTTTTGATGTGCGTCGGCCATGTCATTTTTCCCCGATGGTCAGCATTCCCGCCCCGGACCAACCCGTCCGGCGCATGTGTGGCTTACAAAGTGCCCTTGTCTTGCACCGGCTCCGCCACAGCTGCAACGGGTTTTTCCGTTTCGTGCGGGAAGAAAGTGTAGGACAGCGTAATTGTCTCGATGTTTTTGGTCTCGGCTTCGTCAACAATCTGCGGATCGATGAAAAACACCACCGGCATATCCATTGTTTCGCCGGGCTGCAGTTCGTTCTCGGTGAAGCAGAAACACTGGATCTTGTTGAAATAGGCGCCCGCCGACTGCGGCGTGACGTTGAACGTCGCCTGCCCCGAACTCACGGCGTCTGAAATATTGTGCGCGGTATAGGAGATCTGGATGGTCTCGCCAATCTTGACCTCAACTTCGCGCTGGACCGGTTTAAACTCCCAGGGCAGACCGGAGGCGACGTTGCCGTCGAAACGGACCTTGATGGTGCGGTCCAGAATCGTATCCGACATCTGTTCGACACGCTGAGTCGTGCCACCATACCCGGTGACCTGACAGAACATCCGGTAGAGCGGCACAGCCGCATAGCTGACACCGAGCATCGACACCACAAATGCCGAACAAATCAGCACAACCGTCCGGTTGCCGTTTTTCCTGGGGGTTTCTGGCACGCGCTGCTCGTTCATAGTCTGCTCCTCACAACGGCCGATCCATGATGCCTGGGCCGATCTTGATGATCGTCACCACGTAAAACATGATCACCAGCAGGGCCAGAACCACGGCCAATGCGACTGAGCGCGAGCGCCGTGCCTTCTTCTGCTGTGGAGTAAGTTCAACCTGATCCATGATTACACCGCAGCGCCCATAAACTTCGACGCGAGGCCATCAACCGCCAGCGCCGTAAAAATCAAAAACAGATAGACCAGCGAATAGGCAAACAGCTTCTTGGCCGGAACCATCTTCTCGTCGCCATCCGGCATGCGCCAGACCAATACAGAATACCAGACAAAGCCGGCACCCAGTGCTGCGGCAAAAACGCCATAGACGATGCCGGCAAAACCCATAAGCGAAGGAACCACGCCGCTGATTGCGGTCAGAACGGCATACAGCACGATCTGGTGCTTGGTGGCGCGCTCTCCGGCGACATTGGGCAACATCGGCACGCCTGCGCGGCCATAATCACCGGACTTGAACAGCGCAAGCGCCCAGAAATGCGCGGGCGTCCAGAGAAAGATGATCGAGAACAGGACGATGCTCTCGATGGAAATCGAGTTGGTCACACAAGCCCAACCGATGATCGGCGGGAACGCGCCGGCCGCACCACCGATAACGATGTTCTGCGGCGTCGAACGCTTTAGCCACATGGTGTAGACCACGGCATAAAAGAAGATCGTGAATGCCAGTAGTCCGGCTGACAGCCAGTTGACCAGAAGACCCAGCACCGCCACGGAAAACACCGAAAGAACCAGGCCAAAGGCCAGCGCCGTGTCCGCCGAGATCCGGCCAGCAGGCACCGGCCGTTTGGCCGTGCGGGTCATCAGGATGTCGATGTCGGCATCATACCACATGTTGAGCGCGCCCGAGGCGCCAGCCCCCACGGCAATCGACAGGATAGCGATGAAGCCGATCACAGGATGGATTTCGCCGGGCGCCAGCAGCAGGCCGACAAAGGCGGTAAACACCACCAGCGACATAACCCGCGGCTTCAACAGCGCGAAGAAATCCTGCGCGTCGCCGTCCAGCATGGTGACGGCGTTCGCCGCCTCATGTTCATTGGTCATAGCCATCGGCATTCCGCCTTTCCCTCTTCCCCAACTCTGATCGGGGATCCGGGCAACTTTCCCGGTCATTATATGACAGGCCGCCGGCTCTTTTCCGGCGGCCTGGCCAAATCATCAAATGCTGTGCACCTACTACTTGATGCGCGGCAGTTTTTCCCACTGGTGATAAGGCGGCGGCGAAGACAGCTGCCATTCCAGCGTTGTTGCGCCCTCGCCCCAAGGGTTGTCGCCAGCGATGCGCTTCTTGGCGAAGGCTTCCCAGACACCGAAGAGGAAGATCAGCACCCCAAGGCCCGACAGGTAGGAACCGTAGGAAGAAACCGCGTTCCAGCCGGCAAAGGCGTCAGGATAGTCGATGTAACGGCGCGGCATTCCGGCAAGTCCGAGGAAATGCTGAGGGAAAAACACCAGGTTGACACCGATGAAGGTGACCCAGAAATGGATCCGCGCGATCGTCGAGTTGTACATGTAACCGAACATCTTCGGGAACCAGTAATACCAGGCCGCGAAGATTGCGAACACGGCACCCAGCGAAAGCACGTAGTGGAAATGGGCCACCACATAATAGGTGTCGTGCATGACCCGGTCGAGGCCGGCATTGGCCAACTGCACACCGGTGACGCCGCCCACGGTGAACAAGAAGATGAACCCGATCGCCCAGAGCATCGGCGTGCGCAGCGTGATCGAACCACCCCACATCGTGGCAATCCAGGAGAAGATCTTCACCCCGGTCGGTACCGCGATCACCATGGTGGCGAAGACGAAGTAACGTTGCGTGTTGAGTGAGAGACCGACCGTATACATGTGGTGGGCCCAGACGATGAAGCCGACGGCACCGATAGCGACCATGGCGTAGGCCATGCCGAGATAGCCGAAGATCGGCTTGCGCGAGAATGTCGAGACGATGTGGCTGACGATGCCGAAACCAGGCAAAATCAGAATGTAGACTTCCGGGTGACCGAAGAACCAGAACAGGTGCTGGTACAGGATCGGATCGCCGCCACCTTCAGGCGAGAAGAAAGCGGTGTCGAAATTGCGGTCGGTCAGCAGCATGGTGATGCCGCCTGCCAGCACAGGCAAGGACAGAAGCAATAAGAATGCAGTGATGAGCACTGACCAGGCAAACAGCGGCATCTTGTGCAGCGTCATGCCGGGAGCCCGCATGTTGAAGATCGTGGTGATGAAGTTGATCGCACCGAGAATCGAGGACGCACCGGCGATGTGGACCGACAGGATCGCAAAATCCATTGCCGGACCAGGCTGGCCGATGGTCGAGTATGGTGGATACATGGTCCAGCCGCCACCGGTGCCGTAGCCGCCTGCGGGGCCTTCCACAAACATTGAGATCAACATCAGCAGCAATGCTGGCGGAAGAAGCCAGAAGGAGATGTTGTTCATGCGCGGGAACGCCATATCAGGCGCACCGATCATGATCGGCACCATCCAGTTGGCAAATCCGCCGATCAGTGCCGGCATGACCATGAAGAAGATCATGATGAGGCCGTGAGCAGTGGTGAACACATTGTACATGTGCTTGCCGCCGTCGATCGCAGAATCACCCTCGAACCCATAAACAATGGATGCGAGGCCATGGAAAATCTGGATACCTGGCTCCTGCAGCTCCATGCGCATGGCAATGGAGAGACCGCCACCGATGATCCCTGCGATGATCGCAAAGATCAGATAGAGGGTGCCAATATCCTTGTGGTTGGTGGAATAAAGCCAGCGCCGCACAAAGCCCTTGGGCTTGTGGTCGTGGTCATGAGCGACAGTTGTACCGGCCATTGCTCGTCCCTCTCTTAATTCTTTGCATTGACTGCGACATCAACCGACTTGTCGGCTTCGATGGCAGCAATCAAATTACGGTTGGCGGCTTCGACATCATCGGCAGCTTCCGCAAACCAGGTGTCGAACTTGTCTTGTGCAACCACGCGGATGGCGATTGGCATGAAGGCATGGTCCTTGCCGCAAAGCTCGGAACACTGTCCGTAGTACAGCCCTTCGTTCGTGGCATCGAACCAGGTCTCGTTGAGGCGACCGGGAACGGCGTCGATCTTGATGCCGAATGACGGCATTGCAAAAGAATGAAGCACGTCGGCTGCGGTAACGAGAACGCGTACCGTCTGACCGACAGGAACCACCAGTTCATTGTCGACTGTGAGCAGGCGCGGGTAGACCGCCATGTCTTCCTTGGCATAGTCGGCGCGGTCGCCTTCCTGCAGCATGATCGAATCGAAGGAGAGTTCGTCTTCGGTCTGATATTCGTAGCCCCAATACCATTGGTAGCCGGTGGCCTTGACGGTCAAATCGGCTTCTGGCGGCGAGTATTGTGCGGTCAGCAGGTTGAAGGAGGGAATCGCAAGCGCGAGCAGAATCACCACCGGCCCAAGCGTCCAAACCACCTCGATGGCGGTGTTGTGACTGGTCTTGGAAGGGTTGGGATTGGCGCTGGCGCGGAATTTCACCATCACGTAGATCAGCAGCACCAACACGAACAACGTGATCGGTATGATGAACCAGAGTGTATATTGCTCAAATCCGCGGACTTGAGACATCATGTCGGTTGCTGCGGGCTGAAGGCCCAATTGCCAGTCAACAGGTTGCGCGGCCATTGCTGAGCTTGCGCCCAGCGAAGCGAACGCGGCAAGCCCCGCAAAAAGCTTGTTGATCACGTTATTTCTCCCTCGAGTATCGTGCCGCCTGGTGGCTCAGGCGAAATCCCTCAATATGAATGCAGCTTAAAACCACAGAACGGCATCGTCCGCAACTGTCGTCGTTCCGGGATGATGCGGCATATATTCGCGCCTCCAGAAACAAAGACGGCAGAACCATCATGTTTGTGGGTGAAGCCGGTTTTATTGAGCATATTCCCCTTGGAAACGCCAGTCCCGCGCCTTCGGCAACCCATGTCTTTGGTATAGGATCGGGGCCAAGCCGCATTTTTGCCGCAGAAAACAGAAGAGAGTGAGCCGGAAGGGTTCCAATTTGGCCTAGCCCATCTACAAATTGTCATGTGATTCGGCGGCCCGTGGAGTTGAAATGGTATTTTCATTGAAATCGAAACCGGCCGCGGCCGTGGGGATGGCCCTGTTTGCACTTGCGGCAGGCCTGCTCACCACGTCTCCGGCGAACGCCCAACAGGCTGGCAAGGTCAAATCTTCTCATGGTTCCTGGTCGATCGTTTGCGACACCCCGGCTGGCGCGCCGGGCGAGCAATGTGCGCTGATGCAGAACGTCATCGCCGATGACCGGCCCGAAGTCGGCCTGTCGGTGGTGGTGCTGAAAACCGCCGATCAGCAGGCGCGCATTCTCAGGGTGCTGGCACCACTTGGTGTACTGCTGCCTTCCGGCCTCGGCCTCAATGTCGATGGCAAGGATATCGGTCGCGCCTATTTCGTGCGGTGTTTTTCCGATGGTTGTTATGCCGAAGTGATTCTCGACGATACGTTGCTGACCACGCTGCGCGGCGGCACCACGGCAACCTTCATCGTGTTCCAGACGCCTGAAGAAGGTATCGGCATCCCGGTCGATCTCGCGGGCTTCACCGAAGGCTACGCCGCGCTTCCTTGAACCAACCAACGAGCTGACGGACTGAACAGGGCTTCGGTCTCAGCCCTCTGCCCTGCTGGGGATTCGTTTGCCGGTTAGATAGAACCGCAAGGGCTTGTCTGCGGTTCGCGCCAGTTCGCCTTTGGCTTCCAGATCAAGCTGGAACGCCTTGATCCACCAGCCGGCTGTGGCGCCACCGGGAAAATGTTGCTGCGACAGGATTGGCAAAATGCCCTGTTTGATTGATGCGTAGGTCATCGGCGTGTTGGTTTTGCTCAAAACTGTCTCGACGGCCTCTCGCATGGCCAGATATTTGGCCGCATCGACCCGCGACGGTTTCCCCGGATGATTGACGTTTTCGACCGTAATCTTGTCCATCGACACTCTCTGTCCGGCGGCAGACGCGCCGCTGTGTTCCAATCGCGATGAGATTACCTATATACAAGACTTGGAATTGATCAAAAATGGACATTGTCATGCAGGACGCGCTCACCAGCCAATTCGACGTTTCGGAAGCAAAACTGGAGCGAATCGTCGCCGACGCGCTGAAGGGCGCGGACGATGGCGAGCTTTATCTTGAATATGAGGAAAGCGAATCGCTGCTGTTTGACAATGGCAAACTGAAATCCGGCAACTACTCGACTGATCGCGGGTTCGGCCTGCGCTCAGTTCTGGGCGAAAGCTCGGGCTATGCCCATTCTGGCGAGCTTTCGGAAGCAGCCCTGTTGCGGGCTGCCGACGCGGTGTCAGCCGTCACTCACGGCGCCAGCGGAACCTATTCCGCAGCGCCACAGCGCACCAACAAGCTGCTTTACACCGCACAGAACCCGCTCGCGGCGCCCGGCTTTGAAGAGAAGGGGAAGTTGCTGCAGAGCATCGACGCCTATCTTCGCGGCAAGGACGAACGCGTGCGCCAGGTGTCGGTCTCTATCGCTGCCAATTGGCAAGTGGTCGAAATCCTGCGTGCCGATGGTCACCGGGTGCGCGACGTGCGGCCGATGACACGGCTCAATATTTCTGTGGTAGCCGGGGTTGGCGACCGACAGGAAAACGGCTCCTACGGCATGGGTGGGCGCAAGCTTTTTGGTGATTTCCTGACCGAGCAGAGCTGGCGGCACGGCGCTGACGAGGCCTTGCGCCAGGCGCTGGTCAATCTAGACGCGGTTCCGGCGCCTGCGGGAACGCTCGATGTGGTGCTTGGTGCAGGCTGGCCCGGGGTGATGCTGCACGAGGCAGTCGGGCATGGCCTGGAAGGCGATTTCAACCGCAAGAAAACCTCCGCCTTTGCCGGCCTGATGGGTGAGCGGGTGGCGTCGAAAGGCGTCACTGTGGTTGACGACGGCACGCTCGAGGGCCGCCGCGGATCGCTGTCAGTCGATGACGAAGGTACGCCTTCGGGCTACAATGTGTTGATCGAGGATGGCATCCTGGTCGGCTACATGCAGGACCGGCAGAATGCCAGGTTGATGGGCATGAAAGCCACCGGCAACGGACGCCGCCAGTCCTATGCCCACCAACCGATGCCACGCATGACCAACACCTATATGCTGTCGAGCGACAAGAGCCCTGCAGAGATGATCGCCTCGGTGAAAAAAGGGCTTTACGCGGTATCCTTCGGTGGCGGTCAGGTGGATATCACCTCGGGCAAGTTCGTTTTCGGCTGCACCGAAGCCTACATGATTGAGGACGGCAAGATCGGCGCTCCGGTCAAGGGCGCAATGCTGATCGGCAACGGTCCGGAAGCCATGCAACGAATCTCCATGGTCGGCAATGATTCCGCGCTCGATACCGGCATCGGTATGTGCGGCAAGGGTGGCCAGAGTGTTCCGGTAGGTGTCGGACAACCGCATCTGTTGATGAACGCAATGACCATCGGCGGCACCCAGACCTGAGCCCGAACAGGCATCGTCACGACATAAGCAATTACATGATGCTGCCTGATGCAGGAAATGCCCGCAGGCAGAATCGATATTGCGAGAAATTGTAGGCCAGATTCAACATCGGTTAAGCCGGCACTGCTATTAAGCTGACTTCGCAAGCGCATTCAGCCCCCGGGGACGGTTATATGCACGGTCCGAATACAGTTGCCGCACGCCGCATGGTCAAGCGTGCCGCCATCCAGGGCGGGCTTGAGGCCGTGTCTGTGTTGGCAAAATCGGGCCTGATGCCGGCAGCGCGCGGGTTGGGGGCAATCTTCACCCTTCACCACGTCCGCCCGGTTACCGAAAAGCACTTCGATCCGGTTGCGCATCTGACCATCACACCCGAATTTCTTGACCAGAGCATCACCAAGTTGAGGGCCGACGGCCATGTTCCCGTGGCTCTTGAGGACTTGCCCGAATTTCTGGCGCAACCCAATCCTCCTGGCCCGGCCATGGTCTTCACCCTTGATGACGGATACCGCGACAACGACCGTTTCGCTCGACCGGTATTCGAAAAACACGGCGTTCCCTACACGATATTCGTCTCGGGTGGCTTTGTTGACCGCACCCACTCGATCTGGTGGGAGACGGCGGAACAGCTGATCGGCCGCCTTGATCGGTTCACCTTCGATTTCGGCAGGGGTGAAGTTGCGCTGCGGACACGGACCCTGTTGGAGAAATATGCGGTATTCGACCGACTGCACAAGGCGCTGGCCTGCGCCGAACAAGACGCGATCATCGCCCGGCTTGACGATCTGGCCCGGGCCGAAGGGATCTGTCCGACAAGCATTGTCGACCGGGAAGTGATGGACGAGCAGGAACTGCGCACACTTGCAGCAACGCCGCTTGCACGGCTTGGCGCCCACACCATTGCACACGTCAATCTGGCGCATTTGCCACCGGAACGCATGCGAGCGGAGATAAGTCAGTCTGCACAACGGGTTGCCAATATAACCGGCAAAAGCCCAACAACGCTGGCCTATCCCTATGGAGATTTATGCGCTGCCGGCCCACGCGAGTATCAGGCGGCGCAGGATCTGGGTTTTACACTGGCTGTGACAACCAACCCGGGCGTTCTTGCCCGCAAAAGCCTGAATGAGCGCTTCGCGCTCAAGCGCATTTCATTGAACGGCTATTACCAGAAAAGCCGCTATGTCGGCGCTCTGGCTTCAGGTATCCCGTTCGCACTTTTGGGCCGCGCTCAGGGATAAAGACGTGTCTTTTTCCACGTCTCGTCCGCACGGTTGAACACCACCCGGTCATGCAGTCGAAATGGCCGATCATGCCAGAATTCGATGGATTGCGGCACGATCCGAAAGCCTGACCAATATGGTGGGCGCGGTATCTCGCCGATGGCATATTTGGCGGTATATTCGGCAACCGCCTTTTCCAGTGCAAACCGGCCTTCCAGCGGCCGCGACTGTTTCGAGGCCCAGGCCCCGATCCGGCTGCCACGTGGACGGCTGGCATAATATTCATCGGCTTCGCTGTCGCTGACCTGTTCAACCGCACCACGGATGCGTACCTGGCGACGCAGGGATTTCCAATGGAAACACATTGCCGCCTTCATGGCGCCGAGGATTTCCTCGCCCTTCCGACTTTCGAAATTGGTGTAAAAAACAAAACCGCGACGGTCGAAACCCTTGAGAAGCACCATCCGCACGTTGGGAAGTCCATCCGAATCCACGGTGGCAAGGGCCAGCGCGTTGGCGTCATTGAGTTCCGATGCGGTCGCATCATCGAGCCATTCGGCAAACAGCTGATAGGGCTCCTCCGCCGAAGTGAAGTCACCAGTCGTTAACCCTGTTTCAGTCATACTGTTGCCTCATGCCTCCTGAATTGAACGGCAGCACATTGGTAAACGACCTAGCAGATGCGGACAGGCCCGAAAAGGGCAGGAACCGGGGGCGCGCGTTTTTGGCGCTGGCCCTGCCGATTCTGCTTGTCGTCACCGGCTGCATGCGAAGCGGCAGAGATGCAGTTTCAGCATTGTCTCTTGATCCCATGACCACAGGCTCAATCACGCCACTGTCGGCCGATAGCGAAATCATGGCCGATGAAACGGTCATTCGCGACCTGCTTGGCGGTCTCGGAGATGACCAACTGAGCGGGCTGCACCCATGGTCCAATACGCTGACGGGGTCGGCCGGGGTCATATCGGACATTGCCCGGCTCGACGATGGCGCCAGAAGCTGCCGGGTATTTCAGACCACACGCCACGGGTTTGATGGGGTGGCGCTGTTTAATGGCCGCGTCTGCCGCCTGAAAAATGGCGACTGGGGCATGGACAGCTTCGAGCGCGCCGGCAGTTGAGACTGCCTCGAGCCCTTCCTGAAACTGCGTTCTCCTGCCTGACTGTTTTTTGCGCTGCTAATTTTCGTTCATACACGGATGGTTAGCAAATCACCGGTAAGTTTTGATAAGACAAGACCATACGGGAAAGTATCATGCGTAGTCCGTACACGGTACTCGGCGTCAGCAAGACGGCTAGAGCTGAAGATATCAAGAGCGCTTACCGGCAGCTCGCCAAGACTTGGCACCCGGACCAGAAGCGCGATGATCCGGACGCGGGCGCCCGCTTTTCCGAGATCTCTCAAGCCTATCAACTGTTGATTGATCCGGATCTCAGGCTCAAATTCGACAGCGGCACGATCGACGCCCGCGGCCGCAAGCGAACCAAGCCAGTGCGCGGGTTCGCGGCCAATCCCTTTGCCGCCTTCAAACAGGCGCGCCGCACCGCGGCGAACGCCGCTTCCACGGGTGGCCAGGCAGGTGCGCGCGACGAAGCCAGTTTCGAAGACATGGTTGTTCACATTTTCGGGGAAGCCGCCGCGAAACAGACCCGCGAAGAAGCTGCGCGAGCTACACAAGCCACCGGCCGCAGGACCGAGGCGAATGCGCCGGGACTGGACGACGATCCGCTGGCTGCGCTCGATGCGCTGTTTGCCAAGTGGAAAGCCCGTAAATCGCCCGGCAACCAATTGCCCGCCACTCGGCAGCAAATCGACATCAGCCTTGAGGCCGCGATGGCCGGATACGACGGCGAGATCGTGTTTGGCGAAGACCGGGCGGTTGCATTTTCTGCGCCTCCGGGATCGGTGGACGGAACGGAAATCACCGTTCCCTCGCCCGACCCCGCGGCCTATGGCGATGTGATCGTCACCTTGCGCCATAAAGCACACCCACGCTTTCGCTCCACCGACGCCGATCTGCATGGGGAACAGGCGATTGACCTCATCCAGGCGGTGTTGGGCGGAAACTTCGTCTTTGAAAGCCTCGACGGCCCGGTGCGGATCACCATTCCGGAATGGTCTGGCTCGGATACCGCCCTGCGCGTGGCCGGCAAGGGACTGACGCGCGCCGATGGCCAGCGCGGCGCTCTTCATGTCCATTTGCGCGTGATGTTGCCGGAGAAGCCGGATCCGCGGTTGACCGATCTCATGCGTTCGAGCCGCAAGGCCTGGTTCCTCTAAGCCTGCGATTCAGTACGGGATAACCTGTCATGATCGCACCGCTCCAAAAAGCCGCGACTTGCAGCTAAAGGCACCGTGTGCGATAGCCTGCGCAATTAATTCGAGGGAGACTGCAATGGCTGACACTTCCGGCCTGATGAAAGGCAAACGCGGCCTGATAATGGGCGTGGCAAACAATCGGTCGATTGCCTGGGGCATCGCCAAGGCCTGCGCCGACGCCGGCGCCGATCTTGCCCTGACTTATCAGGGAGATGCGTTGAAGAAGCGCGTCGAGCCGCTGGCAGCCGAACTCGGCGCCATTGTTGCTGGTCATTGCGACGTCACCGATCTCGACAGCATCGATGCGGTGTTCGCCGAAGTCGAAAGCAAATGGGGCAAGCTCGATTTTGTGGTTCACGCCATCGCATTTTCCGACAAGGACGAACTCACCGGTCGCTATGTCGAGACAAGCCGCGAGAACTTCAACCGGACGATGGAAATTTCGGTCTACTCCCTGACCGCCGTAGCCAAGCGCGCCGAACCGTTGATGACCGATGGCGGATCGATCCTGACGCTGACCTATTACGGCGCGGAAAAGGTCATGCCGCATTACAACGTGATGGGCGTCGCCAAGGCTGCACTCGAAGCCAGCGTGCGCTATCTGGCGGTTGATCTGGGTGGGTCCAATATCCGTGTCAACGCGATCTCAGCGGGCCCGATCAAGACGCTGGCGGCTTCCGGCATCGGTGATTTCCGCTATATTCTGAAGTGGAACGAGTATAACTCGCCGCTGAAGCGGACCGTGACCATCGACGAAGTGGGCGATTCCGCCATATATCTGGTTTCGGATCTGTCGCGTGGCGTCACCGGCGAAATCCTGCATGTCGATTCCGGCTATCACACCGTGGGCATGAAGGCCGTCGACGCGCCGGATATCAGCGTCGTCTGAAACCCCGCGCGTTCAGCTGAATGCGCGTACCAGGCTTTGATCTGATGCGTGCACGCGTTGCCCAAATGATGCCATTTGCGCATGACAAGCATCAGGTCCGTTTGACAGCATCCAATCCGAAAGCGTGACATGCTTCTCTATGTGATCCGACATGGCCAGACCGACTATAACCGGGAAGAGAGACTCCAGGGCGCGCGCGACATCCCGCTCAATGCCACCGGGCGCGAGCAGGCCCGCGGCAATGGCCGCGCGCTCGCCGCAGCGAAGCTCGAATTGCCACTTGAAGAATTCGACTGGGTGGCAAGCCCGCTGGGGCGAACCCGCGAAACCATGGAGCTGGTACGCGGCGCGGCCGCTCTTGACCCCACCAACTACCGCATCGAGCCGTTGCTGACCGAGTTATCATTCGGTGACTGGGAAGGCTTCACGCTGGCAGAAATCGGGGTGAATTCGCCCGAGCGTATCGCCGAGCGTGAGCGCGGCAAATGGCTTTTCCGTCCGCCCGGGGCTACGGCAGAAAGCTATGCGATGCTCGCCGAGCGCATCGACCGGTACCTGCCAACCGTCACCCGGCCGACCATCTGCGTCGCCCATGGCGGCGTCATCCGGACGATGTTCCAGCGTATCGGCAAGATTGATGGTGAGGAGGCCGCGCTGCTGGATATCCCGCAGGATCGCATCCTGAAGACCAATGGGGCAGAAATCGGCTGGATCTGAGGCGCTTTGCGCATGCCCGGTTGCAGGTCAGGACTGGACACTCTTCCAGATCGCTTCGACTACTCGGCTGCGCGAGAGTTTCAAGCATCGGGAACGGTTCGAAACGGAGGCGACATGGCTACGGAATTGAGCGGAGGATGCGGTTGCGGTGCGTTGCGCTACCGGCTCAAGTCGAAGCCGATGATCGTGCATTGCTGCCACTGCAAGGATTGTCAGCGACAGACGGGCAGCGCCTTTGTTGTCAATGCCGTCATCGAGCGAGACAACATCGAGATCGATCAGGGAAATTCGGTCGCCTTCACCATGCCGACCGACAGTGGCACCCCGCATGATCTCTATCGATGTGAGGATTGCGGCACCACGGTCTGGTCCGATTATGGCCGCCGCAAGACAATGGTGTTTCTTCGCGCCGGCACTCTGGACGATCCGGGCAGTCTGCCGCCGGACGTTCACATCTTCATTCGCTCGAAACTGCCATGGGTCAGCTTGCCTGCAGACATCCCCGCATTTGACGTCTTCTATTCGAGCGTTGAGGTATTCTGGCCACAAGAGGCCCTGATGCGACGCAAAGCGCTGGGATTTTAGGGCAGAGACATCAAGCCGCGGGGTTACCCCACGAATCGTGACCGGTATGAACCACCTCGAATCTACTCCACCAGTTCGAGATCATTGATCAGCCGCTTGCCATCGACTTCGGTGTAAAACACCACAACCTTGACGCCGGATTCGAGCCCCTCGAAATTGAACTCGGTCGGCGCCTGGTAAACCTTGCCGTCATCCAGGCTGATGGTCAGTTCCGCGGTCGAGACGTCAGTGATCGTGGCCTCGACATCAGCACTCTGGGCCCAGGCCGTCAACGGTGCGAGCAGGGCGGAAAGGGCCAATATGGCGGATATGGCGAAGCGCATCTGGAAGTCCTTGGTCAATCAATTTGCGTCCCCTCTTGAAGGGACTGAATGTGGCGAAATTTACGGCGCAATCTGAGCCGTAAACAATTGTGATGTCAACGAATCGGTGCGGCATCGGGACCGGATCAACAAAAAGGCTTTCCCCGAAGGCTTCAGATCATCTAGAAGTCACGCTGAACCCCTCATCCGGGCGCGCCCCGAACTATCCACGGTTGATCCGCATGTCGCACAACACATTTGGCCATTTGTTCCGCGTGACCACCTGGGGCGAGAGCCACGGTCCGGCGCTTGGCTGTGTCGTTGACGGCTGCCCGCCGGGTCTGCGCTTTACCGAAGCGCAACTGCAGCACTGGATGGACAAGCGCAAGCCGGGTCAGTCGCGCTTTGTCACCCAGCGCCGCGAAGACGATCTGGTCAAGGTGCTCTCGGGCGTGATGCGCGAAGATGACGACGGTCTGATCACCACCGGCACTCCGGTCTCGATGCTGATCGAGAACACCGACCAGCGTTCGAAAGACTATTCGGACATTGCCAAGCGCTACCGGCCCGGCCACGCCGATTACACCTATGACACAAAATACGGCGTGCGCGACTATCGTGGCGGCGGACGGTCTTCGGCGCGGGAAACCGCTGCCCGTGTTGCCGCCGGCGGTCTGGCGCGGCTGGTGGTGCCCACAATCAGGATCCGCGCCGCCCTGGTGCAGATCGGCATCCATTCCATCAACCAGGCCAACTGGGACTGGGCCGAAATTGACAACAACCCGTTTTTTGCCCCCGACCCCGAAATCGTGCCTGTCTGGGAGAATTATCTCGACACCATCCGCAAGGCCGGCTCCTCTGTGGGCGCCGTTGTCGAAGTGGTGGCCGAAAATGTGCCTGCCGGGCTCGGCGCGCCGATCTATGCCAAGCTTGATCAGGATATTTGCGCCAACCTGATGTCGATCAACGCGGTCAAGGGCGTCGAGATCGGCAATGGTTTCGAAGCGGCACGGATCAGCGGCGAGGAAAATGCCGACGAAATGCGCATCGGCGCCGATGGCGAGCCGGTATTCCTGTCCAACAATGCCGGTGGCATTCTGGGCGGCATCTCCACCGGACAGCCGGTGATCGCCCGTTTCGCGGTCAAGCCCACTTCCTCGATCCTCAACGAGCGTCGCTCGATCGACGCCGATGGCAACGAGGTGGATGTGCGAACCAAAGGCCGGCATGATCCTTGTGTCGGCATTCGCGCCGTGCCGATCGGTGAAGCCATGGTCGCCTGCGCGCTGGCCGACCATTATTTGAGAGACCGCGGCCAGACCGGCCGCCTCGATTGAGAGACTGCCTTATGAGCTATGATCAAGCCCGCGTCGTTGACGCCATTCGCGCTTTTGAAGCCGGTGAAATCGTTGTCGTTACCGATGATGGCGGACGCGAGAACGAGGGTGACCTGATTGTCGCCGCGGTTCATTGCACGCCAGAAAAGATGGCGTTCATCGTGCGCCACACATCCGGTATTGTCTGCACGCCGATGCCGCGCGAGGAAGCCAAGCGGCTGAACCTGAACGCCATGGTCGCCGACAATGATTCCGCCCACACAACGGCCTTCACGGTATCGGTAGACTACAAGCACGGCACGACCACCGGCATTTCAGCCGACGACCGGACGCTGACGGCACGCAATCTGGCCAATCCGAATGCCGGCGCCAACGACTTCACCCGTCCGGGCCATATCTTTCCGCTGATCGCCCGCGAAGGCGGCGTGCTGATGCGCTCGGGCCACACCGAAGCCGCGGTTGATTTGTGCAAGCTCGCCAGCCTACCGCCGATCGCCGTGATCTGCGAACTGGTCAATGACGATGGCACGGTTACCCGCGGCGAACAGGTCGATAGTTTTTCCGACAAGCACGGTCTCAAGCAGGTTTCGGTGGCCGATCTGATCGCCTACCGGCAGCGCAAGGAAACGCTGATCGAACATATCGACAGCTTTGAGGTGGAAACCGTAGCGGGCAAGGCGAAAGCCTTCACCTACAAGCTGCCATGGGATCCTATGCACCATCTGGCGGTCGTCTTTGGCGACATCCGCGACGGCGTCAACGTGCCGGTGCGGTTGCATCAGGAATCGGTGGTCGACGATGTGTTCTCGAAGCGGGAGCCGATGAACGCGGTGATGAAGAAGATGGCGTCGGAGGGCCGCGGCGTGGTGATCTATCTGCGTGAAGGCTCGGTCGGCGTCGGACCGCAGGCCTCACGCCGCACCCTGATCGAGGGCGAAGCCCATGCCGAAGCGCAGGCGCGCGAAGACGAATGGCTGGAAATCGGGCTTGGCGCACAGATCCTGAAGGATCTTGGGATCACCTCGATCAAGCTCTACGCCTCGCGCGAACGCCATTATGTCGGGCTCGAAGGTTTCGGCATCCAGATAGCCTCGACCGAGATTATCTAGAGCGCTTGTAGGCTTTCACCGCCGCGCCGAAGGCCTGAAACAGCGACCTGTTCACCGGGTTGTCCTGGGGGTCGTATTCGGCGTGCCATTGAACGCCGAGCGCGAAGCCTTTCGCATCCTTGAAGCGAATAGCTTCGATGGTGCCGTCTTCAGCCACGCCTTCAGCGATGATTTTGTCGCCGAGTTCGAGAACACCCTGGCCGTGCAGCGAGTTGACCCGGACCAGGTCGCTTCCCAGAATGCGGGCGAAGACGCCATCCGGGATCAACCGGACATTATGGCGGTCAGCGAAAACGACAGTTGGATCAGGGTGGATTTCGCCTGTTTCAAGGCGCGGCATGCGGTGGTTGATCCGTCCCGGCAATTCGCGGATTTCCGGATGCAGCGAGCCGCCGCCTGCAACGTTCATTTCCTGAAAGCCGCGGCATATCCCGAACAGCGGGACAGCTCGTTCGACGCAAGCCTCGATCAGCGGCAGGGCAATCGAATCCCGCCCCTCATCATAGGGCTCATGCCGGGGATCGGGTTCGGCGCCAAACCGGCTTGGGTGGACATTTGCCCTGGCTCCGGTCAGCAAAATGCCATCCACCACGTCAAGCAAGTCCGATAGGTCCGTCATTTGCGGATCGCCAGCGAAAATCAGCGGCAAGCCATCCGCCACATCGACGACCGCCTGGAGGTTGTTTTCTCCCGCCATCTGCACAGAGAACCGGTTTTCCACACTGTAGGTATTGCCGATGATGCCGATGACTGGCCTGCTCATGAAATTGACTCGCATTCGGATTTGGGCCGCTCGGATTGGCGTCCACATAAGCACTGTTTTTCACACAAGGCGGCGATCAACAACTCCTGACTTTCAATGCCCCAGTCATTCGCACCCGAAGCTTCGTCACCACGAAATTGCACTGAGCAAATTCAAGATGGTTGTTTCCAGCCCTCGGCATAGACAATCTCGTTGACACTAGCGAAGCGGGCCACGCGGGCGAGTTCGGCATCGAGCCGGGCCATGCGGCCCGTCGAGGCGCGGATTTTCGGTTCCAGCCACAGCCGGGTGACATTGAGCGTACCCGCCTTGCGGTCGGCCTTCATATCGATGCGGCCGATCAGCCTATCGCCCTCGAGCAGCGGAAACACGTAGTAGCCAAATTCGCGTTTGGCTGCCGGAACGAACACCTCGATACGGTAACGGAAGCCGAACAGGCGCTCGGCCCTGTCGCGGTCGCGCAGCAGCGGATCGAAAGGGCTCAGTACGCGGATGCGGGGGGGCGGTTCGGGCCAGTCGCCGACATTTGCCGGCAGGTTAGAGAATGCGTAGCAAGCGCGCGCCTTGCCGCCGCCGACGCACTCGATTTCGACGTCGTCGAGCGCATCGCGGTTTGCCGCAACCCAGCCCTTGGCCTCCTCCGGCGAAACCAGGTCCCAAAACGCAGCAATCTCGCCATGGGTGGCAAAGCCGAGTCGCTCGAGTGCGGCGCGACAGGCCCAGTCGACGAAGTCTGCATGCGTAACATCGCTCTCGCGGTGATGATCCGGGATCACCCGTTCGCTCAGGTCATAGATCTTCTGGAAATTCTCCCGGCCGCTGATGGCAAGCTTTCCGGTTTGCCAGAGGAATTCCAGCGCGGTCTTTGATGGATGCCACTCCCACCAGCCGCCGGATTTGTGGCCGGTCTGCCTGACCTCGCGGGCCAGCACAGCACCGTTTTCGACAATGCGTTGATAGGTTTCATCAAATGACTTGTCGAAGCCTTTGCCGTGCCATTTCGCCCAGCGCTCGCGCATCCGCTGTTCCTTGCGGGCAAAGCGGTGCTTCCAGTAGGGATAGAACGCGGTAGGAACAATCGAGGCATCGTGGGTCCAATGCTCGAACAGCGCCCGGTCCTGTTCCAGCAATTGGCGCAGGTGATCGCGTTTGTAAGTCTGGTTGCGCGAGAAAATGATCTGCTGATGGGCGCGCTCGACAGTGGCGATGCTGTCGACCTGCACGAAACCGAGATCATGGATCATTTGCAGCAGATCGGGCTTGGACAATGCCCGTGACGGATGAGCCGAAAGCCCCTGCTTGGCGAGAAAGATCCGCCGCGTCGCTCTGTTCGATAGTTCAATGACCATGCGCAGAGGGTACACATGTTCGCTATTTGTTCAAGCGAGAAGCTACCCTATACTGCCCCTGCTCTTGGAACGGCCCGTGGCTGGCAGCGCGGCCCCGGCGAAATGCGTGCCCTCAGGACTGGTTGGCCACGTATTGAAATCCGGGCTTGCCGTGGACGAAACCGTTCATCCGCTGCGCGGGAACGCTCGTCTGGTCGAGAATGTCGTCGAGTTCGCTGGCGCTGATCTCGCCATCGAGCAGTTGCCGATAGGCTGATGCCACCTGGACCATGTCGCAGCTGTGCGGCGAAAGTCTGAAGGCCGTCACACCTGCCTCTTCCAGCGCCGGCAATTCGGAAGACAGGGTCAGGTATTTATCCGACAGGGTCTGAATACCGTTGACTGACAGGAACGATTTGCCTGAGTGGGTTTTCAGATCCATGCCATCAGGGTCTTTTTCGCAGACAAATTGGCAATTGTCCTTGGTGCGGTTATGGGCGCGGGCGTGGTAGCAGCGCGCCGACAGCGCCAATGATACTTTGCCAAACACCTGCACCTCGACGCCTGCGCCGGTTTCACCAGCCGCTTTCGCCAGTTCCGCCACCGCCGACATCGGCAATTCCACCGGCAGGCAGAAATGGGTGGCGCCGTTGTTGGACAGATGGCGCACCGTCTCCTCGTTGTAGATGTTGAGATACTGGCCGATCCGGTGCGGCCTGCCAGTCAGATAGTGCAGCGCCGAGACGTCATTGGCCTCGACCTCGTCAAAGCCGCAGAAAGATTCGATGACCTTGCGGTCGAGCTTGTTGACGACCTCTGCCAGCGTTGACCAGACCACCCGCTTACCGCCGCGCTGCAGCCGCTCGGCAACAGCTTCGAGGCTGTGATCAAAAAACGGCGTGCGCTTGGAGCACACGACTTCGCCCAGATAGGCAACATCGACAGGCGCCTCGTCGGCGATCCGGAACCAGAAATCCCGTTTTTGCTGTTCGGGCCAGTGAAACAGCACCGGTCCCATGGTCAGGTTTGCGGTCACCGTCATCTCCACTTCTTGGTCTTGAAGGCGCCCTGGGTCTCCTTGCCGCCTTCGGACAACTGCGCGAGACCACTCAGATCCGGTCTCTGGCCTATGGATATGTCGTCAACCGCGCGGCGGAAGGCCGATACCACCATCTGCACATAGGAGCGCGAGCGCTGCCTGCCCTCGATCTTCAGGGCGGTAACGCCGGCATTCATCAGATCGGGCAGCAACGAGGACAGGTTGAGGGTAATCGGTTCCTCGAACGCGTAATAGGGCTCCGGCCGGTCGGCATTGGTATAACGGCCCTTGCAGATTGTCGGGTAGCCGGTGCTTTGCTCGGCCGAATAGCAATCAATGTCGAACGGGCCCAGTTCCGCCGACGTGCCGCCATCGGGCTGGCTGACATATTGCACCGCGCTGGCCGGCGAACAGACGCCATGCATGTTGGTAGAGACACCAGTGGCATAGTTGGTCAGGCTGCAGCGCCCTTCCGACATCATGCCGATATTGCCGAACACGAAGGCCTCGATCTCGCACGGGATCTGGCGATGGATGGCGCTGATTTCGGCGACCGTGAGAATCCGCGGCAGCACCACCCGCTTGACGCCAAACTGCTCGCAATAATATCGGATCGCTTCGGGCGAGGATGCGCCTGCCTGCACCGACAGATGCAACCGTAAACCCGGATGACGCGCCGCCACGTAAGCCGCCACACCGATATCGGCGACAATGACCGCATCGGCGCCGAGTTCGGCTGCAATATCGACCGAATCCTTCCACAGCTGCGTGCGCGGCGCGGTGGCGAACGAGTTGACGGCCAGCAACACCTGGGCATTGCGCTCATGGGCGTAGGCAATCGACTGGGCCAGCGAGTCGGCGGAAAAATTCAACCCGGCAAAATTTCTCGCATTGGTTTCGTTAGCCAGGCCGCAATAGATCGCGTCGGCGCCGGCATCGACCGCGGTGCGCAACGCCGCCGGGGTTCCCGCCGGGCAAACCAGCTCTGGTTTGCGGCTCAGTGCGGGCTCGGTCATGGCTGGTCTCCCGGTTTTGCCTTGCGCAGCCGCGTCAACGCGAACCGCAACGGGGCGTAAAGCGGCCCGCTCATATGCACCAGATCCTCGATAATCGAGCCTTCGAGATCATCGAGTGCACTGCGCAGGCAGACTGCGGCTTCGGTGTTGCCACTGATGGAAATATCTCTGGAAAAAAACAGCGCGTCGGAATCGGCAGTGCCGTCCATGACATCAAACAAGGCCGAGAACGGGCCGGCAATTGTGGCATCAGGGTCGAGTTGCTCGGTGCGTCTGTGTGCGGTCAGGCCGGGTGCATCCGGATCCGGCCGCAAACGCAGGACAAATGGCAGTTCGGTGACATCAATGACATAGGTGGAATGGACATGCGGACCGAGGCGTTCAAAGAGCTCGGGGCGTTTCCGCGTCACTTCCCCAACCATGCGCCGCAGGATCGGTTGAACTGGAAACAGCGGCAGCGGCGCCGTCAAAATCTCTAGAATTCTGGGCAGTCTGCCGGATGCAACCGCGGCGTGCCCGGGCGCTCCATGTGCTATTCCGCCTGTCTGTCGCGGCATGGCGCCACCCTTCTCAACATCGCGACAAATCCCCTACGGATTGGGTCGGTTGTGAGTTTGGGAGTAACACAGGCCAGAGGCCCACTTTTGATCTGGATCAACAAAAAGGCACTTAGATCCGGCCCTTGAAAGAGTCAGCAGCAATGTGGCTCGGCACCGCCCCAATTCTGCAATCCGGTCCAATTGCCCTGCTCCGCCTTGCCGGCTGAGGCAAGAACAGACAGCTCAGCGTTCATCACCAAAATACTGCTTTTCGAGCGCATCCAGGTCTCCGCCTTCCTGCAGCGCCAGCAGTTTGATCGTCACTTCCTGCGTCAGTGCATCCTGACTGTAAGGCAGTGCGAAGCCGTACTTGCCCGGATTGAATATCCGGCCGACGACATCAAGACCCATGTCGAGGTGTTTGTGCTTGTAGTATTCCAGCACCGGAGCATCAGCGACAATGGCATCGATGTCGTTTTCCTTGAGAGCCGTTACAGCCTTTTCAATTCCGTCAAACCGGCGAATATCAATCCCTTCACCGGCCATGATGTTTTCGCTGATACTTCCGGTAAACACCCCGACCGTCCGGTCCGGCAAATCCTCCGGCCCCCTGATGTCACCCCGGATTGCAAGACTTGTCATGACACTGGTGACAGATGAGGTGACATAGGCCAGCACGGCGACCCCGATGATGAGCCAGAAAGCCGAAAACACCCTGCCAACCCAGCCGAACAGTTTCGCCCGGCTCGGCAGTGTTCCCTTGGTTGCGACCAGCATGACCGCATAAAAACTTTCGGAAAATCCGTCGCGCCAGCGAACCGGGAAATTCTTGTCGAAGCGCCGGTCGAAAAAGGTCAATCCGATCGTTGCCGCAATGATGAGAAAGACAATCCAGCCATAAACTTCTATATAGCCAGCCTCCCACAATCCGTCCCAGACATCGCCAAGGCCGGTCGTGCCTTCCTTGTCGATCATGATACGCAGACCTGCGTCAAACCAGGGTTGCGTAAAATCAACATAGTTTGCCCGGTCTTCGGTAATGGAAATGTTGCCGACAGCGATGCCGATATCACCGGCTCGTGTTGCTTCGAGCAAGCCAGAGACTGTCGGATAGTCGCGATAGGATGGGGTGTAGCCCAATTCGCCGGCGACGGTATTCCAGAGGTCGATCGCCATTCCGTGAAGGTTTCCGTCAGAATCACGCATCACGAACGGTGGACTGATGTGATAGCCAACGACGACATTCTTGTCGGCCTGCGGCGCAACCGGCTTGTCCTGCGCCATCACGACGCCTGCCATAGCCAGCCAGACAATGGCCGACAATGCGATCATGCCGGAGATGCAGGTTTCAAGCCCCTTGCTCAACCGGTGGATCCTGTTTGCGCAAGTGCTCTTTCTTCGTGTCCGGAATGTCATCAATTGCAATCTTCTGTCTTCCATCTGGAATGCCAATGGTGATCGTCGTAAACCGTCAAGCTGTTTTCCCCTGCTCAAGGTCTAAACACAACTTGAACACCTCGTCCAAGTCTGATCGATAAATCAGGCTTCTGACAAAAACATAAACATCACGTAACTTCGCCGGTGTGTTGCAGCCTGAAAATGGTGAATGCGGCCACTGAGAAAATGATCCTGCCGGCAATCAGCAAGCCAGACGGACGGAAGACATTGCTGATCCGGCGAACCGCGACCAGTGCCAAATTGTCACTGGAAAGCCTTATGTTTCCTGTTAAAACCCAAGTATGACAACATTCTATTATTCCAATCCGATCTGCCTCGAACACGTGGTGCCTGCCGGCCATCCGGAGCGTCCGGACCGGTTAAGGGCGCTTGAGGCAGTCTTTGAACATGAGCATTTCGCCTCGCTGGAGCGCCATGTGGCGCCGGAAGCGCCCGCCGAGAGTGTGCTGTTGGCGCATCCGGAATCGCATCTTGAGCGGATACGCGCGGCGATCCCCGAGTCAGGCATGGCGCAGATCGACGCTGATACGGTGGCAGGTCCACGAGCGATGGAATCGGCGCTGATCTCGGTCGGCGGCGCAATGGCTGCCGTCGATGCAGTGTTTGCCAAGGAAGCCGACAACGCCTTCGTCGCCACACGCCCGCCCGGGCACCATGCCGAGAAAGACCGCTCGATGGGGTTCTGTTTGTTCAATCAGGCGGCGATTGTAGCGCGGCATGCGCAACGGGTTCATGGCGCCGAGCGGGTGGCAATCGTCGATTGGGACGTGCACCACGGCAACGGTACCCAGGATATTTTCTGGGACGACGACAGCGTGTTCTACTTCTCCACCCACCAGATGCCGCTTTATCCGGGCACCGGTGCGCTGGGCGAGATCGGCAAGGGCAACATCTTCAACGCGCCGCTGTCAACCAATGACGGCAGCGACCATTTCCGGGAAGCGTTCCGCACCCGGATCCTGCCGGCACTTGAGGAAGCGCATGCGGACCTGATCATCATTTCAGCCGGGTTCGACGCCCACCACCGCGATCCGCTGGCCGAAATCAACCTGGTGGCTGACGATTTCGACTGGGCTACCGGCAAGGTGATGGAAATCGCCAGCCGCCATGCCAATGACCGGGTCGTCAGCCTGCTCGAAGGCGGGTATGATCTGGTCGGTCTTGCCGAATCGGCGGCCGCCCATGTCATGCGCCTGCAAAAAGGTTGATCGATGAGCCAAGCCAACGACATTTCCGAGATGAGCTTTGAAGCCGCGGTTTCCGAACTCGAGCGTATCGTCGAGCAGCTCGAACGCGGCGACGTGGCGCTCGACAAGTCGATCGAGATCTATGAACGTGGCGAAGCGCTGAAAGCTCATTGCGAAAAGCTGCTGTCAGCCGCCGAAAAACGGATCGAGAAGATCCGCCTCGACCGGCAGGGCCAACCAACCGCAACCGAGCCGCTCGACACCGAATAGAAACGCGGACACAGGAGCATGGCATGAGCTTTTTCCCCGGCGGCGATCCGGAACCCGGCGACGCCTTTTCCTGTGATGCGATCGAACATCTGATCATCCCCTCCTCGCGCGATATCGGCGGCTTTTCGGTCAAGCGAGCGTTGCCGACAGCGCGCCGCCGGATGGTCGGCCCGTTCATCTTTTTTGACCGCATGGGCCCGGCCATTCTCCGCGCCGGCGATTTCATGGACGTGCGACCGCATCCGCATATCGGACTATCGACTGTAACCTACCTGTTTGACGGCGCGATCCGCCACCGCGACAGTCTGGGCACGGAAATGGTGATCAAGCCCGGCGACGTGAACCTGATGACAGCCGGTCGCGGGATTGTTCATTCAGAGCGCTCGCCCGAGGAAATGCGTGGCGGCGACATTCCGATGTCAGGACTGCAAACCTGGCTGGCGCTGCCCGACCATCTTGAAGAAACCGATCCGTTGTTCTCGCATACCGACACTGGCGCATTGCCCGAAATCACCGATGCGGGGATTCGCGCCCGGGTGGTGATGGGCAATTTTGGCGGGCTGGTCTCTCCGGTGCCGCAGCACATCGGCACGCTCTATGTGGATCTGACACTTGCGCCATCGACCTCGGCGCCATTTGACGCCCATTGGGAAGAACGGGCGCTGTATCTGCTGGAAGGCGAGGTCGAAATCGCCGGCGACCGGTTTGACCCTGATCAGCTGCTGGTGTTCCGACCCGGCGACGCCATCACTCTTACTGCCGGCACGTCCGGCGCACGCATGATGCTGTTTGGCGGCGACAGCATCCCCACCAAGCGGCACATCTGGTGGAATTTCGTTTCCTCGTCGAAGGAGCGTATCGAGCAGGCCAAGGCGGAGTGGCGCAGCGGCCGGTTCGATATTGTCCCGGGGGACGAAGAAGAGTTTGTGCCCCTGCCAGATTGACGCCGGCATTGAATGGCCTACGCTGCGGGCCAGTCAGCGCCGGGCGGTTTGACCCTTCGATGTTGCGACGTAGGACCTGGTTTACACGTCAATCTTTCCGGGTTACGGCGTGATCGATTGTGAGGCATAAATTGACAAACCTGCCAGCTACCCCGCTTCTGGACACTGTCCGGATACCATCCGATCTGAAGAACATCGACGACAAGCAATTGCCGCAACTGGCGGAGGAATTGCGTGCCGAGATGATCGACGCGGTGTCGCGGACCGGGGGGCATCTGGGCGCAGGCCTTGGCGTGGTTGAATTGACGATTGCCATCCACAAGGTGTTCGACACACCCCATGACCGGCTGATTTTTGATGTCGGGCACCAATGCTACCCGCACAAGATCCTGACCGGCCGGCGCGACCGAATCCGAACCCTGCGCCAGGAAAACGGGTTGTCGGGTTTCACCAAGCGTGACGAAAGCCCTTACGATCCGTTCGGCGCGGCGCACTCGTCGACGTCTATTTCAGCCGGGCTGGGCATGGCCGTGGCGAGCGAATTGACCGGTACACGACGCAATGTGATCTCGGTGATCGGCGATGGTGCGATGTCGGCCGGGATGGCCTATGAAGCGCTCAACAATGCCGGCGCGCTGGATGCGCGGTTGATCGTCATTCTCAACGACAACGACATGTCGATTGCGCCGCCGACCGGGGCGATGAGCGCCTATCTGGCGCGGATGGCCTCGGGGCGCACCTATATGGGCTTCCGCGAAGCCGGCAAGAAACTGACGGCCTATCTCGGCAAGAACATCGACCGAGCGATCACACGCGCCGTCGAGCATGCGCGCGGTTATGTTACCGGCGGAACCATGTTCGAAGAGCTGGGCTTTTATCACATTGGACCGATCGACGGCCACAATCTCGAGCATCTTTTGCCAGTGCTGCGCAACGTGCGCGACAATGGTGACGGACCGGTGCTGATTCATGTCGTCACCCAGAAGGGCAAGGGCTATGCGCCCGCAGAAGCGGCGTCGGACAAATATCACGGCGTCAACAGATTCGACGTCATTACCGGCGCCCAGGCCAAGGCCAAGCCGAACGCACCTAGTTACACCGCCGTCTTTGGCGAGGCTCTGGTCCAGGAAGGCGCTCTTGACGACAAGATCGTGGCTGTCACCGCAGCCATGCCATCAGGCACCGGGGTGGACAAGTTCGCCAAGGCATTTCCCGGGCGAACCTTTGATGTCGGCATTGCCGAGCAGCATGCGGTGACCTTTTCGGCGGGCATGGCAACGGAAGGCATGAGGCCGTTCTGCGCGCTTTATTCGACTTTTCTGCAGCGCGGCTATGACCAGGTGGTTCACGATGTGGCGATCCAGCGGCTGCCGGTTCGCTTCCCTATCGACCGGGCCGGGTTCGTGGGTGCTGATGGCGCTACCCATGCGGGCTCGTTCGACACCGCCTATCTCGCCTGCCTGCCCGGTTTCGTGGTGATGGCAGCCGCTGACGAGGCCGAGCTCAAGCACATGGTGCGCACGGCCGCTGCCTATGACCAAGGCCCGATCTCGTTTCGCTATCCGCGCGGCGAAGGGGTTGGCGTAGAAATGCCCGAACGCGGGCAGATTCTCGAGATCGGCAAGGGCCGGATCATGCGCGAAGGCACCAAGGTGGCGCTGTTGTCGTTCGGCACCCGGCTTGCCGAGTGCCTGCTGGCGGCAGAAGACCTGGAAGTGGCCGGACTTTCGACCACTGTGGCCGACGCCCGATTTGCCAAGCCGCTCGATCATGAGCTGATCCGGCAACTGGCGCAGCACCATGAAGTGCTGATCACCATCGAGGAAGGCTCGGTTGGCGGTTTCGGCAGCCACGTGCTGCAGTTCCTGAGCACCGAAGGACTGCTGGATGGCGGTCTGAAGGCGCGCACCATGGTAATGCCGGACATCTTCATGGATCACGCCGCACCGGCAACGATGTACGCGCGTGCCGGGCTGGATCGCAAGGGCATTGTCGACACCGTGTTTGGTGCGCTCTCAACCTCGCGCGCCAAGCTCGATGCATCGCGCGTACTGTAGCCTGCGCGGCGCTTAAACGCTTTCGGTTACCTTCTTGAAACCATAGGCGTTTGTAGCCTCGTAACCACGTCTTTTGGGCGTTCTGAAAGGTCCTTCTGCTAGTCTTTGGCCAATGACCGAAGACTTCAGGACGATGTTTCAATGACGCTGCATAGATCAAAAAATCGTGCCACCTGGTGGATCTTCGCGCTACCGATGCTGGTGCTGTCGCCAACGCTGTTCGCGGCGGCACCCACATTGGCAGCCGACGGCCAGCCGCGATACGACCGGCGCATTGAAGAAGCAGCGATCCGCATGTTGCAGCCCAAGCTCGGCACCATTCGTGGCACGCTCGATCTTGACACCGAGAAACATATTTTTCCACGGCTGAGCCAGCGGATGGCCGACAGCGGAACGCCCAGATGGCCCGCCGATTGGCCCCGTGACACCCGCCTCGGCAGTATTATCCGCTACTGACAATCGACCCATTTTCCACAAAGCGCTTGCCCTGGCACCCGCTTCCGGGTCAAGACGGCGTCATGTCCAATATATCCTCGCCCCCCCCTTCGCCCGACAAAGACCGGCTGGACCAGATGCTGGTGCAACTCGGACACTATGACAGCCGCTCGCGTGCGCGCGACGCCATCGCCCGTGGCGCGGTGCTCGTCGACGGTCATCCCGTCACCAAGCCCGGCACGCAGGTCAGCGCCTCAGCCGCGATCGAAATTTCGGACCCGGCACGAGAGTATGTTTCGCGCGCGGCGCTGAAGTTGAAAGCCGGGCTGGAGGCGTTCGATTTCGACCCCGCCGGGCGTGATGCGCTGGACATCGGCGCATCGACCGGCGGCTTTACTCAGGTTCTGCTGGAAGCAGGCGCCAACCATGTGGTGGCCGTCGATGTAGGCCATGACCAGTTGCACCCCACGCTTGTCACTGATCCGCGTGTCAGCAATCTCGAAGGCGTCAACGCCCGCGAGCTGACACCTGCGCATCTTGAGGGCCGCACGATCACGGCAATTGTTTCCGATGTGAGTTTCATCTCGCTGAAGCTGGCGCTGCCGGCGGCGCTTGAGCTGGCAGCGCCGGGCGCCTTTGCCGTGCTTCTGGTCAAGCCGCAGTTCGAGGCCGGACGCGCCGCCATCGGCAAGGGCGGGTTGCTCAAATATCCCAAGCTCGGCCGGCAGATTGCCGAGGATCTGGTGCGATGGCTCGGAACCCAGCCGGGATGGCAGTCGGTCGGCCCGGTCGCCTCCCCGATCGAGGGTGGTGACGGCAACCGCGAATATCTCATCGGGGGCGTCAAGGGATGAGCGCGCGCGCACTCGACATTACCCGGCTTGGCGGCCAGGGAGACGGCATCGCCGAGACCCCGGAAGGGCAGATTTTCGTGCCGTTCACGCTGCCCGGCGACCGCATCACCGCCGCCGTCGACAAGGGGCGTGGTACGCTGATCTCGCTGATCGAGCCCTCACCGGACCGGGTGACCCCACCCTGCCCGCATTTCGGCGCCGACAGCGACGAAGCCGGGTGTGGCGGTTGCGCGATGCAGCATGTCGCCGACGCTGCCTATCGCGACTGGAAGCGCAACCTGGTGGTGGCCGCACTGGAAGGACGCGGCATCATGGTCGAAGTCGGCCCGCTGGTCGCCTGCGCACCCGGCGCCCGGCGACGGGTGGTGTTTGCGGTTCGCCGAACCGACAAGGGCTCGATTCTGGGTTTCAACCGCGCCTCCAGCCATCAGATCGTGCCAATTGATACCTGCGTGGTTGCCTCCGAGCGAATCAACCAGGCGCTGCCGGTGCTGAGACGACTGGCAACCGCTGTGGCCGTCGGCAAGGAGGCATTCCGCCTCTCTGTGCTCGACACGCTGTCGGGCTTTGATCTGGCGGTTGATGCTCCCTTCAAACTGTCGGAAGCAGACCGTTTGCGGATCAGCGCGTCGGTGCGCAAGGAAACAGGCGTGACCCGGCTCAGCTTCAACGGCGAGATCCTGATCGAAATACAGCCACCGCAACTGGTCTTTGGCGATGTTGCGGTCAATCCGCCACCGGGCGGTTTCGTGCAGGCAAGCGAGGCTGCCGAAACGCTGATGGGCGAACTGGTGACAACCCATTTGAAAAAATCCAAACGGGTGCTCGACCTGTTTTCCGGCTCAGGCACGTTCGCGCTGCGGCTGGCGCAACAAAGCCATGTGCACGCGGTGGAAAGCGACGGGCCTTCGCTCGCAGCGCTGGACAAGGCAGCGCGGCGCTCGTCAGGGCTGAAACCGGTAAGCGTGGAAAAGCGCGACCTTTTGCGGCGGCCGCTGATGACAGCGGAGCTGAAAACCTATCAGGGCTTGGTGTTCGACCCTCCCCGCGCCGGCGCGGAAGTGCAGGTGCAGGACATCGCCCGCTCGACCATCACCCGCATCGCTGCCGTCTCCTGTAACCCGGTAACACTGGCGCGCGATCTCGAGATCCTGGTCAAGGGCGGCTACAAGATCACCTCGATCACCCCGATTGACCAGTTCCTCTGGTCAAGCCATATCGAAGTGGTGGCGCTGCTGGAACGGTCGAAGCGGTAGGCGACGGGATTTAGCGCGACCGGAACCTGTTGCCACGAAATCATCACCCGTCATTGCCAAGCCGGGGTGCGGCCTTCACGGTGAAAGCAAGCGGTCCTCCGATCCGCTTCCAAGGAAGAATCACGATGAACAAGACCATCGCCGTGGCCGCAATCATGCTGACTTCATTGACATTGCCGGCCAGCGCAGCACCAATGCCATCGGGGGCACCAAGCCTGTCGGGTCAATCGCTGGTTCTGACAATTGCCGCCCACGCAAATTGCGAGGGTCTGAAGACTGACCTAATTGCTGTCCAGGACGAAAGGGACGCCTACAATAGCAATGAGGAAAACTGGGCGCTCAAGGACGAAATTCGAGACCTCGACGAAAGGCTCGAAGGCATCCGGGACGAAATGTCCAGCGCCGGCTGTCCCTGACCTCACCGGCACCCCAATCGAGTAGGCCCCTGCGGCATCCCGCCTGGATCTCACATGCCCGAGCCTGCCGACCCGACATAGTGATTACGGCGCCCCCCAATCCACGAACCAGCGTTCGGGGATGGCGAGACGGGGTTGCGATAATTGGCGGGTTGATAAACTGCTATTTCTTGCGCGCCATAAAGGCTTGGAACGCGGCAAGCGCTTCGGCGCTCTTGAGTTGGTTGCCGAAAAGCTCGGCTTCCTCACGCATGCGCGCCATCACCAGTTCCGGATCGGGTTTGACCAGCCGGCGGGCGATTGCCAACGCCTTGGGTGGCTTCTGCGCCAGATTTTCGGCGGCGGCCATCACCGTGGCTTCAAGCTCATTCGAAGGTACCGTCTTGTAGATCAGGCCGGCGCGCTCGGCCTCATCGCCTGAAAACGGAATGCCGGCGGCGAGCAATGCGAAGGCTTTCTGATGCCCCATGGCGGCGGGCGCAAGCAGGCTGGAACCGGCTTCGGGCACCAGTGCCAGATCGACAAAAGGCGTGTGAAAGCGCGATTCCGGCGTGGCGAAGGTCAGGTCGCAATGCAGGTTGATGGTGGCGCCGACGCCGACGGCCAGACCATCAACGCCCGAAATGATCGGCTTTCTGGCAAGTGCCAGAGCGGCCAGGAAATCCAGCACCTCGGTGCCCATCGATCCGCCCATGGCCACCGCCATGAAGTCCTGCATGTCGTTGCCGGAGGTAAACGCACCCGGTGTGCCGAGCATTACATGGACGCGAACGCTGTCATCGTTTTCACCGGCAATCAGCGCCCTTGCCATGGAGGTGTACATGGCGCGGGTGATGGCGTTTTTCTTTTCCGGGCGGTTGAAGCGGATCACGTTGATGGCGCCATTGGCACCTGCACGTTCGGTCAGGATGTGGTCGGTCATGGATATCCTCTTGAAGATCAGGCGAGTGCTGCGGTGGCGTGCTCGAGGCTTGACGCTCCGCTGGTCACGGCAGTCACTAGGCCCGTGGTCTCGGGCGCCAGATTAAGCGCGGCGAAACGCGCGAGGGCTGCGCGCCCCGGGGCTTCCGGCGCGTCCTGATCGGCCAGCGCACCGCGCGCCAGCATGGCCGTGGTTGCAGTCAGACCGAACAACCGCAGATAGGGCGTGGCGCCGGTCAGCGCGTCAGTCTGACGGCCTTCAGAGACGGCAGATTGCAGATAGGCGGTGGCAGTCTCGAGATCGGCAATCGCCCGGTCGAGATGATCGGCAACACCGGCGAGCGCCGGCGAATTGGAGGCCCGGGCAGCCTCTGCGTCGGCCTTGAAATCGGCAATCAATGCGGTGACCGTGGCGCCACCCGACAGCGGCAGCTTGCGCATCACCAGATCGATCGCCTGGATGCCGTTGGTGCCCTCGTAGATCGGCGCAATACGGGCATCGCGCAGCAACCGCGCAGCACCGGTTTCCTCGATGAAGCCCATGCCGCCATGGATCTGCACGCCGAGCGAGGCGACCTCGAGGCCGATGTCTGTGGCAAACGCCTTGGCAATCGGGGTGATCAGGCTGGCGCGGTCGGACCAGGCCTTGGCCTCGTCGCCTTCACTGACCCGGGCCATGTCGAGCGCTTCGGCGCAGGAATAGGTGATGGCGCGTGCGCCTTGCGTCAGCGCCTTCATGGTCATCAGCATGCGGGCAACATCCGGATGCTCGATGATCGGGCTCATGCCCTCGCCCTTGTGCCCTGGCGCGCGGCCCTGGGTGCGATCCTTGGCGTAGGCCAGCGCCTTCTGGTAGGCGGCTTCGGCCACCGCCACGCCTTGCATGCCGACCGCAAGGCGGGCGTTGTTCATCATCGTGAACATGCAGGCGAGGCCACGATTTTCCTCGCCGATCAGCCAGCCGATGGCACCGGGTTGATCGCCAAACTTGCCGTCACCATAGATCATGGTGCAGGTTGGCGAGCCATGGATGCCGAGTTTGTGCTCAAGGCCTGAGCAGAACGCATCATTGCGCTCGCCCAGTGCACCATCGTCGCCAACAAAGAATTTCGGTACCAGGAACAGCGAGATCCCGCGGGTGCCAGCCGGCGCATCGGGCAGACGTGCCAGCACCAGATGAATGATGTTGTCGGTGAAATCATGCTCACCATAGGTGATGAAGATCTTCTGGCCGTAGATCCGGTAGGTGCCGTCGCCAACAGGTTCAGCGCGCGCCTTGAGCGCATTGAGGTCGGATCCCGCCTGCGGTTCGGTCAGGTTCATCGTCCCCATCCACTCGCCGGTGACGAGCTTTTCGAGGTATTTGGCCTTGAGATCGTCCGAGGCATGCTTGTCCAGCGCCTCTATCGCACCCATGGTCAGTATCGGCCCGATGGCAAAGGCAAGTGATGCGGAGTTCCACATTTCGAGTGCCGCCACCGACAGCAGCATCGGCAGGCCCTGGCCGCCGAATTCCTCGGGCCCGGTCAGGCCGTTCCAACCACCGGCAATCCAGTTCTGGTAGAGTTCTTTCCAGCCGGGAGGTGTCGTGACCGCACCATCCTTGAGCACTGCGCCATGAGTGTCGCCGATTTCGTTGAGAGGCGCGATTTCATCAGAGGCGAAGCGTCCGGCTTCAGCCAGGATTGCGTCAACGAGGTCCTCCCCCAGATCTCCGAACCGGCCGGCATCAAGCGCCTTGCGCAAGCCCGCAACGGATTTCAGCGTATGGGCAATTTCGTCAACCGGCGCACGATACATATGGTGTTCTCCCTGCTTGCCGCCCGCCACTTTAGGCAGGACTCCAATCTCGGTTATCGCTAAGTGATTTTTACGTAAACGTCAATTTGCGTGGCGCGCCCACAGCAACGCGGCAAAGACCTTTTCGCAACAAAACACCATTTTTTAACCATGTTTCGGCCAGCATAGCCAGTCATCCCTTCGCGCACCCCGAAGGACCGGGCCCTGAACGGAGCCACGCATGAGATTTTGCACTTCACTATGGTCGGCGCTTGTTATCGCAGCCTTGCTGCCGGCGCCAGCGACGGCGGCAGAAACGCGGCCGTGGAAAACCGTAACCAACGCGCTGGTGATCGACGCTTACGAGATGAACATCATCGACTGGGAAGAGATGCTGAGCGACGGTCGCATCGCGGGCTTCGTCAGCAAGGCATCGGACGGGTTGCCCGAAAGCTTCAGTTGCAACGACGGCCACCGGGGCGACACGCTGGGCCATTGCCGCACCATGTGGCGCAAATATGCCGTCAGCCGCGAGCTTTACCAGACCCGCCGAATGCTGGCGAAATCAAAGGGGTTGCTGTGGGGCGCCTATCACCTTGCCCGACCAGACAATCCGATCGACCAGGCCAACCACTTTCTCGATTTCGCCGATCCGGCGGATGACGAAATGATGGTCATCGATATCGAAGACATCAACGCCGACAAGTTCATGTCGCTTGAAGATGCGGATATCTTTGCCCGCCACATCAAGGCACGGACCGGGCGCTATCCGGTGCTTTACACCAATCATACCACCGCCAAGACCATCGCCGCCAACCGCGACGCCTACCCAGTGCTGGCGCGGTTGCCGCTGTGGTATGCGCGCTACAAGCCTTCCATCGCCGGGGTGTTTCCGATGGGCAATTGGCAGAGCTATGCGTTGTGGCAATTCTCAACGCTGCACAATTGCAAGCGGAAGTCCTGCCCCTACCGGGTGCCCGGTACGCTCAAGGACATCGACGTCAATGTGGTCGCCATGGACCGAAAGACGCTGGCAAAGACATGGCCGTGGGGCGAACTGGTTCCGGTGCGCGAACGCGAACCGGATTCCGCAACGATACTGGTTGCGGACAGCGACACCGATCCGGATTCGATCCTGACCGGATCAATCGGTGCTGGCACACGGACAGCTTCTATAGCCGTTGCCAACGATCTGCACCCAGCACCACAACTGAATAATGGCGGTATTCCCGTACCGGTGCTGTCGCATCGCTGGGAGATTCCGGAGGTGGCCGCCTATCGTCATGTGAAACTGCCGGCGATGCCGGAGGCGGGGCCGCGCTGGTCGGAAACGGTGGCAGACGGGCTGGGCTTGCAGCCACCCACAGCAAAGACTGCTTTTGGGCTGCCGTCGTTGCCAACCCCGTTGCCGCGGATCGATGCAGCGGTGATTGCGGACACGTCTCTTCTGCCGGGCGCCCGTTCCCCGGCCCGTTCTCATCCCGCACGCGGTCGGGTCGATCCCAGATAGGCTGCCGCGCCGCAGCAGCGGTGAAGCCCGGTGGGGTGGCGGCAACGCGCGTGTTGCGCGCAAAGGGCACGACTGATAGAGCGGCGGCAGATATAATGGACACCTCCGGCATGGCCCGCATTCTTCCGATTTCCGACCCGAAAACACTCGATGCCGCACTCGCGGTACTGCAACGCGGCGAGACGGTGGCGATTCCCACCGAGACCGTCTACGGGCTGGCGGCGGACGCCACCAACCCGGCAGCGATCACCCGGATTTACGAGGTCAAGGGCCGTCCCCGGTTCAATCCGCTGATCTCGCATATGGCGGACCTGGAAATGGCCCGGGCGCATGTTCACTTTTCACCGCTTGCCGAAAAACTCGCAGCCGCCTTCTGGCCGGGCGCGCTGACACTGGTGCTGCCGCTTAACGCAGAAGGTGACATTCACGAGCTCGCGACCGCCGGGCTTACTACGGCCGCGGTCCGGGTTCCCGAAGGTTACGCCCGCACGCTGATTGCGGCATTCGGCCGTCCGCTGGCCGCGCCCAGCGCCAATCTTTCCGGCCGCATCAGCCCGACATCGGCACAGCATGTGGCTGACGATCTGGGCGACAGGATCGAGCTGATCCTCGACAGCGGCGCGTGCCGCATCGGGGTGGAATCAACCATTGTGGCTGTTGGTGACAATCAACTGACCCTGCTCAGACCGGGCGGCGTTGCGGTCGAAGATATCGAAGCAGTCGCCGGTGTGGCGGTAACGCGGCCCGGGCCGGAGCAGCATGGCGCAGTGGTAGCCCCCGGCATGCTGGTCTCGCATTACGCACCAGAATCGACGGTGCGGCTGAATGCGCACACGGCTGGACAAGACGAGACGATCATCCGCTTTGGCGGGCAAGTGCTGGCAAACGAGGAACAGGCGCATGCGGTCATGGACCTGTCGCCCGCCGGTGATCTGCGCGAGGCTGCCGCCAACCTGTTCTCCGTACTCAAGCGCGCCGACAAGGCCGGTGGCCGGGGCATCGCGATCGCGCCGGTGCCAACCCACGGACTCGGCGAAGCCATCAATGACCGGCTGGCGCGCGCCGCAGCGCCGCGCGATTGATCCGCGCGCGCTATCGCCGTTGCCGCATCATAGTGACCAGCGCCCTCTCGACTTGGGTCGATTGCAGCGGTAAATCCAGATCATGCCCAATCCTTTGACCGACCCCGCCCTGATTGAACGTTTCGCCGCCATCACCGGCGCGGCAAACGCGTTTACCGATCCCGCCGACATCGCCCCGCATCTCATAGAACAGCGTGGTCTGTATCAGGGCGAAAGCCCGTTGGTGCTGCGTCCGGCAAATACCGACGAGGTGTCCGCCATTCTCCGCCTCGCCCACGAAACAGGGACGGCAGTCGTGCCGCAGGGCGGCAATACCGGACTGGTCGGCGCGCAATCGCCACGCGCAGGCAAGGCCGAAGTGGTGGTTTCGCTTGCACGACTCAACCGGGTCCGCTCGCTGGACCCGGTGGGCCAGACCATGGTGGCCGAAGCCGGGGTCGTACTAGCAAAGGCGCAACAGGCGGCCAGCGAGGCGGGCCTGCTGTTTCCATTGTCACTGGGCTCGGAGGGGTCCTGCCAGATCGGCGGCAATCTCTCGTCCAACGCCGGCGGCACGGCGGTGCTTGCCTATGGCAACATGCGCCAGCTCTGCCTGGGGATCGAAGCGGTGCTGCCTGATGGCGAGGTCTGGCACGGGCTGCGGGCACTCAAGAAAGACAATACCGGGTATGATCTGCGCGACCTGTTCATTGGCGCCGAGGGCACGCTCGGGATCATCACCGCGGCGGTGCTCAAGCTCTACGCGGCACCGCGCGGCCACGAGGCCATCTATGCCGGCATCGACAGCCCGGAGGCGGCGCTGAAGCTGTTTCGTCTGGCCCAGGACCTGTGCGGCCCATCGCTGACCGGGTTTGAATTGATGCCGCGGATCGGCATCGAGTTCACCACCCGCCATATTGACGGTGTTCGCGATCCGCTGAGCGAGGCTCATCCCTGGTATGCGCTGATCGACATTTCATCGGGACAATCCCAGGAGGCCGCGCGGGCAATGCTGGAGGCCGTGTTTATGGCCGCCGACGAGCAGGGGCTGATCCGTGATGCGGCGGCGGCGGAAACCGAAGCCCAGCGGCAAGCCTTCTGGAAGCTGAGAGAATCGATGTCCTGGGCGCAAAAACCCGAAGGCGGTTCGATCAAGCACGATGTCTCGGTGCCTGTGGCGCGGGTGCCAGAATTCCTTACCCTTGCCGACCGCGCCGTGCTGTCGGCCATTCCAGGTGCGCGGATTGTTGCCTTCGGTCATCTGGGCGACGGCAATATTCATTACAACATCTCCCAGCCGGTCGGCGCCGACAAGCAAACGTTTCTGGCGCGGTGGGGCGAGATTAACAAAATCGTCCATGCGATTGTTCTGGAATTGGACGGATCGATTTCCGCCGAGCACGGAATTGGCCAGCTCAAACGCGATGAACTGGCGACCATCAAGTCGCCCGTGGAATTGGCGATGATGCACCACATCAAGCAAGCGTTTGATCCCAAGGGCATCATGAATCCGGGCAAGGTGCTTGCCTCCCGGTAACCTTTCCAAATCGGAAATGGCACGGTGTTCTTTCGCTAACCATCTCCAAAACATAGCTTTTCTTAACCCAAAAATTTAAGGCGACGGGAACGGCCGCCGGGGCATTGTCCGTCTTGCGAGAGGGCGAAAAGCCCCGGACGAGAAGACCGGATAACCGGCTCTCAAGGGTTACAGAAGGCGACAATAATGACCAATACAGTTTTGAAGCCCGTATGGGCCGGGTTCGAACTCAGACTGGACCCAGCCAACTTTCCGCAACGGGTGTCCTATGCGGCACGCGACGACCTGCAGGAAGTTTCGGTAACGATCGACCAGCGCGGGGCGGTGGTCAAGAAGATGCTATCGAAATCAGGCCTGCCGCTGTCGATCGCCCTGCCCGCCCGCGCCTTCAAGGGTGTGGCGGCGCGCGCCATCGATCATGGCGACGGCACGGTGACGGTAACGCTGGAACTGCACCACAACGACAGCGCCTTGTGCGTGCCGCTGCTGGTTGCCCATGATCTTGATGATATCGCCGCCGACTGGCGTACCTGGGCGGAGATCTATGGCCTGCCGATGATGATGGTGGAGGCCGATGGCGTCGCCCGTCCGCTCGACGACGGCCAGAACCAGCCGGCAGCAGCACCGATACGCCGCCGCCGCCACAACCAGATCGCCGACCGGCGTCCGCGCTTTCTGGTGCGTCGTTCAACCGGCAAGATGGGAATTCGCATGCGCATCGAGGGCCGCGAGATCATCGCGCGGCGCTGAACCATCATAGCGAAACGACCCAAAATCCCGGTTGCTTGAAAGAAGCGGCCGGGATTTTGCTTGTCACGGGAGTGCGATGTTCAGGCGAGCAGTGCTGTGATGAGGCCAAGAAACACGATCAGACCGACATGGCTGTTGGCCTTGAACAAAGCCAGGCACTGGTCGGCATCGTCAATGTCGATAACCCGGATCTGCCAACCGAGCAGGACAATCGCCAGCGCCAGGCCGGCATAGGCGGGCCAGGCGACCGCAGTCAGAAGGAAAGCCGACAACGCAAGTGCTGCAAACAACCCGTAAAATGCTACCAGCCAGACCTTGGTATTGGCACCAAACAGCCGTGCAGTGGAGCGCACGCCGACTAGAGCGTCGTCCTCCTTGTCCTGATGGGCGTAAATCGTGTCATAGCCGATGGTCCAGGCGATCGCGCCCGCATAAAGCAGCAGCGGCGGCAGTGACAGGGAGCCAAACATTGCCGCCCAGCCCATCAGCGCGCCCCAGGAGAACGCCAGCCCGAGAAAGAATTGCGGCCAATCTGTAAACCGCTTGGCGAAGGGATAGATCGCCACGACACCGAGCGAAGCAATGCCCAGCGCAATCGAAAACCCATTGAACTGGACCAGCACCAGAAGCCCCACCAAGGCCTGGACGAACAGGAACGCAATTGCCGCACGGCGTGAAATTCGGCCCGACGGCAAGGGCCGCGACCGGGTGCGCGCCACCATCGCGTCGATCTTGAAATCGACCAGATCGTTCCAGGTGCAGCCGGCGCCGCGCATGGCAATGGCGCCGGTGATGAACAGGACCAGGTGCCAGAGCGTGGTTGCGGGCGCCCAGAGGCCGGCCTGGCTGGCTACATTGGCGGCAAGACCTGCCGACCAGAAACATGGCCACATCAGCAATTGCCAGCCGATCGGGCGGTCCCAGCGGGCAAGCTGGGCGTGCGGCCAGAGTGCGCGCGGCAGCACCCGGTAGACCCAGTTGCCCGAGGGCGCATCGGCGACCCTGGCGGTTTCGGCTTCGGTGGTTTGTGGAGCTTCCGACATGGCGCGACTGTTGGCAGCAGCGCCCGCTGGCGTCAAGTTCCGCGCCTCAAAATCCCGCTTTCGGGCGATTGGCATGAGGCAGATGCACGCCCTGTCTTGACGCTGGGGCTGCTATTCCCTACCCCGTCCCCACGCCCGCAAACTGCGCGCGGGAGCTTGCAACGGAGTGCGCAACGATGAACATCCTGCTGATTGGATCGGGCGGCCGCGAACATGCATTGGCCTGGAAGATGGCACAATCGCCGATACTCGACACCCTGTTTGCCGCACCCGGCAATCCCGGCATTGCGGAGCACGCGACGCTGACCGATCTCGATGTCGGCGACCATGCCGCCGTGATTGCATTCTGCCGCGACAAGAATATCGACCTGGTGGTTGTCGGACCGGAAGCACCGCTGGTTGCCGGTCTTGCCGACGCGCTTGTTGGCGCCGGTATCCGCGTGTTCGGACCCTCGGCGCAGGCGGCACAGCTGGAAGGCTCGAAGGGCTTTACCAAGGATCTGTGCGCGCGCCAGAACATTCCCACCGCCGCCTATCAGCGCTTCAACAATGCGCCCAAGGCAAAGGCCTATGCACGGGCGCAAGGCGCGCCTATCGTGATCAAGGCTGATGGGCTGGCCGCCGGCAAGGGTGTCACCGTGGCGATGACCATTGAAGAAGCGTTTGCCGCGATCGAGGATTGTTTCGAGGGCGCGTTTGGCGCGGCCGGCGCGGAAGTCGTGGTCGAGGAATTTCTGACCGGCGAGGAGGCCAGCTTCTTCTGCCTGTGTGACGGCAAGACGGCGCTGCCGTTCGGCACGGCCCAGGACCACAAGCGGGTGGGCGACGGCGATACCGGCCCCAATACCGGCGGCATGGGCGCCTATTCACCGGCGCCGGTGCTGACCCCTGCACTGATCGAACGCACCATGAAGGAAATCATCGAGCCTACCATGCGCGGCATGGCGGAGATCGGCGCGCCGTTTACCGGGGTGCTCTATGCCGGACTGATGATCGACGCCGACGGCCCCAAGCTGATCGAATATAATGTGCGTTTCGGCGATCCGGAATGCCAGGTGCTGATGATGCGGCTCAGGGACGATATCGTGGTGCTGCTCAACGCGGCTGCCGAAGGTGGCCTCGCCCATGTTTCGGCGCGCTGGAGCGACGATGCGGCGCTGACAGTGGTGATGGCGGCAGAAGGCTATCCCGGCACACCGAAAAAAGGGACACCGATTGCCGGACTGGCAGCAGCCGAAGCCGACGGCGCCAAGGTGTTTCACGCAGGCACAGCGCTCAACGGCGCAGAACTGGTCGCCAATGGCGGACGAGTGCTCAATGTCACCGCGCGTGGGCCGGACGTCAAAACCGCCCAGGCGCTGGCCTATCAAGCAGTCGACGCGATTGATTGGCCGGACGGCTTTTGCCGGCGCGACATCGGCTGGCAGGCGGTTGCGCGCGAGTCCTAGAGATTTTCAGGGGCCGATTGAAGCGGCCCAACTTAATCAATTGGTTACCTCCTTCGAAAACCGGATCGTAACAGCCCTTCGCTAGAGTGAACTCACCAGAACCGGAATTTCCGGCGAAAAGGGGAGTAGCCACATGCTGAGATTGATCCTGACGGCGAGTCTGTACGTAGGCGCCAGTGCGGCCAGCGCCACATCGGTTGGCCCATTCACAGCGACCGGGAGCGAGCGGAGCAGCATTATCGAAATCGGCTGTCCGTCCTGCGTGCGCGAAGCGGCCGAAAAAGCCGCTGAAGCCGAAGTCAAACTCGGGCTGGGCGAACAGATCATCGAGGTCCGGGAAGTCGACGGCCAGATGATGATCTACCGCACCGAAGGATGGCTTGGCGGATCGCCGGTGACCATGGTGCGCAAGGCCAGCGATATGGACCTGGTTGCGCTGGGCGTCTCCCCGCCAAGTGACACCAAAATTGCAGACCTGCCAAAGGCTGCCGACGACGTGGTGTCTGACCAGCCGATGACCGCTGCGGCCATCATCAAAACCGACATGCCACGAACCGCAACGCCGGTGACCGAACCGGCGCTGGTGGCACCGCCGCTGTACAAGCCGGTGATCGCCAACACCGCACCCGGGATCGACACCGAGGCCACGACGTCGGCGCTGGGCATCGATACCGCCGAAGCAGCCAAGCCGTTTGATGCGTCAAAATTCGAGCTCAGGCTGAACTAGCCCTTCCCTGCCCCGCACAGACCCCAACACCGGGTCATCGCGAAGGCACTTGGCCGGCGCCCTCCTCCAGGGGTTGCCGGCTTCGGGCATTGTTGTTTTCTACACACGAACTCCGACCACAGGCTGCGGCTTCGGCTGACCGGTGAACCGTGCCAGCCTGCGGTGTAGGCTATCCGGCGATGCGGGAGAAGTCGGCAACTGCTCCGGTGGCCTGACGGATCATGGCGAGCAGTGCGAGGCGATTCGCCCGAACACTTTCAACTTCTGCGTTTACCAGTACTGCTTCAAAAAATGAATCAACGGGTTCACGTAAAGTGGCAAGTGCGCTCATGGCAGCGGAATAATCTTCATTCTCAATCGCTTGAGTCGCTGCGCTGACAGATTGATTCACTGCGGCAAAGAGGTTTTTCTCGGCATCGAACTCGAACAGCGCCGGATCAACCGTCTTGACAACAGCCGTGCCCTTCTTCTCCTCGGCGGCAAGAATATTGGCGGCGCGCTTGGCGCCGGCCAGCAGGTTCTTGCCGTCTTCGGTATCGAGGAAGGCACCCAGTGCTTCGACCCGACGGGTGATGTCGAACAGGTCATCGGAAGCCGGTGTAATCACGGCGTCGATCAGATCGTGGCGGGCGCCCTTGTCGCGGAGGTAAACCTTGAGGCGGTCGTGGAAGAAGGACAAGAGGTCCATATAGGATCGAGTAATAACAACTTGTATTTTATCTTTACGTTCAGGAGCAACATACTCCGCCCAAACCTGATCTACGAATCCTTGTTTAATCGCGCTACCACCGACAATTTCAGCAGCCTCCGAAAGCTCAAGAACGCGATCGTATGCGCTGTCCGAATTCCAAATTTCAATCGGAGTCGCAGCAAAGAATACTTCATAAAGCGACAACGAGATTTGATTTTCGACCACTATCCGGATCACGCCCAGCGCCGCGCGGCGCAGCGCATAGGGATCTTTCGATCCCGTCGGCTTTTCGTCGATGGCCCAGAAGCCGACCAGCGTGTCGAGCTTGTCAGCCAAGGCGACGGCGATCGACACCGGATCGGTCGGCACTTCATCTGACGGGCCTTGCGGCTTGTAGTGTTCTTCTAGAGCGGCTGCGACGCTCGCATTCTCGCCCTGCAGGCCGGCATAGATGCGGCCCATCACGCCCTGCAATTCGGGGAATTCGCCGACCACTTCGGTGGTCAGATCGGCCTTGGCAAGCAGTGCCGCGCGGGTGGCCAGCGCCGGATCGGCACCGACCGATGGCGCCAGTTCGGCTGCCAGTTTGGCGATGCGCTGAACGCGTTCGCCCTGGCTGCCTAGCTTGGCGTGGAAGGTGACGTTCAGCTGATCCAGGCGCGCCATGCGCTGATCGAGCGGTTTGGCCATATCGAGTCCGAGCTTTTCAGCCGAAGCTTCAAGCTTGGCCATGTCGGGCAGATTGGCCTGGTCGGTCGTCCAGAAATAGAGCGCATCGGAAAGCCGCGCGCGCACCACCTTGGCGTTGCCAAGGGCAATTTCCTTGCCGCCGTCGCTGGCCTCGATGTTGGAAACCAAGATGAACTTGTTGGACAGCCCGTTGCCGGGCTTCCTGAGCACGAAGCATTTCTGGTTGGTCTTGATGGTCAGCCGGATGATGTCGTCGGGGATCTGCAGGAAATCCTCCTCGAACTCGCCCATCAGCACCACCGGCCATTCGACCAGTCCGGAGACTTCATCAAGCAGCGCCTCGTCCTCGACCAGCTCCAGACCGGAGGCAAAGGCGAGGTTGCGGGCGTCGGAAAGAATGATTTCCTTGCGCCGGTCGGCGTCGAGCACCACATGCGCGCGCTCGAGCTTTTCGACGTAATCGTCAAACCGCCGCACGGTGAACGGATCGGGCGCGTGAAAGCGGTGGCCGGCGGTCTGGTTGCCGGCGACAAGACCATCGACGGCAAAGCCGATGACGGTCGGGTCCTCGGTTTCCGGGCCGAAAGTGCAGATGATCGATTGCAGCGGGCGCACCCATCTGAGCGCTTCGCCACCCTTGCCTTCGATGCCGTTGTAACTTGCCCCCTTGGGCATAGAGGCACTGCCCCAGCGCATTGATTTCGGCCAGGAGAAACCGCGAATGATGCCCGGCATCACGTCGGCGATGATCTCTTCGGCGGACCGGCCCGGCCGGGAAATGCGGGCCAGATAGAAATCGCCCTTCTTCGGATCGGTATGAATATGGGCCTCAGAAATATCGTTGAGCCCGGCCTTGCGCATGAAGCCGGCGATTGCCTGTTCCGGCGCCTTGGTGGATGGGCCCTTGATCTCGTCTTTGACATCCTTGGACCGGGCGGTCAGGCCGCGAACATCCAGCGTCAGCCGTCTCGGCGTCCAGTATTCGCGCGCGGCCTGGTAGGTCAGGCCCGCGTCAACCAGTGCGTCGGTCACGGATTTGCGCAAATCGCCGGCAGCCTTGCGCTGCATGCGTGCGGGAATTTCCTCGGAGCGGAGTTCAATCAGTAGGTCGGGCATGGGATATCCTGCAATCGGAATTCGGCCGGGACTTAGCAAGCCCGGCCGGAAATGTCATCTGTCGATTGAGGATTATCCGCCCAAAGCGGGATGCGGCCGGCACGAGAAAGGGGCGACAACGATGCTCGGCTCAATCGAGCGACTGGCCGCAGGCACACCAGAAACAGCTCTTTCTGTCCTCAACCTTGATGCGAATGGGGACGGTTCCGGCGGCGTGCCCCTTTGGTCATGGCGATATCTGTCCCTGTCTCCGTGCCCGTAATTGCCGGTCTCGAGACGCACACCCACCGGCAGTGCAAGCCCGGCACCGGTTAAACGCCGCGTCACCATGGAAATTCAGAGCTGCATGCGCGGGGCTACCAGCCACCGCCGCCGCCGCCGCCGCCGCCGCCACCAGACGAGCCGCCACCGGACGAACCGGACGAACTCTTGGGTGCGGGCATGGACGCAGCCATTGCCGCCGATACCGCCGCCACCGACGAGGCCGCTGCCGCACCGATATTGCCGGGAGACCAGGAATTGCCGTGGTACCAGCCGGGCTGATAGTCATTTGCACGGTCCGGCGCGACCCGCGCCAGATGCGAAGCCCATGCTTCAGACCAGGGTTTTTCAACACCCAGGCCGGCCGCATAGGGCAGAAACCGCTCAAACAGTTCCTCCGACATCTTCGGCGCGTCACGCAGGTTGAGCCGGTTGGTTTCGGCGGTTTCGAGATAGAGCTTGAAACCCTTGATATCGGCAAGAACCTTGGCGCCAAGCCTGGTCGGCGCGCCCAGCAGCCAGAGCATCAGGATAATGACCGCCATGCCGACAACCACAAGCGCGGCCGCCAGGCGATAAATCGGCACATCGCCGGGTGTCGCCACCACCGCGGCCCCACCCAGAAACACCACGGTACCGATGATGAGCAGCAGGCCGCCAAAGATCCGGCGGACAAATCCGGCCCCGGGGCTTCTGAACACTATCCGGCCGACGACCCAGATGGCGCCGCCAAACAGCGATGTGAACAGGGCCATGATCAAGTACCCAAGCCCCGATTTCGGCGGGTCCTGCAGAATGATACCAACGACGAATGTAACGATCGCGATGACGACACCGAAAGCGAACCAGGCGGTGTTGGCACGGTAATATTTGCCTTGATATTCGTCCTGTATGGCGCTGCGCAGGGCCATCTGCGCACTCTGCAGGGTCGGGCCATTGTGTTTGTCGAGATAGATTTCAGACCGGTTGCCGAGCAGCCCCGAATAGAGCGCGTTTTCGCCTGCAGGCAAGGCAGGCTGGGGGTGCTTGTTGGCGACAGGTCCACGTTTGAAAACGATGTTGCCGTCTTTGTATTCGTCGATTGTCAGGAAACGTTTAACGCCCAGCGATAAAAGTGCTGCGATGAACGACAGGTCAGCCCCCCTGGCGCCCTGGCGAAACCGGTTGAAGTGGGCGTAGGAAAGTGCTGCCGGCGAAAGATTGTCGGGCGCATGAAACAACGGAATGATCGGCGGCGACGGCGGATCACGGCCAACCTTGTTCCAGGCATAGAGAAAATAGGCCGGAACGCCGAGCCAGCCCAGGATCAGCAGAAATATGCCAAAATTGCTGCCCAGGCTTGCAGATGCGCCGTCCGCATCCGGCGTGACCACGCCCTTGGAAAAGCCGACCGCGATGGTCATTCCCTCCTCGGCGCCGAGTGGACGGGTCAAAACAAAACGGACATCGGAACTGCCGTTAATCGACCCCGTGTAGTTGCCACCGGTGGCGCCAAAGGCGCCGGTATATGCGGCCACATGGTCCTTGAGCACACGGGCACCATCGGGCAGATGCACACGGGCTTCGGCTGCGAGAATCGGAAAGCTCCAGAAATTGCCGGTCACGTTCCAGTAAAGCTCGTCATAGTCATCGAAAAACCGCAGCTGCCGGGTGGTCAGATAGCGGATCGTGTAGGTGTGTACGCCGTGCGGGATGATGGTATCGGCATCGCCTATATAGATTCTGAAAAACCGACCCTGCCATTCAGTGCTGTAGGGCGACGGCTGACCGTTGTGGAGCACCTCGATGAGGTCGAAACCGTTCTCGGACCAGAGCCCCCACTCATCAAGCGCGCGCAACGGAATATCGCGATAAATGCCGCGCCGGATGTCGCCACCCTCGGCATTGACCGTGATCGTCTCGGTGACCTCAATCGCCGCATCGGTGCGAACCTCGATGTCGGCGATGTAGGAGCGTATTTCCTCGCGCGCCGTGGCTGCTTGCGGAACAAGCAGCACACAGCAGGCAACGATCGCGATAAGCCAATGCCGCATGGTCTGGTCCCCCTGACGAAACTTTCTTACTGGAAAGAAACCTTGGGAACGGCGCGGTCGGCCTCTTCCTCGATTTCGAAATACTCGGCTTTGACGAAACCGAACTGGTTGGCAATCAGCACCGAGGGGAAGGTTTCCACCGAGACATTAAGATTGCGCACGGCACCGTTGTAATAGCGCCGGGACATTGAAATCTCGTTTTCGGTCTCTTCGAGAGCCTGCTGGAATTCCCTGAAATTCTCGCTGGCCTTGAGGTCGGGATAGCTTTCAGCGACCGCCATCAACCGACCAAGCGCACCGCTCAGCGCACCTTCGATCGAAGCCCTCTGCTCGGGAGAGCCGGCGTTTCCGGCGACAGCCTGGCTGCGCAGTCGGGTGACTTCCTCGAGAAGTTCCTTTTCGTGCGACATATAGCCTTTGACTGCTTCGAGAAGATTGGGAATCAAATCCGCCCGCCGCTTCAATTGAACGTCAATGCCGCTCCAGCCCTCTCCCGCCATCTGGCGGTTCTTAACCAGCGTGTTGTAGAGCGAAACTCCATAGAGCACGATGCCAGCCAGCACCGCCAAAATAATCCAAGTCATCATGCGCCATTCTCCCCATGGTTATCGATTTGCCCAGGCACAACCGAACAGGATTGGGACCTTATGCCGGAAGCCCGGAAAAATCCACGGGACACGGCAAGTAAACCGGTGTCGTTAAAATGAATTTTGCAGATTGCGGCTCCCTGTCAAAATTGACCTGCGCAACGATTTTCAACGAGGTTTTGTCAAGCATTGCTTTACCATTGGCGACCAATAATCCGCGACTATGAATCAGACGCGTCCGGCAGCAAAACAAGCTTGGCGTTTTTTCTCTGGATAGGGACGCGGGTAGAATGAATTATTCCGACACCAGCATCTTCGATTTGGCGCCGATTGCGATGTGGATCGAGGATTTTGGCGACGTCAAGCTGCTGTTCGACCGTTGGCGCGCTGACGGTGTCACGGACATCCGTGCCTATCTGAAGGAAGATGTTTCGCGTGTCGCGGCCTGTTCGGCGGCAATCCGGGTCCTCAAGGTGAATCAGAAGACGCTGGAGCTGTTTGAAGCTGACAGCCAACAGCATCTCACCGACAATTTGTCGGTCGTGTTTCGCGACGAAATGCTCGAGAGCCATGTCAATGAGCTTGCCGAGTTGTGGGACGGGAAAACCGAATTCCTCAGCAATTCAGTCAATTACTCGCTTTCCGGCCGGCGCATGGACATCCTGCTTCGCGGCGCTGTGTTGCCGGGCCACGAGCAGACGCTGGACCGGATCCTGCTGACCACCGAAGATGTAACGGTACGCGAGGATGCGCGCCGGAACGAAATCAAGAGCCGCCGTTATGCCGAGGGCCTGTTTGAATATTCGCCGGTATCGCTCTGGGTCGAGGATTTCAGCCAGATACGGAACCTGCTTGAAACGATCCGCGAACGCGGTATCGACGATTTTCGCGTGTTCATGGATGTGCATCCGGAATTCGTGCAGCAATGCATGAGCGAAATCCGGATCATCAATGTCAATCAAGCGACGCTCGACCTGTTCTGCGCGCCCGACGTTCAGACGTTGTTGCAGCGCCAGATCGAAATCTTTCGCGATGAAATGGAAAAGCCTTTCAGAGAGCAATTGATGGATCTCTGGGAGGGACGCCTGTTTCATTCCCGGGAGGTGGTCAACTATGCGCTTGATGGAACCGTGCGGCATATCCTCTTGCATTTTTCGGTGCTGCCTGGGCACGAAAACGACTGGGCACAGGTACAGGTCGCACTTACCGACATTACCGCGCGCAAGAAGGCCGAAGCCTATCTCGAATATCTGGGCAAGCACGACGTGCTGACCAAGCTGCACAACCGCGCCTTTTACAAGGACGAAATGAACCGCCTCGAGCGCAAGCCGCTGCGTCCGGTGTCGGCTATCGTGATGGATCTTAATGGCCTCAAGGACGCCAACGACCAGCTTGGCCACGACGCCGGAGATGCGTTGTTGCGCCGGTTCGGCGAAGTACTCAACTCGGTTGTGTCACGTCCCAATCATGCCGCCCGTATCGGCGGCGATGAATTCATCGTCTTGATGCCCGGCGCCGACAAGAAAACTGCCGCCTCCGTGGTCGAGACCATCAATGAATTGCTGCACATCAACAACCAGTTCTATTCCAATGCGCCGATCAGCGTCTCCATCGGCGTGGCTACCAGTCAGGATGGCGAATCGATGGAGGATCTGGTCAAGCGGGCGGACCGGTTGATGTATGAAGACAAGCGCGCCTACCACAAGAACCGCGCGTTCGATGAACTACAGGACGGACATACGTCCGTCACCTCCAACAACTCGATCTCCGCGGCCTGAAGCACAGCTGGCGGCGCGCCCGGGAACGACCTGCGTCGTCTGCGGTCTGTTGTACCGCGAAGCCTTGCACCTGCTACCAGGTAAACAAGGCTTCACGACGCGCTTGCGCGATGTGGGGTATTATTGCGCCGCCTGAAGGAACTGAGCGCCGCCGGCATCGGTCAGCAGGAATGCCTCGCCGCACTGCCGCGAGAGATTGCGGACCCGCAAAATGTAGCCCTGACGTTCGGTCACGGAAATGACACCGCGGGCATCCAGCAGGTTGAACACGTGGCTTGCCTTGATGCACTGGTCGTAAGCCGGCAGTACGCATCTGTGCAGTGAGCCGGGCTCGGTCGGCGCGCCTGCTTTAAGAATGGCTTCGCATTCCTTCTCGGCGTCCTCGAAATGCTTGAGCAGGATCGCCGTATCAGCCATTTCGAAATTGTAACGGGAATATTCCTGTTCGGCCTGCAGGAAAACATCGCCATAGGTGACCTTTTCGGCACCTTCCCGGCCGTTGAAATTGAGATCGTAGACATTGTCGACGCCCTGAACATACATCGCCAGACGTTCGAGCCCATAGGTCAATTCGCCCGCCACAGGTGCACATTCGATGCCGCAGACCTGCTGGAAATAGGTGAACTGGCTGACTTCCATGCCGTCGCACCAACATTCCCAGCCGAGCCCCCAGGCGCCGAGCGTCGGGCTCTCCCAGTCATCCTCGACAAAGCGGATGTCATGCAGCAAGGGATCGATGCCGATGGCGGCCAGCGAGCCCAGATAGAGCTCCTGCAGGTTCGACGGGTTGGGCTTGAGGATGACCTGATATTGATAATAATGCTGCAGCCGGTTGGGATTTTCGCCATAGCGGCCATCCTTGGGACGGCGCGAGGGCTGCACGTAAGCGGCGTTCCACGGCTTGGGCCCGAGCGCCCGCAAAGTCGTTGCCGGATGAAACGTGCCGGCGCCGACTTCCATGTCGTAGGGCTGAAGGATCACACAGCCATAATCCGCCCAATAGCGGTGAAGGGCCAGGATCAGGCCCTGGAACGAACGGGTGGGATGGTTGTGATCGGCAACGGTCATGGCTTGGGTCCGGATGAAACGCATGGTTCTCCCGCCGCCTCTACTGCGTCCGGGAAGTGTCGCGACAGGTGCCATGGCTCATCATCACGGTCAAGGGTGCGCAGATGATGCAAGCGCATACGCAGGCACCCCGACCGCCGAGATTTGTGTGGCCGGCACCGGTATGCTGCACGCCTACTCGTCGGGTTTGCGCAACCGGTATTCACCTGTTTCAGGGTCTTCGATCAACGTACCTTGAGCGCCCGACCGGGTTTCCTTTTCCGCCGCGCGCACTCTGGCGCTGACGCGCGCAGCCTCGGCCACGAACCGTTTGTACCCCAACCAGGCAACGGCACCTACGGTGGCAAGCAGAAGAAGCTGCGGCATGTTGCGATCCCTTCCCAGTTTCCGGGCCAGTTTCCGGGCCAGTTTCCAGGCCTATTTTCGAGCCAGTTTCCCGGCCTCGTGTTCGAACCCGGTTTGCGGTTACAGCCCGTAGCGCGACCAGAGCGCCCGTTCATCCAGCGCATTCAACCCTGCTTCGCCCATCCCGGCAAGCGCTTCGGCGGCCATCCCCGCGGAAACACCCGGCGTGCGGCGGCCAAACATGCCGCGTTGCGGCGCGATCAGCCGCATTTTCACCTTGTCGCCATAGCGATCACGCAGGGTTGAGCGCAGATCGCCCAGTCCATCGACCAGGCCCAACTCGATGCCGCGGATCGCCGTCCAGAACCGACCGGTGAAGAGGTCCGGATCGTCCTTGAGACGGCTGCCGCGGCTGTCCTTGACCAGATCGATGAAGACCTTGTGGATGTCGAGTTGAAGTTCCTTGAGGTAGGCGATGTCGTCGGGATTTTCCGGTTGGAACGGATCGAGCAGCGACTTGTTCTCACCGGCGGTGTAGACCCGGCGCTCGACGCCGATCTTGTCGATCAATCCGGTAAAGCCGAATCCAGCGGAAATCACCCCGATCGAGCCGACAACGGAGGACGGGTCGGCGATGATTTCGTCACCAGCGCAGGCGATCATGTAACCGCCGGAGGCCGCGACATCCTCGACGAAGACGAGGACCTTCTTGTTCTTTTCAGCCGCCAGATCGCGGATACGCTTGTAGATAAGCCGCGACTGCACCGGCGAACCGCCCGGTGAATTGACCATGATCGCTACCGCCGGCGCCTTCTTGTCTGCAAAGGCGCGCGCCAGCAGCGGTGCAGCCTGGGCAATATTGAGATTGGAACGGAACTGGCTGCCGCCGGCCATGATCGCGCCATGCAAGCGAACCACCGGGATGACAGTGACATCCTTGCGGTAACGGGCAGGCAGAAACGAATTCAAAGAAACCATGGCAAACAAATCCTGTTGTCAGCGATGCGCAGCAGCATCGGCCCGGAGAGCCGTTCCCCGGTCCAACCCATGTATGTCTTTTCGGCTTCAGTGCAATGGCACGCGCAGACCGGACTCACCTATTTCGGCGCGCACGTCGAAGCCGGAATCAACGTGGAGGCCGGATTTTCGAGCGCCGCGTCCAGGCGACACGGCCATTACTGAGATCACTCATCTGCGGTGACAGGGCATGGCCGGGTCCATCATGAAGCAAAATCTGATCGCGCAGCAGCATGCGCGCACGGCTTCCCTTGATGGCGGTGACGAGGATGCGGATGGCGTCGTCGCCAATACGGGGGCGGACGGGGGTTATTTCAACGCCGCCAAAGCGCTTGCCCATCCCCATGAGGATGTCGCCCAATGATTCGGGCCGGGCGATGATCGAGACCTGCCCTCCGGGCTTGAGGATGGCGTTGGCGGTTCTGAGCCAGCGCTCGAACAGATCCTCGATTTCCATGGCGTGGGCTTCGGCCTTGAGCGGATCGGGCGTCTTGCGATCCCGGCCGGAATTGAAGGGTGGGTTCATGATCACGTAGTCATGGGCCTCGTCGGCAAGCCCAGCAGCCCGGCGCTGGGCTCCGCGCAACGTCACATCCGCCTCGATCACACGGGCCCGCGCTGCCAAATGGGCGTTGGCTGCCAGTTCCAATGTGGCACGTGCGCAATGCGCCATCGCTGTGGCCCGTTCGACCAGCACCACTTCGAGATCGGTGAGACGGGATGCCGCCGCAAGCCCCGCAGCGCCGGCGCCTGCGCCCAGGTCGGCAAGCGAACCGCGTGCGGCCTCAGGCACCGTCGCCGCCAGAAGCATGGCGTCCATGCCGGCGCGATGGCCGGCGCCTGACGGCTGCAGCAGGTGGAAAGCGCCATTGTGGAATGCATCGACGGTAAAGCCGGCAGGCACTTGGCCGGGATCAATACCGGCGCTGGTCGCGGCAACGGTGGCACGCTCCTCGCCGCACTGCCCGGAAGCCGGTGCCGGGACCACGCCGATGCTGATCTCAGGTTCGGGCATCAACTGCCGTTCCATGGTCTGAGCTCGGCCTCAAGACCGGCGTCAATGACGATGCGGCGGGCCTGAGTGGCCATCTCTGTCTCCACCAGGATGCGCCGCGGGATCACCCCCACCGAGCCCTCGAGAATGCTCATACCGCTGTCGGCGACCATGCAACCAATGCCGGCATCGCGCATCAGGCTCTCGACAAAGGAGATGAGCACCGGATCGTTGGTGCGGATGAGATCATGCATGGTCTGTCCTCTTCATTCCTTTGTTTCATCCCATTGTATGACTTATCAAGCCCCACCGCGCCAAATCGCCGCTTGCGATGGTGTTCGGCGCTGAATATTGTGGCTCGGAACATGCAACAGGAGTCCAGTCCCTTGGGCGTAGTGATATCACTGGAAGACGGAAACCGCCGCGATGCCTCGGTCAAGCCGCTGGTCGACAACACACGTGCCGACATGGACCGGGTCAACCAGTTGATCCTGTCCAAGGCCGGGTCGGACGTGGCGATGATTCCGGAGGTTGCCAACCACCTGATTTCGTCGGGCGGCAAACGGCTCAGACCGATGCTGACGCTCGCCTCGGCGACCATGTTCGGCTATGACGGTGAAGCCCATGTAAAGCTCGCCACGGCCGTCGAATTCATGCACACGGCGACATTGCTGCACGACGATGTGGTGGACGAAAGCGACCTCAGGCGTGGCCGCTCGACGGCGCGGATGATCTGGGGCAACCAGGCCAGCGTGCTGGTGGGCGATTTCCTGCTCGGCCAGGCCTTCAAGATGATGGTCGAAGTCGGCTCGCTCGATGCACTCGACGTGCTGTCGACGGCGGCGGCTGTGATTGCCGAAGGCGAAGTGCTGCAGCTCTCGGTGGCCAAGAACATGGAAACCACCGAGGATGATTACTTGTCGGTGATTCGCGCCAAGACCGCGGCGCTGTTTTCGGCGGCCTGCGAGGTCGGGCCGATCATTGCCGAGGCCAGCAAGGCCGAGCGCAATGCGCTCAGATCCTACGGCATCAATCTCGGCCTGGCGTTCCAGTTGATCGACGACGTGCTCGACTATGGCGGCTCGGCCAGTGACCTGGGCAAGAATGTCGGCGACGATTTTCGCGAAGGCAAGATCACCCTGCCGGTGGTGCTGGCCTACCGCCGCGGCAACGAATCAGAACGGGCGTTCTGGCGCGAGGCCATCGAAGGCGGCAATAGCGACGAGCAGGCGCTGGAAAAAGCGCTCGGGCTGATCACCAAATATGGCAGCCTGAAAGACACCACGGCACGGGCCGAACATTATGCATCGATTGCCCGCGATGCGCTGGCGCCGTTGCCTGACTCGGAACAAAAGGCAGCGCTGCTGGAAGTCATCGCGTTTTGCATCAACCGGGCGAGCTAGATGTTTGACGGCAGGTAACGCCTGAATTGATGCAGCCATCATGCCAACATGCAGTACCACTCTTGTCGCACTGCGCCAAAAAAGCCATGGTGTTGGGTAATTATGCCTCGGCAATGGGCCGGTGCATGGCCAGATCGAACATGAGGCACGACTTGATGCGGCGACACATGACAGCCCGGTTTGCGGCCAGCCTTGCGCTGGGCGTTTTTCTATCCATCGGTGGGGCAACGAACGCACTCGTCACCCCGGCCGCTGCCGCGACCGACGATGAACAGCCGAACTTTCTTGGTTTTGCCGGCGCATTCCTGGCCGGTCGGACCGCCGACTTCGACAACGACACCGGTCACGCCATCGAATATTACCGCAAGGCGCTGGAGTTCGACGCGGAAAACACCGATGTCAAACAACGGCTGATGGTGGCTCTGTTTACCGATGGGCGGTTCACCGAAGGCGCCGCGCTGGCACGGGAACTGAAGGACGACCCGGCGGTCGCCCAGATTTCACGGCTGGCGCTTGCGGTCGAGGCCACGGCAATGCGGGAATACCGCAAGGCCGGCACACTGCTCGACCCTGAAGACAGCAACCCGATCGACCGGCTGCTCAACACGCTGCTGAAGGCGTGGGCCGATTTCGGCGATGGCAAGGGCGAGGCCGCGCTGACATCCATCCTGGCGCTGGACGGATCACCCTGGTACCCGGTTTTCACGCGCTACCATGCTGGCGCAATGGCGCTCGCCTTGGGTAAGAAGGCCGAAGCTCGGGCTCATTTCAAGGAGCTTGTCGCCGACCCGCAAGGCGGCGGAGCTGCACCTGACACCTATATTCGTACGGTGATGGCGCTCGCCAGCTTGGAAGCCAGGGACGGCAACAAGCGCGCAGCGCTGGACACGCTGGCCGCCGGTGAGGAATTTTCGCCCGGCTACGCACCGCTGGCTGCGCTGCGGCAGGTGATCATGGACGACGGCAAGCCCGAGCCCGGCGTAAAGACCGCCCAGCAGGGCGCAGCTGCCGTGCTGTTCACGCTTGGCAGCGCGCTCAACCGCGAAGGTGCAGAGGAAACGGTTGCGGTTTATCTGCAATTTGCCCGGGCGCTGGACCCTAACAACGCGGCAACACTGGTCATCCTTGGCGGGCTGAAGGAACGGCTCGGCAAGATCGATGACGCCATCGCGCTTTACTCGGAGGTGCCCGAGAAATCGCCGATGCGCCGGGTATCGGAACTGCAATTGGGGCTGGCGCTTGCCGACCAGGGCCGCAACGCCGAGGCCAAGGATCATCTCAAGGCGCTGATCGCATCGGACCCGACCGATATCAGGAGTTACCTCGCCTATGGCAGCGTGCTGTCGCAGGACAAGGATTACGCGGAAATGGCGCTCAATTACGAGACCGCCATCGCGGTGGTTGGACCAACGCCGACGCGCAACGACTGGAACCTGTTCTTTCAGGCCGGCATCGCCCAGGAACGGCTGAAGCAATGGCCACGGGCCGAGTTGCATTTCAAACGCGCGCTGGAACTGTTTCCGGATCAACCACAGGTCATGAACTACCTGGGCTATTCTTGGATCGACATGAACATGAACCTCAAGGAGGGCATGGATCTGATCCGTGCTGCTGTCGATCTGAGGCCAAATGACGGCTACATCGTCGATTCGCTGGGCTGGGCGCATTACCGGCTCGGCCAATATGACGATGCGGTGCGCGAACTCGAACGCGCGGTCGAGCTCAAGCCGGCCGATCCGACAATCAACGATCACCTCGGTGACGCCTATTGGCGCGTCGGCCGCAAGCTCGAAGCCACCTTCCAGTGGAAACGGGCGCTTACCAATGAACCTGACGAAGAACTCAAGCCGCAGATCGAGCAGAAGCTGAGCGACGGATTGCCGGCTGACGATGGGGCGATGCCGGCAACGGCGGAAACCGGGCCCAAGGACAGCGGAGCGATTGTGCCCGATGCCGGTGCGGCGGGCGCGGACAAGAAAAGCGATCTGGGACCGGATAGCGGCAAAACCGTTCAGCAAGGCTGACCGGGCTTGCCGCCCGGCGACAGTTCGAGACACACTTGATGCTGACAGCTAATGCCCCGGCCAAGATCAATCTCGCGCTGCACGTGACCGGACAGCGGACTGACGGCTATCACCTGATCGAGAGCCTAGTGGTATTCACCGAGCTCGGGGATCAGGTGTCAGCTGATCTGGCAGATGCGGATTCATTTGATCTTGTCGGACCTGAAGCAGGCGCTTTGTCGCGACTTTCATCTGACAACAACCTGGTGACCCGGGCGCGTGACGCACTGCGCCAGGCTGCGCACGCCGCCGGTCATGCGGCGCCTGCGGTGCAAATCAGGCTTAACAAGCGGCTGCCGGTAGCCTCGGGCATCGGGGGCGGATCTGCCGATGCGGCGGCGGCTCTTCGGCTACTCGGGCAGCTGTGGAATTTTCAACCGACCGCCGATGTGCTTTCGGAAATCGCGCTCGGCCTAGGCGCAGATGTGCCGATGTGCCTGGTTTCACGGCCGCTGATTGCCTCGGGCATTGGCGAAAAGATCGATCCGCTCAAAATCAGATTCAGTCTCGATGTAGTGATTGTCAATCCGCGTATCGGGGTGTCGACGCCCACGGTCTTTTCCGCGCTTCAGAGTCGCCAAAATCCGCCGCTGCCGCTTCCGGGACACCTGGATGACCGAGGCGCGTTGGCGGCTTTCCTAGCGGCCAACCGCAACGATCTTGAATTGCCGGCGCGGCAGATGGTGCCGCAGATATCCGCCTGTCTGGCAGCACTTGACGACACCGGCGCGTCGTTTGTCCGCATGTCGGGATCGGGCGCCAGCTGTTTCGGGCTCTACGACAATGCGCAGGCCGCGGGAGCTGCGGCAACGGCAATCAGCGCTTCCCGTCCCGACTGGTTCGTTGCCGCGACACGGACCCTGCCCGCGGAGTAGGATATGACAAACACCGCGCTACATTTCTGACATGCCGGCACGGACCAATTCCCGAGAACATCCTCTTCAGCGCTGCCATGGTCGCTTCAACCGAGTGACAACACTGCGGCCGGAACGATCTCGCAATTGAGCCGCTTCATCGCCAGGCCACGCCCCAGACTTTCGAGTGTATAGCCGGATTTGGCATTGGCGATAGCCTGGGCCTTGGGGATCAGCACGCCGTGTTCCAGAGCCGAAGCACGACGGCGAAACCGCGCCAGAAATGGCAAGCGATGCTCCCGTGACGGACTCATTCGCGCCGCCTTTCCGCCGACAGCCAGATGCTGGCCGATGTGATCGATCCAGCCGAGCAACGGACGGGCGCCTGGCTCCAGCAGCAACAGCCAGTCGCCGCGCGCCGAACGCACCACATCTCGAAGATCGGGATCTTCGAGAAACCTGCACCCGGCCGCATCGGCAAGCTGTGCGGTGCCGTCGCTGGAGCCACGATCGAGGATCACCACCTCAGCCACCAACCCTTCGACCGCACCGGCGACAAGCACCGACAATGTCGCCGCAAGCGCGCTTTCCTGGTCCTTGCATTCAATAAATACGCTGATCATCGCCCCTTCTAGTCGATGATTGGACGATAGGCCAGAAGCCCGTTCAGACTGCGGCGGTTGTCACGAACATGGATTCTGAATTTTGTTCTTGCTTTGTTCGTTTACTACGCCTAGGAATATAATCACGATTACCGCCCTGAACCCTAGCCCCACTCATGCGCATGGAGGTGTCATGCCCAGTCTTTCATCTTTGAAGCAGACAGCCTTTGCGCCTGGACTGCAGGCAGTGGAAGCCGATGCGCTGGTCAAAGCCAGCGGCTTTCGGGTGACCGACGACCGGATACGCGGACGTGGCGCCGGGCTCAACATGACCGGCCGTTATGAGCTCAAGACCCGTGAAGTCTTTGATGATGGGTGGAGCAGCCTGGAGGATCTGGCGCCGTTCAAGACCGAAGTGCAGGTGGAAAAGCCGCGCACCATCATTACCCGCAATCAGTCGCCGGACCTGTCGTTTGATCGCTCGATCAATCCCTATCGCGGCTGCGAACACGGCTGCGTCTATTGTTTCGCCCGCCCCTCCCACGCCTATATGGGATTGTCGGCAGGGGTGGATTTCGAAGCCAGGCTTTTTGCCAAGCCGGATGCACCGCGGCTTCTGGAGCGCGAGCTGTCGCGGCCCGGCTACAAGGTGCAGCCGATCGCCATCGGCACCAATACTGATCCCTATCAGCCGATCGAGCGGCAATGGCGCATCATGCGGCAATTGCTCGAAGTTCTCGAGGCCGCCGGGCACCCTGTGGGGATTGTCACCAAATCGGCACTGGTGACACGTGACATCGACATCTTGTCGCGGATGGCCTCAAAGGGGCTGGCGCGGGTGGCGCTGTCGGTGACAACACTGGACCGAAAGCTGGCTCGGACCTTGGAGCCGAGGGCCTCTACCCCAGAAAAGCGGCTTGAAGCAATGCGCGCGCTTTCCGATGCCGGCATTCCGGTTTCGGTGATGGCAGCCCCGGTAATCCCGGGCCTCAATGATCACGAAATCGAACGCATTCTCGATTCTGCCAAGGCAGCGGGCGCCGATGCCGCCGGTTACGTGATGTTGCGCCTGCCGATCGAGGTCAGCCCGCTGTTCCGCGACTGGCTGCTCAGGCACTACCCTGACCGCTACCGCCATGTGATGTCGCTGATCCGCTCGATGCGGGGAGGCAAGGATTATGACGCCGAATTTGGCAAGCGGATGCGCGGGACCGGGCCCTATGCCTGGCAGATTGCCCGTCGTTTCGATCTCACCGCAAAGCGGCTTGGGCTCAACCTGCGCAAGACACAGCTGAGAACCGACCACTTCATCCCGCCTCGTGGCGAAGGAGTGCAACTGAGTCTGTTGTGAGACTTGCCTGGCCGGTGGCACGGAAGCTCCCTTCAGGCCAAGCGCAGGCGCATATGCGGCGCTGAAAGTCCCACCGAGCGACCTTTGCGTGTTCTGCGAACCCGCGGCGCTGGTTGGGAGTGTCGAGCGACCTTCGCGTGTTCTGCGAACGCGCGGCGCTCTTGTGAAATCCGGACCGCCCACCGTCCCCGTCCAGGCGGTCCGGCGCCCGTGCGGCCTCCCGTCCCGAGCCGCCGGGCCTTGCAGAGGATCGGGCGGGTGTGCGAGCTTTGCCGCAACATGACCCGCACCCCGCCCGATTCCCTGTTTCCTGATTACCCGACGATGCCCGATGACCGCTTCGAGCGGCATTTGGCAGCGCATGGGCTTGTGGCCGGGCTCGATGAAGCCGGACGTGGCCCACTTGCGGGACCCGTGGTCGCTGCCGCAGTAATTCTCGATCTGCAAGCCCTGCCCGACGGGCTCAATGATTCCAAGGCGCTGTCGAAGAAGGCCCGCGAACGATTATTCGAGGATATCCTCGCCACATCCACGGTTTCCATTGCCAGCGCCTCGGCGCGGGAAATCGAGGCCACCAATATCCGTGCCGCAAGTCTCACTGCAATGAGCCGGGCATTGCACTCTCTGCCGCTGATGCCAAGTTATGCGCTGGTCGATGGCCGCGACATACCGCCAGGGTTCAAATGCCCGGCGCGGGCGCTGATCAAGGGAGATGCACGTTCACTGTCGATTGCCGCAGCCTCAATCATCGCCAAGGTGACGCGCGACCGGATGATGACGCGCGCTGCCGCAATCTACCCGGCCTACGGGTTTGACAGCCACATGGGCTATGGATCCGCTCGGCATCTTGCAGCGATTGCCGATCACGGGCCCTGCCCGCTTCACCGGATGACATTTCGTCCGTTGCGCAAGGACTAGAGTGGGCAGTTCTCGAACGGGCCTGGCTGAGCATCTCCGGGCATTCTATCGCGCTACTGGCGTCAGTGGGCCGACAAGTCCACCGCATACGCCCAATACCCAAACAGCCCGAGTGCGGCCGCGGCAAGCTGCGCGTGAATCAAAAAAGGCCAGGATCAGATCCCGGCCTCAAATGCTGTTTATCAGGCGTATGCGTCAGTTGAGCTGCTTCTTGAATTCCTCAAGCGACGATTTGAACAGGCTGCCGGAAACCTTGCTGTCGACCTTTGCGCCGATCAGGTTTTCGGCCGCTGTAATCGCCAGATCGACGGCTGAAGCGCGAACCTCGTTGATCGCATCGGCTTCGGCCTGGCGGATTTTCTGCTCGGCCATCGCGGTACGACGGCTGACAAATTCCTCGGTCTTGACCTTGGCTTCCTCGCGCAGAAGCGCAGCTTCCTTTTCAGCAGCGCTGAGAAGGCCTGCAGCCTCAACTTCGGCTTCCTTGCGCTTGCGCTGATATTCGGCAAGCAACTGCTGGGCTTCTTCGCGCAGCTTGGTGGCCTGTTCGAGTTCATTGCGGATCTGGTCGGACCGTTTGTCCAGCGCAGCGGCCAACATCGCAGGCACTTTGACGTAAGCCAGAATGCCCAGGAAGATGACAAGACCGATAAAGGCCCAGAATGTTGCGTCCATGGTCGTCTCTCCCGCTTACTTGCCGGATGCAGCGCGGATCGCGGAGGCGACCTCGGCTTTGGTCACGGAGCCGCCAAGCAGATGCTTGACCACATCCGTGGCAGTTGTCTCGGCGATGGCGTCGACATCGGCCAGTGCCTTTGCCTTGATAGCGGAGATGCTTTTCTCGGCATCTACCATCTTGGTTGCGATTTCGGCTTCGTTCGCTGCCCGTTCGGCATTGGCAGCAATCTTGGCCTTTTCACGGGCGGTTTCGGCAATGGCAGCGGCCTTTTTGCGGGCTTCTGCCAGTTCCTGCTCATAAGCGGCAATTGCGTTGTCGCTCTCTTCCTTCAGCCGATTGGCCTCATCGAGATCCTGGGCAATCCGGTCACGCCGGTGTTCCAGGATTCCACCGATCCGGGGCACAATGACCCGCGCCATCAGCAGATAGAACACACCGAAGGTGATCGCCAGCCAGAGCAACTGCGAGGCAAAATATTCGGGGTTGAAGGGCGGAAATACGCCGCCGCCATGGGCGTCGCCGCCGACCGCGCCGGTTTCCGAATGGGTCCCTTCGGTAGGGTTGGACTCGGCGTAAGCCGGGGTCACAACAAACATGGTCACCTCCAGATAAACCGCCACGCCGGAAAGCCGGCGTGGCAAGCCTGATCAACGTTCGTCTATTAGACGGCGAAGAGCAAAAGGAGAGCAACGAGCAGCGAGAAGATGCCCAAGGCTTCGGTCACGGCAAAGCCGAAAATCAGACGGCCGAACTGGCCGTCGGCTGCCGACGGGTTGCGCAGGGCGCCCGACAGGTAGCTACCGAAGATGTTGCCCAGGCCAATGCCCGCGCCGCCCATGCCGAGGCAAGCGATGCCGGCACCGATGTACTTTGCTGCTTCTGCTTCCATGATTGAACTCCTTTGGAATGGGATAATGCAACTGTTGTTTGGCGGCAATCCGCCGGTGAAGTGATCCTAGTGGCCCGGATGCAGGGCGTCGTTGAGGTACAGGCAAGTCAGTACCGCAAAGACATAGGCCTGCAGAAAGGCAACGAGGAATTCGAGGGCGGTCAATGCCACCGTCATCAGCAGCGGCAAAAGTGCGCCGCCTATGCCAAGTGCGCCCATGCTGCCAAGCGACACGACAAACCCGGCAAAAACTTTCAGGGTGATGTGGCCTGCCAGCATGTTGGCGAAAAGACGAACAGACAGGCTGACCGGGCGCGACAGGAAGGAGATGATTTCAATCAACACCACCAGCGGCAGCAACATGCCCGGCACGCCCTGCGGCACGAACAGCTTGAGGAAGCCCAGCCCGTGTTTCCAGAAGCCGTAGACCACCACGGTGCCGACAACGAACATCGACAATGCGAAGGTAACGATGAGATGGCTGGTGATCGTAAAGAAGTAGGGAAACAGGCCGATCAGGTTGGCGACGAGCACGAACATGAACAGCGAGAACACCATCGGGAAGAAACGCATGCCCTGCGATCCGGCCCCATCACGCAGCATCGAGGCCACGAATTCGTATGACATTTCCGAGACCGACTGCAGCCGCGATGGCACCAGCCCGCGATTTGCTGTGGTCAGGAACAGAAATCCGGCCGCCAGGGCAACCGTACCGACCATGAACAGCGAAGAATTGGTGAACGACAGGTCAAGCCCGCCAATCTCAATGGGAACAAGCTTGCTGATCTGGAACTGGTGAATTGGATCGGTGGCCACCTGACGCCTCTTTCTCACTACCCGGACTATCCGGACCTTATTGCCTGTCGTCTTCTTCGCGTCCACCGGCCTTGTTGCGCCCTGTCGAGTCTGACTGGGCAACCGCGCCGGTCGAGCGCAGAACATTGAGCACTCCGGCACAAAACCCCAGGAGCAGAAAAACAATCATGCCCCAGGGCGCTGTGCCCATAAACTTGTCGATCAGATAGCCAAGCAGCGCTCCAACGATCACGCCGGCGATGAACTCGCTCGACAATTTGACCGCAAGCGCATAGCCGTTGGCAGCTTCCTGGTTTGAGATCTTCTTCGGATCCACCTTGCGGCGGGCGAGAAGTTCGGCATCCAGGCGCTGACGACGGACGTCAAGGCTTTCCGACCGGCCCGCCTCCCTGCCATCGCTTTCACCCGGGTTTTCCGGGCCGTCAGACCCGCGCTTTTCATCCATGGATGCGCATCCCCGACACACCAGCGACAGCCGAAAAAGGCCGCTTCGAAGTCGGGCGCAACATAGTTTTAGGCTTGGGCATAGTCAAGGCGCGGAGGGCGCATCATATTGACCATTTTTTCTCATGTTTTTCAAACACTTGAAATAAGACGACGGCGTCTCGCTACGGAAGTATCAGAAAAACTTGGCGCTTGCGGAGAGACTCACACGGAGCTGTCGGCATCCTGCCATGGCATAATCACGACCAGCCGCCACCATAGGTGACATAGAAGATATGCAGACCGATGCGGCCAACCTTGCGCATCTTGCGGGCCCAGGGAGGGCTGACATAGGTGGCGTGGTAGTGGGTGGCGGAGCCGACCTGGTCAAGCCAGATCTTGCCTGCGGTGGTGGCAAGCGCAATTTCCTCGGCCATTTCCCAATGCTTGGGCGAGCGGACACGATCCTTGATACCGTCGCAGGCAAAGGAGAACTGGCAGCGATTGCGCCAGGTTTTATTTTGATAGACCACACCGCAAATGGTGTTGGGGTAGGTCGGATTGCGGACCCGGTTGAGAATCACTTGGGCGACAGCAGCCTGGCCTTTAACGTTCTCGCCACGGGCTTCGAAATAGATACCGGCAGCGAGGCAGCGTTGCTCGGCTTCCGAAAACGCCTTTGCCGGCAGCGGCGTCGCGGCCCAATCATGATCCAGCTTGCCAACCGGCGGGATGAAGCGGCCGCGCTTGGTCTCTTCGCGCAGCACCGAGCTAAACGGTGACTGGCGCGCATAGTCCGGTGCCGGCGGCGCATAGGCGGTGGCCAGAATGTCGGCGTTGTCGTTGGTCACCAGACTTGCCAGCATGGCCGGAACTTGCGGCGCGGCCTTCTGCTTGCCGGTGGTATAGAAAGCGGTGGCAATCTTGAATTCCTTGCCGCGAATGTCAGGCTTCAGGAATGCCATTGCATCCTTGGCGTCATCGGCCGGACGCAGGAGGTTGGACTGGCGCTCGAGCACGGAGCCCGCGGAAAAATCCTTGGGTGGCTGCACCGGGGCAACAGTCATCACCCTGCCCTTCTTGAGCGATCGGGTAACCCGTTCTTCGTCCGGACGCGGATCGGCAACACCGATCTTGCCCTGAAAGGCGATCTTGTCGCCATTGGCCAACGTGACGCCTGCTCCCGATGCGGTAGACGCCGTCAGGATCGGATCTACGAAGGTAAGTTCGGCAGCCTGGATGGAACCTGCAGGCGACGCGGTGAGGTTGGTCTTCCAGCGGCTATCGGCGCTTTCGCCGCCAGCCAGCATGGTGGCCATATCGGCATGGGAGGTAATGGTGGGGGTTGAGACAAATGCCACGAGACCGAAAATTACGGGCGCGGACAGACGGCTAAACAGCGAACGGCCGCTGCCGGGCAAACGAGTCTTCTGACGCAAAACAACTACTCCGCAACTCAAGGAACACGTACGGGAAACTACGGTCGAGAATGGAGCATTAACCTTGATGGAGCGTTAATCGCGGCACGGGTTTGGCAAATCAGCTCGAAATGCAGTGAGCCCTTATGTAGCTCTGGTGGCGTTATGGCCGTCAAAACGCCGAATCTTCGCCGCGACCGTGCCGCATGGGCACCAAACGCAGCGAAGTCGGCCCTTGATCTCATGCAGGCAGGATATCGCCGGATTGCGCTCATATGAGCGCTTCCTGCATCAACTGCTGCGGCGCTTTGGCGCGAGCTTTCCCGATTTTGTGGCCCTGGCCGACTTTTTCGGCATCAGCGAAGGCCGTTTGGCCTTGCCATCCTTCGGCGCATAGGGGTTGGCACCGCTGCGATAGACCACACGCAGGGGAATCCCGGGCATGTCAAAATCCTTGCGCATCGAATTGAGCAGATAGCGGGTGTAGGATTCAGGAACCGCTTCAGGCCGGGTGCAGGAAATCATGAAGCCCGGCGGGCGGGATTTTATCTGCGTCATGTATTTGAGCTTGAGGCGGCGCCCCGACACTGCCGGCGGCGGGTGATGGCCCTGCGTATGATCCAGCCAACGGTTGAGCTTGGCGGTCGAGACGCGCTTGTTCCAGGTCCTGTGGACCATGGCGATGTTTTCCATCAGCTTGTCCAGCCCGTCACCGGTCTGGCCTGCCACTGTCACCGCGCGGATGCCGCGGATCTGCGGCAACAGGCGTTCGGTCATCTCGCGCAATTCGGCGAGCTTTTCCTGGCGGTTTTCGATCAGGTCCCATTTGTTGAAGGCAATGACCGGCGCACGGCCTTCGCGCACCACCAGATCGGCGATCTGCAGGTCCTGCTTTTCGAACGGAATGGTCGAATCAAACACGATCACCACGACCTCGGCAAAGCGGATGGCGCGCAGCGCATCGGCCACCGACAATTTCTCCAGCTTTTCCTGAACCCGCGCCTTGCGACGCAGCCCGGCAGTGTCGAACAGTTTGATCTTGCGGCCTTGCCACTCGAAATCGACGGCAATGGAATCGCGGGTGATCCCGGCCTCCGGGCCGGTCAGCAGCCGCTCCTCGCCCAAAAACCGGTTGATCAGGGTCGACTTGCCGGCATTCGGGCGGCCGACAATGGCAACCCGCAGCGGCTTGGTTTCGTCATATTCGGGACCTTCATCCTCATCATCCGCATCGCCGGGAATCGGGATGTCGACATCGGTAATAGCCTCGCCCAACGGGCCATCCTTGGATGGAATGCAACGTTCCTCGCCGAAAGCTTCGACAATGGCATCGCGCAGATCGAGCATGCCGCCGCCATGTTCGGCCGAAATCGGACAGGGTTCGCCCAAGCCCAGACGAAAGGCATCATACATGCCTGATTCCGAGCCCTTGGATTCGGCCTTGTTGGCAACCAGCACCACCGGCTTGCCGCGTTTTCTCAGGATATCGGCCAGCAATTCGTCGGCTGGAGTCAGCCCGGACTTGGCGTCAATCAAGAACAGCGCTCCGTCGGCTTCATCCATTGCCGCCTCGCTTTGCGCCCGCATTCGGCCTTCAAGCGTGTCAGGTCCTGCAACTTCAAGGCCCGCGGTGTCGATCATGCGGAACCGCAGGTCGACCAGCTTGGCGTCGCCCGGACGGCGATCGCGGGTCACACCCGGCGTGTCGTCAACCAGCGCCAGCTTGCGTCCCGCAAGCCGGTTGAACAGCGTCGATTTGCCGACATTGGGGCGCCCGACAATGGCAAGAGTGAGGCTCATGATTGCTCCTTGCCCGAAGGCGCGGCTAAGGCACGGGCGTTCAGGGTGTGCCGCCACGTGCGGCAATCAGGTCAAGCATGATGCCGGCGCGCGTTGCGATGCCATTGGGGGACTGGGTGTCGGCGGCGATGTCGCCAAACCACTGCGCGGCCTTGGCCAGATCGCCAGCCTTGAACGCGGCGGTTCCCAGTGCTTCACGGGCCGAGTGGCGGGCCGGGTTGCCCGGAACTGCCAATTGCTCGACTTCAGCGGAAACATCAGCGTAGCTGCCATGGTCAACCAGAAGGTAGGCCGCCCGCAGCCGTGCCGCGTCGCGGATCGCCTGGGGCTGCGAGGAATCCTTGGCAACCGATGAAAACGCAGAAATTGCCGCCGCCGTGTCGCCCTTGTCGGCAAGCACGGTGGCCGCACGCATCTGTGCCAGCACCGGATAGGAGCCGTAACCGCTCTTTTCAATTTCCTGGAAGCCGGCAAGGGCCGCATCGGCATTGCCGTCGCGCGCCTGTTCGAGCGCTGCCAGAAACGCATCGCCGGATTCTGCCGCCGTGGTTTCTTTCCAGTGTTCCCAGCCGCGCAGGCCTGCGGTGATCGCCACGATGGCAACCGCGGCGCCGACGATGACGAACCGGAAGCGCTTCCACAGCGATTTCATGAGATCCGAGCGCAGGTCGTCATTGACCTCGCGGATGAATGTTGAATTGTCGTCGCTCATTGCGTCACCGGCACGTGCCGGTCCTCTCAAAAGTCTTGCCGCTCGCGGCGTTCCGTGTGGCCTTCTAACCGATTTTGCAGCATCTGTAAGGGGGGGCTGTGACGAAAGCTAGGCGGCCCGCACCCGCTCAGGTCAGTTTATCACGATTGGCGACACGCCAATCAGCCATCTGTGCAACCAGATCAGAAACACCACATAGAACACGAGACCGCCAATAACGGCGATGATGTCCCACTTCACCGGCCCGGCGACGGGGTTGCTGCTGATGCCTGCCCGCAGCCGCTTCTTCTCGGAAATCCGGTCGATAACTGCCCAGGCGAGAAAGCCGCCAAACAGCAGCACCGAGGCAAGATCGCCATTGACCAGCAAATGCGCGAACGCCCAGATCTTGACGGCGAGCAAGGTCGGATGCTTGACGGCTGCCTTGATGCGGCCGGCTGGCAATTGTGCTGCAACCAGCAGGATCATGACGAAGACCATCAGCAGCGCCACCACATGGCTCATCCACGAGGGCGCCGTCCAGAACACGATCGGGTCCTGCCGGGCCACCGAAAAGCCCCAGACAAGACCCACAAACCCGACAATCGAGGCCAGCGAATAGATGCCCTTCCAGGCATTGAGCCCACGCGCATCGATTTGAGCCTGGCGGAATGCCGGGGCGACGATGCGAACCGAATGAATGCCCAAGAACAACACCAGTCCGACAATTAGCCAGATCATCTCTTCATCTCCCCTATCGCGCGGCAGCTTGTGCAGGGCGCGTTTGCGCGCGACCATAGCCTGAGCACTCAAGTTTTAGAAGCGGGGGTTATCAAGCAATTGAATCATGCCTCTGCCTGGTTCAGAGTGGCGGGATGGAACCTGATCTGGAGGCCGCTCGGAAGCGGCTGGCTGAAAAGAAGGCCGAACTGGAAACGATGTCGGCCATGACCGAACAGGCGCGCGCGCCGGTGATGCTTGACCAGCAGTCGGTTGGCCGACTGTCGCGCATGGATGCCATGCAGCAGCAGGAAATGGCGGCAGCCCAGGAGCGTATCCGCAAACGCGACATGGTGCGCATCGAAATGGCCGAGCGGCGGCTTGGCGACGGTGATTACGGCTGGTGCGTCGAGTGTGGCGAGGTGATTCCCGACAAGCGGCTGGCGATCGACCCGATGGCCGAAAAATGCGTTCACTGCGCCTCCGGCTGAAACGCCACGCGCTCGCCTGAATGCGCAACGGCAGGTTCATAACGCTGCCGCAATTGCCGGGCACTCAACCGGATCTCGTTCCTGATCACGCGTTATCCCGGGTCCTCTCACACAATGAACTCCCCTGCGAACTCCCTTGCTCCCTCGACATTGCCATTTCGCCACCGGCTGGCTGCAGGCTGCGCAATCATCACCGGTCTGGCGGCAACGATTGCCGCAACACTGCCCTCGGTTGCCTCCGCGGCTGATTCGAGCAAATTGCCGGATCAGCTGGTGATCATCTCGTTTGATGGCGCACACGACAACAGACTGTGGGACCGCAGCCTGAAGCTTGCGGCACGCAGCGGTGCGCGGTTTACCTATTTCCTGTCCTGCACCTTCCTGACCGAGAAAGCCGAGGCCCGACGCTACAAGGCGCCCGGCCATACCGCCGGCCGATCCAATGTCGGCTTTGCCAAGGATAAGGCCGAGGTACTGACGCGGCTTGACCATATCTGGACTGCCTATCGGGCCGGCCACGAGATCGGCAGCCACGGTTGCGGCCATTTTGACGGCAAGGGCTGGAGCGAGGCACAATGGCAATCCGAATTCAACCAGTTCGACGATGCGTTCTTGAATGCCTGGACCAACAATGGCGGCAAAACCCCTGCCGGTTGGAACAGCTTTGCCAAATCCGCCATCAAGGGGTTTCGCGCACCCTATCTGTCGACGGGCAAGGAAATGTTCGCGGCGCTTGAAAAGCACGGCTTTGCCTATGATGCCAGCAGCGTATCACGGGGGCCGGCGATGCCGGATTTCAGCCACCTTACCGCCCGCTTCGCGCTGCCGCTGATTGCCGAGGGGCCGAAAGACCGACGGATCATCGCGATGGACTACAATCTGTTTGCCCGGCACTCCGACGCGATCGAGACGCCGGCGAAATCCGCCGAATTTGAAGAACGGGCGCTGAGTGCTTTCCGGACTGCCTTCGCAGCGGAGTATTCGGGCCAACGCAAGCCTCTGCAACTGGGATTTCATTTCGTCGAAATGAACGGCGGCGCCTATTGGCGCGCACTCGAACGCTTTGCCGGTGAGACCTGCGGACGGCCGGACGTTGCCTGCGTGACCTACCAGGAAGCGATACGGCAGTTCAGGGCAGAAGACGGATCGGCGAGTTAGGAAGCCACCCACCCCGTCGGAACAACCCGTTTATTTCGGATCGTCAATTGTCTGCACCGCATCCGGCCCGCCAGCACCAGGGGCAGGATCGGGGAGCGGTTGCACAAAACCATTGCCCTGGCTCGAAAGATAGTTTTTCTCGATATCCGACAGATCCTGACCTTTGAACACCGCTTCAAAGGCGTGCAGACGTTTGTAGATCGAGATCAGCTCGACAATCGTGGTCCAGGAACTGACCAGAAACTGGAATGAGCTGGAAACCTGACCGAAAGCGGTCAGGATCTGCTGCCAGATGCCAAGCGTGATTTTGCCCGCAACAATGGTCGGCACCAGAAGGACACTCACATAGATGTTGTCGGCCTGGAAATAGAGGCTGCGGGCAACGTTGAAATACATGTAGTGGAAATAGAGCCGGAAATAATTTTTCCGGACATTGTTGAACAGCTCGACCACGGTGGCCGGTTGGGCGCGGTCCGCATTGTCTTCGCCATAGACCAATTCCTTGCGGTAGGCGGCCTCGACGCGCTGGTTCTTGAACTCGAGCCCCGGCAGCTTGACCCCGACGATGGCCAGCAATCCGGTTCCGAAGGCCGCCCAGAAAAGCAGTGCGGTGAACAGGGCGTGCGGAATCTCGCCAACCAGTGGCAGTTCCGTCACATATTGCGACAACCCCCACAAAACCGGCAAAAACGCCACGAGCGTCATGATCGCATCGACAAAAGCCACGCCGAGGCCTTCCATGATCGAGGCGAAGCGCATGGTGTCTTCCTGTACTCGCTGGGATGCACCCTCGATGTGGCGAACACGGGTCCAGCGTTCCATGTAGAAATCATTCATCGCCGTGCGCCAGCGGAAGACATAATGGCTGACGAAAAAGCGGGTAATGACATAGACGCCAAGAGAGACAAAGGCGATCTGGGCGAAGATCAGAAGCAGGCCATAGAGATCGCCAGCACTCACCGAACCGTCCCCGGTCAATGCCTGCTGGAACTGATCGAAAAACGGACGGCGCCAGTTGTTGATGGCGACAGATACCTGCACGCCAAAATAGGTACTGAAGAGAATGAAGATCGAGCCCAGGATCGACCAGAGCTGCCATTTGTGAGGTGAAAAGTTAAACCAGAAGACCGTGAAGATCAGCGACCAGACGGTGTAAAAAATATAAAACCAGAGAAATGACGGGGTATAGAAATAATACAGCCCGACAATCGGTTCGCCCTCGGTCGCGGGCAAGGCGAAGCCAAGTGCAGCGCCGACGGAATCGCCCACCGTGTACCAGATGAAGATGCCCAGACCTGCCCAAAGCAGCATTGACGAGAAAAACAGTTTGGGTCGAGGAAAAAATGATTCAAACACTGGGCACGGATCCTGGAAATGGTCCTGGCGGGCAGGACATGATTCGTCATGAGTTGCGGAATTACCTAAAACACTGTGGTCAGCGCGGCAATTGCGCCGTTCAGCAATCACGGCATTGTGCTAAAACAATGGCCCGCCCCAGGGAGATGGGGCGGGCCGGATTTTGCTGGTTAAATGAACCGGGCTACTTGCCCTTGAGCATTCGGTGCTCTTCCATCAAGCCCTTGTAGGTAGACCAGATCATCAGCAACAGCAGTGCGGCGAACGGCACCCCTGTGGCCACCGCAGCGGCTTGCAGCGCCCCGAGGCCACCTCCAATCAGCAGCACGATCGCGACAATGCCCTCGAACGTGGCCCAGAACACCCGTTGCGCCACCGGTGCATCAACCTTGCCGCCGGCGGTAATCGTGTCGATGACGAGCGAACCCGAATCCGACGAGGTGACGAAGAACACGATCACCAGCACGATGCCAACAAAGGAGGCAATCTGTGTGATCGGGTAGCTCTTGAGCATCTCGAACAGCATCACTTCCTGGACGGAATTCTTGACCGCCTCGTTGCCGTGAGCGATCACCTGATCGATCGCCGCGCCGCCGAAGGTCGACATCCAGATGATGCTGACGGCTGTGGGCACCAGGATAACGCAGGTGACAAATTCACGCACAGTCCGGCCACGCGAAACACGCGCGATGAACATGCCGACAAACGGCGACCAGGAAATCCACCAGGCCCAGTAGAACGCGGTCCAGCCGTGCATGAAGTTGGTGTCTTCACGCCCAAACGGGTTGGACAACGGGATGATTTCCTTGACGTAGGCCACGGTGTTCTCGAACACGCCGGTGACAATCACCACCGTCGGGCCGGCAATCATCACGAACGCCAGCAGGATGAAGGCAAGAACCATGTTGATCTCGGACAGGCGCTTGACGCCAGCATCGAGGCCAGCGACCACCGAGCAGAGCGCCACGGCGGTAACCAGCAGGATCAGAACGATTTTCGATGTGCCGGTGATCTCTATCCCGAACAGGAAATTGAGACCGGCGATGGCCTGTTCCGCCCCGAAGCCGAGCGACGTGGCAAGACCGAACAGGGTCGCAAACACCGCCAGCGTATCGATCACGTGCCCAGGCCAACCCCAGACCTTTTCACCCAAAAGCGGGTAGAAGGCCGAACGCAGGGTCAGCGGCAGGCCGCGGTTGTAAGAGAAGAACGCCAGCGCCAGCGCAACAACAGCGTAAATCGCCCAAGGGTGCAGGCCCCAATGGAAAATGGTGGCCGCCATGGCATTAAGCCGCGCCCCTTCCGGATCACCAATCGCGCCGGCAAGCGGCGCCCAGTCGGTGCGCACGCCGTTTTCAACGACAACGCCGCCGATCGAGCTTGCATAATGCGACAGCGGTTCGGAAACGCCGAAGAACATCAGACCGATGCCCATGCCAGCGGCAAACAGCATCGCAAACCAGCCCATATAGGTATAATCTGGCGACGCATCGACGCCACCAAGCCGGATCCTGCCCAATGGCGTGACAATCAACGCCAAGCTGAACAGCACAAAAATATTACCGGCCATCAACAGCGGCCAGTCGAAAAGGTCGGTCAATGCCGGCCGTAGCCAGCTGAAGAACGCGGTAGATGCCTCGCCGAACATGAGCGTCAGAATGACGAAACCCACGATGATGATGGCGGACACGAAGAATACGGGATTATGAACATCAAGGCCCATGACCTGGATGTTGTCCTGGCCAGCCTCGAAATCCGAGGCCGGTTCCAGGTTTGCAGTATCGCTATCAGACAAAGTTATCCCCCCTTTGGTAACGCGGCACGGGCAGCCGCTGTTATCGCAAGTCCAAACAGCCGTTCGGCGGTCCGCTCGCGTATTCACCATTTAATCAGTCATCGCTTGGGATGTTTCAGCGACCGACCGGCATCGAGTGATCCATATGCGTCATTTTGACCTATTAGACCACAGTCTTATGGAAATTAGGCCGCAGCGATACGCGAAATTCAGACCCGACCGGCGATTGAATTGCGAAAAAGCAGTACAATCGCACCGGCGATCAGCAGTCCGGCGGCTGCGGCAAGGCTGGCCCAGGTGTAAGATCCTGTCCAATCCGCCAGATATCCGGCAACGACCGGACCGAGGATCTGGCCCACGCCAAAGGCTGCGGTCATCATCGCCAGCGCACGGCGCGGGCTTTCTCCGACCAATTGGCGGCCTACCTGCAGGCCGAAGGCGGTGACCATGATGAAGGTGCCGCCCAAAAGAACACCGCCGATAATCGGCCCGACCGGCAGCGGCAACAACACGCTGGCGGCAACCCCCAGCGCCTCGACCACGCAGCCAATTGTAAACACGTGGATCAGCCCCAGACGCCTTACCACCGGCATCCAGTAGGCAACCGACGGAGCTGCGGCGAGGCCTGTAAACAACCAGACGCTGGCTTCGAACAACGACGACCCGCCACCATCACGAACAATCGCCACCAGGAATGTCGCGGTGACAATGTAGCCAAATCCGAAAATGCCATAGGCCAGCGTCAGCGCCATCAGCGGCGCGGTCCAGACCAGTTGCGGCTCCTTTTTGGCCGGGCCGCTGCGCACCACGTCGGACGGCAGGTAGCGGGTAACAACCGCGATTCCGACACAGGCCAGAACCGCTGCCAGGACCCAGGCCATGCGCCAGCCGCCCTGCCCGAGAATGATCAGGCCGAACATCAGCGCCGAAGCGGTGATGCCGACGCCGACGCCGCCAAAATGGCTCGACTGGACCCAGGACTTGCCCGCCGCAAGCCCGTGCGAAAGCACGATGGCCGAGGTGAAGACCATCACGAAGGCACTTGCAACTCCGGCAAGAAACCGGATCAGAGACATTACCAGCACGTCGCTCGACAGCCCCATGGCCAGCAGCAGCAAGGCAGTGGCCATTAGCCCGAAGAGTGCCACCTTACGCTCGATGCCTTCGGCCCAACCCCATGCGGCGAGAATTGCGCCTATCAGATAACCGGCATAGTTGGCCGAAGCGATCCATCCGGCTTCGGTCGGACTAAGGCCAAGGCCGGCCATCATGGCGGGCAGAACCGGTGTGTAGAAAAAACGGCCCAAGCCCATCGCCACCGCCATGGCGATCGAACCGGCGACGGCCGTTGCCAGGATCTGTCGGTCAGGGCCAGAGCCGGTGGCGGAAATTTCAGCAGATTGAGACATGGAGGACGAAGGCGCCGAGCGGTTGTTGCAACAGTTTTTCTCAATGGACCCGATAACCAGGTGAGACAACCCGCAGCCGCCACGGCTTCACCGGAAATTGCCAGCAGTTGACCGAAACTTGATTGGAACTGTAGCAATGAGTTCTTACGTTTGCAGTGCAGCAACCGAAATGCGTTGCAACAATTTTGAAAGGACCACTCCCATGAAAACCGTGATCATTACCGGATCTACCAGCGGTATCGGCCTTGGCATCGCTGAAAATTTCGCCCAGGCGGGCTATAATGTGGTCCTCAACGGGTTGGGCAAGGATGCGGAGATAGAGGCGACTCGCTCGCGTCTGGCGTCGCTCGGGGGCGGTGACGTGATCTTTCATGGCGCCAATATGCTCAATCCCGAGGAAATTACCGATCTGGTCCACACGGCGGAAAAGAAGTTCGGCTCGGTTGAGGTGATTGTCCCCAATGCCGGCATCCAGCATGTCGAGAAGATCGAGGATTTCCCGATCGGCAAATGGGACGCCATTATCGCCATCAACCTGTCGTCGGCGTTCCATCTGATCCGGGCCGCGATGCCGGGCATGAAAAAACAGAAATTCGGCCGCATCATCGCCATCGCCTCGGCCCATGGCCTGGTCGCCTCGCCCTACAAGAGCGCCTATGTCGCGGCAAAGCATGGCATTGTCGGGCTTATCAAGACAGTGGCGCTGGAAGGCGCGGAGTTCGGCGTGACCGCCAATGCGATCTGCCCCGGCTATGTCGAAACGCCGCTGGTTTCGGGTCAGATCGCCGATACAGCCAAGGCGCGCAACATGAGCGAAGAAGACGTCGTCAACGAGGTGATCCTCAAGGCACAGCCGACCAAGCAATTCGTCAAGGTCGACCAGATCGCTGCGTTTGCAGCCTATCTGGCCTCCGACCAAGCAGCGCAGATCACCGGCGCAGCGCTGCCGATGGATGGCGGATGGACCGCGCAATGACCAGCGCCAAGGCAACGGCTGGCAGCGAGCAGATGATCAACCTGGCACTGCAGGGCGGGGGCGCGCATGGCGCCTTTGCCTGGGGGGTGATCGACCGGTTGCTCGACGAAACCGATATCGGGTTCGAAGGCCTGTCGGGAACCAGCGCCGGCGCGGTCAACGCGGTGGTGCTGGCCCATGGCCTGATGTCCGGCGGACGCAAGGGTGGTCAGGCCGCGCTTGAGGATTTCTGGCGCAAATCGAGCCGATCCGGCTCTGTCTGGTCGCCATTGCAGGCATTCCCCGATGCCACCGTGCCCGGGATGGAATTGCTCAATGCCGCAAGCTTTGCCGCTTTCGATACGCTGACACGGACATTCTCGCCCTATGAATTCAACCCGTTCGACATCAATCCGATGCGTGACCTTCTGGTCGACAGCATCGATTTCGATGGTTTGCGTGAATGCGCCGAGACAAAACTGTTTTTGAGCGCCACCAATGTGCGCAGCGGTCGGGTGCGGGTTTTCAAGACCAATGAAGTCAGCGTCGACGTGGTAATGGCGTCGGCCTGCCTGCCATTCCTGTTCAAGGCGGTGGAGATTGATGGCGAGCATTTCTGGGACGGCGGCTACATGGGCAACCCGGCACTGTTTCCGTTCTTCTACGAATGCGAAAGCCGCGATGTGATGATCGTTCATATCAACCCGATGGAACGCCATGAATTGCCGACTACCGCGCCGGAAATCCTCAACCGGATCAATGAAATCTCGTTCAATTCCTCGCTGATCGACGAGATGCGGGCAATCAATTTCGTCACCCGGCTGATCGAGCAGGACTGGCTCAAGGATGAACACAAGGACAAGATGCGGCATATCTTGGTGCATTCGATCCGCTCGGATGAGGCGATGGAAGATCTTCCGGTGTCCTCGAAATTCGATGTCAGTTGGTCGTTCCTGACCAAGCTGAGGGACCGAGGCCGGGTGGAGGCCGAGAACTGGCTGAAAACCAATCGAGACGCCATCGGCAATAACTCCACCGTCAACTTCGAAAGTCAGTATCTTGGATTGCCCGGCGCCATTCACCCGCTGGACGCGGAACCGAAGGTTGATTGACCGGCTTTGCCTGAAACTGTTGCATGCGTATGGCGGTCTTTCCCAAGGTGACCGGCTGGGTTAGGTTTTGTCCAGTTGATCTAAAATTTTACGAGGCGACATGGCCCAGTCCCACCGCACATCCATTCGATTCATTCTCAACGAGCAAATCGTGGAACTTTCCGGTTTTGCCCCGGACCTGACGCTGCTTGACTGGCTTCGGCTCGAGCGGCGGCTGACCGGCACCAAGGAAGGCTGCGCGGAAGGCGATTGCGGCGCCTGCACGGTTCTGGTCGGGCGGATCGAAAACGGGGTGCTGGTCTATGATAGCGTCAATGCCTGCATCCGATTTGTCGGCTCGCTCGATGCCACCCATGTAGTAACCGTCGAACACCTCAACCGGCCCGATGGCGCGCTCAGCGCCGTGCAACAGGCGATGGTTGACAATCATGGTTCGCAATGCGGCTTCTGCACGCCGGGCATTGTTGCCTCGCTGCACGGGCTTTGGCTTTCCGATCCGGAGCCGACCGACGCGGACATCGAACGCGCACTGCAGGGCAATCTGTGCCGCTGCACCGGCTATGAACCGATCGTCAAGGCGGCGCAGGCCGCAGCCCGGACCATCCCCACGGCTGACAATGACCGCCTGGTGGCTGCCCATGACACCACCATCACCACTCTTAACGAGATGGCCGACGGCGCTCGGGTGACCATCGAACACAAGTCGGGCACCACTTTGATCCCCGGCGATGTCGACGATCTGGCCGAACTTTACGAAGCTCACCCCAACGCCACCATCGTCGCCGGTTCGACCGATGTCGGGCTCTGGGTGACCAAGCACATGCGCGATATTTCGCCGGTCATCCATATCAGCCATCTCGATGGCCTCAGGCAGATGTCGATCGAGGAAACCGGTGTCACGCTCGGGGCTGGCGTATCCTATACCTCGGCGCGGATGGCGCTGCTGGCGCTGTTTCCGCAGCTGGAAGAACTCTGGGACCGGATTGGCGGCGAGCAGGTGCGCAACATGGGCACGGTCGGCGGCAACATCGCCAATGGTTCGCCGATCGGCGACACGCCGCCGCCGCTTATTGCGCTCAACGCCGCGGTGACCTTGCGCAAGGGCAGCAACCGCCGAACTGTGCCGCTTGAAGCCTACTTCATCGAGTACGGCAAGCAGGACCGGCAGCCCGGCGAGTTTGTCGAAAGCGTGTTTGTGCCGGCGCTTGAAGACGGAGCATTTTTCTCGGTCTACAAGATTTCCAAGCGCCGCGATGAGGATATTTCGGCCCTGTGCGGAGCGTTTTTCGTGACCCTCGATGACGAAGGACTGGTGGCCTCCGCGCGGATCGCCTTTGGCGGCATGGCGGGCACGCCAAAGCGGGCGGCAAAAGCGGAAGCCGCGCTGATCGGCCAAGCCTGGTCATGGGAGACGATCCAGACCGCGCGCACGACGCTTGCGCAAGATTACCAGCCGCTCAGTGACTGGCGGGCAAGCGCCGATTACCGGATGCTTTCGGCGCAAAACCTGATGATCCGTTTCTTTCTCGAAACCTGTGGGGCGCCGGTTCGCATCCAACGCCACCCGACCATGGAGGAGGCTTGATCATGGGCGCTCACACACCACGCAGCAAAACTGAAATCACCGGCGGCGCCCACGTCGCACGCCAGCATGATTCAGCCCACAAGCATGTCACCGGCAGCGCCGACTACATTGACGACATGCCGGAACCGGCCGGCACCTTGCACGCCTATCTGGGTCTGACCGACCGGGCACATGCGCGCATCACCGCGCTTGATCTCGACGCGGTGCGCGCTGCCGAAGGCGTGGTCGCGGTGCTGACCGGTGCCGACGTGCCCGGCGTCAACGATATTTCCCCGACCGGACGGGACGACGAACCGGTGCTGGCGACCGACACTGTGCTGTTTCACGGCCAGCCGGTGTTTGCCGTCATCGCCGAGACCCGTGACCTCGCACGCCGCGCCGCCAAGCGGGCGGTGATCAGCTATGAGGATCTGCCGCACATTACCGATGTGCGCGCGGCGATGGAGGCCAATTATCCGCTTGTCACCGACCCATTGAAGCTTGAGCGCGGCGATATCGCCGCCGGCCTCAGCGCCGCACCACGACGGCTGCAGGGAGAGATGCGGATTGGCGGCCAGGACCATTTCTATCTCGAGGGTCATATCGCCATGGCGATCCCGGGCGAGGATGATGAGGTTACTGTCTGGTCCTCGACCCAGCACCCGAGCGAAGTTCAGCACATGGTGGCGCATGCGCTTGGCACGGTGTCGAATGCGGTGACCGTGCAGATCCGGCGCATGGGCGGCGGCTTCGGCGGCAAGGAAACCCAGGCCAACCAGTTTGCGGCAATTGCCGCGATCGCCGCCAAGAAACTCAACCGCGCCGTCAAGATCCGGCCGGACCGCGACGACGACATGATCATCACCGGCAAACGCCATGATTTCGTTGTCGATTACGATGTCGGCTTTGACGACAGCGGCAAGATCCACGCACTCGACGCCACATTTGCGGCACGCTGCGGCTTCTCCTCAGACCTTTCGGGGGCGGTGACCGACCGGGCCCTGTTTCATGCCGACAATTGCTACTATTTCGAAGACGTGCGGCTGACCTCCAAGCCGATGATGACCAACACCGTCTCCAACACCGCTTTCCGCGGCTTTGGCGGGCCACAGGGGATGCTCGGCGGCGAGCGCGTGATCGAGGAAGTGGCCTATGCGCTGGGCCGCGATCCGCTCGAAATCCGCAAGGCCAATTTCTATGGCGGACCGGGCCGTGATCTCACGCCCTATCACCAGACGGTGGAAGACAACATCATCGAAAGGGTGGTCGACGAGCTCGAAACCTGTTCTGATTATCAGGCTCGCCGGGCAGAAATCATCGACTTCAATGAAAACAGCCCGGTGATCCGGCGCGGCATCGCGCTGACGCCGGTCAAATTCGGGATTTCCTTTACCGCCACCTGGTTCAACCAGGCCGGTGCGCTGGTGCATGTCTACCAGGATGGATCGATCCACCTCAATCATGGTGGCACCGAAATGGGCCAGGGGCTCAACACCAAGGTGGCTCAGGTGCTGGCCGACGAGTTCCAGGTCGATCTCGACACCATCCGCATTACCGCCACCACCACCGGCAAAGTGCCCAACACCTCGGCCACGGCAGCTTCGTCGGGCACCGACCTCAACGGCATGGCGGTTGCCAATGCGGCGCAGCAGATCAAGACACGACTGGTGGCGTTCGCGGCGGAAAAATTCAACATTCCCGAAGACCAAGTGGAATTCGAACCCAACCATGTGCGGGTGGGCAACGAGTTGATGCCGTTCGGCGATTTCATCAAGCTCGCTTATCAGGAACGGGTCCAGCTTTCGGCAGCCGGGTTTTACAAGACACCGGACATTCACTGGGACCGCGCCGCCGGCAAGGGCCGACCATTCTACTATTTCGCCTACGGCGCTGCCGTCTCCGAAGTCTCGATCGACACGCTGACCGGCGAATACCAGGTCGACCGGGTCGATGTGCTGCACGACACCGGACGCTCGCTCAACCCGGCTCTCGACATCGGCCAGATCGAAGGTGCCTTCGTGCAGGGTATGGGCTGGCTGACCACGGAAGAATTGTGGTGGGACGACAAGGGCCGGCTTCGGACCCATGCGCCATCAACCTACAAGATCCCGTTGGCTTCGGACCGGCCGAAGATCTTCAACGTCAAGCTGGCGGACTGGGCCGAAAACCGCGAGCCTACCGTGCGCCGGTCCAAGGCTGTCGGCGAACCCCCCTTCATGCTGCCGATCTCGGTGCTCGAAGCACTCGGCATGGCCGTGGCTTCGATCGCCGATTACAAGGTCTCACCGCGACTTGACGCCCCGGCCACACCGGAGCGGGTGCTGATGGCGGTGGAGCGGCTCAAGGCGATGGCCGACGAACAGCCGGCCGAGAACAGCGAAAGCTGATCGAAATGGCACGGCTTGCCGCCTACCAAAAATTCGAGCAACGAGCCGGCGCGAACGGTTTCGTGCTGGTTCGCGTGCGCGAAGCCAAGGGATCGACACCGCGCGACATCGACGCCTGGATGTTGGTGTCAAAAAACGGGCTGTTTGGTACCATCGGCGGCGGTCGTCTGGAACTCGAAGCCGTCGACCAGGCGCGCGATGTGCTGGCCGGCCATGGTGCTAAAGACCTGGCGCTGCCTCTGGGGCCGGCCATCGGCCAATGCTGTGGCGGCCACGTGACGCTGTCGTTCGAGATCGTCACCGAACCCCGTTATGACGAGATCGCCGATATGGTCAGGGCCGAGGACGCTGCCGACCCGGAAGTCTGGCTGTTTGGCGGCGGGCATGTCGGCCGGGCGCTGGCGAATGCGCTGTTGTTGTTGCCGGTCAAGGTCCATGCCGTCGAGACAAGAAGCGACGAGCTGGAACGGATGCCCGAGGGTGCCAACCGGCACCTGACCGCCCTGCCCGAAAGTCTGGTCGCAGATATCGCACAGGGAAGCGCGGTGATTGTTCTCACCCACGACCACGCGCTGGATTTCCTGATCGTCACGGCGGCACTTCACCGCGATGACCTGGCGCAGGTGGGCATGATCGGATCGGATACCAAGCGCGTCACCTTCGAGCATCAATATGTTCGCGAAGGCGGCGACAAGGCACGGATTGCTAAGCTGGTCTGCCCGATCGGGCGCAAGATCGCCGACAAGCGGCCTGAAGTGATTGCTGCGACCGTGGCCGCCGATATCATTGCCGCACTTGTTGATTGGCGCGAAGACGCCCGTCAGGCGTTGTCCTGAAGCACCAGTTCGGATGCCCGCCATGCCGTGGCCATGGCAGCGGCATTGGTGTTGCCGGTGACGATATTCGGGAACACCGAGCAGTCGACCACGCGCAAGCCGCCAACACCATGCACCCGTAGCCGTGAATCGACCACGGATCGCGCAGGATCAGGCCCCATGCGACAGGTAGCGACCGGATGGTAGACCGTGCCGGAACGGCGGCGAAAATCCTCGATCAAGGCCTCATCCTCGATGACATCGGGACCGGGCAGCAATTCCGTCTCGATGTAATCGGCCAGCGGCCTGGTCGCCGCCATCCGCCGTATGATCTTGCCGGTCGCCAACATCTCCGCGACGTCATCTTGATGCGACAGCGCGTTGGCGGCAATCTTCGGCGGCTCGAACGGGTCGTCCGAGCGGATCATGATCTCGCCGCGGCTCTTGGGGCGGCAATTGGACCAACCGATGGAAAAGCCCGGCCACGGGTCGGGGCTCAGGATCGGCCGTTCGCCAGGTCGTGGAAGAACCGTGGAGAAGGCCTGGAAATAGAGCTGCATGTTGGGCCGCGTGCGTCCCGTATCCGTGCGGATGAAGCCGCCAGCCTGGTTGAGACTGACCGACAACGGTCCGTCGCGCATAAGTACGTAGCGCAGGCCGGCTGACAGTTTTCCCCACCAGGGCCCGAGTTGCTGGTTGATGGTCGGGCAATTGGCGCGGAAGGTGTAGTTGGTGCCGATATGGTCTTCAAGATTGCGCCCGACATGGGCGTTATCGGCACGAACTCCGATCCCGAGGGATTGGAGATGATCGGCGGGTCCGATGCCCGAAAGTTGCAGCAATTGCGGTGAATTGACCGATCCGCCGCTCAGGACCACTTCACACCCGGCCTTGATCGCCACGGTCTTGCCGCGGCGCATATAGGTCACGCCGGTGGCACGCTGGCCTTCAAACGTCAGGCCGGTCACATGAGCGCCGGTGATCACCCGCAGATTGGGCCGTGACATCGCAGGGCGCAGGAAGGCCCGCGCGGACGACAGCCGTCTGCCCTTGTGAATGGTGAATTCGAACAGGCCGACGCCATCCTGGCTGTCACCGTTGAAATCGGGGTTCATCGGCAAGCCGATGGCCTGCGCGCTTTCGAACCATTTGCGGGTCAGTGGATGCACGGTCCTGTCGGGTACAAACAGCTTGAGGGGTCCGGAACGGCCGCGAACGGAATCGTCACCGATGGCCGCACATTCGATCTCGCGGAAAGCCGCGCAGATCTCGTCTGCCCCCCAGCCCGGATTGCCGGCATCGCGCCACTCGTCGAAATCGGCGCGCGCACCGCGAACCCACACCATGGCGTTGATCGAGGATGAGCCACCGAGCACGCGCCCGCGCGGCCAGTGATCGACGTTGCCGGCAAGCCCCGGATCCGGTTCCGCGCGGTACATCCAGTTGACCCGCTTGTCGAAAAAGGTCTTGCCGTAGCCCAGCGGCATCTGCACGAAAAACCGCCTGTCGTCGCCGCCCGCTTCCAGCAGCAGAACCTTGTGGCGGCCAGAGGCAGACAGGCGCTCGGCCATGACACAACCGGATGAACCGGCGCCGACAATGATGAAATCGGGATTGTCCATGAGACCGCCGCGCCAACCTGTTGCCTGACCCAGCGTTGTCACATTTCGCCATCGCGATCAACGGATTTGCGCGCCCGAAGGCGATCCTTCCCGCTGCACCATTGCCGCGCGGTTTTGGGGCTGCTGCCAAGGAATTTCGGCAATGGGGATGCTCTGCCCTACACGGAAAGTTGTATGGATGGCGCTTGCTCCATAAGCATGCTTACAATATATGGCGCTTATGAATAAAGCTTCGATCGATCAATTCGGTTTCCTGATCCACGACGCGGCCCGGTTGCTGCGCAAGAGTTTCGAGACGCGGATGCAGGAGCATGGCCTGTCATCAGCGCAATGGCGGCTACTGGTGCGGGCGGTGCGCGAGGAAAATGCCACCCAGGCGCGGCTGGCCGATTTGCTGGAAATCGAACCGATAAGTGTCTCGCGGTTGATTGACCGGATGGAACAGGCCGGTTGGGTCAAACGCTGCGCGCATGAAAGCGATCGCCGGACCAACCGGATCATTCCGACCGAAAAAAGCATGGCGGCCTATTCGACGATCAAGGCGGTGGCCGCCGATGTGTTCGAGATGGCGATGACGGGACTTGATGACGATCATCGTCAAACGCTGGTCTCGGCACTGGCCATTGTTGTTGAAAACATGTCCTCCGATGAACCCCAGGCGGCTGCTGATGCCGCCGAATTTCAGGCTAGTTGATGAGCACCCAGACCAAACTCTCCGCTGCAAATGCCGACGCTCCGACTTCGCGAGACTCGCGCCCTGGCACCGCGCCGGTGGCAACGGCGAGCGCCCCTGGGGCACAGGGTAGCGAATCGGTGCCGGCAAAGAAGAAGTCGAAAGCCCGACGCAACGTGCTGATGCTGCTGGTGCCGAGCCTGCTGATTCTCGGCGGCGCCTATGCCTGGATCTCCGGTGGCCGGTTCGAGGAAACCGAAAACGCCAATCTGCGGCTGTCGCGAATCAGCATCGCCAGCGAAATTGCCGGGCGGGTTGTCAGCGTCAATGTCAGCGAAAACAAGCCGGTCAAGAAGGGCGACGTGCTGTTTCAGGTCGATCCGGAGCCGTTGCAGATCGCACTCAATCAGGCCAATGCCGCCGTTGAAAGCGCTCGCCTAAACATCATCCAGTTGCGTGCTGCCTACAAGCAGGCACTGACCCAGGAGCGGATCGCTTCCGACGATGTCGCCTTTTACCAGGACAATCTCGACCGCCAGAAGGCACTGACAACCAAAGGCGTGACAACCACATCGTCACTCGACGATGCGCGCCACACCGCGCGCAAGGCGGCCGAAGACCTGATCGCGGCACAGCAGAGCGTGGCCACCGCCAAGGCAGCTTTGGCCGGAAATCTGGATGGCGACATCGATTCCCACCCGATGGTGGTTGCCGCCAAGGCCGCGCGCGACAAAGCCGCCTACAATCTTGCCGTAGCCACGGTTTATGCCCCCGCCGACGGGCTGGTTTACCAGGCTTCGTCGTTCCGACCGGGCGAATATGTGACACCGGGTGCGGCGCTTTTTGATATTGTCGAGACTTCAAATTCCTGGATTGACGCCAATTTCAAGGAGCCGCAACTGGCCCATATGAAACCGTCGCAGCCGGCCGAAGTGGTATTCGACATCTTTCCAGACCGGCGGTTCAAGGCTTCGGTGGATTCAATCGGCGCCGGAACCGGCGCAGAATTCTCGTTGCTCCCGGCGCAGAACGCCACCGGAAACTGGGTCAAGGTCACGCAGCGGATCCCGGTTCGACTGACGCTTGACAACCCCGAAGCCAACATTCTGGCGCGTTCGGGCCTGAGCGCCACCGTGACCGTGGACACCGGCGCAAGCCGCAGCTTTGGCGACCTTTTCAGTTCAGCCAAAGCCGCGGAATAATTTTCACGCCGGAAACCAACAGCCATGAGCACTTCCATCGATCCTGGCCATGATGTGCCGCATCGCGGCCTTATCACGGTCTCGATCATGCTGGCGACCATCATGCAGGTGCTCGACACGACGATCGCCAATGTGGCGTTGCCGTCGATGGTCGGCGATCTGGAAGCCTCCCAAGACACCATAACCTGGGTTCTCACCTCCTATATCGTGGCAGCGGCGATCATGACGCCGGTCACCGGCTGGATCGCCGATCGGGTCGGCCGACGGCAGTTGTTCCTGCTGTCGATTGTCGGCTTCACCATCGCCTCGATGGCCTGCGGGATGGCACCGAACCTTGAAGTGATGGTGGGCTTCAGAATTCTGCAAGGCGTGTTCGGCGCGGCAATCGTGCCGCTGTCACAGACTTTCCTGCTCGACATCAACCCGAAAGAACGGCACGGGCAGGCGATGGCAATCTGGGGCGCCGGCATCATGGTCGGCCCGATCATCGGGCCGACGCTGGGCGGGTGGCTCACCGATACGCTGAACTGGCGGTGGGTGTTCTTCATCAACCTGCCGGTCGGCATTATCGCCTTCATGGGCTGCGCGGGCTATTTGCCGGAAGTGGCGCGGCGGTTGCGGCGCTTCGATTTCTTCGGCTTCGCCATGCTTTCGCTCGGCGTCGGCGCCCTGCAGCTGATGCTCGACCGCGGTGGCGAGGTGGACTGGTTCGAAGCCTGGGAAGTATGGATTGAATTGGCGCTGGCGATCACCGGCTTCTGGATATTCATCGTGCATCTGGCCAGCAATGAAGACACCTTCGTCGATCCAAAAATCTTTGCTGACCGCAATTTCGCGACCGGTCTGGTGCTGATTTTTGTCGTCGGCATCGTGCTGCTGGCCAGTCTGGCGCTGTTGCCGCCGATGCTGTCGCGGGTATTCGGTTATTCGACCATAACGACGGGACTGGTGATGGCGCCGCGCGGCATGGGCACGATGGTGTCGATGCTGCTGGTCGGGCGGCTGGTGCGCACCGTTGATGCCCGCTATCTGGTCATCACCGGGCTACTGCTGACAGCATACTCGCTGCACATGATGACCAGCTTCTCGCCGCAGATGGACAGTTGGCCGGTGATTTCCACCGGCATCGTCCAGGGGCTTGGTCTCGGCCTGGTGTTCGTGCCGCTGTCGACCGTGGCTTTTGCCACGCTGCCGGTGCAGTACCGCACCGATGCGGCCAGCATGTTCAGCCTGGTGCGAAATATCGGCTCATCGATCGGCATTTCGGTGGTGACGCTGTTTCTCAGCCGCAATCTGCAGATCAATCATGTCGAACTCGGCGCCTTCATCAACCCGTACAATCCAACGCTGAAAAGCGTGATTCCAAACGCGGCATCCAGCCCGGAAATGCTGCAGGTGCTCGACGGGCTGGTCAACCAGCAGGCGCTGATGATTTCCTATAACAACGATTTCAAGCTGATGATGGTGGTGACGTTGTGCGCGGTTCCGCTGGCGCTGATGCTGCGCAAGCCGAAGATGGCCGCACCCGCCGGTGCACCCGCCGCGCATATGGACTGACAAACATCAAGCAAGCGCCTTTACGGCACGGTCTGCGTGGGCTCGAGTCCGATTGGCCAAACCCGCAGGTCGGCCTATCCGGCCGGGATAATGTCAGCGATGCGCTTGCCGTTGGCATCGAACACCAGCAGTCGTGACGGGTCCACCGCCAATCCTGCGTTGTCGCCAGGCTTGGGCAGGGTGACCTCGCCGTCGATGCGCACCACCACATTGTCGCCCGTGGCAGTCAGCATGTGCACAAGCGTTTCCGCGCCGAGCGGCTCGCAAAAATTCACGGTTGCGTCAAACAGGCCGGTCCCCTGTGCAACGAGCGAAATATGTTCGGGCCGCACGCCGATTACCGATCCGGCACCGAGGTCCCTGCCCCGCACCTGATACCCACCGCCAACCGTGGCGGTGCCATCGGTGATTTCGGTCTTGAGCACATTCATCGGCGGCGAACCGATGAACCCCGCCACAAACAGGGTCTGCGGGTTGGCATAGACCTCGAGCGGCGCGCCCATCTGTTCGGCGACGCCAGCATTCATGACGATCATGCGGTCAGCCAGCGTCATCGCCTCGACCTGATCGTGGGTGACATAGAGCGCGGTGACGCCGAGCTTGCGCTGCAACGCCTTGATCTCGAGGCGCATCTGCACACGCAACTTTGCATCAAGATTGGACAGCGGCTCGTCAAACAGGAAAACCGCGGGTTTGCGGACAATCGCCCGGCCCATGGCCACGCGCTGGCGTTGGCCGCCGGAGAGCTGTCGCGGCTTGCGGTCGAGATAGGGCTCGAGTTCGAGCATCCGCGCCGCCTCGGTGACACGGTCGAGGATCTCCGGCTTTGGTACATTGGCGATCTTGAGCCCGTAGGCCATGTTGTCGAACACGCTCATATGCGGATAGAGCGCGTAGTTCTGAAACACCATGGCGATGTCGCGTTCACGCGGCTCGAGATCGTTGACCACCCGGTCGCCGATGGTGATCTCACCCGAGGTGATGGTCTCAAGCCCGGCAACCATGCGCAGCAGAGTGGACTTGCCGCAGCCCGACGGGCCGACAATGACGATGAACTCGCCGTCGCTGATCTTTGCATCGATGCCGTGGATGACCTCGGTGCGGCCGTAGTTCTTCCGGATTGCCTTGAGGGTGATTTCAGCCATTGGAACTCATTTCTCGCTTTCGACCAGGCCCTTGACGAAGAGCTTCTGCATGCCGACCACCACCAGAACCGGCGGCAGCATGGCGAGCATGGCGGTGGCCATGATCACCGGCCACTCGACCGTCTGGTCGCCGGTCGGCAGGATCTGCTTGATGCCCATGACGACTGTGTTCATCGACGGGTCGGTGGTGATCAGCAACGGCCAGAGATACTGGTTCCAGCCGTAGATGAAGAGGATGACAAACAGGGCGGCGATGTTGGTGCGCGACATCGGCAACAGGATGTCGATGAAGAACCGGATCGGTCCGGCGCCGTCGACACGGGCCGCCTCGACCAGCTCGTCGGGGATGGTCATGAACAGTTGGCGGAACAGGAAGGTGGCCGTGGCCGAGGCGATCAACGGCAGGATCAGCCCGGTGTAGCTGTTGAGCAGCCCGAGGCTTGCCACCACCTCATAGGTGGGAACGATGCGGACCTCGACCGGCAGCATCAGCGTGACAAAGATCATCCAGAAGAAGAACATCCGGAAGCGGAACCGGAAATAGACGATGGCATAGGCCGACAACAGCGAGATGGCGATCTTGCCGATGGTAATGCCAAGCGCCATCACCAGCGAGTTGAACAGCATCTTCCATACCGGCGCATTGCCCCCCGCCAGCAGCGCTTCGAGGTAATTGTCAATGAAATGCGACCCCGGCAGCAGCGGCATCGGCGGGCGCACCAGATCGGCCTGGGTCACCGTGGAGGCGACAAAGGCAATCCAGATCGGAAAGCAGATGATTGCCACGCCGAGGATCAGGCCGGCATGGGTGAGCCAGATTCCGACACCTCGTTTTTCGACCATGCCGCTCATCAGTAATGCACCCGTCGTTCAATGAACCGGAACTGGATCACCGTCAGGATTGTCACCAGCACCAGGAGCACCACTGACTGCGCTGCCGAAGATCCGAGATCCTGGCCGATGAAGCCATCGGCGAAAACCTTGTAGACAAGGATCGTGGTCGATTGTTGCGGGCCGCCCTGGGTAATCGTGTGAATGACCCCGAATGTATCGAAAAAGGCATAAATGACATTGACCACCAGCAGGAAAAAGGTGGTCGGCGACAACAGCGGGAAAACGATGGTCCAGAACCGGCGCCAGAAGCTGGCGCCGTCGATCGCCGCAGCCTCGATGACGCTTTTGGGGATTGCCTGCAGACCGGCGAGAAAAAACAGAAAATTGTAGCTGATTTGCTTCCAGGCCGAAGCCGCCACCACCAGCGCCATGGCTTCGCCGCCATCAAGATTGTGATTCCAGGCATAGCCCAGTTGAGACAGCATCCAGGCGATGATGCCGGTGAACGGATTGAACATGAACAGCCACAGCACGCCGGCGATTGCCGGGGCCACGGCATAGGGCCAGATCAGCAGGGTGCGGTAGGCGCTCGAGCCCTTGATCACCCGGTCGGCCAGCACCGCCAGCCACAGCGCAAACGACATCGACGAGACCGTCACCAGCACGGAGAAGACCCCGGTGGTGAAAAACGCCTCGCGATAATACTGGTTGGAAAACAGATATTCGAAATTGCCAAGTCCGACGAACTGGGTCTTCAGCCCGAACGGATCGGGAATGAAGGCGGACTGGTAGATCGCCTGACCGGCGGGCCAGAAGAAGAACACGATCGTGACAAGCAGTTGCGGCGCCACCAAGAGATAAGGCAGCCAGCGATTGTCGAAGACGACGCGCTTTTCCATGGTTCACCCGAAACAAGATTGGGATCGGCGGGGCTCGTGTGAACCCCGCCGAAAACTGTGTTGTTACTTGTTGGCCTGCTCGAAACGGCGAAGCAGTTCATTGCCGCGCGAGACAGCCGAGTCAAGCGCATCCTTGGCCGACTTGGAGCCGTTCCAGACACCTTCGAGTTCTTCATCGATGACGCCGCGGATCTGGTCGAAGCTGCCGAGCCGGAGACCCTTGGAGTTGGCAGTCGGTGCCTTGCCGGTCATCTGGATGATGGAGATGTCGGTGCCCGGGTTTTCGTCATAGAAACCGGAAGCCTTGGTGGCGTCATAGGCCGCCATGGTGATCGGCAGATAACCGGTATCCTGGTGCCACTTGGCCTGGATGTCCGAGCTGGACAGGAAGTTGAAGAAGGCTGCAACGCCCTTGTATTCTTCCGGGGTCTGACCGGCCATGGCCCACAGCGAAGCGCCGCCGATGATGGTGTTTTGCGGTGCGCCTTCGACATCGCTCCAGTAAGGCAGCGGGCGAATGGCGAAATCGAAGGTCGCTTCCTTCTTCACGCCGGCATAGCCAGCCGACGATTCGGTGAACAATGCGCATTCACCGGCACGGAACGGTGCGCCACCTTCGTTGCGACGGCCCGAATAGATGAACTTGCCGTCCTTGGCCCACTGACCCATGGTTTCGATGTGCTTGACCTGAACATCACCATTGAAGGTGAGTTCGGTGTCGAGACCGGCAAAACCGTTCTCCTGCGAAGCAAACGGCACATTGTGGTAGGCTGACAGGTTCTCAAGATGAACCCAGCTCTGCCAGGCAGTCGTCAGCGGGCACTTGTTGCCCGATTCCTTGAGCGCGTCGAGAGCCGTTCCAACCTGTTCCCAGGTCGAAAGATCCATTTCCGGATCGAGACCAGCAGCCTTCAGCGCGTCCTTGTTGACGTAGAGCACCGGGGTCGAGGAGTTGTAAGGCAGCGACAGCATCTGGCCTTCGGTGGTCGTGTAATAACCGGCAACGGCGGCAAGATAGACCGACTGGTCGAATGGCAGGCCGGATTCGGCCATCACTTCATAGACCGGCTTGATGGCGCCCTTGGCTGCCATCATCGTGGCAGTGCCGACTTCGAAGACCTGAAGAATGTCAGGCTGCTCGCCCGCACGGAAGGCGGCGATGCCGGCGTTGAGCGTTTCGGAATAATTGCCCTTGTTGGTGGCAACGACCACGAACTCGTCCTGCGACGCATTGAACTTGGAAACCTGCTCGTCAAGAAGCTCGCCAAGGCGTCCGGTGAAAGCATGCCAGAAATCAACCTGGGTGGCGGCGGTGGCTGGTGCGACACCAGCCATGAGTGCGGCGATGACGCCAGCAGCGATGTATCTTTTCATTTAGTCTTCCTCCAAAGATGGGAAACACGTGAAACGAACGCATCCCGAAAGGGAAACGTAGCGTTGCCCCTTCTAATGCGCAAATGAAAACAGTTATGTGACGGTCAAAATGAAAATCCGGGGATCGTGGGCCCTTTCGCGAATATTCCGACAATCGCGAAGATTTTCAGGCAAAACCCGGAACTGATTAAACGCCGGAACATCCAACTCAGGCTTCCCATTGTGCGCCACATTGCGCATCATGACGGTAGCAAGCACCGAAACATCAAAGGCTTTTTGGGGGACCCACATGTACGAATACGCCCTGGCATGGGAATGGCTGAGCTTCGCCGTACGCTGGCTGCATGTGATCACGGCCATCGCCTGGATCGGATCATCGTTCTATTTCATCGCGCTGGACCTTGGCCTGGTGCAACGGCCGGGCCTGCCCGAAGGCGCCTACGGCGAAGAATGGCAGGTGCATGGCGGCGGCTTCTACCATATCCAGAAATACTTGGTCGCGCCGGAACGGCTGCCCGAACACCTGACCTGGTTCAAATGGGAAAGCTACGTCACCTGGCTGTCGGGCTTTGCGATGCTGTGCGTGGTCTATTACGCCGGCGCCGAGCTTTATCTGATCGACGCCAATGTGCTTGATGTCTCCGCCCCCATCGCCATTGCCATTTCGGTGGCGTCGATCGTGCTGGGATGGATCATCTATGACCTTCTGTGCAAATCGCCGATCGGCAACAGCACGACCGGCTTGATGGTGGTGCTGTTTGCGGTGCTGGTGGCGATGGCCTGGGGCTATACCCAAGTATTTACCGGCCGCGCCGCTCTGTTGCATCTGGGTGCCTTCACCGCGACAATCATGAGCGCCAATGTGGCGATGATCATCATTCCCAACCAGAAGGTAGTGGTCGCCGACCTCAGGGCCGGACGCAAGCCGGACCCGAAATATGGCCGCATCGCCAAGCAGCGCTCGCTGCACAACAACTACCTCACCCTGCCGGTGATTTTCCTGATGCTGTCCAACCACTATCCGTTGGCCTTTGCCACCCAGTGGAACTGGCTGATCGCTGCGCTGGTGTTCCTGATGGGGGTCACCATCCGCCACTGGTTCAATACGGTGCACGCCCGCCAGGGCAAGCCGCACTGGACCTGGGCCGTCACCGTGGCGCTGTTTGCCGCCATCATGTGGCTGTCGAGCCTGCCGCGGACCGACGAGCCCGTCGAGGAAGCCCAGCTTGCGCCGACCTTCCAGCGGTTTGTCGACAACGCCCATTTCGAAGCCGTCAGCGAGACCGTGCTCGGCCGCTGCTCGATGTGCCACGCCGCGGAGCCATTCTGGGACGGCATCGCCCATGCGCCCAAGGACGTCAAACTCGAAACCGAAGCGCAGATCGCCCGCCACGCACGGGAAATTTATCTTCAGGCAGGACGCAGCCACGCCATGCCGCCCGGCAATGTCAGCTTCATCGAACCCGAAGAGCGTCGCCTGATCGTCGCCTGGTATGAATCGGCCGTTGCCGGAGAGACTGCTCAATGACGACCAGACTGCTGCGTGGACGAACCTTGAGTTTTGTCTCCCGCCCGCAAGCGCGGGATGACCATGCAAGTTACATCTATGAGGAAGACGGTGCGCTGCTGATCGAGGACGGCAAGATCTCTGCTGCCGGCGCCTATGCCGACATCAAACGCTCGGCATCCGAGGGAACGGAGATCATCGACCACCGGCCGCTGTTGCTGATGGCGGGATTCATCGATCCGCATATCCATTTCCCGCAGATGCAGGTGACGGCAAGCTATGCCGCCAATCTGCTGGAATGGCTCAACACCTACACATTCGTCGAGGAACAGCGGTTTGCCGACGCGGATCACTGCGCCCGCTTCGCCAAACTGTTCTTTGACGAATTGCTGCGTCAGGGCACGACAACGGCAGCCGCCTATTGCTCGGTTCACAAGAGTTCCGCCGACACCTATTTCGCCGAAGCCACGCGCCGCAACCTGCTGATGGTCGGCGGCAAGGTGATGATGGATCGCAATGCGCCGGAGCAACTGACCGACACAGCGCAATCGGGCTACGACGACACCAAGGCCGTGATCGAGAGCTGGCACGGCAAGGCCCGGAACCATGTCGCAATCACCCCGCGGTTTGCCATCACGTCGACGGCGGCGCAGCTTGATGCCGCCGGCACGCTGGCACGTGAATATCCCGATTTATTGATCCAGACCCATCTGTCGGAGAATGACGCCGAGATTGCCTATACGCTCGAACTCTATCCTGACGCCAAGGACTACACCGATGTCTACGCCCGTCACGGTTTGCTGAGCGACAAGGCGCTGCTCGGGCATGCGATCCATCTGTCGGACCGGGAGATGGCGGTGATCGCCGAGGCCGGTGCGGTTGCCGTGCATTGCCCGACCTCGAACCTGTTCCTGGGCTCGGGGCTGTTTGATCTCAAGCGGATCAAGCAGCATGGGGTGCGCACGGCGATTGCCACCGACATTGGCGGCGGCTCGAGCTACTCGCTGCTCAGAACCCTCGACGAGGCCTACAAGATCCAGCAATTGCGCGGCCACCGGCTGCCG